>DCJL01000016.1:30986-33069 GCA_002320035.1 Clostridiales bacterium UBA1701 | reverse complement strand
CAGACGCACCTCTCCAAGTCTGCGCTGGGCAGCTATGAAGCGGACGAGTATAAGGACATCAGCCACTATGCCCTTATCAAGCTGGCGAAGTTTTACGGCGTGACCGCCGACTATCTGCTGGGATTGACAGAAACCAAAAATCACCCAAGCGCTGATCTTGCAGACCTGCGTTTGAGTGACGATATGATTGAACTATTGAAAAGCGGGCTGGTGGATAATTCCCTCTTGTGTGAGCTGGCAGCGCACCCGGATTTTCCCCGGCTGATGGCTGACCTTGAAATCTATGTAAACGGTATAGCAGGAAAACAAGTACAGAGTGCAAACGCCATTGTGGACGCTGTGAGCGCAACCATTATGAAGCGGCATAATCCCGGCTTGACTGACACGCAGTTAAGACAGCTTATCGCCGCTCATATTGACGATGAAAGTTTTTGCCGCTATGTGATACAGCAGGACATAAACAAGATAGCTCTTGACCTGCGAGAAGCACATAAGGACGATTTTTTCAGCGTCCCGGAGGATAACCCGCTGGAAGATTTCTTGCAGACCGTCGAGGAAACCGCCAGCCCAGACAGCGACCCGGAGCAAGCGGCTTTGGCGTTTATCTGTAAGTGGCTCAAATTGAATTTGAAGAAGCTGTCCGAAGAAGAAAAGAAGTGGCTGAAAAAGATTGCACAGAAGTCGGACTTGCTGAAAAATCCAAACCCACAGCGGGGGCGGAAATAAAAGAATGGAAAATCAGAAATTCGGAGGTATGTATATGGATTATCCGATAGATAGAATTGCTTTCGGTAAATTTATTCGCCACTCAAACATCTTTGAATTAACACGGGTTGCTATGGCACAATGTTTGAAAAACTGGTACAATGATGAGCGAGAGCAATTCCTTGATGATATGAGAGCTGATTTTGATACGGTTATGGAAAAATACCACTTTTATGACAGTATGGTATCATTCAATAAAAACTTTGAGTTTGACCCACCATTAGATACGATAACCTGTATCATTACTATCAACGATGATGAGGACGATTATCGTATGTGTTACAGGGCCATATTTGACTACGATATGAATATTATTGATGATGTCATTTCTCCATGATTGTGGTAGCAAACGGCCTGCTCTTACCCGCTTCTTTTAATTTTGAACGGAGTGGCATAAGTTACAGAAAAGTTGTTGAAAACATGGATGTTTTTCTGCTATGGCATATACATGACTTGGTAGATGATGATGGAACACATGAGGAAGAAAAATTGATTGGTGTTTTTTCTTCTGAAACGAAAGCAAAAGAGGCAGTCGAACAGTTAAAGGAGCGGGAGGGATTTAAGGATTATCCGCTAAGTTGTTTTGAAATACACAAATTTGAAATTGATTGCCTAAGTTGGGGCGATGGCTTTACCACAGTTCATTGGACAGACTAAAGAAAGGTGAGAAATAGCGATGATAAAAGAGATTGAAATTCAAGGTTGCGTTACAGCTCCAGAAGAAGTTTCAATGGATGACTTTATTGATAAATTTATTGCATTTATTGAAGAAAACGAGTGGAGTTTTGGTGGCGGGTATCGTACTATTGTAGATGGGTACTATATAAATGACGATGGGACAAAAGGCGAACATGTCCTTGATAGCTGAATGGTAGATTTCCATTTATCGGGGAGTTACATCAAACTCTGGACACTTTGTCCAGAAGTGCCAGGCGGCGGAGACTTTTCCCGCCGTTCTCACAGAGCGATAAATCGGGATTTGAGGTGGAGGTAAACTTTATGGAATATGGACTTGTGGCTTTGATAATAATTGGTGGAATTTTACTTTATATAAAAATCAATGAATTACAGAAGCAAGTAAAATCACAGCAAATACAGATTGATAAATTGTGTAAAGAAACTAACAATCAACAGTTAGCTACATCTTTTATTTCTGATGAAGAAAAAGAATATATAGTACATCTGAAAAACAGTGGCAAAGAAGTGGAAGCTGTAAAAAAAGTGAGAGAAGTGACTTCTATGGATTTAGTACAGGCAAAGCAATATGTTGATACATTATAAATTCCCATTTATCGGGGAAATAGCAAAGCCAGCCGAG
>DCJL01000016.1:0-30881 GCA_002320035.1 Clostridiales bacterium UBA1701 | reverse complement strand
CATATACGCCCTGTCTGCTGATGAAACCAGTCCTGCGCTTGTGGCTTCACGCCACGCAATCACAGCCCTGTTTTCCTGCCGCTTCAAATGCCCTTGCCCTCCCCGGCGGCAACGGCATTTGAAGCGGCAACGCCGACAGAGCGTATAACACACTACACTTTGCAAGCAAAGTCGTGTGCCAAGGGGCAAGCCCCTTTGGAAACCCCGGACAACAAAACAGGCTGAATATCTCGCACTTTCCCGGTGCTTTATACTCAGCCTTTATTTGTTGTCAGCAGCCCCCGTTTCGTGGTCTGCGTGTAGTTCCTTGTAAACTGACCTAAAGTGTTTTGCAAATACCGTGAGGCTTATCAGCAGTGCAAGCAGAATCACAATAGCCATCAACGGCTCTGTAAGATTGCCAATTGCATAAAAGTACGCTCTTTGTGCGTTTGATTCGTCCAAATGCAGCCAGATACCAAGGAGTTTTGAAATAAACTCTCCCGCTTTCCCGGAGATTAAGCTGCGCACAAAAAATATGCCCAGGGTGGAAATCGCGAATACTATAATGAGCTTTATGAAAAGTTTCTTTTTGAACACGGCATACTGCCCAGTTTTTTTATTCTTCAATTTTGTAGCCGACCCCCCATACTGTTTTTATATATCTTGGGTTTTCAAGACTGTCTCGTATTTTCTCCCTTATATGGCTGATATGGACAGGTATCGGATTTGTGCTTTTACAAAAATACGCCTCGTTCCATAGCTCATGGAACAATTCTTCCGAGCTGACAACATTGCCTTTGTTTTTGCACAAAATACAAAGAATATTAAACTCAGTGGGTGTAAGGTCAACAATCTCCTCGTTCACAAAACAACTGTGGGAATCAAGTTCTATGCGCAGATCGCCAAGTTCTAACACATTGCTGTTTTTGGGCGCACTATATTGTTTATAACGACGCAGCTGTGCTTTTACGCGTGCAATAAGCTCCATGGGGTCAAACGGCTTTGTAACATAGTCGTCAGCTCCAAATGTCAGCCCCATTACTTTATCTGACGATGCTATTTTGGAAGTGAGCATTATTACAGGATATGTATATTTTTCCCTTATCTTTATACATACAGAAAGCCCATCAGCATTTGGCAGTACAATATCCAAAATAGCAAGATCAAGTTCCTCATTCTCAATCACACGCTCAGCATCTTCTGCATTATTAAATTTTAAAACAACGAATCCTTCATTTTTCAAATACAACTCAACAAGATTCGCGATCTCAATATTATCCTCTATCAGTAATATTTTTGCGCTCATAATTACCTCTGTAAAAAACAAGCTGATTTCTATGCTAATAATAGTTTCTCTAAATGCGCCTGTCAATTTCTCCAGATTGAATATGAGCAAGATTAATAAAACATTAATAAAGGTATTGCTTGTTAGATAACTTTATCACATTATGACAGCATACCCATATATTTCTCGGCAATATATGGGATATTCCTTCTGTAAAACTGTTTGTCCCCATCGCCGCCCCAGCGGAGGCCGGCGGCCATCAAGTCGGAAAACTATGTCGCATTCTGCGTTAAGTAGCTGCCGTCGTTTTCCACGGTCCATCGGATATAAGCATTACCGCAGTTATGGCCCTGCAAGCCAAGGGAAATCCGCTCAATATCGATCCGGCTTTCCACTCCGGCCTGTGACAGACTTGCCGCAAAATTTTGAATGCCTACATTTGCAGAATACTCCGGGTCGGTAATACCGACCGGAGTATTTGGGTATTTCAATGAAAAGCACATTCGGACGCCTGCCGGACTGATAACCGGCGCTATGCCGAAGTTATTCGCAAGGAACTTCATTGCCTTGTGCGAGAGAAATGCGGACATTTGTTTGTACCGCAGCCGATGCATTTATCGCCCGCAAAACACCGGATCCCCGCCTCCTCAATCCAAAATTCTTCCGTCTGTGGAGAGCGTTACCACACGCCAGGGGATAAATTTTCCGCTGCTTTGCAGCGCGGCCTTCACGGCGTGTTCGATCCCACCGCAGCACGGAACCTCCATGCGCACAACGGTAACGCTCTTGATATCGTTGTTTCGGATAATTTCCGCGAGCTTCTCGGAATAATCCACGCTGTCCAGCTTGGGGCAGCCGACAAGAGCAATATTCCCCTTGATAAAACGCTCGTGGAAGTTTGCGTAGGCGTAAGCGGTGCAGTCCGCGGCAACAAGAAGCTTTGCACCATTAAAATAAGGGGCATTGACCGGCACGAGCTTGATCTGCACCGGCCACTGGGAAAGGCGGCTGGGCATCGCTCCTGCGGCCTCGAATCCGCCGCAGTCGCAATCCTTGTGCTCAATGGCTTTGGACTGGGTACCGGGACAGCCGCAGGGCAAAGCCGCTCCCTGCTTTTGTATCTTTTCCTGCCTGTTCTTCATCACCGCCGTTTCATCATAAGCGGCGGCTTCCCGCTCTACAAAAGTGATCGCGCCGGTGGGACATGTGGGAAGGCAGTCGCCAAGTCCGTCACAGTAGTCATCGCGCAGCAGCTTTGCCTTGCCGTTTACCATGCCGATGGCCCCCTCGTGGCAGGCGTTTGCGCAGGAACCGCAGCCATTGCACTTCTCCTCGTCAATATGAATGATCTTTCTTATCATGATCTGAGCCTCCTTGGTATTGTTTTTTGACCTTCTGGGCACAGCATAATATAATTCAGGTGCCATGTATGTTGTTATAACAACATACATGTTGAAATTATGAATTATTTTTTTCAACACAGCACTGACCCACAGCGCAGGCGGGCGGAAAGCAAAAGAACTGCTTGTCTGCCCTGTGCTCATTTGGAGCCAAATTTATAATTTTCTGCCGAATACAAATTTTTATTTGCCTCTTGATCTGATTATGGGCTGAGTATGAAAAACATTGTGCGGTCCAAACCGGGGAGGATGTTTTTATTTTTCTTTCTTTGCTATCAGGCGCAGAAGCACGGATTTCACCTGGTGATCCTCCACCTCTTCCACCTGAATCTCAAGGCCGGCGCTCTCCAGGCTTTCTCCCGGCTGGGGAATATATCCCAGGCTGTGGCAGATAAGGCCGTTAAGGGTCTCAAAGCCTTCCTCCGGCAGCGTTATGCCCAGCAGAGAGGACAGCGTCCCCAGCTCAATGCCGCCGCCTACCTTCCAAAGCCCATTTTCCAGCGGCTCCGCCTGTTCGTCCTCCGACTGCTCCGGGACCACATCATCCTCCAGCTCGCCTACCAGCCTTTCCAGCAGATCCTTGATTGTGATGATGCCGCTCATTCCGCCGTACTCATCCATGACTACCGCAAACTGGGCTTTCTGCCTGCGCATGTTTCTCAAAAGCAGATCCGCCGTAATGGTCTCCGGGACGAAATAGGCAGGGAAAACCGCGTCTCTGAGTATGGACTCCATGGACTTGTCCTGAAGGCGAAAATAGACCTTGGTATTGAGCACGCCTAAAATTTTGTCAGGAGTCTCGCCGCATACGGGATAGTATGTAAAGCGGGTCCCCCCGATTATTTTTTCCCAGCGTTCAGCCCCATCCTTCAGATACAGCAGGGTGACGTCCGTCCTGTGGGTAATGATCTCCTCCACGGTAAGATTATCAAAGGCAAAAACATTCTGGATAAAATCCCGTTCCTCGTTGTCGATGGTTCCTTTCTCGCTGCCTGCGTCCACCATCATGAGTATCTCCTCCTCGCTGACCTCCTCACTCTGCGCCCCGGTGTCCACGCCCAGAAGGCGGAGCACGGCGTTGGTGGAGAGGGTCAGGAAGCTCACAAGAGGTGCAAAAATACGGGAAATACCGCTTATCAGACCAGACATTCCAAGCGCCAGCGCCTCTGCCTTTCGCATGGCAAGCTGCTTGGGCACGAGTTCGCCGAACACCAGGGTAAAATACGACAGAAGAATGGTGATCAGCACCACTGCCAGAGAGTCCAGCGTCTCCACAGGGATGGAAAGGCCCAGGCTCAGCACCCAGTCCACCAGCACGCCGGAAAAATTTTCCGCCGCAAAGGCGCTGCCCAGAAAACCGGACAGAGTAATAGCCACCTGAATGGTCGCCAGGAAGCGGGCCGGCTGGCTTGTGAGCCTTGCCAGGCGCAGCGCCCGCTTGTCCCCCTCCGCAGCAAGCTTTGCAAGCTTTCTGTCGTTAAAGGAGATAACCGCGATCTCCGCGCAGGCAAACACAGCGTTGAGCGCGATAAGGATCACCTGCAGAGCGATCATAAAAAACATTGATTGATTCATTCTGTCCTCCGTATTATAAAAACCGAAAAACGCGCAAAAAGGCCAAGCACTTCCCCGTACTCACCGGCACGGGTCACGCTTCGCCCCATAAAATTCGATATAACAATAACGCGGCGTCTCCGGTACTGCCTCCGTCGCTGTCCACAGCCGGCCTCCTTTCAGGCTTTTAAGGTACTTTAACATATTTTTTCCCGCTTGTCTACAAGGATAAAAGTTCTTCTCCGGGCAGGCACAGATTTGGCCGAAAGGCGCTTGGCAATGCTTCAAAAAATATGTTATTATTGATCCGGCAAAGGATCTTGCCCGATCGGAAAAACAGGCGAAACAGAAAACCTATGACAGGAGCCAGGCTATGCATTACGTTAAGGCCAAGGGGATATTATCCGCCAAAAACGGAATGAATTTATATCGGGGCTGCCAGCACGGCTGCATCTACTGCGACTCCCGCAGCGCCTGCTATCAGATGGCGCACCCGTTTGAGGATGTGGAAGTCAAGGAGAACGCCCTCGCGCTTCTTGACGACGCCCTGCGGCGGAAAAGAAAGCCCTGCATGATCGGCATGGGCTCCATGACGGATCCTTATATTCCCCTGGAGCGGGAGCTGGAGTATACGAAAGGGGCGCTGGAAATTATAGAGCGCCGGGGCTTCGGGGCCACGCTTATTACCAAATCCGCCTCGGTTCTGCGGGACGTAGAGCTGTTTGAGAAAATAAACGATAAAACGAAATGCGTCATCCAGATGACTATGACCACCTATGACGAGGCCCTCAGCCGCAAAATCGAGCCAAACGTAAGCTCCACTTATGAGCGCTTTTTGGCGCTGAAAAAGCTGAGGGAGGCGGGAATTCCTACTGTCGTCTGGCTCTGCCCCATTCTTCCCTTTATAAACGACACAGAGGAAAATATACGCGGCGTTCTTGATTACTGCGCCCAGGCTGGGGTGCGGGGCATTATCTGCTTCGGCATGGGCCTTACCCTCCGGGAGGGAAACCGGGAGTATTTTTATGAGCGGCTGGACGGGGATTTTCCCGGTCTGAAAGAACGCTACATCCTCCGCTACGGCGGGGCATATATGCTGGAAAGCCCCCGGAGCCGGGAGCTGACGGAGCTTTTTTACCGCCTTTGCCGGAAAGCCGGGATATGCAGCGATAAGGATGAAATTTTTGCCTACCTGAAACATTTTGAGAAGAAACGGCGGCAGATAAGCCTTTTTGAATGAGCTGGCAGCGGAGCGCATGAAATATCATGCTTTTTTTGCCGCAGCCTGCCATAATGGTGCCATACGGAGGGAGGATTCGGTGTGGATTGGATAAGCGGAATACAGCGTGCGCTGGACTATGTTGAAGAACATTTGACGGAGGAGATCGACTATCGGGAGGCGGCCCGTCAGGCCTGCTCCTCGTCCTTTCACTTTCAGCGGATGTTTGCCATGCTGTGCGGCTTCTCACTGGGGGACTATACCCGCATGCGCCGTCTGACGCTGGCCGCCCAGGAACTGAGGCAACACGGCCCGAAGGTCATAGACACGGCTCTGAAATACGGCTATGACAGTCCGGAGAGCTTTTCCCGCGCCTTCGCCCGCTTTCATGGCGTAAGCCCCAGCGAAGCCCGCCGGGGAGCCACCGTAAAATCCTTTTCCAGACTCTCCGTAAAACTTATTTTAACAGGAGGCAGGACGATGGATTACAGAATCGAAAAGAGAGACGCGTTCCGGGTTTTATGCAGGAGAAAACAGGTGGCCAAGCCCCAGGGCGATACCGCCACAGAAGAAATTTCAAAATTTTGGAGCCAATGCAGCGGGGACGGGACCATAGAAAAACTCTGCGCCTGCGCGGATTTTTCAAAGCTGGGCGGCCTGCTTGGCATTTGTTTTTCCGGGGAAATGGACGATTCCGCCTTTCCTTACGGTATCGGCGTGCCGTACAACGGGGCGCCCATAACCGGCGAAGGGCTGGAGCTTGTAGAAATTCCGGCTTATACCTACGCGGTTTTCCCCTGCCGGGGGCCGATGCCCGAGGCTTTCCGCAGGACATACACCCAAATCGTCACTGAGTTTTTCCCCCAGAGCAATTACGAGTACGGCAACGGCGCGGAGCTGGAGCTTTACCCCTCGGCGGATACCGGGAACCCGGATTACTACTGTGAGATCTGGATCGCGGTAAAAGAAAAGGCCAGATAATTAATAAAACGCCCTGTCATTTTGAGAGAAAAAAGCAGCGTAAGCTTCTTTGCTTCTCTCAGAATGACATTTTTTATAATCAATTCCCATGAAAAAGTTTTTCCGGCGTGGAATTCAGTGTTATACTGGACAAAACGAGGTGATTTTATGAGCGATGAGGAACTTTTTTTCAAGGCCCGGCGCGCTGCCACTTCGCGCTGACAAAATAAGGAGGAGCACATGAATAACTGCATTTTCCCCACGCATATTTATCCGTTGCCTATGGGTTTGCCTGCGGTCTGCATCAGCGGCTCGATGAGCCGCTGATTTTTTATTTTATGTATGCTGCCGCCTTGTCCCGGAGACTGCGCTGGGGACGGATTTTCTGCCTTTAAAGCAGAGAAAATAGCCCAAAATGCATACCGGCAAAGCCATGACGATATCAACGCAGGAATGCTGCTTTAAAAAAGCGGTGGAAACGCTTATCAAAACGGCGGTTATGGCAAAGGCCAGCTTCCAGCCCGGGCTTTTGAAGCGCTCCGTATTCCAAGCGGCAAACATCACCGCCAGAGAACCTATAACATGAATGGACGGACAGACATTTGTGTTGGTGTCAAACGCGTAGAACCAGGCCATGAATCGTGTCAGCAGGTTATCCCGCTGGAACTGCTCCGGGCGCAGATTCTGGCAGTTGGGAAAGATGAAATATACCAGAATGGCGGCGGTATATGTAAACATGATGAAATTCATGAGCTTTCTGAAGCAGTCCGTGTCATACAAAAGGGTATACAGCAGCATGCCCACCAGGAATACGAACCAGAACAGATAGGGAATCAGGAAGAACTCGTTAAAGGGGATCAGCCCATCCAGCGCGCAGCGCACCTCATGATAATGCGCCACCGGGTAAAAACGTTCCACATACAGGAAAAGCAGGCCGTACACCGGCCAGTAGAGCAGCAAAAGCAGATGGCTGAAGCGGGGGCTTCTCAGTTCCCTCAGTCGGAAGCCCCGGTAGTCCACCATGGGAATTTTCTTTTTTTCAGGCCTTTTGTTTTTCAGATTTTTCATTGTTCATGCAACTGTATATGAGCTCCGCGCCGTTCCGGCTTCTCAGCTTCCGCCCCGCCGCCTGCATCCGCGCAAGGCGCTCCCTGCTGCCAAGCAGCTTGGCGCTGAGTCGGGCAAGCTTTCTGGGGCCTTCCGCCGTCACGGCAAGCCCGGCGCTCACATAATACTCCATATTATATTCTTCGCAGCCTGCCACCGCGTCCACCAGCACCATAGGCAGAGCCTTTACCGCCGCCTCGCTGGTACTGATGCCGCCGGGCTTGGTGAGATAGAGGTCGGCACTGTCCATAAGGAGAGAGATGTCCTGGGTATAACCCAGAACCCGGATATTTTCCCGCCCTTCAAAGCGGAAATCCAGCCAGTTTTTAAGCGCATGGTTGGTGCCGCAGACAACGGTCATATACTGCTTTTCCGTCAGAAGCCCCGCAAGACAGGACGTAAGCCTTTTCATAGGGCCGCAGCCCATGCTGCCGCACATGACAAGCAGATGCGCCGCGTCCTCCGGTATGCCCAAAGCCCTTTTGGCCTGAACCCCGGGACGGCTTGAATAAAAGGGGCGGCGGACGGGAATGCCGCTCTCCACCACCTTAGTCATGTCAAACTCTGCTTCGTGGCCCTCCATAACGGAGGCGTCTGGCATGAAATACAGATCCAGAGCGCTCTCGGCGGCGCCGGGGTGGCAGACATAGTCCGTGTCCACAAAGCAGCTTCGCACGGCGCCGGGATGGCGCTTCAAAAGCTCCGTCAGCATCAGGGCGGAGAAAACATGGGGGCAGATAACCGTGTCATAACCCTCCCGGCAGATGAAATCATACAGGCCATCAGCCCCTCTGGCCATAAGCCGGTATACCAGAGACTCTTCCCCAAAATATTCCCCGTGCCGTTCGGAATACCGGTAGCCACGGCGGAAAAGCCAGGGCATGTGTCGGTAGACAAATACATGGCCCTTTGAGATGAATTTGGAAACGCCCTGGGAGATAAAGCCCAGCGCGTCGGTCACGTCACATACGGTTCCGTGGGCCTCAAAGCACTCTTTAATGGCCGCGGAGCAGGAATTGTGCCCCTGGCCGGTGTTGCAGCTCAAAATCAGCGCTTTCATTTTTTCTCTCCCTCTCCCCTGCTCTGCCGCTCCAGCAGTTTAAGGAGCCGGGGCCTGTTATATCTCTGTATCAGGATAAAGGGCAGATTGCCCACAAGGCAGTACAAAAGCCAGCACAGCAGCCCGCCCGCGCCCGGCCAGAGCCAAAGGGAAGCCAGCCCCGCAAGGCACAGGAGCCAGTGCACAAGCTCCGCAACGCAGGTCTCCTGTATCATAACAAGCAGGGTCTCCCTGTCCGGCCGGCCGGCGAGGGCCTTGGGCGGCATGAGCCCCTTCAGAATCCGGCTCATGTCCGGGACCTTCCCCTGCCAGCGGGCAATACCTATTTTTTTATAAATTCTGCCCTCTTTTTCGAAGGGAAAGGGCCGAAAAGGAACCGCGTCATACCGGAAGCGGTGGCGGGAGACAAGCCTTCCCACAAAAAACGACGCGATTCCCGCCATCGCATAGTAACAAACGCAGCGCAAAAAGTCCATACTACCCCGCCTTAATTTTTCTTTAATTATTCTTGCCGCGAGAATAGCATTTTACTTTCAATTATAGCTCAACCTTTTGTCAACTTTTGTTGAAACAAGAAATCCGCCCCTCCGTTTGGAGGGGCGGATGGAAAGCGGGAGCCCTAGATCAGATTTTTTTCTTTGAGTTCGGCAATCTTCGCCTCGTCGTAGCCGAGGACCGTTTTGAGGATCTCCACGGTATCCTGTCCCATGGCGGGAGCACCGCGCCAGATTTTGCCGGGAGTTTCGCTCATCTTGGGGGCGATGCCGAAAGCTTCGATCTCGGCATTGCAGGTCTGATCAACATACTTGACCCAGTCGCCGCGGGAGCGGAAATGCTCGTTCTCATAGGCGGATTTTGCGGTGTTGACCGTAGCGCAGGGAACACGGGCAGCTTCCATAATGCTCTCTATTTCCTGCGCGTTGTGGGAAGCGCACCACTCGATGACGGCCTTGTTCAGCTCCTGGCCCTTTTCGGAAGCGACAGCGGCCGGGCCGGAAGAGCAGTCCTTATAGTTGAAGTATTCCAGATCCAGCCCCATCGCGGGAATGCAGCGCTTATAAACGCCGGGGCCGAAGGCGCCCAGGGCGACAAGGAAGCCGTCCTTGGAATTAAAGAGGTTATAGGGCTGGAAAGCGGGGTTAAAGTTTCCGGCGCGCTCTGCTACCTTGCCGGTCATTGTATAGGTGGTATATGTGCCGCACATGTACTGGGCCATTGCCTCAAACTGGGCCACGTCAACGACCTGGCCCTTGCCGGTTTTCTGAGCATAGATGTAGCCGGACAAGGCCGCAAAAAGCGTGGCAAAGGCGGAAACATAGTCGTTCGTGTAGGGCTTTGCAATGGAGGGGTCGCGGTCGGCGTCGCCCTGAAGGTACAGCCACCCGGAAAATGCCTGGCCGATCATGTCGTAGGAAGCCCGGTTGCATACGGCGGGAACGCCGCCGAATTCCTTATGACCCATGCCGCTTACATGGACGATGACAAGCTTGGGGTTGACCTTCAGAAGCTCCTCATCGTAAATGCCCAGCTTTTCCAGCCAGACCATGTTTTCCATGAAGATATCGGCTTCCTTGATAAGGCCGTAAAATATTTCCTTTACTTCGTCAAACTTGAGATTCAGCTCCAGACCCATGGCCAGCTTGTTCCGGGCGTTCTGCGCCCAGGCGGTGGAGACCTTTGTGCCGTTGACCTCGGCAAACGGCGCCAGCATACGCAGCGTGTCGCCCACGCCGGGCCGCTCTATCTGGATAACTTCCGCGCCGAAGTCGGCAAGCATGGTAGCCGCAAAGGGCATGGCCACAAGTGAACCGGAGCAAACAACTCTCATACCCGCGAAGGGGCCGTATTCGGGGATTATAAATTTACGATCGCTCATAATACGTTCTCCTTTTAATTTAATTAATTTTACTGTTTCCGGCGCTTTATCTCAGCAATGACGGCGGGCAGAAGTTTGGAGTAATCCGCCACCGCGCCGTAATGGGATATGGCAAACATATCCGCCCGGTCATAGGTGTTCACAGTGGCAATGGTCTGGGCCTTCTGCATCCCTACCATATATTGCACGGAGCCGGAGATGCCCACGTTCAGAATAAATTTGGGCTTTACGGTGGTGCCGCTCTGGCCGATCTGCAGTTCGTGCGCAAGCCAGCCCTCGTCAACCAGAGGGCGGGAACAGGCAAGCTCGCCGCCGATGAGAGAGGCAAGCTCCCGGAGCATGGCGATATCCGCCTCGCTCTTTATGCCCCGGCCGCCGGCCACAAGCACATCCGCGCTGTTGATGGAAACGCCTCCGGGAACCTTCTCCACCGCTTCCATTACCTCGTAATCTCCATCCGCTTCCACGGAGACATCCTCCAGAATCACTTCCGCCCTTCTGTCCGGATCCTCTGGGGGAATGTCAAACACATGGGCCCGGACGGTCACCATCTGCGGTCGCAGCTCAGGGATGGCGATATGGGCAAGGAGGCTGCCGCCAAAGGCGGGCGTGGTCTGCACAAAGGCGCCCTCTTCGTCAAAACCCAGGTCAACCGCGTCGGCAGTGAGGCCGGTGCCCAGAGAACACATGACCCGGGGGGCCAGGTCCCGGCCCTGGGCGGTAGCGCCGAACACGAAGATGGAGGGTTTGTACTTTTCGCACATCGCCGTCAGGACCTTCTGATAGGGCCGCGCGCTGTATGCCTTAAGGTTTTCACTGCGGGCAAGGATCACCCGGTCGGCCCCGTGATGGGCCAGCGTGTCCGCCAGAGCCTCCACGCCGCTGCCCAGCAGCACCGCTGTAACTTCCTCACCAGTATTTTTTTTCAACTCCTGAGCCTTGCCGAGAAGCTCCAGGGCAGTTCTGTCCAGCCGGCCGCCCCGCTGCTCGGCGAACACCCATATTCCGCTGCATTCGTTTTTTGTCATGGATGTTCCTCCTTAAATCAGGTGCTGGGCTTCCAGCATATCGACAAACTGCTTTGCCATTGTCTCCTCGTCCCCGTTGAAGAGGACAGTATCCACATGTTCATGCTCCGGCTCGAAAAGACGCTTTGTAACCGAGGGGGAGCCCGGTATGCCGCACTTTGCAGGGTCGGCGTCCAGCTCCCCGTGGTTCCAGACCATGCGGGGCTTTTTCAGGGCCTTCATGATATTAATGGGGGTGGCGTAGCGGGGCTCGTTTATTTCACCGCAGACGGTCACCAGGGCAGGGAGCTTCGCCCTCACCTTTTCGCTGCCGTCCTCAGTGCTGCGGGTGGCTACCGCCCAGCCATCCTCAATATCCAGAGTTTCCGCCAGGGTGATCTGGGGTATGCCCAGGAAGGCGGCCACGATGGGGCCGGTCTGCGCCGTCTCACCGTCGCTGGCGTGACGGCCGAAGATAAGCAGGTCGTAATCGCCTATCTTTTCCGCGGCCTTAGCCAGCACATAGCCCGTGGCCAGGGTATCCGCGCCGCCGAAGACCCGGTCGCTCAGAAGGGCGGACTCGTCACAGCCCATGGCAAGGGCTTTTTTCAGCACGTCCTCCGCCTGAGGGGGGCCCATGGAAATGGCAGTCACGGTGCCGCCGTGCTTCTCCTTGAGCCGCAGCGCCGCCTCTACGGCATTGGCGTCCAGAGGGTTCATAATGCTCTCAACACCCTCGCGGTTCAAATTGCCTGTTTTAGGGTCAAGCTTTACATCCGTCGTGTCCGGGACCTGCTTGACGAAAACCAGTATCTTCATCCGTTCTGCCTTTCTATGTGGATTTATTATTTCTGGGCCAGCACAGTCCCGCCGATGAGCATACGGAGGATCTCGTTCGTGCCCTCGCCGATCTCAAGAAGCTTTGCGTCGCGTACAAAACGCTCCACATGGAATTCCTTGCTGTATCCGTTTCCGCCCAAAATCTGCTGGCACTCCAGGCAGATCTGGGTACAGCGGGTGCCGGAGAAGAGCTTGGTCTCGGCAGCCTCAAGCGTATGGCGCAGGCCCTCGGCCTTCATCTTTGCGGTGTCGTAGGTCATGAGCTCCATGGCGCGGATTTCCGCGGCCATGTCGGCAAACTTAAACTGGATGCCCTGGAATTTTCCGATGGGCTTGCCAAAGCAGACGCGCTCATTGGCATAGCTGCGTGCAATGTTCATGGCGTGCTCGGAAAGGCCGGCAGCAATGGCGCCGATGGAAATGCGGGCGCCGTCCAGAGCCTGCATGGCGTACTTAAAGCCCATGCCCAGCTGGCCCAGAAGCGCGTCGGCAGGCAGACGGAGATTATTGAAGGCCAGCTCACAGGTGGCAGAGCCGCGCATGCCCATCTTGTCCTCAAACTTGCCGATGGCCAGGCCCTCGGCGTCCTTGGGAACGATAAAGGCGGAAATGCCCTTCGCGCCGGCTTCGGGGTCAGTCTTGGCGAGTATTATGTAGTAATCGGCAACGCCGGAATTGGTTATCCATGCCTTGCCGCCATTCATGACCCATCCGCCGTCGGCGGCGGGGACCACGGTGGACTTGATTGCAGCGGCGTCGGAACCGCCGCTGGCCTCGGTGAGGCCAAAGGCAAAGATCTTGCCCTGCGCCGCTTGGGGCAGGTACTTGTCCTTCTGGGCCTCGGTGCCGTGATAGAGGATCAGGTCGGCCGCCAGCCAGTTGGCGTCCAGGAAGAGTGCGGCGCTGGCGCTGCCCTTGGCTATCTCATGGATGACGATGATGCTGGTGACCGGGTCCCCGCCTCCGCCGCCGTACTTCTCTTCAAGGTGAATTCCCATGAGGCCGGCCTGCGTCAGCTTTTTATGGAGCTCGTAGTCAAAGCCGTTCTCATCCATCCACTTGTCCCGGGGTTCAACTTCTTTTTTAGTGAACTCACGGACCATTTCGCGGATCATTTTCTGCTCTTCCGTAAACTGAAACATCATTTTATTTTTCCTCCTGTTTTGAATTTGGAATACTTTCATCTGATGCTTGAATTGTATCTCATTGCTTGTGAAAAATAAATCAGATAAACTGCTCTGAATTCTCTATATCTTGCTTTGTTCGTTTTTAGTCAATACCCTTGCAGCAAGATATGTAGAATGTCAGCAAAATAACAATATTCCTTTGTTTATCCTGTCAGCACAGCCGACTTCCCCTTATTTTCTGGGAAAAACCGCGTTTCACCGCCGGTCTTATCTGGCGGGCGCAGTTTTTTTACAAACCGGATTTACATCTGTTTCCCTTTGATGTTATAATAGCAAAAGAAAAAAATCTCTATTTTATGCTTTTATCCAGCATATTTTTACTGGGAGGCCTTCAACATGATAGGACGCAATTGGCTTTATCCCGATTTTCCGGCAGAGGATGACTATTTCCTCTCGGACTTTATTCAGCGTGCGCTTCCGGAAGAGGACATAAGAAGCGATGAGACCGACCAGGCGGAAGATTTTCTCTCTTTCTTCATAGACCACGCCGATTCTTCCAGCCTGACTCCCCCTTCGGATGAGGACAGAATAAGCTACGGCGATGTGGAGATCCTGCAATCCAAATTTTTCTCATCCTTCTCTGAGTTTGACTATTCCTCGTCCTTTGGAATGATCCGCCTGACCATGGTAAAGGTGTCCACCTCCAGTATGCGCATTTATATGCCAAACGCCACCTTGATCTGCTACACCCTAGGCGGAGAGGGCGATGTGCATTCAAACGGAAAAACGGTACACTGCCGCAAATATGACTGCGTATGCGTAGACTGCCGGCAGCAGCCGAACTTCAGGGCTTATCCAGGCGCCCCTTGGGAATGCGCCTTTATCCGTGTCAACGGCGCTTTTGACTCCCAGTTGTTTCCCGGCCTCTGCGCTTATCTGCGGGAAAACGGCCTTGCCTTTTTAACTTTTGGCGCCGGCGCCCGATTTCGCTCAATCATATGGGACCTTTTCGGCACACGGGAGAGCGGCAGCATGGAAAGCCCGCCGCTCTACAACAGCCTGCTGCTCGCCCTTTTTCTTGAGCTGGATATGGCTGTAACTCTGGCGGCCCGCAAGCCCGCAATCATTCCGGACGTAATAATAGGCCTCCAGAATTACCTGGATAAAAATTATTCGCAGGACATTAATCTCGATCTGCTGGCCCGCACTTTCAGCATTAGCAAATACCACATGGCCCGGGAGTTCAAGCGCTTTATCGGAAAAAGTCCAATAGATTATCTTATAGACGTACGCATAAACCGGGCAAAAGCGCTGCTTTACGACTCTTCCCGGCCTATTTCGGACATTTGCCAGCTTGTTGGCATCCCGAACCCGAACCATTTTCTTTATCTGTTCAAGGATCGGGAGGGCGTCACCCCCTCCGCGTTCAGAAAATTCAAGCTCTGAAACAGGACCCCGGCTCATTTATCTGAGCCGGGGTCTGAAAATATGGGAACAAGATCAAAAAGCCCGCGTCTGTATCCATGCAGGACAAAATTGCAACTACCAAAACAAGGAGAGAACAAAATGAGAAAAATGATTGCCATTGTTTCCGCCCTTCTTATAATGGCTGCTTTGACAGGCTGCGGCTCCAGTGGCTTCAGCGCGGACAAACTCACGATCAGTGAGTATAACGATGCAGAGGTCAACACCCAGGTCCAGCTTTTTATAAAGCAGAAAACCATGACCTCAAATACCCAGGAGGCCGCGGCTGCTATTGTTAATCTTACCGACAAGGAATTCACTTTCGACGCGGTTCAGCGCCTTGAGGTAAAGCTGGATGGAAAATGGTACATCGTGCCCGACAGCCAGGAGGGCATCGCGCCTGCCGTTATTTACAATCTTCCCGCCGAGCGCACCGAGGAAGCCATGCTCTACTTCGGCGAACGCTACGGTGAGCTGCCTCAGGGCGAGTACAGAGTTCTCAAGCGCTTCGCCGGCCCCGACGGCGAGACGGCGATTGCCTCCGCAGAGTTCAAGATCTGAAAAAGCAAAAAACATTCCCTCCGGTTTTTCGGAGGGAATGCTTTTTATCAGTCTTCAAAATACTCGGCAATTTTTTTGAGATTTTCCCTTATGGGCAGATGCTGGGGGCAGACGCCCTCACACTGGCCGCAGCCCACGCAGGCGCTGGCAAGCCCCGCTCCCTCGGAGAGCTTTTCATAGGCGCTGAAGCTGCCCCGGCCCTGCCTGGCCTGATTATACAGCGAAAAATATCCGGGGATGGGAATGCCCATGGGGCAGCCCTCGGTGCAGTAGGAACAGGCGGTGCAGGGGATTTCAATATGGCTGCGGATTATTTCCGCCGCTTTCAGGAGCATGTCCCGCTCGCCGGAGTTCAGCGGCTCCATGGCGGTCATGGTAGCGGTATTGTCAAGCACCTGAGCCATGTCGCTCATTCCGCTGAGCACTACCATCACGTTTTCAAGGCTGGCAGCAAATCGAACCGCCCAGGAGGCCGCCGTGGCCGCCGGGTTCCTCCCGGCAAACATTTCCGCCGCCTCAGCCGGGACCTGGGCCAGGATACCGCCCTTCACGGGCTCCATGACGATGACCTTTTTCCCGTGCTTCACCGCTGTCTCATAGCAGCGGCGGGACTGAACCTTCTCGCTCTCCCAGTCCAGATAGTTTATCTGGAGCTGGACAAATTCGATATCCGGGTGCTCAGTGAGAAGCCTGTCGAGAAGCTCCGGGCTGTCATGGAAAGAAAAGCCCATATGCCTTACAAGGCCCTGTGCCTTTTTCTCCGCGAGCCAGGTAAAGCAGTCCAGGCTGTCATACACCTCGAGATGTTTTTCATTTACGTCGTGGAGAAGATAATAATCAAAATAATCAACGCCGGTGTTTTCAAGCTGCTTTCCAAACATGGCCTCCCGGCTCTCCACGCTGTCGAAATACTCCGCATGGAGCTTGGTGGCAAGGGTGTAGCTTTCTCTGGGGTAACGGCTGGTCAGGGCCTCTTTTGCGGCCTTCTCGCTGGAAAAGCCGCAGTACATCCAGGCCGTGTCAAAATAGGTGAAACCACGCGCTATAAAAGTATCCACCATTTTTTTCAAAAGCTCCATGTCTATGGATTTGGGGTCCTTCCTGTCAAGCAGGGGCAGGCGCATAAGGCCGAAGCCAAGTTTTTTCATATCGCTACTCTCCTTTAATACAGCTTCATCAGTTCCGCTTTTCCGGCAGCAATGCTTACATGCACCCGGCTATGACCGGCGGCGGAGCAGTCCACATCAAATTCGGCGGCCTCGCCCCGGTTAATTACCGCAAGCCAGGCGCCGTTTTCAGCATGATGGCCAAAAGCATCCCGTCCTTTTGTTATATAACGCAAAATCAGCAGCACATCTGTGGAGGCGGCAGAAAATACCGCCTCGCCGGCGGACAGAGCCGGGGAAGAATTGCGCGCGGCGGCAAGGGCAGCATAGAAATCATGCAGCTCCCGCTCTCCTTCCACGAAGGGAAGGCGGTTAAAGGGATCGCACACGCCGCACATCCCCTGCTCATCCCCGTAATAGATGCTGGGAACCCCGGGAACGGAAAACTGCACCACGGCGCACAGCCGTTCCAGCTCCAGGGCCCGGTTCAGATCCGCCTCGCTGAAGCGGAGCTTGAGCTGCGCTTCCCGGGAGAGGCCCCGGATCACCACTTCCGTCGCCAGCGCGCTGCGGATCCGATCCACATCGTGGCTGCCCAACAGGTTCATAAGGGCATAATACATGGGCTTGGGATAGTTCATCTGCTGGCCTACCAGAAAATCCCGGAGCTCAAAAGCGTCAATACGCCGGTGGGCAAAGTCCAACAGCGCCGAGCGCAGGGGGTAGTTCATGACGCTGTCCAGAGAATAGCCCAGGGCGTAATTTCTTCTGCCGCCATAGCTTTCCTTGATTACCGCGTCCTCCCAGACCTCGCCCAGGATGAGCGCGTCGGGCTTTTCGGCTTTGGCGGAGTCTCTGATTTTGGTCAGTACATCGTCCGGCAGCTCGTCCGCCACATCCAGCCGCCAGCCGGAAGCTCCCCGGCGAAGCCAGGTTTTAACAACGCTGTTTTCGCCGCTGATAACGAAGTCCTGCCAGGCCGGATTTTCCTCGTCTACCTCCGGCAGGTCCTGAAAGCCCCACCAGCAGCGGTATTCGTCGGGAAAACGCCGAAAATCGTACCAGGGATAAAATGCAGACTCCGCCCCCTGGCAGGCGCCCTTTCCGGGATAGCTGCCCCAGCGGTTGAAGTAGACGCTGTCGGCCCCGGTATGGGAATAGACCCCGTCCAGAACAAGGCGCATTCCAAGGGCCGCCGCCTTCTCACAGAGACGGACGAAGTCCTCCGTGCTGCCCAGAATGGGGTCGGGACGCATATAGTCAGCGCTGTCGTAGCGGTGGTTGGAGCGGGCCTCGACGATGGGGTTGAGATAAATACAGCTCACCCCCAGCCCCTTCAGATAAGGGAGCTTTTCCTCAATGCCCCGGAAAGTGCCGCCGTAAAAATCATCCGGGCTGTAAGCGGCCTCAAAGGGGCGGGGCTGATAGCGGGGCGGCTCGGCAAGGCTTTTATGCAGCTCCGGGGTCTGGCCCAAAGAGAGATGATATTCTATGCCCCGCTCCGCCGTTGCGTCGTCCGAAAAGCCGAAGCGGTCGGGAAAGATCTGGTACATGACGCTGCGGCGAAACCATTCCGGCGTGTCAAAATCCTTTTTATAGACCGTAAGCCGGAAGCCCTCTCCCTCCCTGCCGGAGAGCCTGCCCCTGTATCCGCTCTCATCCGGGCAGAGCCACTGGGCGCTGTCCGGCGTCTCGATCCTGAACTGATACCAGAGCGCCGCAGGGACAAGAGGTGCGGCAAAGGTAAGGGTATACATGTTTCCCACGCGCTCCATGGGATACTCATGGCTGAAATCATCCCCCCGGACAAGAGCCCAGGCTCTTGTCACACGGCCGCCCAGGATGCGGAAAGACAGCGTCACCAGTTCCCCCGTGCGGACGGCGCAGGCGGGACTGCGGAATTCCGCAAAGCGCCCGTCATGTTCCAGCGCCAGGGTGCTGGAGCAGAGGCCGCGCAGCAGACTCACCACATGGGCAGTGCGGGGCTGAAGAAGCCAGACCCGCTCCACATCAAGCCCCGCTGAGCGGAGATTCCCGCAGCAGCGGGCGGTGGTCTGATAAGCGTCGGCCATGGAGAAGCCGCAGTCGTCCATCAGAAGGCGCATGAGCTCCGGCGCCGTCAGGGCATTGGCCGGCGAGCGGAAGATCTCATAAAGCCGGCTAAGGGGCAGGCCCCGCCGGACACAGTCCCTCGCTGCGGCATACACCGAGGCGGCAGCCTGAAAATACTCATCAGTCAGGCGCGGGCAGTCCGGGGAATTGAGAAGCTCCACAAGCTCCCTGTCACCCCCGGCCGCCCTCCAGCGGTCCTCCGCAGGCTCCGCCTCCACACAGCGGCGGTTTTCATAGACAATGGAAAG
This sequence comes from Clostridiales bacterium UBA1701, assembly GCA_002320035.1. Classification (GTDB taxonomy): domain Bacteria; phylum Bacillota; class Clostridia; order Oscillospirales; family Oscillospiraceae; genus Limivicinus. The sequence goes on along the minus strand of DCJL01000016.1, from coordinate 11,973 downwards.
CCTGTAATCCTCGCTCCAGCATTCCCGGTATCCCCCGCCAAAGAAAACCGGGTAAGACTGAGCGCCGGAAAAATGTGAGATCTCGGGGCTCAGAGCATCCATATGTAGAGCCTCGCGTATTCCTGTGCAGAGAGCGCAAAGCCGAAATCAGCCTGCATGGCGCGGTTTATGAGTCCCTGCATTATTTCTTTATTGCCGTAGCATCTCAAAGCGGTACGGACCACGGCAAGCATCTCCCAGGCGTCAAAATTGGCGAAGGAAAAGCCGTTGCCCTCCCCGGTAAACTGGTTATAGGGGATAACAGTGTCTCTCAGGCCGCCGGTCTCCCGGACGATGGGAATGGAGCCGTAGCGCATGGCTATCATCTGGCTCAGGCCGCAGGGTTCAAAGCGGGAGGGCATGAGGAAGAAATCGCTTCCGGCGTAGACCAGGTGAGACAGCTCCTCGCTGTAACCGATGTAAGCGCAGAGACGGCCCTTATAGCGGCCCTCAGCCTCGCGCATGAAGTTTTCAAAGCGGGCGTCCCCGGTGCCCAGGAGCATGAACTGCATGTCCTCATGGCTCATCATTTCATCAAGAACCGCCGTCACAAGGTCAAAGCCTTTCTGCTCAGTCATGCGCGTAACCATGGCCACAAGGGGCACCTCCGGCCGCTGCGCAAGGCCCATGCGCTCCTGCAGCGCCGCCTTGCAGACGGCCTTGCCCCTGAGATGGCCCCGGTCATAGTGGGCAGGGATGCTCTTGTCGGAATGGGGGTTGAAAACGGCCTTATCAATGCCGTTTATGATGCCGGAGAGCTGCGCTGCGCGGGCGTTGAGGATCCCGTCCAAGCCCTCGGCGTAATAGGGAGTCATAATTTCCCGGGCATAGCTGGGGCTGACGGTATTTATCCTGTCGGCAAAGACACAGCCCGCCTTCAGGAAGTTTGCGCAGCCGTGAAGTTCCATAAACTCCGGCGTATAGTATTTATCCTCCACGCTCAGCAGATCCTGTACCTGCGCAAAGCCGCACTTGCCCTGGTAGGCAATGTTGTGAATGGTCAGCAGGTAGCGCAGCCCCTCCTGCATACAGCCCCGGTACTGGGTGCGGGCTATCATGGGGACCATGGCGGTATGCCAGTCGTTGCAGTGAATCACCTCCGGCACAAAGTCCAGATTGGGGATGGCATCCAGCACAGCCCGGGTAAAAAAGGCATACTGCTCAAGCTCGGCCCGATCGCCGCGGTAAATCCTGTCGTTAAAGAAACGCTCGTTGTCCACCAGATAAATGGTGACGCCGTCCAGAATCAGCTTCTCAATCCCCACATATTCGCGCCGCCAGCCAAGCTCTGTATAAAAATAAAACATATGCTCGGTTTGGCCAAAGTATTTGTCCTTTATGACCCGGTGATAAGGGGTGATCACCCGGGCTTCCACGCCCAGTTTTTTCAAGGCCTTGGGCAATGTGCCCACCACATCCGCAAGCCCCCCCGTCTTGGAAAGGGGCGCACACTCGGCGGAGACCAGCAGTACCTGGGGCAGTTCTTCCCTGCCGCGTTCCTTAAGCATATCCCTGAATTCCCGTTTCATATTCCTCTCCGTTCTGCCGCCTGAAGGATTTTCATGAAGTTCCCGGGACCGGCGGCCGCCCGGGAATTGATAGACTGGATCAATTAAATTATTTACCGGCAGATCATTCAGTTCTTTTTCTTCTTTCCGCCCGTTTTCCCAGGCGCCGCCGCTTCCGTTTTGTTTTCGGGCTGCTTTCTGGGCTTGTAACGGAAGAAGACGGCAGACATGGCCGGAAGTATGATTTCAGCGGAGTGCTCCATATCGAGGAATGGCTTTTTGCGGCTGCGGACGGCGGTGGCATTTCTGACGCCGCCGCCGCCGAAGCGGAGCTCGTCGCTGCTGAGTATTTCCTTGAGGGTGCCGGCTCTGGGCAGGCCTACGCGGAAGCCGTCGTACTGGACCGGGGTAAAGTTGCATACGCAGACAATATAGCTGTCCTTTTCCTCCGCCGATCGGAGGAAGGCCACGGAGCTGCGGTCGGAATCGTCCACATTCAGCCACTTGAAGCCGTCCCAGGAGCGGTCCACCAGATACATAGCGGGGTTGCCGCAGTAAAGCCGGTTCAGCTCTTTGTAATACTGCCGAAGCTGCTCATGCCGGGGATAATCCAGCAGCATCCAGTCCAGCTCCTGCTTCCAGTTCCACTCAATGAACTGGCCGAACTCATTGCCCATAAAGTTCAGCTTCTTCCCCGGGTGGGCAAACTGGAAGCCGTACAGGGTGCGCAGGGAGGCGAACTTCTGGTCATAATCCCCGCTCATCTTGTCCAGCATGGACTTTTTTCCGTGGACCACCTCATCATGGGAATAGGCCAGCACATAGTTCTCCGCAAAGGCATACATCATGGAAAAGGTAATCCGGTTGTGGTTAAAGCTTCTGAAATAAGGGTCAAGCTGCATATAGTCCAGGGTATCGTGCATGAAGCCCATGTCCCATTTCAGGCTGAAGCCCACGCCGCCCGCCTCCGGGGGCGCGGTTATCAGCGGGAAGGCTGTGGATTCCTCGGCTACCGTCACCGCGCCGGGGTACTGAGTCAGAATGGCCTTATTCAGCTTCTGCAGAAACGCCACCGCATCCAGATTCGTGTTGCCGCCGAACTTGTTGGGTGTGTACTCTCCGTCCCGCCGGCCGTAATCCAGATAAAGCATGGAGCTGACCGCGTCCACCCGGATGCCGTCGATATGGAAGTCCTCAAAGAACTTGCAGGCGGAGGAGACAAGAAAGCTCTGGACCTGCTTGCTGGCATAGTCGAAAATAAGGGTGCCCCAGTCCGGATGCTCGGCCATGCGCCGCTCCCAGCACTCGAACATGGGAGAGCCGTCAAAACAGGCCAGGCCATGCTCGTCCTTGGGAAAGTGGGCGGGGACCCAGTCGATAATTACGCCGATCCCGGCCCGGTGCATCCTGTCCACAAAATACTTAAAGTCATCCGGGCTGCCGTAGCGGGAGGTAGGGGCGTAATAGCCCGTGACCTGATAGCCCCAGGAGCCGTCGTAGGGGTACTCGGTAATGGGCATCAGCTCCACATGGGTAAATCCCATATCCCGGCAGTAGTCCGCCAGGGAATCCGCCAGGTTCCGGTAGGTTACGCCGCCCTCAAAGCTGCGCCAGGAGCCGGGATGAACCTCATAAATGCTCATGGGGCTGCGCATAAAATCGGTTTTGGCCCGGCGGTCCAGATAGTTTTTATCCCGCCAGTGGAAAGAGCCTCCGTTCCAGATGATGGAGGCGGTCTGCTCGCCCCACTCGGAGAAGGCGGCAAAGGGGTCGGCCTTGAGAACCTGCCGCCCGTCGGCCCCGTCCACGCAGTATTTGTACTTCTGCCCCTCGCAAAGGCCCTTCATGAAGATGGCCCAAACGCCGCCCTCCAGCTTTTCCATAGGGGCGGCAGCCTTGTCCCAGCCGTTGAAATCGCCCACCAGGCTCACGCTCCGGGCGTTTGGAGCCCAGACAATAAAACGGTGGGCATCCAGTTCGGGGATATAGCGGCAGCCATAGCAGAGCCATGCCTTGCGGGCGTCGCCGGTGTTAAAAAGATATATATCTTCCTCGGGGATGTGCTTTAAATATTTTGCATCCATGGGGTATATCTCCTCTATTTCTATTTGTCAAACCATTATACAGCGTTTCTGTGTCAATTCCAAGCATAATTTAAGCCCTAAACGGGCCCCAAAGCGTTCAGTGGGAGCGGTTTCGGCAAATTCGGCACTTTTGCCAAGACGTCTCCGGCTGTCAGAAAGGCACTTATTTTAAAAAAGCGTCCCGCTCCCCGGAAAACAACTCTCCCGCACCGGGTGCCAGGATGCGTGCCGGCAAAGCGCGTGGAGGCATGGAGGAAACGCGCTTCTTCCCGCCGGCAGCGTTCTTTGGACATTGCCGGCGTTTGACAGGCGGAAACCCTCCCGGAATTATCCGGGAGGGTTTCTCAAAAATCAAGAATCAATTACTGCTTTCTCTTCCTGGGCAGCAGGGCCACAACGGCCGCGCCGGACAGGACAAGAACGCCAGCCCAGAGGGCAGCGCCGCTGCTGTCACCGGTCTTGGGGTTGGAGGCGGCGGAGCTTGCGGAGAGGATCTTGAAGGTGGCGGTGGGTGTGCCCGCTTCCACCTGGACAGTAATGACATAGGACGTGTCGGCCTTCAGCGTGTTAAGGAAATCGGCCTTCAGGGTGACGGTCTTTTTGTCGGAGCTGAGGGTGTAGTTCTTGGTGTCCAGCTCCTTGCTGCCGATCCAGACCTTGCTGACAGGGTCAGAGGCCACGAAAGCCAGATCCTTCTTGCCGCCCAGCGTGTGGGTGTTGCCGTTCTTGGCCACAAGAGAGGGATTGGTGCTGAACTTGGTGGAGACGGAGCCGTCACGGGTCTCGACGGAGAGGGTGTGCTCGCCGTACTTAAGGCTCTTCAGGAAAGCGGACTTTAGAGTGAGGATCCCCTTGTCGCCGGCGGTGTAGTTGTCGGAGCCAAGCTTCGTGCCGTCAACGCTGACGCTCACAATATTGGGAGAAAGGGTATAAACCATGGTGCTGTCGCCGTAGTACCATTTGCCGTCCTTGTTGCTGTCGGCAGGGGAAATGGAAGGGGCGGGCAGAACGGAGAGGTCGTAAACCATCAGGGCCTCGTCATACCAGAAGCCGATCTTGGTCGCACCGCTGGAGATGGAATCCAGATAGGCGGACTTCACAGTCACCTTGCCGCCGTCTACGCTGTAATTGGCGGAATCAATGAGATTCTTGGCGTGATCCTCGCCTTTCCCGCTGTTGCAGATGGATATGCCCTTGGGCGCGTCGGACACCACGGCGGAAAGGCCGCTGCCGCTGCCTTGGATGTAGTAATTGTAATCCCTGTCATTGGCGGTGAAAACAATAGAGGGGTAGACATAGAGCTTTGCCTGAACCTCCGCGCCGTTTTCAAAGGAGAATACCAGCATATTGCGCCCGGCGGGCAGGGTCTTGAGGAAAGCGGCGCTCTTGGCTATGGTGATGGTGTTCTTTTCCGCGTCATAGTTGTATTCGCTGCCGTTGGTCAGGGTCTTGCCGCCCACGGAGAGAGACTTGAGGGGCTGATCCAGCAGGAAGACAAGATCCTTGTTGCTGCCGCTCTCGGCCTCGCCCTTGAAGAATTCCACATAGGCGTTGGAATCCGCGCCGTATTCGGTCTTTCCGTCGGGGCTTGTGACCTTCGCTGTGGCAGGGGGCGCTTCCTTCTTGGACACAACGAACCTGCCGTCAACCAGCTTTGCCTCATAGCCCTCGGCCAGGTAAGCGGTGGCAAAATTCTCGCTCTCGCCCTTGGCAAAGCTGCCTCCGGTCACTTTGTTGGAACCCTCGGCAGGTACAAAATCCCCGCCCTTGAGTTCTCCAAAGCTGCCGTTGGAAATGGCGATCACAGCGTTTGCGCCCTTGGCGGTGATATTGCCGGCGGCCGCGTTCGCATCGGCGGCAGTCAGGCTTGCGCCGTCCTCAACGGCGATATCGCCCAGCTTCACGCTTTCAAGGGTCAGCGCGCCGGAATCGGACACGGCGCCAGCCAGCTCGCCGTTTTTGAGCGTAAGGCTCTTTCCTGCATTCAGAGCCAGAGCGCCGGTCAGCTTCCTGCCGCCCAGGTTGAGAACCAGGTTTTTGTCAACAGTGACGTCCTCGGTCACATCGCCCAGCAGGGTGACGGTGGCCCCGTCGCCTGCAGCCGCGATGGCCGCGGCGATCGTCTCATAGTTCACACCGCCGACCTCTGCCACGCTTTCAATAACAGGCTCCTCGGGCTTGTTGGAAATCACATAGTTTCCGAAATCATCCTTTTCGGCAACATACTCAGGCCCCACAAAGCCCGCAGGATCCATATTGTAGCTGCCGCCGTAGACGGTAACGCCGCCGTCGAGCATTTTGCCGCCCGCATTCTTGTAGTTCAGGTTCACGTTCAGGAGAACGGAAGCCCCTTCGGCGGCGGAAACGCCCTTGGCGAACTGATAAGTGACGGTCTTGCCGTCCGCCTTAGCCTCGGCGCTGTTAACGACGATGTCGCCGTTGGAAATTGTAACCTTGCCGGAGGTGACGCTGATCGCGGCGCCCTGATCCTGTTTGGGAGTAAAGCTCAGGGTGTGCCCGTTCAGGTCAAGCTTCATGGCGCCGTTTATCACCAGGGGAACGGTCTTTTCAAGATCCTTGACCAGCTTTACGGTACTGCCGGTCCCCGCGGCGGCGTCAACCGCTCCGTTGAGCGTATCATACTCCTGCTCGCCAATCACGGCGACAGTCTTTTCTTTATATTCAGAGTCGGTCACGGGAGCCTTGGGCGCGCCAAAGACGGTGGCTTTCTGCGGCTCATCGCTCTCCTCTCCCTCCACGATCACAACGCCGCCGTCATCAGCGGGCTTGGCGCTGGGAACGGGGGTGGGGGTGGGCTGGGGGCTCGCCTCCGGGCTGACAACAACCACGCTGCCGCTCTCAGCGCCGCCGGGGGTGACGACAACGCCGGTGGCAGAGGCCGAAGCCGCCATCAGGCTGAAGCACATGGCAACGATCAGCAGCACAGATAGAAATTTTACGCTTGCTTTCATGATGAATTCTCCTTTTCGCCTAAATTTCCCATATATATAGAATATGTAATAATATGCCGCGTGCCCCGGATCGCCGCGGCCCGCCCATGATTTTGTACTGTTAATGTAACACGGATGGGGCAGATTTGCAATACGTCTTAAGACAATTTAATAATTAAATGCCATATTTTTTTACCGTTTTGTAATCGTATGGAAATACAGCAGCAATTTTTTGATGTGGCACAATATATGGCTCCCTCCTCCCCGGGAAGCAGAAAAGCAGGCTCTCCTGCCCCGGATTATCTCCCATCAATATAACGGATTTTTCCCCTGGAAAGTTTCGGTCCGTTTTGGCAGGTTTTGGAACGGTTGTTCATACCTTTGTATATTTTGTCGGGTTGTTTTGCACCATTAAAAATGCATTTTTGTCATAATTCTCCCCATTGTTTCGACAAAATTGTTAATTTGCATGAGTATGTCAAAATTATCGCATATGTCACTTGCTTCAGCGCTTACATTTTTGTTGATTTTGACTATTAAAGTGATATCAGAACGCTTCATTTCGGCATTTTGTATGAACTTGGTCATTTTGCATCAAAGAACCGTTTTTACACCTTGTTAAAAGCTGAACCATAGTGTAAAATACACAAATGCAAGCAGAAAAAAAACTTACTGACAGGAGAACTGATATGGAAAAGATACTGTGGCTTACCCCCGTACTGGCGCTGGCCGCGCTGCTTTTCGCGGCGTACAAAGCGCAATATGTCTCAAAATCTGCCCCCGGCAGCAGCCGGATGCAGGAAATAGCGGGCTCCATCGCAGAAGGGGCCGACGCTTTCTTAAGGTCAGAATATAAAATTCTGGCTGTTTTCATTCTCGTGCTCTTTGCCCTTATCGCTGTGTTTATTGACATCGGCACCGCCGTCTGCTTTGTGCTGGGTGCGCTCTGCTCTATTCTGGCGGGCTTCTTCGGGATGAAGGTGGCCACAAGGGCAAATGTGCGCACGGCCAATGCGGCCATGGAAAGCGGCATGAACAAAGCCTTGTCCATTGCCTTCTCCGGCGGTTCCGTTATGGGCATGTGCGTTGTGGGCCTGGGGCTTTTGGGCTGCAGTCTTATCTATATTGTCACAGGAAACTATAATATTCTCTTCGGCTTCTCTCTGGGCGCTTCCTCCATCGCCCTTTTTGCCCGCGTAGGCGGCGGAATTTACACCAAGGCCGCCGATGTGGGCGCCGACCTTGTGGGTAAGGTCGAAGCCGGCATCCCCGAGGATGATCCCCGCAACCCCGCCGTCATCGCCGACAATGTGGGCGATAATGTGGGCGACGTGGCCGGCATGGGCGCGGACCTCTTTGAGTCTTACGTCGGCGCGCTGGTTTCCGCGCTGACGCTGGGCGTCTCCGTGGCCGGACTTTTCACGGGGGCCGGGCCGATATATCCGCTGATCATTGCGGCGGTGGGCATCCTCGCCTCCATCATCGCCACTTTCTTTGTCCGCGGCAAGGACGGTTCCAATCCCCATAAAGCCCTGAAAATGGGCTCTTACATCTCCGCGCTGATTGTAGCCGTCGCCTCCGTGCCCCTGAGCCGGATGTTCTTCGGCCGCCTCTTTTACTCCGCCCCCATTATCGCGGGCATCATCGTGGGTCTGGTCATAGGCTTCATGACCGAGGTCTACACTTCTGAGGACTACCGCTCCGTCAAACGCATTGCCAGTCAGTCTGAGACGGGCTCGGCCACCACCATTATAAGCGGCGTGGCCGTAGGAATGATGAGTACCTGGGTCCCCATCGTCCTCATCTGCATCGGCATCTATGTTTCCTACACCGTTACCGGCGGCCTTTACGGCATTGCCCTTGCGGCCGTGGGAATGCTCTCCACCACCGGCATTACCGTAGCCGTCGACGCTTACGGCCCCATTGCCGATAACTCCGGCGGCATCGCGGAGATGAGCGGCCTTGATCCCAAGGTCCGTCAGATAACCGATAAGCTGGACGCTGTCGGCAACACCACCGCCGCCATGGGCAAAGGCTTTGCCATAGGCTCCGCCGCTCTTACGGCGCTGGCGCTCTTTGTCTCCTACGCCCAGGAAGTTCAGCTGGCCAGCATCGACATGCTGGACCCCAATGTGGTCATCGGCCTGCTCGTGGGAGGAATGCTGCCCTTTGCCTTCTCCGCCCTGACCATGGATTCCGTCTCCAAGGCCGCCTATAAAATGATTGAGGAAGTCCGCCGCCAGTTCCGGGAAATCCCCGGCATTCTGGAAGGCAAGGCCAAGCCCGATTACGCTTCCTGCGTCTCCATCTCCACCAGGGCCGCCCTGCACGAGATGATCGTTCCCGGGGTGATGGCTGTGGCCGTGCCCCTGCTGGTGGGCATACTGCTGGGGCCCGCCGCGCTCGGCGGCCTGCTGGCCGGCTCTCTGGTAACCGGTGTGCTGCTGGCCATATACATGTCCAACTCCGGCGGCGCCTGGGATAATGCCAAGAAATACATAGAGGGTGGTCACAACGGCGGCAAGGGTTCCCTGGCCCACAAGGCGGCCGTTGTCGGAGACACCGTGGGCGACCCCTTTAAAGACACCTCCGGTCCCTCCCTGAATATTCTCATCAAGCTTATGACCGTTGTGGCGCTGGTCTTTGCGCCGCTGTTTATAAAAATCGGCGGCCTGCTGTAAATTCCATCCGGCAAAGCGCATATAATGACCCCGGACAGGTTTTTGTCCGGGGTCTCTTAATATCTTAATTCACCGGAAAAGATCGGATCCGGCTCTTGCTTTATTCTGAAAACTTAATTATAATGATATGGCTTTATTTTACACGAGGTTTAATGATAGATGAAAAAAATTATCAGTTCCGTTTTGCTTGTGTTCCTTTTGCTGGCCCTGGCGCTGCTGCTGCGGGCGAGAGCGGTGCAGCCGGAGCCCGCGGTGCCGGAGGAGAGTCCCTCGCCAACGGTTTCCGCCTCCCCAACGCCCACGCCCACACCGACCCCCACGCCGACGCCTACCCCTACCCCGGAACCGGAGTATTTTACCATTTCCGCCATTGGGGACTGCACGCTTACCTCCCACCAGTTTCTTGGAGCCGGCAGCCCCTATTCCTATGCCTCCCGCATGAACGGAGACTATGCCTATCCTTTCTCCAACACCATCCAGTATTTTGAAAACGACGATTTTACGATTGCCAACCTGGAGTGTACCTTTTCCGACTCCAAGCTCTATTCCTCCCAGCAATTCTACTTCCAGGCACCCTCCGAATACGCCAACATTTTAGCCCGGGGCGGCGTAAACTATGTCACCACCGCCAATAATCACGCCATGGACTTTGGCCAGCAGGGCCTGGACGATACTTTTGCCGCGCTGGACGCCATCGGGATGCCCTACGGCCGCGAGGGAGAGACCAGTCTCTTCACCACGGAAAGCGGCCTTGTTATCGGCATATACTGCGACCACAACAGCTATATGCCCAATACCGACAAGTGCGTCGCCGCCATTGAGCAGTTGAAAAACGACGGCGCGGAATACATAATCTGCGCTTTCCATTGGGGCCAGGAGCTGAAGTACCGGCCCAACCAGAATCAGGTAGACCTGGCCCGGGCCTGCATAGACGCGGGGGCGGACCTGATATACGGCAGCCACCCCCACTGTCTCCAGCCCATCGAGGAATACAACGGCGGCATTATTCTTTACAGCATGGGCAACTGGAGCTTCGGCGGCAACACCAGCCCCACGGACAGGGACACCGCCATCGTCCAGATAAGCGTCAAGCGGGACCTTGACGGAACCATTTCAAACGCCGGCTACGACATTATCCCCTGCGCCGTCAGCAGTCTGCCCGTCGGCTCTGACAATGGCGCGGACAATGACTACCGTCCTACCCCCTATGCCGAGGGCACCGAAGAATATGAGCGCGCCCTAAGCAAGATAACCGGGACCTATCAGGGCCCCGACGGCAACGCGGACTATTCCGCCTGGTATTCAAGCTGGGGCTGAGCCGCATTTATCTGCCTGAGAAATACACAAGAGGTTAGAAAATGAAAAAAACGCTTAAAAACATCCTGCTGGGCTTTGCGCTGGTAGCGGTGCTGGGCGCGCTGGCCCTTGTGCTGCGTGCCCGGATGGGCTGCTCGCCCGCGGGCGACGGGGCGGAGACCACGCCAAGGCCCGCCCCCACCGCCGAAAGCGCCCCCACGCCGGTGCCCACGCCTACTCCAGACCCGGAGTATTTTACCATCTCCGCCGTGGGTGACTGCACGCTCGCCTCATCCCAGAATTTTCTTGAAAGCCCCTATGGCTATAAGGCGCGCATGAACGGGGATTATGCTTATCCCTTCTCCAACACTGTCCAGTATTTCGCGGAGGATGATTTTACCCTGGCAAATCTGGAGTGCACCCTTTCCGACAAAAAGCTCAACTCCATGGAGCAGTTCTACTTTCTCTCCCCCACCGAATGGGCGGAAATACTGGTTCAGGGCGGCGTGGACTTTGTGAACACCGCCAACAACCACATGATGGACTTTGGTCAGAAGGGCGCGGAGCATACATACGCCGCGCTGAAGGAACACGGCGTGGCCTATGGAGTTGAGGGCGAGACAAGTACCTTTATAACCGAAACCGGCCTGAAAATCGGCATCTACTGCGATTATAACAAGTATTATCCCGACGTGGGCAAAAGCGCCGCCGCAGTGGCAAGCCTCAAAAAGCAGGGGGCCGAGTATATCATCTGCGCCTTCCACTGGGGCGAAAAAGAGCTGAAATACCGGCCCAATGAAGAGCAGGTCGAGCTGGCCCGGGCCTGCATAGACGCAGGCGCGAACCTTGTTTACGGCAGCCATGCCCACTGCCTCCAGCCCATCGAGGAATACAAAGAGGGCATCATCCTCTACGGCATGGGCAACTGGAGCTTTGGCGGCCATACCGCCCCCACCGACCCGGACACCGCCATCGTACAAATAAGCGTGAAGCGGGATATCGACGGCAGCATTTCAAACGAGGGCTACACCATTATCCCCTGTTGTGTCAGCAGCGACCTTGAGTCCGCCGCCGTGCATCGGGACAATTACAACGACTACCGCCCCACGCCTTATGCAGAGGGCAGCGAGGAATACGAGCGCGCCCTGAGCAAAATAACCGGGACCTATCAGGGTCCCGACGGCAGTGCCGACTATTCCGACTGGTGGGCAAGCTGGAGCTGAAAAAAAGTAAAAAACCTTCCGATCTGCTGATCGGAAGGTTTTTTGAGACTGTCAAAAAATGCTTGCCGAAGCGGAAAACAACGGAGCCGCGGGGGAGCTTGAGGGGGCAAGGCCCGCCTCAAATGGGATAAGCCGCCGTCGAAGGGCCTGAAAACAGGCCGTTTGGGCGAAGCGGCATTTTGACGCTGTCA
>DCJL01000012.1 GCA_002320035.1 Clostridiales bacterium UBA1701 | reverse complement strand
ATGACAAAAGCGCTCAGAATGACAGGGGGCGGGAGGGGGGATCAGGCCGGCTCATAGGAGCGGCTGATCTCCCTGCCGTCCGCGTCGTACTCCACATCCTCCATGAGGGCCTGGTCCACGCGGCTGCGCTTTTTGACGACCATGCCGCTGCCCTGGTTGTTGAAAACCCAGATCTTATAATTGGGAAAGTCCGGGTCGGGCTTTCGGAAAACCCCCGTCTCGTTCAGGCGGCAGAAGCGGGCGCGGCCCTCCTTGGTATCCAGCAGGTCGCCGGGGCCGTTATAATAGAGCGCGTCCTTCATGGCCTCTTTCTTAAAGTCTTCCCAGTTTTCGCTGTCAATGTTCATTACATCGTTGGGCTGTATCATGTTTTTTCTCCTTTATGTTTTCGCCTGCGCGCCGGGGCAGGCCCGGGCGTCAGCGCGCTTTTCCTGCAGCGCATCTCTGTGTTCCTTTCCGGAAATACTGATGGTAGAATACCACAGCGGGGCGGATATGACAAGCGCTTGCGCGGATGGCGGCGGGGCATTATAATGGGGGGCGAGGTGAGAACATGAAAATTTTTATCGTAGAGGACGATGCGGCCATCGCCGGGGCCATGGCGCGGCATATTGAAAGCTGGGGCTGCGAGACGCGGATCGTCTCGGATTTCCGGAACGTGCTGGGGGAGTTTATGGACTACCAGCCCCAGCTTGTGCTACTGGATGTGGGCCTGCCCTTCTTTAACGGCTACCACTGGTGCAGCCAGATCCGGCGCTTTTCCAAGGTGCCCATCATCTTCATCTCCTCTGCCTCGGACAACATGAACATCGTGATGGCCGTGAACATGGGGGCGGATGATTTCATCGCCAAGCCCTTTGACCTGCAGGTGCTCACGGCCAAGGTCCAGGCCATGCTGCGGCGCAGCTATGACTTTGCCGCTTCCGGCAGGGTGCTCCAGCACAGGGAGGCCCTGCTGAATCTGGATGACGCCAGCCTGAGCTTTCAGGGGGAACGGCTGGCACTCACAAAGAACGAGCTGCGGATTATGCAGGTGCTGATGGAGAACAACGGCCGGGCCGTGTCCCGGGAGACGCTGATGCAGCGGCTCTGGGAGTCGGACAGCTTTGTGGACGAGAATACCCTGAGCGTGAACGTGGCGCGGCTGCGCAAAAAACTGGAGGGCGTGGGCCTGCGGGACTTTATCGTCACCCGCAAGGGCCTGGGCTACATGGTGGAATGAGAAAGCTGTTTTGGGGATATCTGAAAAGCCGGCGGGGGACGGGGCTGCTGCTCCTGCTGCTTCTGGCGGTGTCCGCCCTTCTGGGCTGGGCGGGAGGCATGGCGCGGGCGGAGCTTATCTACGGGGGCCTGCTGTGGCTGGCCCTCTGCACCCTGGGGCTGGGCCTTGGCTTCCTGCGCTTTTGCAGGCGGTACTGGGCGCTTGCCGGGCTTCGGGAGCAGGCGCTTTTGTCCCTGGAGAACCTGCCGTCCCCCGGGGACCCGCTGGAGTGGGAATATCAGGGCCTGCTCCGGCTCCTGCGGGAGGACAGGCTCTCCGCGGAGAACGCCGCCGCCCTGCGCTATGGGGAGATGCAGGATTATTTTACCCTCTGGGCCCACCAGATTAAAACCCCCATCTCCGCCATGCGCCTTATCCTCCAGAGCGGCGGAGACAGCACCGGGGAGCTGGAGCCGGAGCTGTTCCGGATCGAGCAGTATGTGGACATGGTGCTCAACTACCTGCGCATGGACAGCGACTACACGGATTTCGTGATCCGCCCCTGCGCCCTGGACGGGATCATCCGCCGCTCGGTGCGGAAGTTTGCCAAGCAGTTTATCCGCAAGCGCATCCGCCTCCGCTATGAGGGGACGGGGGCCCAGGCACTGACAGATGAAAAATGGCTGGGCTTCGTACTGGATCAGCTTCTGGCAAACGCCCTGAAATACACCGCTTCGGGCTGGATCGCCATCCGCGCCGGGGAGGGGGAGATCACCGTGGAGGACACGGGCATGGGCATTGCCCCGGAGGACCTGCCCCGGGTTTTTGACAAGGGATATACCGGCTACAACGGCCGGACGGATCAAAAGTCCACAGGCATAGGGCTTTACCTGTGCAGGCGGATCCTCGGCATGCTGGGCCACGGGATCGAGATCGAATCCCGCCCCGGGGAGGGGACGCGCGTCCGGCTGCTGCTGGCGCCGGAGGGGGAAGGCTTACAAAAATGTAAGATTGGGGCCGAAAGCGTAAGGCAAAGCGATGGCAGGGGGGCGGTTCAGGGCCTATAATAATGGCCGTAAGCTGAAAAAGGAGTGGTATTTGCTATGGCGATGCTGGAAGTAAACAACCTGAAAAAAATATACACCGCCCGCTTCGGGGGAAGCAGTGTGCAGGCGCTGAGCAAGGTGTGCTTTTCGGTGGAGAAGGGGGAATACGTGGCCATTATGGGCGAGTCCGGCTCGGGAAAGACCACGCTTCTGAACATCCTGGCCTCCCTTGACAAGCCCAGCTCCGGCGAGGTGCTGCTCAACGGCCGGAACATCGTGGAGATCCCGGAGAGGGAGCTGGCCGCTTTCCGGCGGGACAACCTGGGCTTTGTGTTTCAGGACTTCAACCTGCTGGACACGTTTTCCGTGCAGGACAACATCTTTCTGCCCCTGGTCCTGTCGGGCAGGGGTTATGACGAGATGAGCCGGGCCCTTATGCCCATCGCGGCGAAGCTCGGCATCAAGGACATTCTGTCCAAGTACCCCTATGAGATCTCCGGCGGCCAGAAGCAGAGGACGGCGGTGGCCCGGGCGCTGATCACCAATCCCCAGCTCATCCTGGCCGACGAGCCCACCGGGGCGCTGGACTCCAAGGCCACCGGACAGCTGCTGCGGCTCTTTGGGGAGATCAACGACATGGGCCAGACCATCCTCATGGTCACCCACTCCGTCAAGGCGGCAAGCCACGCCAAAAGGGTGCTCTTCATCAAGGACGGGCAGGTGTTCCACCAGCTTTACAGGGCGGAGCTGGACGAGGAGCAGATGTACGAGCGCATTGCCGATACCCTGACCCTGCTCCAGAAAGGCGGCGCCGCCAATGACTAAGGGCTTTTACCCCAGGCTCGCCGCCTCCAACTGCGTGAAAAACGGAAGATTTTACTTTCCCTACCTGCTGACGGTCCTTTTCACGGCGGCGGCGTTTTATATCAACGTGGCCCTGGCGAACGCGCCGAATCTGCCCGATAAGGCCAGATACAGCTATCTGAGCGGCTACATGGCCTTCGGCAGCATCGTGATGGGCCTGTTCATTATTATTTTCCTGGTCTATACCAACAGCTTTCTCATGAAGCGCCGCTCCAGGGAGCTGGGGCTTTACAACGTGCTGGGCATGGGCAAGCGGAATATCGGCGTGGTGCTGAGCTTTGAGACGCTCTACACCTTTATCGGCGGCGTAGGCGGCGGGATCCTGGCGGGCCTGCTGCTTCAGAAGCTTTTCACCATGCTGGCGGAAAAGCTCATGCGCACAGGCACGGTTTATCATTTCTACGTGTCCCTCCGGGGCATGGGGGTGACGGCGCTGTTTTTCGCACTGGTGCTGCTGGTCACCCTGCTCATCAACCTGCGCCGGGTGCATTTGCAAAAGCCCGTGGAGCTGCTGCGGGGGGCCGGCGTGGGCGAGCGGGAGCCGAAAACCCGGGGGCTCATCGCGGTTTTGGGCGTCCTCTGCCTGGGGACGGGCTATTATCTGGCCGTCAGCATCAAGGATTCCCTTTCGGCCCTGAGCATGTATTTCGTGGCGGTGATCCTGGTCATCATCGGGACCTACTGCCTGTTCTCGGCGGTGAGCATCGCGGTTTTGAAGGCCCTGAGAAAAAACAAAAAGTTCTATTATAAGACCGGGAACTTCATCGGCGTCTCCGGTATGCTCCACAGGATGAACCGCAACGCGGTGGGCCTTGGCAACATCTGCATCCTCTGCACCATGGTGATGGTGATGATCTCGGGCACCTTTTCCCTCTATATGGGCACCGAGGACGCCCTGAACACCCGCTATCCCGCCCAGATCAACGCCACGGTGCGCTTCGACGCCAACAAGACCTTTGACAGACAGCGCGCGGAGGAAAAGATCGTCTCCGCCGCCGGGCGGCAGGGCCTGGGCGTGACCCGGTCCCTCAGCTACGGCTGCAAGCAGCTCTACATGGACTATGCCGACGGCGTCTACACCGACGGCGCCTACGACAGCGCCCGGCATATAGTGATCTTTCTGACGGCGGCGGACTATGAAAAGCTCTCGGGCGAGAAAACGGAGCTGAAGCCCGGGCAGGTGCTCATCGCGGGCCGGAAAACGGCGGACAGGGAGCTGGATTTTGTTTTCAGACAGGCCGAAAGCGGAGAGGAAAAGAGCCTGCGCTTCCAGGTGGTCCAGGGGGACGAGGACTTCTTCCTGGGCGAGTACTCCGTCTACGCCGCGGACACGGTCTACGCCGTCCTGCCCGACGTGCAGACCCAGAACGAGATCGCGTCCCTGGTGGGCTGGGGCGGGTACAGCAGCAGCCTCATTGAGTGGAACTGCCTTCTGGATACCGACGGCACGGAGGAAGAGCAGATGGAAGCGGCCCGGAAGCTCTCGGACGGGGATTGCGCCGGCCTTGTAAACGACGAGGCCCTGAACTGGGAGTGGTTCGCCGTCGAGAGCCGGGCCCAGAACGAGATAGACTTCTATTCTACCAACGGCGGCTTCTTCTTCCTGGGCATTTTCCTGGGCGGCATTTTCATCATGGCCATGGTGCTCATCATGTATTACCGGCAGATCTCCGAGGGCTATGAGGACAGGGCACGCTTTGAGATCATGCGGCAGGTGGGCCTGCCGAAGCGGGAGATCCGGCGGAGCATCAACATGCAGGTGCTCATCGTGTTCTTCGCACCGCTGGCCGTGGCGGGGGTGCACGTGGCCTTTGACTTTAACCTCATGAGGCAGCTCCTGACCCTCTTTGGCATGTTCAACTGGAGGCTGACGGCGTGCTGCACGGCGGCGGTGTTCGCGGTGTTTGCCCTGCTCTACGCGGCGGTGTACGCCCTGACCGCCAGGACCTACTACAATATCGTCAGCGAGAAAAACGAGGCCTGAACAAAATGATACGGGAAGAACTCCCTCCGGCGGATGCCGGAGGGAGTTCTTTTGCCAAAAGCCCCAGCGGGGCTCGGAATGACGGGGGGTGAAGGCTCGGAATGACAAGGGGGGGCGCAAAATGGCGGGAGGCTCGGAATGACAAAAGGGGGGGGAATGCTGTCATTCTGAGGANNAGAATCTTCGGGACGGTGCTTTTGAGATGGGAGGGAAGATTCTTCGCTTCGCTCAGAATGACATTGGGGGGGAAAGGCTCAGAATGACATTGGGGGGAGGCTCAGAATGACATTGGGGGGGAGGCGCGGAATGAAAAGGCGGGAGGGAATCACAGCTCCTCCAGCAAAAACTGGGCCATGTTTTCCATGGCCTGGGAGGCCTTTTTGACCGGGAATATCTGGAACACATGCCACATGTCCTCCCAGACCTCCAGCCGGCAGGGGACGCCGGCCTCTTTCATGCGCGCGCAGAGACGCTCAGAATCGGAATACAGGATCTCATGGCTGCCCACCTGAATGAGCGTGGGGGGAAAACAGGCAAAATCCCCAAAAAGAGGAGACAGGCGGCTGCTCCCCGGATCGAGCCCGGGGGCGTAGGCCTCCCGGACGGCATGAATATATTCCAGGGTCAGCATGGGGTCCATTTCCGCCCGCTCCGTATAGGACGCCCCGGAGGCGCTCATATCCGTCCAGGGGGACATGAGCAGCAGGGCCCCGGGCAGCATACGGCCCTGGCGGCGCAGCTCCATGCACAGGCACAGGGCCAGATTGCCCCCGGCGGAGTCCCCGGCCAGGACCAGGTCCCGGGCGCCGTAGCCCTGATGCATCAGATAGTCCCAGGCCCGTTCCGCGTCCTCGAGGGCGGCGGGATAGGGATGCTCCGGGGCCAGGCGGTACTCAAAGGAAAGCACGTCCAGGCCGGTGGCATGGGTAAGCTTGGAGGCGAGGACCTTGGAATAGCCCAGGTTGCCGCTGGTATAGCCGCCGCCATGGCAGTACAGCAGGGCCCGGCGGCGCCGGTGAGGCCGCTCAAGGCCCATCCAGGCGGCAGGCAGGGGGCCGATCTCAAATTCATCCCAGCGCAGGCCGGACATGGGTGCGGTGAGATTGCCCAGGATCTCCTGGCTGCGGCGCTGCTTTTCCAGCTCCTCTGTGCTCATCTCCGAGGGGGCCCCGGCGCTGTGAAGGGCTTTGAGAAAGCGCATGGCCGGGTCAAGCTGGGGGGCGGGCTTTTTTCTGAAGCTGCCTTTTTTCATAGGGCCTCCTTTAAAAAAGGAAAAGTAATGGTTCAAAGGAAAAGGGGCGGGGTGTTTTTAAGACGGGAGGGAAGATTCTTCGCT
>DCJL01000035.1:16545-38473 GCA_002320035.1 Clostridiales bacterium UBA1701 | reverse complement strand
TGAATATGAAGCACTTGGAGGCGGCTATGGAAGACGTCTCTATTGCTGGCCGACTTCATTCAGCCGGAGTCTGCAAACTAATTTGCGCATAACTCTTGACGGCACCCAAAATCAGCATAGCGACTATTCTGATAAATATCATAAAAATGGTACTGCGAATAGAGATATCCGGCCTTCTCTGCACCGAAAGCCTCGCTGAACAACTCTATAAACAGATCTTCCGCAACACTACCGGAAGCAGAATGATAGGTCGGCATATTTTCATCTCAATCCTCAATGACTTCCTTCAGAATAATCTTTTTGTCAAAGGCACCTCGCTTAGCTGCTTTTTCGGCTCGGACAGTCTCTAACTGTTCTAAGCTGTAACCGCGAGCTTTGGTGGCCGCATAAATGACCTCGAGTAGATCGGCCAGTTCTTCGATGTTCTGATCCTTGTGATATTCAGCAAGCTCTTCATCCAGCTTAGCATCGACCATGCGGAGATAATCTTCGTCAGAAAGAATCTCTACTGTGCATGTTTTACCAGATGACTCGATAATCTCGGGGATACGATCACGAACAAGCTTATTGTACTGTATGTGTTTCATTTTTAGTTCCTCTAATTAATTCAGAAACGCTTCCTGCTCGATTGTAACGCCAAAATTGAGAATTCTTTCAATGGCGTCTTTGAACAGTAGGTATTTCCCGTTATTTAGATCTGTTTTTAGTGCAGACAAGTACTCTTTAGAGCGCGCAAGACCGTGTTCATGGAATTTATCCACAAACTCACCTGACATACGCATTGGTACCAGCCCAGGGATTAATTCTTGCAACTGCTGGAACATCTGAAATCCACCCATGTCAATGTCTGCCCAAAATCGTATGTTTGTGGTTGTGTCTGCTCCGTTGGCAATCAATGTAAACAGCCTTCGTTTTTGGGGGCTAAGGAAGCCTCCATGGTAAATCACCAGCTCTCCAGATTGCTTTTCAGACGCAATATACTCATCATAATTGGTTTTGTTCTCGATAAATGTTACACAGTCGATAGCACTCATTTCAAATTCAGTAATTGAATCTATTAGAGTGCTGGGCAACGCCAAACCCCAACACCCAGAAACATTAAGATTCAATTCTCCCTGCTGCGTGCGGATGAGACAATTTCCGGCCAATTCATAATGCTCCGGGCGTGCATAGATGCCCAAAAATGCCAATTGTTCTTTTTCTCCAAGATTGTTTTCTTCGCAAGCAAGCGCTAAGGCGTTGTCATACTTCCTGGCAATTCTTAAAAACAAATCACGAATGTTTCGTTCGAAGAATTTCGTATCAGAGAAACACTTGCTACTAAACGCTCGCATAGTAATGCTACCAGACAGTGCAGCGTATTCTCGAAATGAACGAAGCAAGTCATTCAAAAGGGTATCGTCGGATTTGCAGAAATTGGGGATTTTCAAATGTTCTACCGCTGCCGAGCAGATATCCTCTTTCCAAGCAACAATCCATGGAATAGAAACACCTTCCAGCGAGCTGTCTATCAAAGTAGAAATGTGATTTGCCTGTGTTTTAGGATGTACTCTTCCGAGCGCAGTGTAACACAATATTACTTGCTCCAGATTCAACACAACCACAGAGAGTAGGGGGCGGCCCTTGACCCATTCGAGTTGCACCATCTGCTTCGCTTCGAGCATACGAGCTGCTTCATTATAAGCATCGCGGGTTGTAGCATCTTCATATCTGTATTCGGGCAACTCCTTTTTACCCACCCGCAGCATCACGCGGCGATGAGATGTTCCAGGCTCCGAAAGATGCTTGCTATTCTCGAACTTATCTAACAATCGGTTTAAGATGATGCTTTGCTCTGTCATTGTGCCATCTCCTTACCAAAGGGCAGAATATGCATCTTGTATTTGTTTTTATCAACCAGCAATGTACGATCTGCGATTGGCATAATATCTGAAACCTTATCCGGCGGCGTGCAAATAATAGCCTGCAACCCCATTTTCCGCAAAAGGCGAACACTTTCAATAATCCGATCGCTGTCCATCTTGTTGAAGGCTTCATCGAACACTGCCAAACGCACCGTATTACCAAAGCTGGAGGTATCATTGACACGATAAAGCTGTGCAAACGAGGCAAGAACAGCAATATAGAATGGTGTTTGTGTTTCACCGCCGGACTTTGTATTTAAGGTCTGGGAGAGAAGCTGTTTAGAGCCGTTTTGATCCGTAGTTTCCAGATCAAATTTCAGATATGTCCTGAAATCGGTATATCGCTGAATATTTTCCTGCAGCTCACTTTGCTTTCTGGCATTTAACTGAGTATCATCTGCCATCGTGATCTGACTAAATAATTTTTCAATTAGATGCCCATATTTGTCCTGGAACGGTAGTGCAAATAAGCCCATATCTCCTTCCATGAGCTCTGGCGCCATAATCATGTCGTAATACTCGGCATAATCAGGATTGCGCTCTACGCGGAATTGGTAACTATCTGTTCCGAATTGCGCTTGGCGCAGTGCACGATTCAAACTTCTTACCTGATCCTGCACCTGATCAATACTGGATTTCAACTTGGCAAGGAAGTCGTTTTGGAACTGTTCCATAGCGCTTTCACGAGCAGCTCTGATTTTCTCTCGGTACTTGGGCAGTTCGCTTTCTTCTAAGAGTCGTTGCTCTGCTTCGTACTCATCATTGTCCATAGACTCAACCCGGAAAGAGCACGGCTTAAATCGATCGGTATATTCTTTGCGTGCGGTAAACAGTTTCCTTCGGGTGGTTTCACGCTCGTTAACGCTCTGCTCCAGCCTGTTACTAAAGTTTTTGTGCACAACATCAGCGCGTTTCAGGCGAGAAAGCTCCTGCTGATATCTGGGGATACCAGTGTTCTGTTGGTATGCAACTGGAAATTCATCTTGTAAACGATCCTCGATACCGGTCAGCTGCTGGTAATGATCAGGCAGAACTTCAAAGTCAAGCTGGCGAATACGCTCCTTGTACTGACCTATCTGAAGTACCTTCGTTTCTTTATCTTTATTTAGCACAACAATTTCGTCTCCAAGGAGTGCAATAGTTTTACGCTGTTCATCTAACCACAAAAGATCCAATTTTGAGAGTTGCTCGTCAATGCTGGTGATTTCACCATTGATTTCGATGCCTCGTAAGTATGCGTGTTGTTTTTCTACTACTATATTTTGGACAAAGTACTGCGTAAATAATGGCTCTTTTTGTTTGGATAGAAGTTGGAGAATAGGAGCCCAGTGGCGCAATTCGGCTTCAATCTGGGCTAATTCTTCTTGCAAGCGAGAAATACGCAAGCTTACAGCACGTCTTCCGATGAATGCATCGTCCATCAGTTCGCGCCGGATCACACGGGCAACATATCCCTGATAGAGCATGCCATCTGCAGTAATAGCAGTTCTGTGTTTGCGTAATTGTGCTGCGGTATTGCAGCACACGACGCGTCCCAACAAATAGTCAATATAGCTACGCGCCAGCATGTTTTCTGTTTCCACTTTCTTTGCAAGGCTATCATCCCATGGGCTCATCTTTTCACGCTCGCGAAGCTTTCCAATATCCACCAAACCAAAAGAAGATCCAAACTCATTTTTGATCCGATCAAAAATGGACAACGCATCCTGATAGTAAGCCGGATCTACCAAAAGATAGAATTTTTGGGCGTTCAGATAGCCTTCTACAGCGCCGCGCCAACGTTCATCTGCCAGTTCCAGTACATCAGCAAGAATATCAATTCTGACAGCGCATCCAGCCTGCTTTTCCAATTCATTCGCAAGACGCTCTTTGAACTGCAGTAAGCCTCGTGGATAGTCTTTAATATTTTTTCGAAGATTTGCCAAAGCAGAAGATTTTTGGTCTTTCTGGGTGCGCAATTCCGCGATATAATCCTCGACTTTGTGGAGGGCGTTTCTGATTACATTGGAAAGCGCTGCGACAGCTTGCTGTACTTCTTCAAACGGGGTCAGTGAATGAGAGAAAATCTCATAGTTTCCAGCTGTAAAGAGTTTAAATGTCTTGAGGACTTCTTCGGCAGCATCCTGTACCGGGCCAAGTACTTCTTCCGAATTCCACTCTAACACAGCGCGACACAGCCCATTCCACCACAGAGCGTCTCTTTTGATCTCAACTGTCAGGGCCTGAAGATCTTGCATCAGCTTTTTTTGCTCGTCCAGCAGCATTTGTTTTTGGTTACGGAGCCGCTCCTCCTCCTGAAAAACACTGCTTTGTGCACAAGCTAAATCCAGTTCACGCCGCCGACTTTCCTTTTGCTCGATTTGAGTAGTAAGGGTTTCAATCGCTTTTTCTGTTGAAACCAAGTCGGCTGCACAATCCTGTTTTTCTAACTCACGGCGGTCAATCTGCGCCTGGACTAATTCTTTATGTGACCAGAGAACCAAGAAAGACTGTACCCGCCAGCGATCAATAGCTTGATTCATCTCACGATAAAGCTTTCCGATCTCTTGCAGCGCGCTCAACTTCTCCTCCTGGCGCTGTGCTAACATCTCGTGACGCTTGTAGTCTCTGATATTTTGCTGCATGGCTTCGATGTCAGGCTTTTCTGGAATATCACAGATATTCTCGGTGATAAATTTCTGGATGTCTACGATAGGGCGGAAGGACACCGCCTTTTTCATCATTCTAAGGACCTGCTCATTGTGAACATTCCACCGTGACAACATGTTTCTGCGGTATTCTTTCTGGGTATCGTAGATTTCTGCCTTGGCGTAGTGCTGTTTCAAAAATCGACGTAGTGCGGGAATTTCCATCGCTTCTCCGTTATCAACAAAGCAGTTTTCTGGCAGGGTGCCCACATAGATAAAAAAGCGCTCCTGCTTACTTCCATCGCTGCGGCAATCGAAAACAACGCCCGTGACAAAACTGGTGCCTTCTATCTCATCCAGAAACTCACATGCGATATAGCTGGAAAAATCCTTTCCACGGCGAGAGTATGGATTGTTCTCATCCATATCCGCCCGAAGGTACCCGTCCAGCGTGCGTTGTGATTTTTCGTTGGCGGCCTGGTTGAAGTTGCGGGCGTTTGTTTCGCCTAACAGTACGATTTGGAGGGCATCAATGACGGTGGATTTTCCTGCGCCGTTTTTTCCAGTCAGGAAGTTAACATCGCCCACTTCAATGATCTCTTTGCTGAAATACAGCCAATTAATCAACAGAATCTTCTTCAGCTTCTTCATCGCCGTCCTCCTCCTTTCGTAGCACTGACACTACATCGTTCAGCTTTTCACTTGAAACCGCAGCCAACACAGTCGGCAATATGGAAAACTTGCAGTTGTTCTGATTAAACTTTCCATCAATTCGTTGAATAACAGCATGATTTTCCAGTAGGGTCAAGGCACGCTTCACTTCATCCATATTGGGCTTCGCAGGGAGGATGGCATAGTCTGTTACCACTTTTTCTAAAACATCACGTACGGTACAAATAGCATCTTGCTCCAAACCGAGCCGTTCCTGGTTTTCTTCATAAATCATACGCAGAGCAAGAAGAATTGCGGTTTCTTTTTTGTTCAAGTTACAGCGATTTGCTTCGTCGGTATTTATCACATAGAAGTAGCCATTTAAATCATCTTTGCGCAAGTCCCAATCCAAAAGGCTAAGATATTCTTGTACCGCTTCATAATGAAGGGATAAGAACGTATAATCCGGATTATTAACCCTTCCTTTGCCCGGTCGATACAGTGTTCGTACAACATAAGTTCGGCTAAGGAGTTGGTTGCAAACGGATTTGAACTGCTCCAATTCTTTGGTAGTTGCTCCATTAATGAAATCAAAATTCATCTTTTCTTCTCCTTCCGACGAATCTGCATCTGGGGGATAGAATAGCCATTTTCACTGAAGGTACCGCCTAACTCTTTGATTTGATGCTCGGCGGCGGGATCTCTGCTTGTTAACACGGCCAGTAAGCTCATGATATAAGACTTATCATCTTGAATCCCCAAATCCTTGGAATAGCAAACATCCGCTTCACCCAACCATCCTTGCACGTAAGCAGCAATTGCCGCACGGCCATATTCGGAGCGCAACAACTGCGCAGCCTGAGCGGCGGCATCAGCATCAGGAGTTGTTTCCTGTATAAGAACCGGAGCTGCTTTTGTTCGTTTTCCGGGCCGCTTGCGGTGCCACAAACTTTTTTCAGAGAGGAACGACTGTTCATAAAGCTGAAACACAGGCTGTATCTGGTCTACTAAATTGCTTGCACGACGATTGCGGGACAAAGCTGTAAGCAAGGCATTTAGGTTTCCTCGAACATTTTGATCTCGATTGGTCAAGTTTTCCACCTTTTGAGTAGCTGCTCTTGTATAGCGGCGAACCTGGGTATCGATCTCATCGAGATAGTCATGCTCCATATTATCGTATCGTTCATCGATCCAGAAAATTTTTCGTAGCAGATCGGCACGACAATTCTCTACTGTGTCGCCACGCTTATCTTGCAAAGCTGCGTTAGCCATGGCCAGTAATAGAGCGTCGTCTCCAGCCCAGCTTCTTAAAACGGATTGGATCGGAACGCGATATTTGGGAACGGAGTCTTTGATTTTCAACGGACGGATGTATGCCTCCACCACTTTCTGTCCAAAATCGTTGAAGTGTGCAGCTAAGACCTCGTTGACTTCCTGCATATCGATCTGCATTTGGAAATAATGTTTTACGTTGTGGTAGACCATTTGCAGCAAATTTATTAGTGACTGTGTGTTATCATAGGCGCTGTAAATTGCTGCCATTTTGTCATAAACATTGTCACTTTCGTATGCGACTTTTAATGTGGAATATGTACCAAAAACGTACGAATAACCACGGATAGGACTATCATCCCGCAGTTGGTGAAACAGTTCTAAAATTCGGCTGCTGTAACTGGGGACGGTAATGTATTCTTCAAAATCATCACCGCGCTCTTTTTCAAACCAGCCTTTACTGCACAGCTTTCGAATTAAAAAGCGGGCACGGCCAGAAACATCCCGCAACTCCTCTACATCAATATCTTCACCCTCAAAAGAAGCGTCTGCCAGCTGCTGCTCAAGTTTGCTCCGCAACATGGAATACAGCATGTCTTCCGGGAGCTTCAGATTCTCTCGATATGCGTTATAAAGGACGTCCAAAGCATCCGCATAAAGCACACGATTCGGAGAAGCCAGCGGCGAAAACAGTTCGCTGGGTATTACGTCAAAAAACTTCATCAAATATCCTCCTATAGGAGACTACTATGACAGGGCTATTAATCTTAAATCAAGACAGGCCAGATATCGTGCTGGAAACAGGAATTTTATACGGCGGATTACATTGTGGCGATTGCTTTTGCTGCTTTATAGATGGTGAATGGATCGATGTTCGCCTTGAGTATGATACTGAATGGGTGCTGGTACATCAGGGAAGAACCATCCCTATTTGTTATGGTGTGCGCGTTCGAGTGTAGATGCTTATCCAACCACCAATTTATTTGTCTTCTTCAAAAACTTTGCCGGGATCGGACGGTCCAGGCGCCAGGTAATGTTCATCGGTCGGGCGCCTTCGTGTCTGACATAACTTGCCGTACCCGGATAGGTGTATGCCTCTGCACCACCGGTTACACGGTCAGATTTAAACTCACGGACAAACAGGAGCACCTTACTGCCACGCTCCACATGGTGGATATTGCGCTGACCTGTGGACGAATTCTCTGCCGTGGTACTCTGGCTCTGCCAATGGAACAGACTTTCGTTGATGGAGTAGTCGTTATACATGGTTGTGGGTGAGCGGTATTGGAGCAGGCTGATCAGCTCATCCAACAATACCGCGCTATCCGACAGAGCGTAGAGGTTATCCAGTACTTCTTCGTTATCCCAAACATCCGCGTCCTTAAATACATCACAATCTTAATAGCCTGTTCGGCATCTTGTTGCTCCAAAATTTCCAAATGATGTGTTGAAGCATTAGCGAATGCTCTAATAGTGTCTACCCAACCTTTTGCGTTCTTTGGCATATAGTTGTCTACCAAATAATTTACATAGAACTGAAACGATTTGTTTTCTTCTGCACCTTTGTCCACGGCCACGTGATTGAGCAGTGTGCGTGCCAAAATAACGGCCGCTGTATAGCATCCAGATCCAAAAGCTGGTTTACACTCGCTGTAAACTTTTTGGATATCTTCCGGCAAATTTCTTACACTGTCAAATGGCAATCCGGGCGGATAAGTACAATTTGACTCTACATCGCAAATAATTGGCTGCATACAAACTGGACATTCTACTACCCAAAACAGAGTTCTTGTATCGGCAAATTCCCCGTGAGTTATTTCATAATGCACAACTGCTGCAATTTCTTTGTTACAAAAGGGGCATGTTGCCTTAATTGTTTCAAAGGGATAATTACCATCTCGTCTATTCCAAACGGGTTCTTTCCTTCTGTTTTTAAGGAAGCATTTTCCAAATCATGCGGCAATCCTACAGGCAATTTCATTACATCTACCTTCTTTTCGATCATATACGCTTATCTCCATTTCGTTCGTCTCCAACAATGAAATGAATTTAAGAATGTTTAATATACAAACCAGTCATTTTTATATTTCGTGACTTTCATCCGGTACAATCTCCATAATATCCTCGATACCGCAATCCAGCGCAGTGCAGATTTTCAGGAGAATCTCTGTGGTGACATGGCCGTTCCGGCCCATTTTGGTGACGGACGCCGGGCTGATACCAGCCTTTTCACAAAGGTCTTTCTTCTTCATATCCTTGTCGATGAGCAGCTTCCAGAGCTTTTTATAACTGACAGCCATAAAATATCTCCTCCATACCGATATACGAAAAATGCTCTGCCGCCTGGCAGAGCATCGGATCTATATAGCCATACTGCCGAGGCTTATTACAACACTGACAGCGTTTCTTATTATGATAGCACATTCAGTCAGAAAAAGCAAGAAAATGATAAATTCGTACGATTTTAAGTTTGAATTCAACTTGATGTTGGGCCGTTCATGGTATACTACGATGCTATTTAAAAGTCCAATTTCCGTAACAGAATTACTAAAACATGAATACCACCCTCTGAAACCAATGAATTTCAGAGGGTGGTATTCTTTTCTTTTTGGCATGCAGAATTTAAGCAAAGGACAGCCCAGGTTTGGAAGTAAAACAGGTCATCTGATTTGATCGAGCCGTCCCAAATGGATTGCGTTCAAATTGGCCTTGATTCGTTCCTCCGGCCAGTCCCACCACCGCAGTTCCAGCAATGCGGCGACGGCGTCCTCGGAAAACCGCTTTCGGATCGGCTTGGCTGGAACACCGCCCACGATGGTATGGGGAGGAACATCCTTCGTTACAACGGCCCGGGTGCCGATAATCGCCCCATCTCCAACGGTCACGCCCGCCAGTAGAAGCAAATCGAGGTACTGCTTTTTATCCTTCTCAACTTTTCTGATTTCCATGGACGCACCTTACTTTTTCAGTAGCCGCTTCAGCCCGGCGGCGTCCAGCAGATTCACCGTCACGAATTTCCCCTGATAAAATACCGCCCAGTTGTTGAACACACAGGGCAAAGCCTTGGCTTTTTCCAGAGTATCTACCGGAATGAGGGTATAGGGGGCCTCCATCTCCTGACAAGTCTTGCGCACCAGTTCTACGCTCTGATGGATGTAGGGACACTGGGGGCTGTAATAGATAGTCAACTCCTGATTTTCAATCTCCAGCCGCTTGGCGTTCTCCGCAAAGCGGGGCTTCGCCCCATCAAAGGAGAGGGCCAGCAGCCGGTAGCCGTCCGGGGTGGTATCCACCGTTTCAAACCCATATTTCTCCGCGAAGGCCTGGTCCGAGAGCCAAGCCTTCTGCTTTTCCGCGCCCAGCATACATACACCGGATTTTCCCTTGGCCTTGGCGTCGGCCAGACAGTACTCCATCAGCTGCCTGCCGTAACCCTTGCCCTTGAAGTCCCCGGAGACCCACAGGCAGTAGATGTAAAGATAGTTCTCTCCCTCCACCGGTACCCATGCGGTCTCCAGTGGAGCGTACTCAATGAACACCACGCCCTTAGCGTTCCGCTTGCGGAATACGTGGCCTTCTTTCAGCCGCTGGGCCAGCCAAGCCCGTTTGGCTTCCACGCCGGGGTGGGGCTTCTTGCTGCGGATGATGCAGCACAAATGCTCCTGCGCCAGATTTTCTTCCGTCAAATTGATAAATGAATCACCCATTGCTTGTCACCGCTTTTCATATACCAGATCCACGATCCTGTTGTAATGTTCCGTTCCCACCAGCTTCAGCGGCAATTCCTGTTCCAGTTCGGGGGAACAGCCGCACACCTTTGCCCAGCATGGTGGGGATTACCGACAGCCACAGCGTATCGATGCGGCCCTTTTTCAGCAACTGCCCGGCCACAGACGCACCGCCGCCGAGCCAGATGTTGCTCTTCCGCCCTGCTCGTCCGCAATATATCCGTCCACACTCATGGCCAGAGATGGCACGCTCTTTCCCATGATCATCCCCTCCGCTGCCCCTATTGTACCAAATGGTCACAAAAAGCACAAGGTGAAAAGAAATATGACAGACAGTTGTCGTGTTCTTGTGATATAATACAGATAAAAACAGGAAAGGCGGTGGAGCTTTTGAAGATGGAGCGGCTCATCGGCATCCTGTCCATCCTGCTCCAGCGGGAGAAGGTCACTGCCCCGGAGCTGGCAGAACAGTTTGAGGTGTCCCGCCGGACCATCCAGAGGGACATCGAGTCCTTGGGCCGGGCGGGAGTCCCCATCTCCACCGCCCAGGGCGCGGGCGGCGGCATCTCCATCATGGAGGGCTATCGGGTGGACCGCACGGTGCTCACCGATCCGGAGATGCAGGCCATCCTGGCGGGACTGCGGAGCCTGGACAGTGTCAGCGGAACCCGGCGCTATGCGCAGCTGATGGAAAAGCTGTCCGCCGGGACGGGCGGGCTGGTGCCCGGCAGCGCCCACATGCTCATTGACCTCTCCTCCTGGTACAGGACCAGCCTGCCGCCGAAAATTGAGCTCATCCAAGGGGCTATCGAGCAGCACCGCACCATCCGCTTTACCTACTTCTCCCCTAAGGAGGAATCGGTGCGCACAGTCGAACCATACTGCCTGGTTTTTCATTGGTCCACCTGGTATGTGTGGGGCTGGTGCCAAACCCGGGAGGATTTCCGCCTGTTCAAATTGAACCGCATGACGGAGCCCACCACTGGCGAGCCCTTTACCCCTCGTTCCGCGCCGTTGCCCAACCTGGAACCGGAGCGGGTCTTTCCAGTCAAGTATCAGGTCACTGTTCTCTTTGATCCGGCCTGCCGCTGGCGGCTGGTAGAGGAGTACGGTGCGGATCGCTTCACCGTGGAGCCGGACGGAAAACTGCGCTTTACCGGGGGCTTTCCTGACGCGGACAGCGTGCTCAGCTGGGTTCTGACCTTCGGAGACAAGGCGGAGCTGCTGGAACCGGAAGAATTGCGGAAGCAGCTTGGGGATTTGACGGAAACATTGGCCCACCGTTACCGAGGGAGGGATTAGCATGGCGTCTCATCTGGATTTTGTGAACTATGTGGCCGAGCAGCTGCGGGAGGCCGGGGCCATTTGCAGCCGGAAAATGTTCGGCGAATACGGCCTTTACTGCGACGATGTGTTTTTTGCCGTCATCTGTGACGACCAGTTTTTTGTAAAGGTCACCCCGCAGGGCGAAGCGGCGTTCCCCGACCTGCCCAAGGCTCCGCCCTATGAGGGGGCCAAGGACTCTTTTCTGGTGGAAGATGTGGAGGACCGGGAGCGGATGACGGAGCTTACGCGCGTCACCTGTGAGGCGCTGAGAGGCAGGCCTCAAAAGAAGGGGCGGAAATGACCATGCCCTTTGACTACAAGAACGAGTACAAGGAATTCTATCTGCCGCCCAAGACACCCGGTATTGTCACCGTGGCCGCTGTGGAGGAATACGCCAAGGCCCAGGCTTACCAGGAGGACTTGGGGGAGGGACGGTTCCACCACGAGTTTTATTTAAGCGGTGTACGCCGGTGCAAACCGGAGCGGCTAAAAACGGGAATCCGGCACCCGATCAGAAAGCTGTGATAGGAGGAATGTTCCATGGAATGTGTGCTGCGCCCCTGGCGGGCAGAGGATGCCGAGGCGCTGGCGGCAGCCATCAATAATAAACAGGTTTTGGACAACCTGCGGGACGGGCTGCCCTACCCCTATACCAAGGCGGACGCGGAGAGCTTCATTGCCGCCATGCGCGCCGCTGATCCCAACAAGACCTATGCCTTCGCCATCACGGTGGATGGCAGAGCGGTGGGCAGCATCGGTGCATTCCGTCAGGAAAATATCCATTTCCGCACCGCTGAGATGGGGTACTACATCGCCCAACCCTTTTGGGGCCGCGGCCTTGCCACCAGCGCCGTGAAGCAGCTCCGTTCGTATATCTTTCAGAACACGGACATCCTGCGCATCTTTGCGGAGCCTTTTGCCGAGAATACCGCCTCCTGCCGGGTGCTGGAAAAGGCGGGCTTTCAGCTGGAAGGCGTTCTGCGGAGCAATGCGGTGAAAAACGGCGTGGTACGGGACATGAAGCTCTATGCCCGGATACGGTGACAGACGATCATCCGGCATCCCATCAAAAGGACAGAGTGATTAAGAACCTTTATACGAAAATTCGCAAAATCCATCCGGATGAATACGGCCTTCTGCGAGAATTTCTCTATCAGGCCATCTATCTCCCGGAGGGAACGGAACCGCCGTCCCGGTCGGTGGTCGATCTGCCGGAGCTGCAGGTCTATATTGCAGACTTCGGCACACAGCCCGGCGACGATTGCCTTGTCGCTGAGACGGAGGGAACGGTCGTCGGCGCGGCGTGGAGCCGTATTATGGAGGACTGCGGCCACATCGACAGCAGTACGCCATCCCTGGCCATCTCATTGCTGCCGGGATACCGCGGGCTGGGCATCGGGACACAGCTGCTGAACGGTCTCCTGCTTTCGCTGCAGGAGAATGGGTATCTCCGGGTATCCCTCTCTGTTCAGAAAGAAAACCCCGCCCTGCGTCTGTATGAGCGGGTGGGATTTCAGATCCTGGAGGAAAAAGGCACAGAATATTTGATGCTGCGGGATATTACCCAAGCGGTGCGACAGGAGAATGTGGATATGAAAAATGCAATGGAGAAACAGCGGGAAGATCGGATCCGGCAGTGGTTTTCCATGTGGCTGGACGGGCAGGACACGGGCATTGTGGATCTCTTTGCGCCCGATGCCGTCTACATCGAGAGCTGGGGGCCGGAGTATCACGGCAGAGAGAAGATCAAGCTGTGGTTTGATGAATGGAACACCCGGGGAACCGTACAGCGCTGGGATATCCGGCAGTATTTCCACAAAGAGAATCAGACGGTGGTGGAGTGGTCCTTCCGGTGCTCCATGACGGATGGTATGATCCAGAGCTTTGACGGGCTCTCCCTCATTCGTTGGAATGAGGCGGGACAGATTTGCTTTTTGCAGGAATTCGGCTGCAACGAAAACCGCTACGACCCCTACGCCCAAGGGAAAACCCCGGTGTTCCGGGAAGAGCAGGCACTGTGGTTCTAAGGGAGGGAACGGAATGAAAGGCTTTACCCGTACAGAAACCCGCTTCTCCCTGTGTGGGCTCAACTGCACGCTGTGCGCCATGAACCTGGGCGGCTACTGTCCCGGCTGCGGCGGCGGAGCAGGCAATCAGAGCTGCGACATGGCCCGGTGCTCCCTAGAGCGCGGCGTCCAGTTTTGCTGGGAGTGCCCGGAGTACCCCTGTTTCCGCTACCAAGGTTTCGACGATGGAGATTCCTTTGTCCCTCACCGGAACCGGCAGCAGGATATTGCCCAGGCCCGGGAGCTGGGACTGGAAGCCTACCTGGCTCAGCTGGGGGAAAAACGGGCGATTTTGGATGAACTTCTGGCCCATTACAACGATGGCCGCCGCAAGACCTTTTTCAGCACGGCGGTTTATCTTCTGCCTCTGGAGGATTTACGCTCTGTGATGGCTGCGCTGGGCAGCCGGCCGGAGCCGGGAGAGCAGCCAATCAAGGAACGGGCCCTCGCCGCCGTGGGGCTGCTTCAGGAGGCGGCGGACCGCCGGGGCGTCAGCCTGAAGCTGAACAAGAAACCAAAGAAGGGGTGAGCGTATGGCGGTATCCAAAGTGACAGTCCATTTCCCCTGCCCGGTGGAGGGGGTGTGGCATACGGTAACCGACCTTACCCATACCGCCTGGCGCAGCGATCTTGCGCGGGTGGAAGTTTTGGATGAGGCCCGTTTTGTGGAGCACACCAAAAGCGGCTACGCCACCAACTTTACGGTCACGACCTGTGAACCGCTCCGTTACTGGGCCTTTACCATGGAGAACGGCAACATGTCCGGCTCCTGGGAGGGGATCTTCGAGACAGCGGAGGGCGGCACCCGGCTGACCTGCACCGAGACCGTCGTAGCAAAACATTGGTGGATGCGCCCCTTTGTCCCCGGCTATCTGAAACGGCAGCAGAAGCTATATCTGGACGATTTACGGAAGGAATTGCTGAAATAAGCAATGTTAATATGCGTTGCTTGCGGCAACGGGCCATTTCCCTTACAATGGCGGTAACACCTGAGCGAAAGGAGTTATCCCTAATGTTAAACGAAAATATAAAAGCAATCAGAAAATCAAAGGGGCTTTCACAACAAGAGCTTGCTGTTAAGCTGAATGTGGTGCGGCAAACAATCTCTAAATGGGAGCAAGGATTGTCAGTCCCGGATTCTGATATGCTGATCTCCCTATCGGGAGTGCTTGAGATACCCGTGAGCACTTTGCTTGGAGAGTCTGTGATTGAGTCGGAGGTTGATGCCGTAAAAGCGATCTCCGAAAAGCTGGAGATCATAAATTTGCAGCTTGCACGGAGAAAGACACGGAGAAGAAAAGCCCTTCATTGGCTGCTGATTTCATTATGCGTGCTCATAGTGGCAGTTTCTGTGGTCTTAATCGTAGTAAATAGTCCTTACTTGGGTTGGGATTATAGTGACCCGGAAATTGCCGTTGCAGGAGCGGCTTTTCACGCATTTGAATGGCTGTTTGTCAGGTTGGCACCCATTATCCTGATAGCGGCAATCGTTGGAATTTGTTTGACGCGGGAAAAAGAATAAAACGTTTTTTCGGAAGGGCGGTCCATTCTTTTGCTCCGCTTCGGATCAAAGTGACATTGGAAGATGGTCAAAACATGGATTGCAAGATTAGCATAGCGCCTCATGGACAGCAAGCGATTCCCATGTTCCAAAGCCAGAACTTGTGGTATAATAAAAAATCACAAAACTCTTGCGCTCTGAATGGAAACAACAAACAATGAGGACCGAGAGGACCGAACATGAAACACATTTTTCTTTTGGAGGACGATGAAACCCTGGGGCGGGGAATCGCCATGGCTCTGACGGGGCCGGAGACATCCGTCGTCTGCCGGTCCAGCCTGGCCAAAGCCCGGGAAACGCTGGCGGAAGATCGGTTCGACCTTCTGATTCTGGATGTAAATCTCCCCGACGGCAGCGGTCTGGACCTGCTGCGTCAGATACGGGCAGGGGGCGACACCACTCCGGTGATCCTGCTCACCGCCAACGATCTGGAACTGGACGAGGTCACCGGACTGGAGGCCGGGGCAGACGACTATATCACCAAGCCCTTCACCCTGGCAGTACTCCGGGCCAGGGTGAACGCCCAGCTCCGTCGAAGCACTCCCAAGGCCTCCTATATCGTGTCTGTGGGCCCTTTTGCCTTTGACTTTGAACAGATGGATTTTCGCCGGGACGGCAGCTTGGTGGAGCTTTCCAAAACTGAGCAGAAGCTACTGCGGGTGCTGGTAGAGAATCGGGGGCGTGCCGTGCCCCGGGCCACGCTGGTGGACCGGGTATGGACGGACGGCGCGGAATTCGTGGAGGGAAACGCCCTGTCTGTCACCGTAAAGCGGCTGCGGAACAAGCTGGAGGCCGACCCCTCCAAACCGGAATATTTGAAAACGGTGTACGGCATCGGCTACACCTGGGCGGTGAAGCCATGACCGGGTATCTTGCTATGGGCGCCGCCCTGCTGCTTGCGCTGGCTGTGGTTGCCGTGGACCGCTGGCAGACCCGATGGCGATAAATTCATCCTTGGCAGCACCGGAGACGTTTTGCAGGGCCTTGGCGCCATTGAGAGCGACATCTATATGCTCAGCGATAAAATCAACACCATATGCAAAGAGCACCCCGAAATGAGCATTGATGAAATAAAAAAGATTCCCCAGATCCTGGAGAATCCAATACTTATCCTGAGCAGCAAAGGAAAGGGGAAAGACAGAAATAATTCCCGCATTGTTGTATTCGGAAGTGTAAAGGCCAGTAATGGACTTCCTGTTCTTACAATCCTTGACATGAGGCCGATTGAGAATAATCTCATGACCGACGATATGCAAAAAGTCACAAGCGCATACACAAAGACGAAAAGTCCTGCCGATTTTGTGAAGACCAGCGACGTGTTGTACTTGGATAAAAAAAGAACCGTTAAGCTTCTTCGTTCGATAGGCTTACAATATCGTCCTACCGACCTTCTGCTTAACGGTTACATAGGTAGTATAGACTATTCCGGTACAGATGTCAATATTTCTGGTGTTACGTTCTCTTCCGTTGTAAAAGAAACAGAAGAACAGAACCAGCAGCGCACAAGCACACTGACAGACCGTGAAGCCCTGCAGTACGCCGCCAGCGAGATCCCAAGTGGACGGAGGAGGCAGTATGCAACCTGTTGGACAACGCCGTCAAGTACACCCCAGCCGGTGGAACGGTGACGGTGGAGGTAAAAAACTATGAGCTGTTCTCCGCCGTCCGGGTGACCGATAGCGGCCCGGGTATTTCTGAGGAGGAGCAGGCCAAAATTTTCGGACGGTTTTACCGTGCTTCCGGAGCCTGGCAGGCGGAGGGCGTGGGCATCGGCCTCTGCCTCACCCGGCAGATTGCGGAAAAGCAGGGCGGCTATGTGAAGGTAGAGAGCATGCCTCAGAGGGGGAGTACATTTTCGCTTTTCCTTCCCCGGGAAGCGGGCAGCAGAACGCCCCATCAAATATGATGACAGGAGAAATCTTATGTTTACAGATGGACGAAGCAAACGGGTGGTTTTTGTCGCCCATTGTCTGCTGAATCAAAACGCCATATCGGATAACACCGCCGTTTATCCGGCAGCTTTTCGGGAGGTGGTGGACTTTTTTCTGGAACAGGATGTGGGAATCGTACAGATGCCCTGCCCGGAACTATGCTGTTTGGGGCTGAACCGTGGAGATCCGGCAGGGGGCACCAGAGAGGTGACGGTGGAGAACACCCGCATCCGTACAGCGATGCAGGCTACTGCACCACATGAAATGCTGCTGCGTCTGGTGGAACTGGTGATGCTGCAAATCACCGAATATCACCGGAACGGCTTTCAAATTCTGGGTATTGTGGGAGCCAACCGCTCCCCGAACTGCGGTGTGGAGACCACATCGGCGGATAATAAAGAGCAGCCTGGTAAAGGCCTGTTTATGGAAGAACTGGAACGGCGGCTGGTGTCTGCGGGCTTTTCATTGCCAATGGCTGGCCTGAAGGCCTCTGAAGATGTGACCGCCAAACTTCGGACACTGCTGCAAGCAATTTAGGCTGCCAATCTTTCAAAACTGTCACATTCTCGAAAGGATCAGGACAGATTTCCATGCTAAAGTCTATATTGTCAAAAGACGGTACAGACTTTTTCATTGGAGGAGAACAATCATGACGATTTTGCAGACCGAGGCTCTGAAAAAATACTACGGCTGCGGGGACAACCAGGTAAAGGCCCTGGACGGCGTGGATCTGAGCATCGAGCAGGGGGAGTTTGTGGCCATTGTGGGCACCTCCGGCTCCGGCAAGTCCACTTTGCTCCATATGCTGGGCGGGCTGGACCGGCCCACCTCGGGTACCGTCACTGTGGACGGCAAGGATATCTTCGCGCTGAAGGACGAGGCCCTGACCATCTTCCGCCGCCGGAAAATCGGCTTTGTATTCCAGTCCTACAACCTGGTGCCGGTGCTCAGTGTATGGGAAAACATCGTCCTGCCGGTGGAGCTGGACGGAAGCAAGGTGGATCAGGCCTATGTGGAGGAGGTCATCGCCACTCTGGGTCTGGACAAGAAGCTCCAAAACCTGCCCAACCAGCTCTCCGGCGGCCAGCAGCAGCGAGTGGCCATTGCCCGGGCCCTGGCCACCAAGCCCGCCATCCTTCTGGCTGACGAGCCCACCGGCAACCTGGACAGCCGAACCAGCCAGGATGTGCTCAGCCTTATGAAAGTGACCGGCCAGAAGTTTGCCCAGACCATGGTAATGATCACCCACAACGAGGAGATCGCCCAGATGGCTGACCGCATCGTCCGCATCGAGGACGGGCGGATCGTGACGCGGTAAGGGGGCGAACGACATGAAGGTCTCTAACCGCGGCTGTATCCGCCGCCTGAGCCTGCGCTCCCTTCTCGCCAGCCGCACCCGGAACATCGTGGCGGTGCTGGCCATCGCCCTGACGGCGGTGCTCTTTACCTCCCTCTTTACCATCGCCCTCTCCATCAACGAGGGAATTCAGCAGAACAATTTCCGTCAGGCAGGGGGCTGGTCCCACGGCACCTTCAAGTATCTGACGGAGGAACAGTGCGAAGAACTGAAGGACGATCCGCTGATTGCGCAGTGGGGCCTCCGGCGATTTGTGGGGATGCCCAGGTCGGCGCCCTTCAACAAATCCCATGTGGAGATCGGCTACTCTGACGCCAACCAGGCCCACTGGAGCTACTGCGACCCGGTGGAGGGCCGCCTCCCTCTGGAGGGCACCAACGAGGCGGCCACCGACACCCATGTGCTGGAACTGCTGGGGGTGGAGCCGGAGCTGGGAGCCCAGTTTACCGTCACCTTTCCGGTGGACGGCCATGAGACCACCCAGACCTTTACCCTGTGCGGCTGGTGGGAGTACGATAAGGCCGTGGTGGCCAACCACATCCTTATCCCTGAAAGCCGGGTGGACGCCATTCTGACAGAAGTGGGGGTGACCCTGCCCGGCAGTGACAACATGACCGGAAGCTGGAACCTGGATGTGATGCTCAAGCACGGCGCCCGCTCCATTGCCTCCGATCTGGAGGAAATTCTGGTGAACCACGGCTACCAGTCGGAAACCCCGGGGGAAAACGATATCTCCACCGGCGTCAACTGGGGCTACACCGGGGCGCAGCTCTCCGATAAGCGGGACCCCGCTGCGGTGGCGATCATCGTGGGTGTACTGGTCCTCATTCTGCTCACCGGGTATCTCATCATCTACAATGTGTTCCAGATCTCCGTGGCGGGGGACATCCGCTTTTACGGCCTGCTGAAAACCATCGGCACCACGCCCCGGCAGCTCCGGCGGATCATCCGTACCCAGGCTCTGCTTCTCTCCCTGATCGGCATCCCCATCGGCCTGCTGCTGGGCTGGCTGCTGGGCGGTGTGCTCACCCCTGTCATTACCGCACGGCTCAATGAGGTGACCACTGTGGTTTCTGTCAGCCCTCTTCTCTTTGTGGGCGCAGCGATCTTTGCCCTGGTGACGGTACTCATCTCCTGCCGCCGTCCCGGCCGTCTGGCGGGAAAAGTTTCCCCGGTGGAGGCGGTGCGCTACACGGAGGGCAAGGCGCTGAAGCGGAACGGGAAGCGAAGCGGCAAGGGTGTGTCCCTGCTGTCCATGGCCTGGGCCAACCTGGGCCGCAGCCGGGGCAAGACCTTCATCACGGTGCTGTCCCTGACCCTGGCTGTGGTGCTGCTGACCCTGACCGTGACCTTCGCAGGTGGTTTTGACATGGACAAATATGTGTCCAACTTCACCGCCAGCGACTTTATCCTGGCCGACGCGGGCCAGTTCCAGACCGGTGGGCACGCTTTCAACGACGAGATGGAGGTACCGGAGGAGGTCATCGACGCCGTGGAGGCCCAGGGCGGCATCACGGGGCGCGGCCGCATCTACGGCAAGACCGCTCCGGCGCTGGAGTTCGTCACCGAAGAATACTACCGCTCCATGTGGGGGCGCTGGAACACACAGGAGCAGCTGGACAGCATGGTGGCTTTCAAGGAGCGCACCGAGGACGGTCTTCTGGACGACCAGGTACAGCTCTATGGCATGGAGCCCTTCGCGCTGGACCACCTGAAGGTGCTGGAAGGGGATCTCTCCAAGCTCAATGACCCTGACGGAAGCTACATCGCCGCCGTGTACAGTGACGATGACTACGGCAACCCGGAGATGGACAGCCACTGGGCCCGGCTGGGGGATACGGTGACCATTCGCTATGTGGAGAAGTTCGAATACTATGATCCCGCTACCGGTGAAGTTTACGGCCCCTTGGAGAATGTGCCGGAAGGTGCTGCTTATGCCGAGCGGGCGATAAAATATCGGGATGTGGATTACACCGTGGCCGCCCTGGTGACCGTGCCATTCGCCCTGAGCTACCGCTACTACGGTGCGGACGAGTTTGTCATGGGGGCGGACACCTTTGTGCGGGAAACCGGCACAGATTCCGTCATGTACTACGCCTTCGACACCACTGAGGAGGCCAACGCCGCCATGGAATCCTTCCTGGCGGACTACACGGAGAACGGGAATCCCCAGTTTGACTATGAGAGCAAGGCTACCTATGCCGGGGAATTTGAGAGCACCCGGAGCATGTTCCTCCTGCTGGGCGGAGCCCTGAGCTTCATCGTGGGTCTGGTGGGGGTGTTGAACTTCTTCAACGCCATCTTCACCGGCATCACCGCCCGCCGCCGGGAGTTGGCAGTTCTCCAGTCCATTGGCATGACAGCCCGGCAGCTGCGGACCATGCTGGCATTGGAAGGGCTGCTCTACACCCTAGGCGCAGCTCTCCTGGCTCTGGCACTGATTTTGGTCACTGCGCCGTTTGTGGGCCCCGCCCTCAACGGACTGATCTGGTTTTTTACCTATCACTTTACCATCTGGCCCATCGCCGTGGTGCTGCCCCTGTTCGGGGCGCTGGGCATCCTCATCCCAGTTTTGAGCAGCCGCGCCGCCCAGCGCTATTCTGTGGTAGAGCGCCTGCGGCAGGAATAAGACACAAAGCCAAAAATAAAAGCCATTGCTTTCGGGCGGGAGATTTTTTGTTAGAATTGTTTGCCGGGGGAATTAAACGGGGGAGCAGCATATTCCCGGAGCTGGATTTTATTCCCATAAAGGGATGGGAAGGAACAGATATGAAACTGTTTTCTTATCCGCAAACTAGGGAATATCATGGCCGGTGGGGAGGAAAAAGATGAAACTTTCGAGAGACTTTTATATGCGGTCCGGGCTGATTGTGGCGCGGGAGCTGGTAGGGAAGCAGCTGGTGCACCGCACGCCTCAAGGAGTAGCCAAAGGTCTGATCGTAGAGGTGGAAGCTTATATGGGACATAGCGACGCAGCGGCCCATTCTTATCAATCCCGATTAACAAAAAGGACGGCAATTCAATTCGGCCCTGGCGGTTACGCCTATATATACAGGATTTATGGGCTGCACACCTGCATGAATGTCGTGGCAAATCAGGAACATGTCCCCGAAGCCGTTTTGATCAGAGCCTTACAGCCCACAGATGGAATTGACCTCATGCGGCAGCGCCGCGGCAGGCAAGAGCTTCGGCAGCTATGCAGCGGCCCGGGAAAGCTTTGCCAGGCTATGGGGATCACAATGTCTGATTATGGGCTCGATTTATGTTCTGACAAGCTCTATATTGAAACAGTCGACGATACGATACCGGAAATTTCCGCCACGAAAAGAATTAATGTTGACTATGCCGGAGAGGCCCGGGACTATTTATGGCGTTTTGTATTAAAAAACAGCGAGTTTATCTCTGCTCCGCCGTTTGGTTAAGATACAGTGCGGAATGCGGCCATCAGAATCTGCCTGCGGAGCGATAATAATATTTACATGCATGAAACTTCATGCGCAGACAG
>DCJL01000035.1:0-16501 GCA_002320035.1 Clostridiales bacterium UBA1701 | reverse complement strand
TTGCTCTGTTTTACATAGCAAAAATCCTGTTTTACCCCGCTGCGGTGGAAGTACCGGGGGTGCGGCGTCAAAGAGAGAGGAAGATTACCGCGTGTTATCTTTCCCAAAGGTCATCGGATAGACGGGGAATGATTTTAGATTGGATGCAGAGAACATGCTTGAAAAGATATTTTGCGCAGACCCTTATCTGACAGAGTGAAAGACCCGCGTTTCCGATGTGGCTGGAAACAGCATTACCGTTGAACAGAGCATTTTTATGCCTTTTCTGGCGGACAGGAGAGTGACAGAGGGACGATTGGGGGCTATCCGGTCCTTGCGGCGCGGAAACAGGGCCGCGATATTCTCTGCACGCTGGATGGGGTGCTTCTGAACTGGAAAAGTACCACTATTTTGATAGAATACGCCCTATTTTCCGGGTGCATTTTTATGCCGCCAATAGATGAGCTTGTGCCTTATATGTTTAGCTGCGTCATCAAGCCTTTTGAAGGCATAGAGGCGGTTTTAAAGGCATTTTTAATTGTTCGCGCTTCAGCCTCACCCTGTGCGGCTATTTCATCAATTATAGCTTGCGCAGCTGAGATGTTGTTCGTCGGTACTCTTATGCGAATAGCAGTTCCGTGAAATGAGGTGCTCTTTTCTGCAACACCGTGGTTATCAATGAGCAACGCGTCACCATAACTGATTATGCAGAAACTGCCGTTCAGCTTTTGACATATCTGACTAACCATATAAAGCCCAAATCCGCTGTTTTTCCATACATCGTAATCATGCGGCTTAAACTCATAGGCGGGTCGGAATGATTCTGAAATACCTGCACGAATAGCCCATTTCAGAGCAGAACGGTTATCTTGAATATATTTTGCATGGGCAGCGTTACGCGTTATACTTTGGAATACCCCAACGCCTTCGTCAATGATTGCGATTTCAGCCAATTGGTAAGTGGGCCAGTACTGCCCACATATCCACATCTCGTCTGCTTGAGCGTGTTCAGGGGTATTTCTCAGTATTTCGCGGACTAAATATGTAAGCAGCTTATGTAATTCCTTATTTCCCCTATCAATGACATGAGAAAGCCGAGCAGACTCTCTTTCTATCATATCACCAATTTCTATTGATCCACCATCACGAAATGCACGTTCCTGCAAAGAAGGTATCGAAATAGGTGTAATCGGAATATAATTTGAACTACCAGTGGCTTCACCGGGGCTTTTTCCAAAGCTTATGGATTCGGATAAGTATTTGAAGAAACCCATCGTCCCGGCATAGCTTTTCCCGTTGATGCCAGAAATAGAGAAAGCGTTATCATGATATTGATACCGAAAACGTTTGATAATCGCCCCTGCCATCAACATGGGAAGTGGGTCAAAATTTGTCATTCTGGAAAAATCCAAAACGACATCATCAGATGGTCCAATCTCATAGTTGCGCAGACTGCCATCTAATCGCAATGCATTGTTCAAATCCAAGTCAGGAATAGCTATACGGATTTCGCTCATAAAGCCCTTTCCTTATTTCAACTGCGCTTTCAGCTCCTGAAAGCTCTCCAGCGCGCTCTGGAGGTTTTCGATGATATCATCGGCCAGCACGTCCGGCGAGGGCAGGCTGTCCAGATCGGCAAGGGACTTGTCTTTGATCCAGAAGATATCGAGGCTGGTCTTGTCCCGCGCAAGGATGTCGGCAATATCGAATTTGCGCCAGCGGCCATCCGGGTTATCCTCGCTCCACGTTTCGGTGCGTTCGTACCGATTCCCCGGATGATAACAGGCGATGAAGTCCAGCAGATCGGAATACTGCATCGGATGCTGTTTCAGCGTAAAGTGAACGTTGGTGCGAAAATCGTAGATCCAGACGGTCTTCGTCTGCGTTTCGGCGCTGGCCGGACGCTTATCGAAGAAAATGACGTTCGCCTTGACACCCGGCTTATAGAAGATGCCCGTGGGCAAACGC
The DNA here is from genome assembly GCA_002320035.1 of Clostridiales bacterium UBA1701. Taxonomy (GTDB): domain Bacteria; phylum Bacillota; class Clostridia; order Oscillospirales; family Oscillospiraceae; genus Limivicinus. The sequence goes on along the minus strand of DCJL01000035.1, from coordinate 14,554 downwards.
AGGATTGTATGCAGATCACAGGTAGCAAGCAGTTTCTTGCGGACGATCTCGCCTGCGCCGCCCTCAAAGAGCACGTTGTCCGGCACGACGACTGCGGCCTTGCCCGTGGCTTTCAGGATCGTATTGATGTGCTGCACGAAATTGAGCTGCTTGTTGCTGCTGGTGGTCCAGAAATCCTGACGGTTATAGACGAGATCCTCTTCCTCCTGCTCGCCTTCCTCATTGGTAAAGGTGAGGGAGGATTTTTTGCCGAAGGGTGGGTTTGTGAGAACGTAATCCACGCGATAACCGGGATCGGTGAGGAGCGAATCGCCGTGAGCGACAGGAACGCTGCCGTATATATCCCCGATGTTGTGCAGGTACAGATTCATCAGGCACAGCTTGAAGGTGGACGCCACCAGCTCATTTCCGTAGAAGGTCCCGTTTTTCAGGAATTCCTTCTGCTCCCGATCCAGCGTATAATTCTCCGGGTCAGCAAGAAAGGACTGGGCCGCGAGGAAAAATCCCCCGCTGCCACAGCAGGGATCTGCAATCGTTTTCATGGGCTCCGGGCGGATGCAAGCGACCATCGCTTGGATCAGAGCGCGGGGCGTAAAATACTGGCCTGCGCCGGACTTCACGTCCTCGGCGTTTTTCTGCAGCAGGCCCTCGTAAATCTCGCCCTTCACATCCGAGGACATGGAGACCCATTTCTCCCGGTCGATCATCTGCACGATCCGGTAAAGGATCGCGGCGTTGCTGACCTTGTTGATCGCGCCCTTGAAAATCTGGCCCAGGATGCCGCCCTGCTCCCCCAGCTTTTCCAGCGTATCTTTGTACTGTTCTTCCAGATCCGCACCCGTGAGGGTGTTCATATCCTGCCATGTATAGCCGGCAGGAATACCGGACTCTTTCTTATACGGCGGCTTGGCATACTCGTCCGACATCTTGAGGAATATCAGGTATGTAAGCTGCTCCAGATAATCTCCATAGGATAATCCGTCATCGCGGAGCGGGTTGCACATGCCCCAGACTTTGGAAATGATAGATGATGTTTGTTCAGACATGCTGTACTCCTTTATTGTTCAACTGTGGTGCACCAATACTTTTTACCCAAATACATCTTGAATTATCTTCAATGAACTCCAACTCTATATTTTGCTCATAATGATTGCTCATGATATCTTCGTAGAAAATTGCTACAGAAAAAGGTAGTGAGTTATCAATAAAATACCCTTTATCTGCCAAGAACAAACAATTGATAGATTTCTCTTTTTGTGCTGGCACAATAGGACATGTAATTAATTCTGCGTCTTTAATTGTAGATTTTACTGTACATTTTACATTTATTGCGGTTCCCTTACTGATATTCTCAATACGATACTTGGTAAACAAGGTATAAATTACCCCCGTTTGTTTATCGGTTAATTCAATACTTGTTCCGGTACCTGCTTCGATACTATCGAAATGTAATTCGAAGCAAGGCATATTTTCAAGGCGCTTCGTCTCTTCAAACTGTCGTTTTGATTCTTCGAGCTGTTCTTTAGTTGCTTCAGCAGATTTGATATTTGCCCGGCAAATTTCGATAGTTGCGACCACATAAATGAAGGTAATCAACACCATAAGGGAATTGCTGTATTGCTCTATCCAGTCATGAAAGAACCAAAGAATTAGGGCCATTATGAAAAGAAAAGCCAGCAGTAAAAGATAGTATTTTATTTTGTCTTTCACTTATCACAGTCTCCCCTCAAAAGCATCTTTCAAAATACTCTGCCGCATGGCTTCGGCCTGCTGCAAAGCGGTATCCACTGTTTGCTCAATACTATCGCACATGGAAAAACGTTCATTAACGGAAACCATAATCTTTTCCTGCAAACTGATATCGGGGACGTATACCATAATACTGCTCATTGTGGTCTGGCTAACGGTGTTTTGACCTGCGCTCGATACCATGTTTTCTTTTATATGCTTTCTTGCTGAAAAAGAATCAAGTAATAGCTGTGCATATTCTGGAATAATATGAGAAAAATCAACTAAACACCGTATAAAGTGATCACAAGCGGCATAACTGTCATCTTTATCAACGACAATAGCTCTCCCCACATTTTTTTCACTTCCGTTAACACGAACTATCAGCAAATCTCCTCTTTTTAAGACGAACCGATCCCGTTCAATCTTAGAGAGACCGATTAGGCGTAATCCATCATCGTTTGAGATTCGCTGGTTTTCTATATCTGCAAGTCGTAGAACAGGAGTCTGAATTCCTTCACCAGATCTTTTTGATATGCCGTTTTGATACTGTAGTACGAATGTTCCAAACGGCAACACCGTGGCACCACGATGCTTTGCGGTAGCTATTGCATCTTCTACAACAGCCTGCCGATATACCGCAAGCTGTGCTTTTGTCTTTTTCAGCGTTTCAACTCCGGCGTCGAGCTGAGAGAACAGTTCCTCAATCCGGGCAACAATGCGCTCCTGCTCCGGGAGAGGCGGAACAGGCATCTCGATCTTTAGCAGGTCACTTTTTGCAAGGCTTGGCCTGCCAGTGGATTTGTCCAATGGCATAAAGTTGAAATGAACACAAAAATAGTACAGATATTTTGGATCAAGCTCTTTGTCGGGAACAACACCGAAAGCAGTATCTATATTCCAAAAAGGTTCGGGTACAAAAATGGGGCGATTAATAGTCCCTTTGCGCCCAACAATCGTTGTTCCGGCTTCACACAAATAATCATCGGCATAACCCATCAAGCCACCGCTACCATAAATGGGGTATTTACCATTCGGGTTTTCGACTGCTTTCTGGTTTTTGCCACTGACGATATGTAATACATCTTTCCACTGTTTAATTTCCATATCATGCCACCAGTTCCACGTTCATTTCCTGCAAGATCGCCTCGTACTGATCCCCGAACACATCATAAAACCTGCCCAGACCACCCTTGCGATCAAAGGGACTGAGGTCCAGATCCTCCGGCTCAATGCTGAGGGAGACGGCGATGTGATCCTTGATGAGGCGCAGCCATTCCATCTGTTCGTCCGTAAAGTGTACAGCGCCTGCGTTCCGGCGCAGCGTCCACTGCATGAAGTTATAATTCACCTTGTCCGCAAAGGGCGCAAGATTGTCGGCATAGCCCATCTCGAAGCGGATGATGGAGATCAGGTCCGTGAGCTGGGCCACGGTGCCGCGCTTCACCTTTTCCGGCTTCTTGATGGCATAGCACTCCCACAGGCGCTCGATGGTGATATTCTGTGCCTTCAGCTTTTCATACAATGCTTTGAGCTGGGTGATCGCCATGGGGCGGTCCTTGTACTGCTGATCGTAGATGATTCGCAGAGCAAGGATTTCATCCTTGTTCTCCTCGATAAATTCACGGAAGGTCTTGAGAACACGGTCGGCATTGGCCTGCTTATCGGTATCGTACCCGGCAAAGAGCACCGTGTCGATATTCACGGAGTCGATGACCTGCTCATGGCTGCGGCGCACGTTCTCAATGTAATCCCGGACGTCGGGATCAAAGAAGGGCTGAACGGCCTGCCGGATCAGGTCTTTCTTCGCCTCATCCATGCGACGCTGCTCGTTCTCGGTCAGCTCATGATCATCGGACAGATCCACACCCGCCGCGTCGGAGACGATATCCGGGTCAAAGGCGTCCAACAGACGCTGGGCAATGTTCCCGGCGCTGCTGCCGACAGTGCTGCTGAATTCGGTGCGCTCCCGGTCGGTCATTTGGCTGCCCAGCCGGATCACGCGGTTTGCAAGAGACGTGAGGGTATCTTCATCTTTTGCGCCCATGGCCACGTTCAGCATCAGTTCCTTCATGCTGACGGAAGGCTTGCGCTCCAGCGTGCGGGTCTCGGTCTTCTTGGATTTGGTGACGCCCACGGCGTCCACGATCACAAAATGGTCCTTGTTTTCCGTGGCGGACGGCGTGACTTTCTGCAGATCATCTTTACCGAGTACGCGGGTGCCGCGCCCCTTCATCTGCTCAAAATAGTTTTTGCTGCGGACGTCCCGCATGAAGATCAGGCACTCAATGGGCTTCACATCCGTCCCCGTGGCGATCATGTCCACGGTGACTGCAACGCGGGGATAGTAGTCGTTGCGGAAGGCGCTGAGAACGGTCTCCGGGCGGTCCGCCTGACAGGTGATCTTCTGGCAGAATTCATTGCCCTCACCGAATTCCTCCCGGACGATCTGAATGATATCATCCGCATGGCTGTCGGTCTTGGCGAAGATCAGTGTCTTCGGCACTTCGCGGCGGTGCGGGAAAAGCTGGGTGAACAGATTATCCCGGAACGCGCGGATCACGGTGCGGATCTGGCTGGGGTTGACCACATCTCGGTCCATGTTAGAAGCGGTATAATCGAGATCCTCGTCCATCTGCTTCCAGCGCTTGGCGCGGGTCAGGCGGTCGCGGTACTCAATCTGCTGCTTGAGGATCATCGCACCGTTTTTCGTGACATCGGTCTCAATGAGGAAGATGTCCTCACCGACATTGACACCATCAATAATGGCCTGCTCTCGCGAATACTCGCTGACCACATTCTGGTTGAAAAACGCAAAGGTGCGCTTGTCCGGCGTGGCGGTCAGGCCGATGATGAAAGCATCGAAGTACTCTAACACCTGATTCCAGACGTTATAGATCGACCGATGGCACTCGTCGACGATGATGCAGTCGAAAAACTCCGGGGGATATTTATCGTTGTATACGACCTCTTTCGCCGCCTGCGTGTCGGCTCCGGCCTGCTCGAAGAAGGATTCTTCCTCTGCGGATTCGTCCATCTCCTCGCCCTTCAGGATGGAATACATGCGCTGAATGGTGCTGATGCAGATCTGGATGTCATTCGGAATATAGGAGCTGTTTAGGCGGCGAACACCGTAAAGCTGGGCAAAGGAGCGGTTATCATCATTCGGGGTATAGGCGAGAAATTCGCGCTCCGCCTGTTCGCCCAGCGATTTGGTGTCCACAAGGAACAGGATGCGCTTCATCTTGCCAAACTTCAGCAGACGGTATGCCGCTGTGATCGCCGTAAAGGTCTTGCCTGCGCCAGTGGCCATCTGCACCAGCGCCTTGGGGCGATTGTCCGCGAAGGAAGCGTCCAGATTCTGGATCGCTGTGATCTGGCATTTGCGGAATCCGGCGGTATCAAACGCCGGAAAATGCTTCATGTTATTGCGGATCGTGTCGTCCTTTGCGATCAGAGCCAGCAGCGTTTCCGGTCTGTGGAAGGAAAACACGCGCCGGGAACGGTATTTGATATCAGCATAATCCGTGAAGCGGGTAAGCTGCCCGGTGGCTTCATAGGCAAAGCGGATCTTATACTCGGTGGTTATGTATTTGAAGGTGCTGTTGGCATAGCGCCCGGACTGCCCCTCGACTACTGTGATGTTCTCACCCAGCTCATCCTTCTTCGCTTCGATCACACCCACGGGCTTGCCATCGACAAAAAGAGCATAATCAACCGGCCCGGTGCTGGTGGGGTATTCCCGTACAGCAACACCGAGTGAGGCCATAGGATTTACTTTTTTCACATCCTGAACGACCCAGCCGGATTGCGCAAGACGGGCATCGATCAGTTGTCTGGCTCTTTCTTCCGGGGTCATGGCAATCCCTCTCTCCTCAAATGCTTATTCAACATAAATATACCATGAACAAGAGAAAAACACAATTACAGACTTCGATCCGCAGGAAGCCCCTTAATCTTTCCTGCGCAAGGGTTTCCTGTCGCTCGGCATGCCTTTCATCAGCGAAAACCATAGTTTAACGATTCTCCATGAATCAGCGAAAGAAAAACGCAAGATATAGTGTTGAGGCGTCGCTTAAGCGGCATGGCACACTACATCTTGCATTTTCTGTTATTCAAATGAATCGCCCGCGTTTCACAATTCTTGCGGCACCAAGCCTTTCTGGGCATAAAAAAACGAAACAGGAGGTCGATACTTTGTATCAATCTCCTGTTTCTGATCTGGTGCCGGTGACCTATTACCAAGAGATATTATCAAACCCTTGTCGGAAAAATCAAAGTGGCCGTTTGGATCTGCATCGAGCAGAGTCCAGATGGTAATCTTATCAATGAAAACTTCGACACGGACTACGATACTCATCAGGGCATCGAGATTATTGCTTTTAACAAAATGCTCCAAAATCTCTGTTATCTTTTCTTCGGCGACTGTGGAACCGGATACTCGGGCCTTCAGTTGGAGCATGTCGTGCTCAAGCTTTACTTTCTCGGCCTCAAGGTTATTTACCTTCTTCGTAAGAGCCGGACTGTTCATGCCAGACAGGACGGCATTCACAGACGCGTCGAGCTGACGGTTTATCTCATCCCGGCGCACGATCATGTCACTCAGAATGGAAGCGGCGCTGCCTTGCAGTTTATCACGCTCCTCGCGCAGTATGGAAAGAAGAGCGGCGGTATTCCCGGGTTCTCCCATGAACTGCCGCACGGTATCGGCTACACGGCGCTCCAGCTCATCAACACGGATGGGGGTATTCTCACAATCACACTTGCGCTGCTTGCCGCCGCAGGAGTAGTAATAATACTTCCCGGCTGAGCGGGTGACCACCATAGCATTTTTGCATTCGCCGCAGAACACTTTACCCTTGAGGGGATACTCACGCGCCACGGGCGGCCTGCCGGACTGACTTCGTTTATTCACTGCCATCTTCTCCTGCACCTTGTTCCAGGTCTCTTTGTCGATTATAGCCGGGAGCGCGTCCTCAATGCGAATCATTGATTCGGAGGGTTCACCGTGGCTGTTGCGGTGTCCGTCGGGGTCTTTTTCTACCTTGCCGTACTTCAGTACGCCGATATACTTTTCATTGCGAAGAAGATCATGCAGACTGTTGGTGCCGAAGTTATTGCCGTTTTTTGTACGTTTTCCTGCAGCGTTCAGACTGCGGATTATTTCACGGTAAGTCTTGCCGGAGGCATAATCGGAAAAAATGCTTCGGACGATCTCGGCCTCCGGTTCACAGATGACCAGGCGGCCATCCTTGACTTCATAACCCAGAGCGGGCTTGCCGCCGGTGTGCAGACCGTTATTTGCCATGAAGCGCATCTTTTCAATGACCTTCTGACGTGTTTGAAGTGCCCAGATCTGATTGAACAGCGCCATGCTGCCCTCGGCCAGAAAGTTCGTAGGGTCTCGAAGGTCGCCGCCTATCATGGGCTGGGTGACGGAGACAACGCGGACTCCCATTCGCTCCAGCTGATTTCTGAAAGCAAACCAGGCGGTCATTTTACGGAACATACGGCTCTGATCGTAAATCACAACCGTATCCGCGCCGCCGGCGGCAAGCTGCGCCATCATGCGATTATACTGCGGCCGCTCATCCTTCATGCCGGATATGGCCATATCGGGAAATATATCCAGGATGGGTAAGCCCTGCTCCGAACACCAGCGAGAGCACTTTTCAACCTGTACCTCAATGCTGTCGGGATTCTGACGGTCAGTGCTGTAGCGGGCGAGGATGTATGCGCCGTGCTGATTCTTGGCAGACATAAAAACTCCTTTACCAAATCGCACCTTTTATGTTACAATAAATAGGCGCAATAGTCCCTTTGTGAATACTGTGGTTTTGCGTTTCCCGCCTCCGGAGGTTCCAGCTCCGGAGGCGGATTTTTATGTAGTGATATGATCCAGAGCTATCAAGCGCCTTGTTGTGAAGTCAGTTCTTCAGAAGCTATATTGGAAGCAAAAGCTTCCCACCTTTTCTTCGCCTCGGGATCATCCTGGATGTTTTTCTCAATTGCGAGTGTTTCATAATACTCGGCGGCTTCCGCTTTCATGGTCCAGTTGGCCTGAAAACCTTTTTGGTCAACAAGAGCTTTTATGCTGCTGAGCGATGCCCGGAAGAATTCCTTTCGGGGATTGACTTTATTCATCTGGGCAAGGGAAAGCTCCTGATGCAGCTGGGATTCAAGCGCTGGGGCGTCATCGCTTTCTATTACCGCATGTACATCGAAGGGGAAGGGAACAGAGGCATCACCCAATTCCTTGATGCGATCCATCGGATCAAGACGGCGAGTCATACCGACTTTATAGACATTCTCGCCGAAAGCACCAATGTTTGAGATTACATACACATTGCCGCGCTTTGTCTGCTGAGCCATAGAAAGTGCGCGCTGGCCCTTCTCTTCGGCAGCCGTCAGCTTATCACGCAGCTCCTGAAGTTTGAGCTCATATTCTGCGCGCTTCTCTTCATTTGCAGACTGCAACATTGATTCTGCCTTGGCCATAGCCTTGCGGAGCATCTCTTCTTCCTTCGCCGCCTCTTTCTGAGCCCTCTCGAATTCTCTGCGAGCCTTCTCTTCTTCGCGCATTTGCTCACGAATACGGCGCTGTTCTTCTTGGTCACGGGCTTTCAACTCGCTTACTGTGCAGCCCCATTTAAGCTCTTCCAAGCGTGCTTCAAGGTATTCAGGCGTAATGACAGCATTCCTGAAGGCTTTGCCGTTGTTATTAACAACATGATAGGCGTCTTTAATTTTCTGCTCCAGAGTACCATAGTTGTCTTTTCTGGTTTTGGACAAAATAGAGTCTACCTTTCCATTAAAGGCATCAACAACGAAAGCCATAGCGATGGCCTTGCGGTTAACATCAACATAATCACATTTTGAAGCCATATCAAGACGAACCATGCGGGCGGATGTCTCGCGGGCGGCCTTTAATTTCTGGCCGGCATCGGTGAATGAAAAGTCCTCTGCAAGCTCATCTAACAGAGAGTATGAAGGTTTTAGGTACTGCGTTCCATATCCTTCAATTATGTTTTTCATTGCCTCAGCTGTTTTGCGGTATTCCTCAGCGTTTTCTCTTGCGGTGTATGCATCGCCAGCGATTTCTTCGGCACGAGCGCGAGCTTTTTCCAGAATCTCTTTTGCATCATTGTCTGCGGAAATGATTTTCAGATCTGCATTATGCTGGGCATCTAATAAGGTCTGGTTGGCTTTTTTCCTGATGGAAGCAGCTTCGTCCTTTGCATCAAGCAATTTTTGCTCAGCCAAACGTTTCATAGCACTTGCTTGGTTTATAGTTTTTGATGAGAGCTCTTTAGCCTCTGAAACAATATTCGAGGCTTCAACCATAGCGTCTGCATGGATTTTTACGGCTTCCTTTTCAGCGTCAACACAGGCCTGATACTTGGAAAGCTCCTCAATGGAGCGGTTGGCTTTATCAAGGTCATCCTTAACCGAAGATAGTTGCGAATCCATCGCAGAGGATTTCTTTTTTTCACGTAACCACAGAATTAGAAAGACTAAAGATAAAACTATAAAGATTCCCATACCTCACAGCCCCTATTTATAATATTTCTTTTAAGGCGGATTCTTTTAGAAACAGGAAGTCACAAGTTTTTTATACAATTTGTCGTCCAGCTCAAGGAGCGAACGCTTGCCACAGTAAGCGGCATGGGAACCATCGTCTTTGAACATAACGGCGACCTGATAAATACCTTTCTCTTTAGCGCTTACAGCGCCGGCAAGCATACCGACAGGACCAAGGAGAGCATTACCGACAAGACCTCTCGCGATACCGGAGGCAGCCGACTTCCTGCGTTCATCGGTGATGAGTTCGTACTGCTCTACAGTCGAGCGATTCAAGTCCACATGCATGACGGAATAGCCCTCAACGGTGAACCCGGAGAGATAAAGTCCGGCAGAACCGAGCTTTACAGCAACGCCGTTAAAATCACCTGCGACCACTGCGTTTTTTGCTTTGGCCATGATAGTCCTCCTAATTTATATATTTTTTTACCGGGCGGTACTTTGCGTACTATAAGCTTAAGCGAAGATAAGAGCGGGACAACCCCCCGAATTAGCTCTTGCTTCTCACGAATAATCTGGCTGAGGGAGCTTCATGGGAAGCAGCACCTTGCCGAAACAGATATAATTTATTTTACAGATAAGCAAGCAAATCATATCATGAAAACAGTGAACGGTGTTACCAAAACTTAACTTGTATTTTTTTGCAGAATACACAAACATTATCAGGATACTGATATGCAGTTGGATTTTGTCACAAACAAAGGTATTATGCAAATGGTAAAATCGTATGAAATACACACAAAAAGGGGGGCAGACCTTAAGTATGCTCCCCTTTTTGCATTGTTCCCGCGTAAAAACCCCGCGCCTCGCGGGATTTTTACGAATCAGCGGACGACGCTGGTAAAAGCGACGGCCTTGCCAAGGATGCGGACGGAATTCATTTCCTCGCCCCAGAATGCAAAAGGGCGATAGAGCGGGTTTTCAGGCTCAAGGACAATATGATCGGGAAAGAGGTGGACACGCTTGAGCGTGGCTTCCTCATCAATCAGGACGGCGGCGATCTGGCCGTCCTCAACGGTGGGCTGCTCCCGGATATAGACAATGTCCCCGTCATAGATGCGGGCATTAATCATGCTGTCTCCCTTGCAGCGGAGGGCAAAGTCCGCATGGACATGCTCCGGCATGCTGACCTCACCTTCAATATTCTCAGCAGCCAGGATAGGCTCACCACAGGCAATGGTCCCAACCAACGGGACACTGTGCATTTTTGGAATTGGAATGATATTTGAAGGAATGGAAGAGTCTGGCTCCCCAGTAAGAAGATAATTAACAGAGGTTTCAAGTTCTTCTGCTATTTTCAAAAGTGTTTCATAGTCTGGCGACCGTTTACCTGTCTCATATTGAGAAATTGCACTTTCGCTGCACCCGATACGGGAACCCAATTCTTTCATAGTTAAGCGCTTTTGCTTCCTGAGTCGCCTAATAGCGTCCATATCATCAACTCCTTATTACAATAATAACTTGACATACCGTCAAGGTCAAGAGAAAGAAATAAACTTAACAAAACGACAAGAATTGGCTTGACAAACTGTTAAGTCAATGTTATTATATCCTCGAACTTAACAAAACGACAAGAAACGGGGTGGCAAAGTGAGAGAATGGTTAAAGACTGCTCGTGTTAAGAAAAATTTATCAATGGCGGAAATGGGGAAGAGGCTTAACATTTCGGAAAGCTATTACAGCTATATCGAGAGCGGAGAGCGGCAAAAGAATATGGATATTTCGCTGGCATCTAAAATTTCGGTAATTTTGGATATTCCGCTTAATGAGATCGTAAAAGCGGAGATGTAAGAGAGATTCTTCGGCTCCGCCTCAGAATGACAGAGCAAAATGCTCAGAATGACAGAGGCGGGGTAAATCTCCGCCATGAAGTCACCTTCAAGGTTATGTGAAGGAGGATGAAGCCATGAATGTGAAGCTGACCAAAAGAACGGCTTGGGAACTGATCAGCCGGATTTGCCCCCGGCTGAATATCAGCAAAGACACCACCCCGCCTGATGTGGCAATCTTCCGGGCTTCCACCGGCCCCGCTGGTTTGGAAATCCGCTGTGAAAATGACTGGTTCAACCATAACGGGCGGATTAGATTGACCCTTTCTGATGGTGAGAATCAGATCATCCAGTATTACCACCCTGATACTCTGAACCGGGATTATGTGGCGGAACAAGCAGAAAAAGAAGAAGCCGCAAGAGAAGTCTGGAAAGATTGGGTTCAGTCAATGGGCTTGGAAATGGCCCATAAGCTGGTTGAGCGTTATTGGGAAGGCTGATCCTTCCCCTAAGAACACCCCGGCCCGGAGCGCGTGAAGGCGCTGGCCGATACCACCGGTGTTTCCTTTGATTACCTGATGGGGTATGAAGCACCCCCGGCGGGGCGTAGAAAAGATTCTTCGGCTGCGCCTCAGAATGACAGAGGGCGGGGCGCTCAGAATGACAGTAGGTGTGGGTAGTTGAACAGTATAAAGCGAGTTCTATTCGTAGTCGGTTTCATAGCCGAGCAAAAGGGCTACGCGCCTACATTCGCGTGATAAAGCATAGGAGAGGTCGCTAAACATTAAACCAGCCAGGGGGTAACAGAGATGCCTATATCAATAAGCAGGACCGGGCCGATTGCGGTCCCGGAGATTACACAGGAGCAGCGGGACATACTCTGGGCACAGGTGCTCAGGGCGTACATAAGGGAAAATCCGGAGCTTCTGACGGAAAAAACGATCACACTGCAGCAGAGTGCCAGGCTCAGAACGACAGCCGCGGAACGATAAAACGCTCTGCCAAAGAACACATAAGGAGGAACTACGAATGTCAAGCGAAGCAAACCACAGAAAGCGGAGCCACCGGAGCCACGTAATGCATTACCGGGCGGCAGCGCGGCGGATGAGAGCAGGCAGCGCCCCGGAATACCAGGGGGCGGGGATACTCCGGCAGCTGACCAGGCGCGTGTTCCAGCGGGAGCCCAGGGGGCCGATCCGCACGGTTGAGGGAGAGATCTGGGAATGAAGAAGGGACAGCTTGCGATCTGGGAGCGGTCCATTGACCTGTACGGGGCGGCGGTGGCGGCGATGGCGCGGGAAAACGCCGCGCTCCGGGCCGAGCGGGACAAGCTCCGGGAAAAGGGGCGGCTGGTATGCCGGGCGTACATCGGCATCCGGGCCGAGCGGGACAGGCTCCGCGGACAGAACAAACAGCTCCGGGAGGCAAATATCGCCTTACAGGCGGAGAACGCGGAGCTGGACCAGGCGCTGGACTGGCTCAACGGCCAGGTGGCCGCGCTCCGGCACGGAGAGGAATAAGGAGAAGAACATGGAAAACAGACTTGAGCTCACGGAGCGGATCCTCCACGCCATGGCGGCGCTGGTGCCGATTCCGGAGGAGCAGCTCCGGGAAAACTGGCACATGCTGCTGCGGGCCAAGGGCTTTGACTGGAAGAAGGCGCTGATCGACCTCCTGGTCTCCAGCTTCTACGGGGGAAGACAATGAAGTGCGGGGGAAAGAAATGCATCTACCGCACGGGCGCGGGAGAACCCGGCGTCAGCGGGAAATGCGACATGACATGCAATTATGCCCTGATTACGGGCAAGACCAAGCTCGGGCAGATCTATGAGCAATACGGCATCACCAACTATGACCAGCGGGCGGCCAAGATCCTCGGCAGGATCAAATGTCCTTTTTACAGCCCGGGAGACAGGATAAGGCAAAGCCGGACGGAGCTGCTCCTGCATGGCTCAAAGCCTGGAAAATACGACTGGGCCAGAGGCATGGAACTGTACAATGCTGGCGCTACGGATAAGGATATAGCCACTGAACTGGGCTGTACTTACGAGTCGGTGAAGCGCTGGAGATGGAAACACGCCTTATCGGTGAACCCGGCGCAGAAAGCGCCGGGCAAACTCGACTGGGCCAGGGGCCGGGCACTGTACGAGGGAGGCGCCAGCGACCGGGCAATTGCGGGGGAGCTGGGCTGCTCCGTCACCGCCGTGTTTGAATGGCGCAAGCGGGAGAAGCTGCCATCCGTCGTGGGGAAGGAAAAAATCGACTGGGCCAGAGGCCGGGCGCTGTACGAAAAAGGCATGTCCGACAGGAAAATCGCCCAAGCTTTGGGTGCACACCCGGAAAGCGTGAGGAAATGGCGCAACCGTGAGGGACTGCCGCCAAACAGCGACGGCGGCCGGCAGAGAAAGGAGAAAGAAAATGATCTATGAGTACGAGATCCGCTTTAATGCCGAAGAGGAGCGATACGAGGTCTTCAGGAAGGGGCAAAGGACGAGCATGGTCTATGTAAGCCCGCGGGAAGCGGACTGCGAGAAATATGTGCGCCAGAGCAGGGACATCGACCGGTATCACGAGCAGAGGATGGGCAGGGCATGAAGAAGCTGGCAATAACGGCGCTGCTGCTGGCGCTGGGGATCGAATGGCTGAGCCTGCTGGTGATCGGCTGCTGGATGGCGCGATTTGCGGTATTTCTGCTGCGTACGGCGGCGGCGCTGGAGGACGGGGAAAGCCCCGGAGGGGAAGATTCTTCGCTCCGCTCAGAATGACAGAAGGGGTGCGGAGGGAAGATTCTTCGGCGCCGCCTCAGAATGACAGCGGGTGCGGAGGGAAGATTCTTCGCTTCGCTCAGAATGACAAGAAGGGCGCTCAGAATGACAAGAAGGGCGCTCAGAATGACAACGGCACCCTGAATGACAGGGGAAGAAAGAGGGACAACGGCTGAACCGATAGGCCGGGAAAGGAAAAAACCATGAATCAAGCAATGAGAATAGAGCCATCCTCCCTTGAGGGAAAGAAAGCCCTTGCGGTTGGATACAAGATCTTTGACTGGAACTGGGGCGCTGCCGGTAATTACTGCTATGCGGATGAAAACGGGGAAGTGGAGGGCAGCGTCCATACTGTGACCGGGCCGCTGGATAAGTGCGGCTGGGGCCTGCATTACAGCAAAAACCCCATGGACTGCATGCGATACCGTGACCTTATCCAGTGGAACAAATTCGCCCTTGTGGAGGCCTATGACGAAAATATCGACTGCCCGGACAAAGGGAAAAGCCTCTGCCGGACGATGAAGATTGTCAAAGTGCTGTCCTTTGAAGAAATGCTTAAAGAAATTAAGCGTGTACAGAAAGAGAGCCTGCCCACCGGCTACGGCATCCGCAACGGCTCCGGCATCTGCTGCGGCTCCGGCATCAGCAACAGCTCCGGCATCCGCAACGGCTCCGGCATCAGCAACAGCTCCGGCGTCTACGACAGCTCCG
>DCJL01000041.1:54997-55579 GCA_002320035.1 Clostridiales bacterium UBA1701 | reverse complement strand
ATAATTTTATGGTTTTCAAATTCCAGTTTTTATTTGCTCATTTTATTGCCTCCCAAAATGGAAAGCGCCAGAGCATTGATTCCGCGAAATCAACAATCTGACGCCCGAATATTTGTATGCTTTTTCAGAAACCGCTTTAATATTGCGCATTATCAGCGCCAAAAGCGGGCTGATAACTTGCCTGAAACCGCAAACCCGCTGTTCACATCCGTAATGCAGGCAAAAAATTCGCCTGTCATCAATGGAAAAGCAAAAATTGCCTTGGGATAAAAATCGGAAAGGCATTGATGACACTGCGTTCAACACAGTGTCATCAAAATTGGCTGGGTATTCTGGTGGAGAGCGGCGGACTCGAACCGTCGACCTTCCGCGTGTGAGGCGGACGCTCTAACCAGCTGAGCTAGCCCTCCAAGTGACTTGTTTATGATAGCACATCTACGGCGGTATTTCAAGAGGAATTTTTGCTTTAGCAGAAAAAAATCCCCGGGAAATTGAAAAAATATAGTTGACAAGAATCCGTTCATCTGATAGAATTCCTATTGCTGTTTAGGTAGCATTTGGCGGCATAGCTCAGTTGGCTAG
>DCJL01000041.1:0-54943 GCA_002320035.1 Clostridiales bacterium UBA1701 | reverse complement strand
ACATGGGTTCGATTCCCGTACGGGTCACCAAAAAGAGAGATACGCAAAGGCGTGTCTCTCTTTTTATTGGAGCGCCAATATGAATGAAAATATCCTGCTGCTTGTGATGCTTATTACCCTGGTGGTTGGATGCGCCCTGCTCCTTTCTTCCCCGAACCGGAAAAAGCTGAATTCCACAGACTGAATATACGGTTCATCTGCATATCATCATTGCAGCAGGGACAATACGCCTGACAGCGTTTTCGGCGGCCTGCGCCGGGCGCCGCTGTTGGCTGTACATCCCCGGTCCGTACCGGGAAAAAATCCCGGCGCGCATAGGCGGCCGCCCGAGTCGGGCATAATAATCCTGGTGATGATATGAAATATAAAGATCCAAAAATGGAGCGCTACTGGGAGAGCCTCTCTCCGGAAATACGCTCGCTCATCTGTGCCACGGGAGCGGAAATCAGCTCCCTGGGAATGCTCACGAAGCTGGGCGAGTACTACAAAAACGACAGCGCTCTGAAAAGAAACGGCAAATAAAGGCTCACTCTTCCCGCTTCAGGTCCTGCTGGGCCTTGAACTTCCGGCCCACCCGGCCGCCGCTTTCCATTACCGCACCCCGGGCTATTGCGCCGGAACCATAACGGCTCCGTATCGCGTCCATGGCCCGGTCCAGCTTCTGGGATTTTTCCCGGCTTTCTCCCCCGAAAAGGGAGAGCTGGTCATATCCCTCCCGGCTTATTTCAGACAGCGTCACCCCCAGCAGGCGCAGAGGCGTCCGACGGTCCCAGAGCTCAGCAAAAAGCTGCTTTGAGGTCTGAAATATCTGGGCGCTTATATCCGTGGGGTTTTCAAGGCGGCATTGGTGGGAGCGGTTCTTAAAATCGTTCGCCCGAATGGTAACACAGACGCAGGCCGCCCGGGCCCCGTCGGCGCGCATACGGCTGGCGGCGCTGTCGCAGAGGGCCATGAGAATATTCCCCGCCGCATCCATATCCGTCACATCCTCTTCCAAAGTGGTGGAGTTGCCGTAGCACTTGGCTTCCTCCGGCTCGGGCAGCACGGGAGACGAGTCCCGGCCGTTGGCATATTCATATATCTGGCGGCCCAGCTTTTGCCCCACAAGGGACTGCACATAGCGCTGATCCGCCCCGGCAAGCTGGCCGATCGTCCTTATGCAGCCCTTTTCCAGCCGCTCCGCCGTGGAGCGTCCAACGGAAAAAAGCTCTCCCACAGGCCTGGGCCAGAGTTTTGTCTCAATTTCTGCGGCAAAAAGCGTGTGCACCCGGTCCGGTTTCTCAAAGTCGCTGGCCATCTTGGCAAGGAGTTTATTGGGGCCCAGGCCGATATTCACTGTAAAGCCCAGGCTGTCCCGGATCTCTTCCCTTATTTGGTTGGCCAGCGACATCGGGTCGGGATACATATGGCCCGTGCCGCTCATGTCCATAAAGCACTCGTCTATGGAATACTTTTCAACAAGCGGGGCCCGGCTCCGGCAGATGTCCATAAAGGCCCGGGAATTTTTTTCATACAGCCGGAAATCCGGCTTCGCCAAAAAGAGCCCCGGGCACTTTCTCAGCGCCATGCTCACCGGCTCTCCGGTTTTCACGCCGTATTTCTTTGCGGGGATAGACTTCGCCAGGATAACCCCCGTACGCTTATCCCTGTCGCCGCCGATGGCGGAGGGAATAAGCCTTATATCCTGCTCCCCCGCCGCCGTCCGGCGGGCGGCCTCCCAGGAGAGAAAGGCGCTGTTTACATCCACATGAAAAATCAGTCTCTCCATCCGCCCCGCCCTTTCCTGACAGTTTTTCTTTTTATTATATCAGAAATTTCGCTCCGGTAAAGCAGCCAACGGCCAAAGGGCTTTGCCATCGAGACGGTCTGTACTTCATTCATGCCTCAATATGCGTTATTGCCCCCCATTGCCTGAAAAACGTTTTCTTCGGCGTACCCCGGTCTTCTCGGAGAAAGCGGTCTTATTTCAGTTCAAACAGGTATTCTTCGTAATCTTTTACATAAAATCGGATATCTTTTCTGCCCCTTTGGACAATTTCATGTCCCTCGGCTTCCAGCTTTTCTCTCTGAGCCTGGATCCCGCCGGGGTACTTGGGGTTAAGCTCGCCATTCGCCTTGAGCGTCCGCCACCAGGGCGTCTCGTCTCCGGAGCGTTGGGCGCTTGCCCAGGCGGCAATGGAAACAAAGATTCCCGCAGTTATCGGCTCTGTAAAATCCGCGCCGTTTTCCCGGGCGAAATACTCGCGGATAGCCCCCACAGTAGTGAGCCTCCCCTGCGGCACCCGCCGCATTATTCTGTCGTAATCCACAGGTGGGGCAAAATACATTCTGTTCCCGCCGTATTTCGCGATGCTTTTTTCATCCGTAATGATTTGCGTCTTGGGCATATCCTTGCTGTCGTGCAGCATGGCGTTAAAGTCCTTTTTGTTCTCGTATGCCATATGATCGCCTCCCGTCTTAGGATATCCCTTTTTTCTCCCCTATGCAATGAGAAAGTTTTATTTTTTCAGGTATTTATCCCAAGATATTCCTGCTCGGGCATATTGCGCTTCATGGCGGCTTTATAGATAAAGACTGACACCAGCGGCCCTGCCACATCAGAGGCAGGCTCAGCAAAGAAGGCGGCTTCCGCGCCGAAAAAGACAGGGAGCAGGAAGAGAAAACCGAAATAAACAAGCTTTCGCCAGGCTGAGAGCGGCAGGGAGTAGCGGGCAAGGCCCAGCGCCGTAAAACCGTCCACGATCTCATACTGTATGCCCAGGGGCAGCAGGGCCAGCGTGCAGACTCTGATTGCCCAGAGGGCCTTTTCCGCCACGGCCCCATCCCCGGTGAAAAGCCCTACAAACAGCCCGCCTCCCAGCCATGCCGCGGCGGTCATCAGGGCGGTAAAGGCCAGGCAGAGTTGAAACAGCCGCCGCTGGGCCTCCCGGACCCGTTGGAATTGCCGGGCTCCGTAATTAAAGCTGAGTATGGTCTGGGTACCGCCTGTAATGCCCTCCAGAGGCATCGTTACCACCAGCATGAAGCTCTGGGCGATGGTGGCGGCAGTCACCAGCATATCTCCCCTGGCTGCGCCGCCATAGCGCTGGAGGACGGCGTTCATGGCGATGATCATTACATTATCCACCGCGATTATAGCAAAGGGCGTAAATCCCAGGGCCAAAACCCTTACGATTACCCGACCGCTGTAAGCCCCAAAGCTTATGGACACAGGCGGCTCCCTGCCAAAAAGAAAGCGCAGAACGAAAATACAGCTTGCAAGTTGGGACAGCACCGTTGCCACCGCCGCTCCCTGGACGCCCATATTCAGCGCGAAAATGAATATCGGGTCCAGAACAATGTTCAGCACTGCCCCCAGCATAACCGCTGCCATGGCCTTTTTCGCGAAGCCCTGGCAGATTATAAACTGGCTCATGCCCGTTGAGAGCAGGGCAAACAGCGTTCCGGTGAGATAAATTGAAAAATAGCGCTCGGCATAGCCGATGGTAGCCTGGCTCGCGCCGAAAAACAGCAGCATCGGCCTTCTCAGCGGAACCAGCAGCGCCACTGACGCCCCGGACAGCAGGCAGAGCAGCAAAAAACAGTTTGCCATTATCTCCCGGGCTTTTTCGTTCTCTCCTGCGCCCATTTTCATACTCATCAGCGGCGCGCCGCCGATCCCAACAAGGGCAGCAATGGAGCCCACCATGGTGATAACCGGGCCGCAGACACCCACGCCCGCCAGTGCTAACGCCCCCACCTGGGGAATGTTTCCTATGTATATCCGGTCAATAATGCTGTACAGGACATTTACGAACTGCGCCAGCATGCTGGGCAGCGCGATACGCAGCACAAGCCTGCCCACTGGGTCCTTACCCAGGTCGTTCTCCCGCCGCATTTTATCCCCCGCTTTCCAAAAATCATGCCCTGCTATTATACATAGCCCCTGATTTTTTTCAAGAGGAAAACAGAAAAACGCAGCCCGGTAAATACCAGGCTGCGCGAGACTGTCAAAAAACGCTTGCCGAAGCAAAAACAACTGCGCTGGGGGGAACTTGAGGGCAGCGAAGCGACGGCGTGGCTCTGACATGCCGTGACCGAGCCGCAGCGAGAAAAGGCCCGCCTCAAATCAGGCAAGCTGACGCGCTTCATATGTTCCAACGCTTTCTATTTATATTCCAGACTCATTTTGAACACCGGACCGCCGCTCTCCCCTTTTATGAAAAAGCGGTTTTCTTCCCGGCCCCATTCCACATGGATCCTGTCGCCGCAGCGGGCTTCGGACACGAATTCCGTCGCCGCCGAGCAGAGACGCAGGCCCTCGGTCTCCCCGCCGATGCAGCTTTCGGCCAGATCGTAATAGCGGGTGTTGTTCATGTGCATGTTGCTGTCCAGATATTCCTCCGTGACAGTAAATTCCATGCCATGCTCCACAGGCAGTTTCCCTGCGGCCGCTGGCAGGCGGCATTCGCCGCCTGTCACGATGCCCTCCAGGCTCAGGCCGTAGTCCTTGGGATTTACCATTTTTCTCGTTGCCATATCCACCATGGCCCATAAGGCACAGCCTCTGATTCTCTCGCTGCCGGTTTCGTCAAGCACACTGTAATAGCGGGGGAAAAGCATATGCCGGGTAAAGCCCGGCCAGGTACATGCCAGGATCTTTTCCCCGGGGCGCGGCATGCGCTCAATTTGAACCGTCTGGCGTGTCACCACCCAAATAAGACCCTGTAGCCCGATATCTTTTCCGCCCATCCCGATCTGGTCCACATGCAGGCTGGATATATCCTGAAATATACGCTGTAGCGCCCCCGCGCTCAGGCCCTCGTCTCCGATAACATATTCTTTTTGAAATACCCGCACGTCATCCGTCCCCTTCCCTTTATATTTGCCCGGCGCAGAGGGAACGGGCAGAACCGAACGGAAAAAGCTTTCTTTCATTCTAATACCCGCCCGCCGAAATTTCAAGCAGTTTCCCCGCCCGGCGCTCTCAGAGCTTTATATTGACGCGCTTTATCATGACCGCCGCCACAAGGCCGACGACGATGCCCGCCACGACGCCGCTGAACACCAGGAAGGGCAGATAGTATTTTATCACATTGGTTTCCAGAATAACGCAGGCCATGGCGATCTGCCCCACGTTATGGAGCACGCCCCCGGCCACGCTGACGGCCACATGGGAAAAGAGCCCGCTTTTTTTCAGCAGAATCATGCCCGCAAGACTGAGCACCGCCCCGGCCACGCTGTAAAACAGGCTCATAATGGAGCCAAACAGCAGTGAAACCATAAAAACCCTCACCAGGGAGATCACAACCGCTTCCTTCCAGCCCAGCTTGTAGAGCACAAAGACCACCGCAATGTTGGCAAGGCCCACCTTTACGCCGGGCACAGCCACAAAGGCGGGAATCTGGCTTTCCACGAAAGAGAGGACCATTGCCAGCGCGATGGCCAGCGCCATGACGGTTATTTTACCGGTTTTCATTTGGCCCTCTCTTTCTCTTGTCAGCTCACAAGCTCAATGCCCGTCTCCGCCCCCTCAAGGGTGACGGTAAGGCGGTTGGGCAGGCAGGTTATGCACTGACCGCTGTATTTGATCTTTCCCTGCCTGACGCAGAGTTTATCCGGGCAGTCCGCGTCGCAGAGCCATGCCGCGCCGTCCTCAATCACAAGGGTGTTTGTGCCGCCGTTGAGGGGATATATGCCGTTTTCCCGGAGGGAATACCGGGCTTCCTCCTCCCCGTCCACACGCACCACAGCCCAGGCCCCCGAATCTCCTCCCGGGCCGAAGAACAGATACAGCAGCCCCGCCGCAAGGACCAGCAGGCCAATGAGCAAAAGGTCGGCACGGAGCTTTTTGTTCGCAAAGGCTTTCCTCATTTAAAAGCGACCAGAACCATTGACATTATTGACGCGGCAAGCAGGCTCACCGGCAGGCCGCGAAAGGCCCTGTGGACATACTTCTCGTCTATCCTGGATTGTACACCCGAGAACAGCACCAATGCAAGCATAAATCCAAGGCCCGCGCCCAGAGCCGCCGCCATGGAGGCCCAGAAGCCGTAGCCCTCGGCGGCGTTATCCACCGCCAGGCCCAGAACGGCGCTGTTGAGGGCGATGATTGGAAAATATACCCCGAGACTGCCGTGCATGGCCCGGTTCACGATCAGCTCCGCCAGATAAACCACCGCCAGGACCACAGCCACAAAGGCCAGGAGCTGGAGATAGCCCAGGTTCAGCTTGTCAAGCACCAGCGTCTGCAGGGGCCAGGCCAGCGCGGCGGTAACGAGCATGACAATTGTCACCGCAAGCCCCATCCGCGCAGCCTTTCCCGCGCCGCCTCGGCTGCCCAGCAGGGGGGTGACGCCCAGAAAACGTTCCAGCGCAAAGTTGTTGAACAGAACGCCGGCGAGTATGATCAGCATGATTTCTTTGAATTCCATGGCTTATTCTCCTTCCCCGGCCGGGGCCGCGTCCACAAGGCCGGCGGCAGCGGCGGCAAAGCCGGGCTGGGCCTGCCGCTCGCCGCGGTCAAAGCAGTTTATAACGGCAATAAGGATGGCAAAAACCACAAAGCCGCCGGCGCTCTGGGTAAGAAACGGGATCTTATAGTTCTCCAGGAAGGGCAGAGCCACGCCGGCAATGCTTGCGCTTCCAAAAACTTCTCTTATCGCGCCCATTACAGCCAGAGCCAGAACAAAGCTCAGGCCGGTCATAAAGCTCCGGCCCAGCGCCGCGCCGAAGCCTGCGCCGCAGGATTCCTCGGCCGCGCCGAAAAACAGCAGATTGACCGCCGCTGCGGCCAGATAGATCCCCATCATGCCGTAAACCGCAGGCAGAAAAGCGTTCATAAAAAGCTGCACGATTGATACAAAACCCGCCACGACCAGAATACAGGCCGGAACTCTGGCCTTTTCCGGTATGGCTTTTCCAAGCAGGGACATGACGGCTGCGGACAGCACCAGCACCAGCAGGGCGGCACAGCCAATGCCCAAAGCGGGGATCAGCCCCGTGGTCAGCGCCATTGCGGGACAGGCCCCCAGAAACAGCGCCAGGACCGGGTTTTTCGCAATTGCCGCGCGAAATTTATTGTCTTTCATTGGCCCTCTCCTCCGTTCTCGGTGACGGTTTTAAACGCGTCGAAAACATCCGTTGCCGCGTCGGCCACGGCGTTGGAGCTGACGGTTGCGCCGGAAATAAGCGCCTGCTCGCCGGTCCAGGTGTCCGCCGTGAGCCCGGCAAAGCCCGCCTTGTACTGAGCCTCGTCCAGCTCATAGTCCGTAAAGTAATCGCCCATAAGGATGAACTCCTCGGCGGTCATGGCCACTATGGCCCCATTGCCGTCCAGCACGAAATAACAAATCATGGGCAGATTGCTGTATCCCAGTGCTCTGGCGGAGAATCCGTAGTATTCGGTCCCGCCGTCTTTGATGAGATAGGCTCCCGTAACGGTGCTGAACACATTGTCAAGAGGCAGCGCCGTAAGCTCCGCGCCCTCGGCCACAAGCTTTCCGAGCCTGCTCATCTCCCGCTCGGCAAAGACCTCCTGATTGGCGGCGGCATCCGCGGTGACTTCCTCCAGCAGGGAGGGGTTAACGCTTCCGGTCACATCGGCGCCCTCGGCGTCATAGACCCTGCAGGCGCCCTGCGCGTTGCAGACAGCAAGATAGCTCTTGTCCCCGTCCGCCGCCACATAGGCGAAGCCGCAGCCGTTGGCCGCCTTCATAACCTGCTGAATATAAGTGAATTCGCCTCCTGCAAGCTCCCGCTCCTCATACTGGGCCACGCCCTCGGCATTGACCATGCCGGGGAACACGGCGGGGAGCTGCTCCAGAAGAAGCTGCGCGTCGCTCTTGACGCCGGCGCCCACCAGGCCGTTTGCGATAAGGGCGGCAAAGCCGTCGCTCACGGCGTCTTTAAAGGCCTTGGAGGAATAGGTAACGCCCGCCACAAGGCCAACCTCCGCCATAGCGGAATCCTGGCCGAGGAAGCTGCCTGGATATTCGGCGCCGAAGTCCTTGCTGTCGGGATAGGCAGTGAGCTCAATGCCGGAAATTTTACCCTCGGCGTCCACGGCCATCGTCAGCTCAATAGGCTCTCCCGTATAGCCCTGGGTGGTGGAAAGGCGCAGGGCATAGCCCAGGCCGGAAGTCTCGGCGTAGATGCCCTGAACGGTCTCCGGTACCTCAGCCAGCGTGGAGCCACTGGCGTTCACATCGTAGAGCGTTTCAAAGCCCTTTGCCTCAGGCATGACGCTGAGCAGGGGGGCCAGTTCCTGAGCGGAGCCATTGCTCTCGATAATGGGAGCGGTAAACACATTGACTCCGGCAAGGATCAACGCAAACACCGCGAAAATCAGAATCAGCGCCAGGGCCGACTTAAAATTATCTTTTTTCATCTTCAGCTACCTCCCAGCGGCTTTTTCGCCGTCCACTTCTCCAGGAAGGGCGTTACAAGGTTCATGGCCAGGATAGAGAAAGACACGCCCTCGGGATAGGCGCAGAAATGGCGGATAACAAAGGTGATAATCCCGCAGCCCAGGGCAAAAAGCATCCTGCCGCTGTCGGTGATGGGGGTGGTGACATAATCGGTGGCCATGAAGATGGCGCCCAGGAAAAGGCCGCCGGCCAGGATCTCATAGAGGGCCACGGTAAAGTCCCCGGTGGCTGCAAGGAAGCAGAGGAACACGGTACCCACGAAGATGGCCGGAACATACCACTTGATGACCTTTCTGGCAACCAGATATATGTAGCCCGCCAGAAGCGCCGCGATACAGGTCTCGCCCACGGCGCCGCCCCGAAGGCCGATAAACATATCCCAGAGGCCAGGAAGCTGTTCAGACCCGGAAGCAATCAGCTCCAGCGGCGTGGCAGAAGCTTCAAGCTCCACCACCACAGGCATGGCGCCGCCGGCGACGGAAGAGAAAGCCAGCAGCATGAACACGCGGCCGGTAATGGCAGGGTTGGCGAAATTATGGCCCAGGCCGCCGAAGAGGCATTTGACTATGACAATGGCGAAGGCGGAGCCGACGACGCACTGCCAGATGGGCACGCTGGCGCTCAGGTTCAGCCCCAGCAGCAGCCCGGTAACAACGGCGCTCAGATCACCCACGGTCTGCTCTCTTCTGGTGCAGACATTGAAAAGGAATTCCGCCAGCACCGAAGCGATCACGCAGGCGGCGATAACGCCCAGCGCCCTCAGGCCGAAGATAATGACTGCGGCGGCGGCGGCGGGCAGAAGGGCAATGATAACATCCAGCATGATGCCTCTGCCGGTATCCCTGCCGTGTATATGGGGCGCGGATGAAACAATGAGTTTATCCATTTCAGTTCCCCCCTTCTTTCTTTTCCATGGCGTCTTTGGCAGCTTTGGTCTTTTTCACAAAGCGCTTTGCGTCTTTATTGGTGTCCACCAGCGGCCGGCGGGCCGGGCAGACATAGGAGCAGCAGCCACATTCCATGCAGAGCATTACGTTCTCCTTATCCAGTACCGCGTAGCGCTCTTCCTGGTCGTCGATCTCCATGGCTCTGGCAAAAGCTGTGGGGTTCAGGCCAAGAGGGCAGTTCGCCACGCAGCGCCCGCAGTGAATACAGGCGGTGGATTTAACGGGCCGGGAGTCCTTCTCGCTGAAAATGATAACGGCGTTGGTGGCCTTTATAATGGGAGAATCCATGCTCTCTCTGGTGTGGCCCATCATGGGGCCGCCGAAAATGAGCTTGCCCGGCTCACAGCAAAGACCGCCGGCCTGCTCCACAATATGGCTCACGGGGGTGCCGATGGGGACCACCAGGTTCTTGGGTTCCTTAACGGCGGAGCCTTCAAGCGTCAGGCATTTATCCACAAGGGGCATGCCAGTCTCCATAAACTCGGCCATTTTGGCAAGGGAGGTGACGTTTATGATGATAACGCCCAGAGAGGCCAGGCGCTGGCCGGGCCCCACCACCTTGCCCGTGGCGTTATAAAGCAGGACCTGCTTTGCGCCCTGGGGATAAACGCTCTTGAGGGGCTTTACCGTCACGGAAGGGTCATCGGCAAAGACCCGGTTCATCTCCGCGATGGCATCGGGCTTGTTCCTCTCAATGCCGATGATGAACTCCTCGCTGAGGAGATATTTCTTCAGCAGGGCCACGCCCTTTACAATCAGGTCGCTGTGCTCGATCATGGTTCTGTTGTCGCTGGTGATAAAGGGCTCGCACTCCGCGCCGTTTATAAGCACGGTCTTTATGGGCGAGCGGCGAACCGCGTCCAGCTTCGCCCACAAAGGAAATGCTGCCCCGCCCAGGCCCACGATTCCGCTGTCGCGGACGGCCTGGAGGAACTCATCCAAATCATGTACCTCCGGCGGTACGACGCCGGGGTCCTTTTCCATTTTACCATCGCTCTCGATGCGGATGGCCACGGTGGGGCCAAAAGGCTCAATGGCCTTCACAACGCCGGATACCGTGGCATGGACGGGAGAAGAGTTCCTGCCTTCCTCACGGGCGATAAGCTGCCCTACGCGCACATGCTCTCCCTCGGCCACAATGGGGACCGCGGCCTGGCCGGAATGCATGTTCATAGGGAGCAGGACTTCCTTTGGGGGCGAAATCCGCACGGAATTCATCCCCGCGGTTTTCTTAAGGTGGGGCAATTTCAGTATCGAGATATTTTTTTTGAGGTTCATATGTCTCCTGCCTCCTCTTTTTGGTACGGGTATTCTCTGATTAAATCAATTTATTATGCGCTCTTCAAGCCCCGGGGTATATTTGATCTCTCCGCCCGGGAAAATCCACAGCGCCTCAACACCGCCGATTTGCTCCGCCAGACGCAGCCCGTCCTCATAAGGCATGCAGAAAAGAGCGGTGGAAAGCGCATCGGCCAGGGCGCTGTCCTTTGTGATAATGGTGAGAGATGCAAAGTACTCCGCGGGATACAGGGTATCCTTGTCAATGATATGGTGGTATTGAACGCCGTCCACGGTGTAATAGCGCTCGTATGAGCCGGAAGTAACGCAGGCGGTATCCTCCAGGCGCAGGCTCATGGCAAACTGCGTATCGTCCTCAGGGTCCCGGATACCGGTGACCCAGCCGTCGCCGTTGGGTTTTGTGCCTATGATGCGGATGTTGCCGCCCACGTTCAGCACATAGCCGTACGCCCCCTCCGCCTCAAGATACTCCGCCGCTCTCTCGACAGCGTAGCCCTTGCCCAGGGCGCCCACATCTATGGACGCGTCCCTGTCGCTTATGCGGACGATACCGGCCGCCTCGTCAATCTCCAGCAGGGAAAAATCAATGTGCCCGGCAGCAGCCTCCAGTTCTTCCTCCGTGGGAAGCCGGGCGGCGGCGGGATCTTCCCCCGCCTCCTCGCGCCGGTCATGCCAGAGGGACAGGACGGAACCCAGCATAATGTCCATTTCACCCTCTGTTTTCTCATAGAGCTCGCGGGCGTAAAGCAGAAAGTCAATGAGCTTTTCATCGACTTTGACGCCCTCTCCCCCGGCCAGACGGTTCACCGTGCATAAATTGTTTATACCGGAATACTCGTGATAAATATCAAAAAGCTTATGATATTCTTCCAGTATACGCGAAACTTCGGCAGAACGGTCCTCAAACTGTTCTGCCGAATCTCCGGCATAGCTGTATACATAGGAGACGGTGTCAAAGTAAGTGAAATAAGACTTGCCCCTGTTTTCCACTTGCGGCTCCGCGCCGGCGGCGCAGCCGGCCACAAGGACCGGCAGCGCCAGGGCACAGAGGGAAACGAGCAGTTTTCTTATTGACTTCAAGGGCACTCATCTCCTATGCATTTGAATCTTGTTTTATCGGGCGTAATCGGCAGCCTGGGCAATCACGGCCATCATGCCGGTGATGTCCATGGTGCAGGAGGCCAGCAGCGTCTCATCGACGGTGATGTTGTGGCCGTTGCTCTCCGTGGTCTCGATAGCGCGGACATCGGCGGCGGTCATGCCGACGGTGTAGGCGGAGAAGGCCTTGGCCTGCGCATCCCACTCCGCAATGGCATTGCCATGGGCAACCATGCCGTAGTCGGGGCCCAGCTCCATCTTGGTGCCCTTGTAGTCGGCGGAAACGATCTCGCCGGCAGTGCTCACGCTGATCTTGGGCTGGGTGGCGTCGGTGACGGCGGCCAGGATCTTGCCCTCGGCGTCAACAACGGCGGCGCCGAACTCGGTGTACATCTTCACAACGCCGTCTTCCTCGGCGGTGGCGGCGGTGGAGTCAGCGGCATTGGTGATGGCGGCGACGCCAAGCGTGAAGCCTTCGGCGGCGGTGAAGCTGACGGAGTTGACCTCACCGCAGGCCTTGACAACGGCAGCCTTGAACGCGGTGATATCCATGGTGCAGGAGGCGTACAGCGTCTCGTCAACCGCCACATTGTGGTTGTTCTTCAGAACAGTCTCAAGCGCTTCGACCTCGGCAGCAGTCTTTCCGACTACGAATTCCTCAAAAGCCTTGGTCTGCGCGTCCCACTCGGCAATGGCGTTGCCGTAGGCGACCATGCCGTACTCATCGCCCAGCTCCATCTTGGTCTTGAAGGTCTTGGCAGCGTCAACCGCGCCGTCCGCAACATCCATCTTGCTCTGGGCGCAGTCGATGCGGCAGGAAACGATCTTGCCTTCGCCATCGAGAACAACGGCGGCGACAGTGGCGTCCACCTGGGCAGTGCCGGTCTTGGAGGAGCCGGTGCTGAGCTCAACGCCCATGCCGAGCGTGTACTCCGCGCCGTCGGCCGCGGGAACCTCTGTGGCTTCGGCGGGGGCCTCGGAAGCATCGGCCGCGGGGGCCTCGGAAGCCGCGGGGGTGCTTGTGCCGCCGCAGGCGGCCAGGCTGAACACTACGCACAGCATGAGAATAAGTGCAAGAATCTTTTTCATAATGCTCTCCTATTAATAATAGATTTGCACGGCTTTACCGTGCCTTTTTCTTCTCCCGTATTTTACCTCCCGGGGGAGAGGGAACGGAGCGGGACTGTCGCGTTGAAAAACGCCGGCTGCTTTTCCCGGCGGCCCTCGCGCGGCCGGCCTCTCTCCGTCTGCTCCTGAATTATAGCATCAAAGCCGCGTCGTGTCAACGAATTAACAATACGAAAATGCGACATTTTGTACAAAAATTACTGCAAATCCCCCTTGCCTCCGTCATTCCCTCCAATAAAAGGCTTTGACACCCCGGCGGAAAATTTATCTCCCCGGGCTTGCGGGGCGGCAGCACAGCTTAGATCGGCCCGGCCCGGAGGCCGTTGAATTACTCGGGAAAAAAGCCGGCTTAGAAGGCCGGAGGCCCCTCCGGAAGCCGCGGCCGCCCCTCCTCTATCCGCCGCCTGCGGCGAGACGGAGGCATAATCCCCCTATCCGCCTGAGCGCCGGGCGGGAGGCAGACCACAAATCTTGTTAAAAACGACGAACCTTTCAGGCTGCAGCGGCTTTGCCCACAAAACAGCTTCCGGCGGCAAAGCCGGGGCCGGCGCCACAGCCCCTCCACATTCGTCCCGCCGGAGATTTTTTCCACGGGCCTGCCTTTTGCAGGCGCGTCCACCAGCTTATGACTCCGTCCAGTCCCTCGCTGCTTCTCCCCTTCCGCTCAGCCTCTGCGGTGAGACAGGGGTAAAGACTTGAAAAACGCATGTTGTAAACTCTCTCGGTTTCCATTCCGGCCTCCTGTTTTTCTCCGCTTTTGTATTATCTCACCTCAGCAAAAAACGATTCTTCTCAAAGCGGAGCAGCCCTTCCCGCCGCATTTTGCTCAGTTCATTCGACATGGCGCTGCGGTCTACCCCCAGATAATCCGCAAGCTGCTGGCGGCTGAAGGGGATCGTGAACTGATAGCTTCCGTTCAGCCTTGCCTGCTCGGATAAATAAGAAAGCAATCTTCCCCGGATTGATTTCGGGGACGTATGCAGGCTTCTGCGGGAGAGGGCCAGGTTTTTCTGCGCCGATATCTGCAGAAGGTTTCGCACCAGCTTATTGTGGTAGGCGCAGGAGTTTGAGCAGGTCGCCAGCAGCCGGTCGGCGTTCAGGAACAAAATCCGGCTTTTCTCGCAGGCGGCAACGCTGACCATCAGCGGCTCCCCGGGAATGCAGGCATAGGTCTCTCCAAAGAGCTGGCCCGCTTCCACCCGGCCCAGAATGGTTTTGTCTCCCCACAGGCTGTCGATCTCGATGGTCACACTGCCGGAAAGCACCATTCCCATACTGTCCACGCTCTCCCCGGCACGAAAAATCACAGCACCCTTTTCGTATTCCTTTTCATATGAACCGAGACACCGAAGCATCTCCCGGGCCTCTTCCACGCTCGTACCCCGGAACAGCGCCGTATTGATCAGAAAAGAATCATTCATAATATCTCCATTTTCGTTGTAAAAACAACCCGCCGGTGCCTTGCATTATAATATACGCCATCTGCCGCCCCTATACAAGGGGCAGCATGCCTGAATACGGCCGAAAGCCTGTTCAAGGTCCGGCCCTGCGGCCGCCTCTGCGCAGCGTCCATCCCGCCGCGGGATTCTGCGGCGTTTTCGGCGGACAGCGGAATTTCTCACCTTGCCTGTAAGCAGAAAGCCCCCGCGCCTGATAAAATCGGGCGCGGGGGCTTTGTCCTGCTCGGGGCTTATTTTTCGGCTGGCAGGGAGTTTGCAGTCAGCGCCGCATAGTCGGCATCCGTCAGCTCATAGCCGTAGAAAAGGCCATAGTATTCCGTCACCTTTTCCTGAAGGTCATATTCGGCATAGTCCGGATAAAGCAGTGCGCCCAGCCACAGCATGCCCAGATAGCGCTGCACAGAGGGGGGAGACGCCAGCCAGCCGTAGGGGCCCACAGGAGTCTTGTAAAACTGCCCGCTCTTTACCGCGTCCAGCTGCTGCCAGACGGGGTCCGTTCCCACGGAGTCATACACGCTGTCGGGAGCAAAGATGATCACATCCGGGTTCCAGAGAATAAGCTGTTCCGCGTCCACTTCATTGCCAAGGCCGGAGGACACAACTTCCGTAAGCTCCGCCACGTTATTACCCAGCATGTTCAGCGTCTCCGCATGGAAAGACCCCTGGGCCAGCACGTTCAGACCCTTGTCCCCCAGGCAATAGACGATGTTTTTCCGGGCTCCGTCCGCGTCCACCTTTGCCATCATGCCCTCAATCATGGCATAATTTTCCCTGCACCAGTCCGAAAGCGCCTGGGCTTTTTCGGTCTTGCCCGTCAGCTCCCCCAGCCTCAGATAAGCCTCGGGGGCGGTAGCCACCGTCGCGTCCACATGGACAAAAGGGATGCCCGTCTGCTCCGTGAGCGCGTCCAGATCTTCGGCGATGCTGCCCTTGGCCTCGCCCACGTCTATGACCACGTCGGGGGCAGCGGCCAGCAGGGCCTCAAGATCCATGGTGCCCTTGCCGCCGTAAAGCTGGCCCAGCTCCGGCAGGCTCAAATATTCCTCCGGGATATATTTCGCCGCATCCTCGGAGAACGAAGAGGAAAAGCCCGCAAAAAGCTCGGGACAGAGGGGGAACAGGTACACCTGGGTCAGCGGGCCGGATACCGCGATTTTTTTGATTTCCGCCGGCAGAGCCACTGTCCGGCCGCAGGAATCCGTAAATTCTCTTGTTTCCGCCGGGGCGCCGGATTCCGGGGCGGCCGCGCCCGCTGCCGGGGCGGTGGATTCCGCCGGAGCGCCTTGCCCGCAGCCGGAAAACAGGGTGCAGATAAGAGCCAGCAGGCACAGGAGGGCCGTAAAACGCTTTTTCATTCTGATTTCTCCTTTTATAAGCTCTCTTTCAAGTTGTTTTTATTTGCAACTTGTATTTTTTTATTATACGCCTTGTTTTTCCGCTTTGCAAGAGTTTTATGAGAGATCCAGCCCGCCTATAAGGCTGCGTTTTCCGGGATAAAGCAGGCCCATTTCCGGCCGAAGGGGTTCCGCCGTGACCTTTTCCGGCCCGGTGTCCGCGGCGGCGGCGATCCTTTCCTTTATCTCCGGCTCCGCTCCGGGCAGGACAACGGCCCGGATACGCAGTCCGCTGCCGTCTCTTTCCGCCCGGTAGTCCACAAGCCGCTCAAGCGCAAACAGTCTTTCATCCAGTTCCCGCATCCGCCCGGAACCGCCGCCCCGGCAGACGGAATCCAGCCGCAGAATCTCGCTGCCGCAGGGGCAGGAGCTGGGCAGAACGCTTGTAAAGTCCCCCGTACGGTAGCGGATCAGAGGCATCGCCTCCATACCTATGGTGCTTATGACCAGCTCTCCCCGCATGCCCGGCGGCAGGGGCCGCCCGGCCTCGTCCACGATTTCGGCAATCACATGGTTCTCCCGCAGGTGCATTCCCTGGTGGGCCTGGCAGCACACCGCGCCGCCCAGCCCCATCTCCCGGGAGCCGTAATGGGGGAAAAGCCTTTCGCCAAGCAGCATCTCCGCGGCTCTTGTGACAGTCTCGGGGCAGGCGTCCCCGCTTACCAGGGCCCGGCGCAGGCTGCCCGGGCCCAGCGCGCGAAGCATGGACAGAAGCGGCACCGGCATCCCCACAAACGTATCCGGCCGCCGTTCCCGCAGGATTTCCCCAAGCGCCCCGTAGCTCAGGCCAAGCCCCAGCTTCAGCGGCTCCGCCCCCAGCCTCGCAACCGCCTCGGCAATGAGTTCCCCCAAGCCGAAGGGACCGGAAAAGGGCATGCAGATCATGGTCCGGCCTCCGGGAAATATCAGTTCGCTCAGCCCCGCCATGAAAAGGCGCACTGTGTTTTCGCAGTCTCCCCGGGTGTAGAACACTCTTT
The DNA here is from genome assembly GCA_002320035.1 of Clostridiales bacterium UBA1701. GTDB lineage: Bacteria > Bacillota > Clostridia > Oscillospirales > Oscillospiraceae > Limivicinus. The sequence continues at coordinate 38,232 of DCJL01000041.1, read as the reverse complement.
TGGCCGGCCCTGTGGTGCCGCTGGTTGCCTCGGTGAGAACACGTTGAATCTCCGCCTGAGAGCGCAGCAGCATGGCTCCGCCATGGCGGGAGAGATCCTCCGCCGTGGTAAAGGGCAGCGCCGCAAGCTCGCTGAGCTTATTCAGGCGCTCCGGCAGGGCCTTATAAAAGCCCTGCCGTTCTTTTTCAAGCCTTAGAAGCCGGTTCAGTTTTTCCAGCTGGAGGGTTTCGATATCCGCCCTTTTGAGACGTTCAAGGCCCTCCTGTTCTTTTATGAGCGCCTCAAGTCCCGTTATCTTCATCTTCTGTAAAGGCTCCTCCCCCGGGTGTCGGTCAAATTATAGGCGCAGAAAGGGACCATGCCCCGCTCCCCATCCACCTCGCAGATGTAGCAGCGGCGGAGCCGTTCAAGGTCTACATTGTAAGCGTCCTGAAAGAGCATGCCAGAGACGGTCAGCGTGCTCCGCCTGGCTTTTTCCAGAAATTCGTCCAGGGCGGAGGTTTCCGCAAGCGCTCCCTCGGGCCCGAAGTCCCGGCGCTCCTCCCCGCTCCACTGTCCGGCAACAAAAAGCCGGGAATCATCGGAGCCGGTACAGCAGCAGGCGGCGCTTTTCTTCGCCAGGGGACGCAGGCTCCCGTCGGGCTTTCGCATATAGGAGGCGTGGAAAGAACAGTAGGGGTTTTCGGCTCCGCCGCCGTCAAAGTCCTTCGCCGTCATCAGGCCCCCGGTCTGTTCCTCTATAAGGCGGAGCATGCGGGGAATGGTTATGGGCCTGCCGCTTCGCTCGAGAGCACAGCGGCCAAAATAGCTTATGGGCTGAAAATGCACCCCCCGGACGGCGGGCATATGCGCCAGAGCGAAGCGGATAATTTCCCCCGCCTGCCCCTCGTTGACGCCCGGCGCGATCACCGGCACCAGCACCGCCCCCAGCCCCGCGGCAGCACAGGCTTCCAGCGCCCGGCGCTTTTCTTCCAGCAGGGGGCGGCCCCGGAGGATCTGATAAACCCTGTCGTCCAGCCCGTCGAACTGGAGAAAAACCGTGTCCAGCCCGGCTTCCCGGAGTGCTTTCGCGTAACCCGGCTCCGCGGCGAGGCGCAGGCCGTTGGTATTGAGCTGGAAAAAGCCGAAACCCTTTTCCCGGCCCAGGCGGATGATCTCCGGCAGATCCTCCCGCATGGTCGGTTCGCCGCCGGAGAGCTGAATATTAAAGGGCCCGCCGTGGGCCATCAGAAAATCATACTGGGCGGCGATCTCCTCCAGGGGCAGATCCCTTCCCTGCCCCTCTCCCGCCGAGGCAAAGCAGACGGGGCAGCGGAGATTGCAGCGGTTTGTAAGCTCCAGCAGCACGCAGCAGCCCTTGCGCAGATGCTCTCCGCAGAGCCCGCAGTCAAAGGGGCAGCCTTTTTCGGAGGCACGGGGCAAAACAGGCGGCTCTGCCCGGTTGTTTTCCCGGCCCCAGCGCAGGTAGTCGCTCAGCTCTCCTTCCCAGATAAGGACGGAGAATTTCCCGTGCTCCGGGCAGCGCTTTTCCAGATAGATTCCCCCCTGCCCTGTGACCTTTTCCGCCTCGAGGAGCCTCAGGCACACGGGGCAGAGGCTTTTCGTCCTTCCCACCAGCATCAGATCATCCCCTCCCGGCTCAGAAGCTCCATGCATTTTTCATAGGTCTGGGCAATGATCCCCGGGCACAGTTCCACCCGCTTGGCGGGATTGCCTTTTGTTATATCCCGGCAGTCGGTCCCGCCGTAATGGATCAGCATCTCCTGATCAAACCAGTCCGTAAATTCCGCCATCAGCGCCTTGTGCCCGGCGCTCTCCGCCTCCGTGGGACCGGGTTTGCCGGTAAAATACGATATCAAACAGGCCCCGCCGCTGAGGCAGCCGCAGCAGCCCCCGGAAAAACCCACGCCGCCGTTGAGCCCGCCCATGGCCTTTACAAGGCCCGGGTCATCCTCCCCCACCGTTTCAAGCGCCAGGATTGCCAGAATCTGGGAGCAGAAATAGCCGTAACGGCTCAGCGCAAGCACCCTGTCAAAAAGATCCATCTCTCAGTCCTTTCCGCATATAAGCATCTCATAACCGCAGCGGCCCTTTATGCCGCAGCAGTCCGCCGTACCCCGCCAGAGCGCCTCGATATAATACTCCCGCCAGAGGGCGCTCATATCCTCGTAATACCTGATTTCAAAGCCAGCCGCTTCCGCGATCGGCCGGGCCGGGGCGAAGCACACATCCGTGTACATCAGCACCCCGCCGGGACGCAGGAGCCTGTAAGCCTCCCGGAAGGCGGCGGGGATATCCCCGCTCAGATAAAAGGCACACTGGCTTATAAGCCCGTCATAGCCGCCGCTTTCCGCCTGGACGCGGAGCAGATCCCCCTTTTTCACATGCGCCCCGCGGGGCGCAAGGTCAATGCCCCCGGCCTCATACCCCAGCGCGCGCAGCAGGGCCACGGTCTCCCCAGCCCCGGCGCCCAGATCCAGAATGGAGGCGCCCGGCGCAAGGCCCGAGAGGGCTATCATGCGGCGGCTGTTCTCCTCACCTCCCGGATGGCCCCTCATTTGTCCTCCAACGCCTTTTCCACCGCCAGCACCTTGCCCAGCGCCAGTTCCTCCGGCACATACACAAAGCCGCAGACCGGGCAGACCGGCAGCTCCACGGGAAAGCCGTTGTCCAGATACATGAACTTGGCCTTGCCCTTCACCAGCGGCACCCGGCACTTGGCGCAGCTCAGCTTTCCAAGGGGGTCAATGGTATAGTAATTCTTCTCCATGATCAGCCCTGCCTTTGAACCACATTCATTCTGTGGCTGTATGCCCTGTGGACGACGTAGCCGTCCTCTTTCTCCCGGTATTTCACCCAGAAGGTCACATTTCCCAGCCGCCGGCGGGCAATGAGATAATCCGTCTCCGAGTCGTAGACGGCCTCCCCGGTCTCTCTGAGGCCGTCCATAACGGCGTACACGTCGCTTTCCAATATCATGCGCCTGTCCATCATTTCCAGCGCCTCGTCCGTAAATTCAAGCTTGTATTCTCTCTCCACTTTTTCGCTCTCCTGTCCCCAGAGCTCTTTCAGAAGCTCCCGTTTAAGGTTCAGCCTGTTATAACGCTTCCGGCTGATATCCGGCGGTGCGCCGGCGGCAGTACCGTATACCAGTTCCAGAATGTGCCGGGATTCCCGGCCCTCTCTGGCAAAGCGGTCCCGGCAGGCCATGCAGTAGCTTATATAAGGCTCGCCGCTGCGCTGGAGGCAGCTTTGGGTCATCTCCCGGGCTACCTGGGGGTTGGCGTAGGCCGTCAGCCCGCCGTAGCCGCAGCAGGGGGAACGGTCGCCGGAATAGTCCGTGTCCACAAGGCGGCAGCCCAGCATTTCCGCAAGACGGCGGACGGCGCGCTGCGTTTCCGCATCCCCCCTGGCGCCGCAGGAATCGTGAAGGGCGGCGGGCCTTTCAAACCTCCCGGCCCCCTCCGGCAGCCCCAGTTCGCACAGCAGCTCCCAAATGCCCCGCACCCGCAGGCCCTCATGGGCGGAAAGTTCCTTTTTGCAGCTTGGGCAGCCGGCAATAATCTCCGGCGAGCCCAGGGTGCGCAGCTTCTCGTCTATGAATTCCACCGTCTCCCCGTACATCTCATAACGCCCAGCCCAGTCGCATATGGCGCCGCAGCAGCCCAGCATCAGGGCAACGCCCCCGCTGAGCCGGGAGCACAGGTCCTTGTAGGCGGCCTTTACCGTCTCCGGGGCAACGGCCGAGGCCTGGCAGCCGGGAAAAAACACATATCTGCATTTCTCATAGCCCGGCTGAGGCAGGCAGAGAAAGGCCTCGCCGTTGGAAAAGAGCATGTCCATCAGGGCGAACTCATGGGGAGCCAAGGGCATTTTATCCGTCGCCACCATGTTCTGCCGGGCGATGTGGCAAATTTCTCCCATATCGTAGCCGTTGGGGCAGGTGACGCTGCACTGGCCGCAGAGAGAGCAGGCGTTGATGGGCTTGTTCATCATATGGTCGCCCATAATGATGCTCACATTGTTGTATATTTCCCGGGTGAGGATACGGGGAAATTTATGATAATGCCGCAGGTAGGCGCAGCCTTTGATACACTCCTCGCAGCGGCACTGGATGCAGCGCCCGGCCTCGCTCTCGGCCCCGGTTTTGTCATAGCCCTCCGGACCCGCCGCTACTTTTCGGAGCCGTTCCGCCCCCTCAGTACTTGTGTAGAGCTTCGTGCTGCAGGGGCCTTCCTCGCCCCTGCTGTTGCAGGGGTCCAGATTCTGGGCCAGCCTGTCCACGGTGAGGGCTGCTTTCTTCGCGCCGAAGGCCGCGGCGGTAACTCCGCCCTCGCAGCCCATGACAAGGTTTTCTTCCCGAAACATCATGATGCGCTCATCCGACCTCGCGCCCGGCCAGGCTTGCCTGGCCGCCCCGGCGGAAGCACAGCACACATCGAATCCGGCGCGGAGACTGTCCATCCGGGCAAGGTTTGTGCTGAAGCGGAAATCCACGTCCAGGGCGGCCATCGTCTCCGTCTCCGCTGCCAGCGCTTCTCCGTCCATAAACCCCGTCTCCCGGGCCATAAAGCTTTTCAAATCCGGCTCGGCGCAGAACACGGTCAGAGGGTATGCCTTTCTGGCAAGCTCCCCGATGAGAAAAATGCTGAAAAGCCCGGAGCCGAAAAGGGCCACGGTTTTTTTCTTCTTAAAGCGCAGCAGCCCCTTCGCCGCAGCCTTTTCCCCGAAGCGGGCAACTGCCCGCTCGATCTCCCGGATTTCAATCCCGTCCCCCAGGGATGAGAGACGGCATTTGCTTTCGCAGGGAGCCTCACAGCCGGCGGAAAGCAGGCGCGTGAAGGGCGTAACCTTCTCATAGATCCCTCTGGCCCCGGCCCAGTCTCCCCGGGCCACAGCGGCCATGAGGGCCTTGGCATCCAGCTTCAGAGGGCAGGCGGCCACACAGTAGGCCGGCTGCTCATGGACGCAGAGGCTCTCCACGGCGGCAAGCGCTTCCTTGGAGAGCATACGCTTCTGCTTATAAACATGGGTGGAGCTTCTTTCTTCAATAATCATGGTCAATCCCCCATTCAGGGCAATGCTTCAAGTGCAGTAATTCAAATAGAGAGGCGGTGTCCCGCCTCTCTATTTTAACATGCTTTCGCCCGGATGTTAATTATTTTTCCAGATCTTTCAAAGCTGCCAGAACCACCTCAGGCTTTGCGGGCACGCGGGTGATGCGGGCGCCGGTGGCGTTGTAGATGGCGTTGAGGATAGCCGGGTGAGGCGCGTCCAGCGGGGCCTCGCCGCAGCCGGCGGCGCCGTAGGGGCCCTCGGGCCGGTAAGTCTCCACATAGTGCAGCTCGATATCATCGGGAGCGTCGTTGGGATAGGGGATGCCGCACTTGAGCAGGCTCGTGTGCTTGCTGAGATCCTCAAAGTCCTCGCTGAGGGCAAGGCCGATGCCCTGGACGAGGCCGCCATAGAAGTTGCCGTCCACCAGGAGCTTGTTCATAATGGTGCCCACATCCGCCACACAGGTGAATTTCTCAACCTTCACCTTACCGGTCTGGGTATCCACGCAGACCTCAGGCAGGAAGATGGTATACATGTAAACGGAGAACGGCTCGCCCTGAGAGGTGGCCTGATCCACAGGGTGCTCGGCGCAGGCCGTGGCCACCCACTGGCCCAGGACCTTCGTCTCTATCCCCTCGGCCTTCATCTCTTCATAGCTGCGGAAAGTCCCATCCGGCTTCTTCATGGCGGCGACAAGGTTCTCCGCAGCCAGACGGCAGGCATTGCCGGACATGACCTGGGAACGGGAACCGCCGGCGGGGCCGGAGTTGGGCGTAAATTTGGTGTCGTTCATCACAAGTCGGATCTGCTCGGGCTTGATCCCGGCCTGGCGCAGCGTCTCATGGGCGGAAACCAGAATTCCCATGTCGGCACCCTGACCGTGATCCTCCCAGGAGGCGTACATGGTGACGCTTCCATCGGGATTCAGCTCGGCATAGGCCTGAGAGGAGTCCACCCCGTCAAGGCCGCAACCGTATACGCCGCAGGAAACGCCGATGCCGTATTTATGCCGGCCGTCGGAGGCCGCGTTTTTCTCGGCCACCCGCTTCTTGCCCGCCTCGTACAGGGGCCGGGCCTTTTTGAACATCTCCTCCATGCAGTACACATCGGGCTTGTAGCCGGTGGGAATGGTGGAGCCGGCGGACTCCTTGTAGCAGTTGAGCTCACGGATGTCAAAGGGATCCATGCCCATCTGGGCGGCCAGCACGTCGATGGCAATCTCGGAACCCATGAAAGACTGGGGAGAGCCGTAAGCCCGGAAGGCGGAGCCCCAGGCGTGGTTGGTGAACACGGTGGTGCTCTTGTTGCGGATGGTCGGGATATCATAGCCCGCGCCTACAAACTGGCTCAGGCGGTGGGTCAGCAGGTCGCCGAACTCGGAGTAGGGGCCGTGGTCCACATAGTTGTCGCCCCAGAGGCCCAGGAGCTTTCCCTTCTCGTCCGCCGCCAGCTTGATGTGCATGAAAGCGGGAGAGCGCTTGCCGGTATAGGTGATGTTCTGGAACATGTTGAACACCAGGGATACGGGCCGCTGGCAGATCTTGGCCGCCACACCCAGAATGGCCTCGTTGGTTGGGGAGAACTTATAGCCGAAGGTGCCGCCGGCATGGTTCTGAACGATGCGCAGCTTATCCATGGGAACACCGATACCGTCGGCTATCATGGGCATGTGCAGGTGGATACCGATGGATTTGGAGTGGATGGTGAGCATCCCGTCCTCGTCTATGTAGGCATAGCCGCAGTCGGGCTCGATGGGCAGATGGGGCTGGCGGGAGCAGTAGCTCTCGATTTCAGCCACATGGGGGGCGCTGTCAAAGTCAAAGTCGGGCCCCTTGATGCAGTTTGTCTCATAATAGGCGTTGGGTGTGCCGGGGTGAATTTCGATGGCGTCGTCCGCGATCGCGTCCATGGCGTTCATGTAGGCGGGCAGCTCTTCTATCTCCACCTTGACCGCGTCTGCGGCGGCGCGGGCGTGGGCCTCGGTATCGGCGGCCACAATGGCGATCGCATCTCCAAACTGGAAAATTTTCTCATCGCAGAGCACCGGGCGATCCCAGCCGTCGCACTTGTTGTTCAGCGGCAGCATCACAAGGCCGTTTATCCGGTTCTTGCCGCCGGCGGCTACGATGTCCTTGGCGGTGATAATTTTGAACACGCCGGGCATCTTCTCCGCCTCGCAGGTGCAGACGCTCTTGATGTTGGCATGAGATACCTTGGCCTGAACCAGCGCCAGGCGCAGGGTGTTCTCGGGCATTTTCAGCGCGTCGTCCGCGCCGAAGTCCCAGGTTCCGGTGACCTTTTGCGCGGCCGAAGGACGGATATACTCCGTGCCCTTGATGCTGTCCCCGGTGGGCTTAAAGACCAGATCCTCCTTGCTCATCTCGCCCCGGAGCACGGCGGCCGCGTCCATCACGGCGTCGATAAGGGGCTTATAGCCGGTGCAGCGGCAGAGATTGCGGGTCTTGTTGAACCAGTCCCGCACCTCCTGGCGGCTGGGGCTGGGGTTCTGCTCCAGAAGCACCTTGGCGCTTATGATAAAGCCCGGTGAGCAGAAGCCGCACTGGGCGCAGCCATGGGCCATCCAGGCCACCTGCAGGGGATGCATATCCGTCAGGGTGCCAATGCCTTCGATGGTGGTTATCTCCGCGTTGTCCCGGATCTTGGCCACTTTCGTGATGCAGGCCTTGGCAACCTTTCCGTCCAGGATCACGTTGCAGGCGCCGCAGTGGCCTTCGCCGCAGCCGATTTTACAGCCTGTGAGCAGCAGCCGCTCACGGAGCACGGTGGCGAGCGTCTCCGTACCCTCCAGCACCAGATTCCTGGCCACACCGTTGATAATCAGCGTTTTTTTGATCATGTTTTTCCCTCCTGTTATTTTTTCGCAATGTCTTTCATTTGTGTTCGCCGCAGCCGTCGTGCTCCGCGCCGCGGCCGGTCAGATCCCGGCCGCGCTCCAGGCCCCGGGCGGAGAAAAATACCAGCTCCGACATGCTTCCGTCCAGATTTTCGCCCCGCAGGCGAAGAAAATTGGCGTTTTCATAGTAGTCCAGCGGCAGCTCCCGCCGGAAAACCCGCCCGGTTCTATCGTCCTTCACCTCCATGGTGACGCTTTTTGACGATATTTCAAAAACTTTCTCATCCATAAAAAAACAATCCCCCTGATAAAAATATTTTAATGCGCTGTCAACAATGCGGTCAAGTTCTAACGCTTTGCAACTCGCAGAAAAGGCCCGGAGAATTTTGTGTACTGTCACAGCTTATACCGTAAAAGCGCATAGAATTTCCCGGCGGCTTTTGGTCATTTTGATTTACATATTGCGGCAGTGGGTGTATACTTGCCATTAAGAATACTTGTACAATGCAATTCGCTTTAAATAACAACTCGGAGGTGCTTACAATGCAGACAGGCGCGCTGATCGTGGCGGCGGGCATGTCCTCCCGGATGGGGGATTTCAAGCCCATGCTGAATATTGGCTCCATCTCCATTGCCCAGCGCATCATCGCCACACTGCGGCAGGCGGGGGTAGACAGGATCGTAATGGTCACGGGCTACAATGCGCTGGCTCTTGAGCGGCATCTGGCCAACAACGGCGTGATTTTTCTCCGCAATGAGAACTATGAACACACCCAGATGTTCGACTCGGCCAAAATCGGCCTTGCGTATCTACAGGGCAAATGCGATAAAATTCTTTTCACCCCGGTGGATATCCCTCTTTTTACCGCCGATACCGTCCGGGCGGTGCTGGGTTCCGGGGCAGAGCTGGCCTTCCCGGTCTGCGAGGGCAGGCCCGGGCACCCCATCATGCTCTCCTCCCCCCTGATTCCCGCCCTTCTGGCCGACAGCGGCGAGGAGGGTATGCAGGGCGCGCTCTCCCGCTGCGGGGGGGAGATGACGCCTGTCCCTGTGGAGGATGCGGGCATCCTCCACGACGCGGACACCCCCGAGGACTACCGGGCCCTGTTGAAATACCATAACCGGCAGCTTGTGCGCCCGGTTGTCAGTCTGGCGCTGGCCCGGGAGCTGCCCTTTTTTGACGGGAAAACTGCCATGCTCCTGACACTGGTGGATGAAACCGGCTCTGTCCGCACCGCCTGCCAGCGGATGCAGGTATCCTATTCCACCGGCTGGAACAGGATACGCACTCTTGAGACGCAGGCCGGCTGCAGCCTTATAGAGCGCAGCCAGGGCGGGGCTGGAGGAGGCCGAAGCCGGCTTACCGCGGAAGGCCGGGAACTGCTGCGGCTTTTCAGCGCCCTTGAAGCAGACCTGCGCCGCAGCGCGGAGGCGCTTTTTGAAAAATATTTCGGGGGCCTGCTCTGATGCGCCGCCTGTTCCTCATCCGCCATGGCCTGCCGGCCTTTCCGGAAGCGGAAAAAATGTGCATCGGCTCCACAGACCTGCCGCTGAGTCCCACCGGAAGGCTTCAGGCCTGCCTGCTGGCAGAGACGCTCAGAGGGATTTCCTTTGGCGGTGTCTTTTGCAGCCGTCTCGAGCGGAGCCGCCGCACGGCCGAATTTCTCGACCCAGAGCCGATCTGCCTGCCGGGGCTGGAGGAAATGCACGCGGGCGACTGGGACGGACTGACTTTCCGTCAGATCCGCCAACGCTGGCCGGCGCTCTTCGCGCTCCGGGGGCGGGACCCTTCGGCGGCTATCCCCGGCTCTGAGCCCCTTGAACGGGGCGGGGCCAGATTTTTGACGGCGGTGGAACAGGCCCTTTCCCTGCGGGAAGGAGATATCGCCATCGTCGCCCACGCCACGGTGAACCGGAGCCTTATCTGCCATGCCCTGGGCCTGCCCCCTGCGCAGGGGCGGCGCTTTCCTCTGGATTACTGCGCTTACTGCGTGTTTGAATATGAGGGCGGAAGCTTTTCCCTCCGCCCGGAGGACATCAACCTCCCGGCCCGGCCGCCGCTGACAGACGCCCTGTGCCGGGACCTTCTTGAGGCAGCCGGGCTTCCGGAGAATACCCGGCAGCATTGCGAAGCCGTCTCCCGGGAGGCTGTTCGTATTGGGGCAGCTTTAAACGAGGCAGGCCTTGGGCTTGATCTGCCGCTTATCCGCCGCGCCGGGCTTCTGCACGATATCGGCAGGGGCGGTGCCAGCCATGAAGCGCTGGGAGCGGCCTGGATACGCGCTCTGGGCTATGAGCGGGAGGCGGACATTATCGCCCGGCACCATGAGCTGGGAAGCCTCGCCCCAGATGAGGCCGCCGCCGTCTATCTGGCGGACAAGACGGTAAAAGAGGACCTGATCATCCCCCTTGAGGCGCGCTTTGCCGCAAGCCTTGAAAAGTGCAGCGGCGGGGAAGCGCGCGCTGCCTGGCAGCGGCGCCTCGGGGAGGCACTCAGGCTTCGGGATATGATAAACAAAATATGTGGAAAGGAGATTATCGCATGAGAGAAATGCTTAAAATCATGGCCGGCAGGCTGAATGCCGGCGAGGATCTTGTGCTGGTGACCGTCATTGCCTCCTCCGGGGCCACGCCCAGGGGGGCTGGAGCCCGGATGCTCATCGGCACGGAGGGCCGCCTCTACGGCACCATAGGCGGCGGCGCGGTGGAATACCGCTCGGAGCAGATCGCAGCCCAGGTTCTGAAGGACAGGACCTCCGGCCAGCACGATTTTTCCCTCACCAAGGACGACGTTCAGAATCTCGGCATGATATGCGGCGGCGCCGTCAATGTATTTTTCCGCTTTATCCCCGGCCATGACCCGGAAACGCTTGCCCTGGCGGAGAAAGCGCTGGCGCTCTATGAGGCCGGGGCCGACCTTTGGCTTATCTCCGAGATATCCGCCGGCGGGCGGCTCGGGCTTTATTCCAGGGAAACCGGCTTTTTCGGCCTGGATGCGCCGGCGGCGCTTCTCCCCCTGCTGACCCGGCATCCCAACCGAGCGGCGCTCGCCGGCCGGGACTTCTATGCCGAGCAGATCAACAGCTCCGGCCGGGTTTTTGTGTTTGGCTGCGGCCATGTGGCCCAGGAGCTGGTGCCGGTGCTGGCCCGTGTGGGCTTCCGCTGCGTGGCCCTGGACGATCGGCCGGAGTTTGCCAGGAAAGCGCTTTTTCCCCTCGCCGAAGAAGTTATGCTCATTGACTTTGAGCGTATCGGGGACTTTATCCGCGTGGGTGCGGAGGACTACGTCTGCGTTATGACCCGGGGCCATGCCTTTGACACCGTGGTTCAGGCCCAGATGCTGAACACCCCCGCCTGCTATATCGGCGTCATAGGCAGCGCCCATAAAAAGGCCGGGGTATTCCGGCAGCTTCAGGAAAAATACGGCCATACCGAGGCGGAGCTCGCCCGCATTACCTCCCCCATCGGCCTCGACATCAAGGCGGAGACGCCGGCGGAGATCGCCATTTCCATTGCGGCCCAGATGATAGCGCTCCGGGCCGGGCGGAACGCAAAAAGCTGAATCTACCTGGAAATAAAGAGAGGTTTCGCCTATGGATGAGGCAAGAGAAAAGATTTTAAAGGGCGCCGGGGGAATTCCGGACAGGGAGGCGCGCAGGCTCTCCGGCGGCGCGGTGCTGGCGCTTCTCGGCGCGGCGCTGGTACTGGCGGTTTTCGGCTCTTTCATGCTGGGGCGCTATCCCGTATCCCTGGGGCAGCTTCTTGGAATCATTTTCCACAAACTGTCTTTTCTGAATATTGAACAGACCTGGACGGACACACAGGCCATAGCGGTGCTGAATGTGCGGCTGCCCAGGATCCTGCTGGCCGTCCTTGTGGGTGCCTGCCTTTCCGCCGCGGGGGCGGCCTATCAGGGGGTGTTCCAGAACCCCATGGCCGCGCCGGATATTCTGGGCGCCTCCGCCGGAGCGGGCTTTGGGGCGGCGCTGGCCATTTTTCTTGGGCTGGGCAGCGTTGGCGTGACCGCGGCCGCCTTCGGCATGAGCCTTGTGACCGTGGCGCTGGTGTTTTTTGTCAGCCGACGGGCCAAGGGCGAGCGGGTCATGGGCCTTATTCTTGCTGGAATTATGATCAGCTCTCTGTTTCAGGCGGGAACCTCTTTCATAAAGCTCACCGCCGATCCCACCAACAAGCTCCCCGCCATTACTTACTGGCTCATGGGTTCCCTGGTAGGCGCCGATAACGAAGAACTTCGCTTTGTGCTCTGGCCCATGCTGCTGGGGCTCCTTCCTCTGCTGCTGCTGCGCTGGCGGCTGAATGTGCTCACTCTAGGTGACAGCGAGGCCCGTTCCCTCGGGGTGGACGCGGCCCGGCTCCGTCCGGCGGTGATCCTCTGCGCCACGCTTCTGACCGCCTCCTCCGTGTCCGTGTCGGGCATGATCGGCTGGGTTGGCCTTGTTATCCCCCATATGATGCGCCGCCTCACCGGCTCGGACTATCGGTATCTGATGCCCGCGTCCATGCTGGGTGGGGGCGGATTTCTGCTGCTGGTGGACAATCTCTCCCGGAGCCTTACCAGCACGGAGATCCCCATTGGTATTCTGACAGCCTTCATCGGCGCGCCCTTTTTCCTGCTGCTGATCACCAGAAGGGGGGAGTACAATGGTCGAAGTTAAAAATCTCTCCTTTTCCTACGGAGAGCGCCCGGTGCTCTCCGATATCAGCTTCCGTGCGGAGGAGGGAGAGCTGTTGTCGGTGCTGGGCTCCAACGGCGTGGGCAAAAGCACCCTGTTCCGCTGTATGCTGGGCCTGCTGCCGGGCTACTCGGGGCAGGTTCTCATCGCGGGCCAGGATATAGAAAATCTCTCCGCCAGAAAGCTTGCCCGTCTGGCGGCATACATCCCCCAGACCAGCTCCCCCGCCTTTAATTACAGCGTGGAGGACATCGTCCTCATGGGCTGTTCCTCAGGGCTGGGCGTTTTCTCCAGCCCAGGCAGGGCGGAGCTCGCGCGGGTGGACTGGGCGCTGGAGAAGATCGGCATAGCAGGACTGAAAAAGCGCTGCTTCCACCACCTGAGCGGCGGGGAACGGCAGCTTGTCATCATCGCCCGGGCCCTGGCCCAGAACGCCCGGGTGCTGATGCTGGACGAACCCACGGCCAGCCTTGACTTCGGCAACCAGATGCTTATTCTCAGCCAGATCAAGGCGCTGGCCGCCGAGGGCTACACCGTCATCCAGACCACCCATAATCCAGAGCAGTCCTATATGTTTTCCGACAGAATCCTGGCCATTAAGGACGGGCGCGTTCTCGCCCAGGGCTCTCCCCGGCAGGTTATAAGCCAGGAAACCCTGTCCCTGCTCTATGGAGCGGACATCCGCCTTTCCAGCCTCTTCGGCGACCGGGTGCGGGTCTGCACCCCGGCGTTTCTCGCGGATAAATAAGACAAATCCCCTGATTGAAATCAGGGGATTTATTTTTTTAATATTCTGTTTTGCGCCCTCCGAGCTCAGGCGGCGCGGGGCAAAGTCAGCAGGCGGCTCAGGTCGTCCACGGCTTTCTCCACCCGTCCTGGCTCAAAGGGGCTGGAAAGGCCGCCTGCGGTGACGGTGTCAATAAGGCCCTCATAGTCCCGGGGTAGAATCTCCAGATATTTGGACAGGCCCAGCCCCTCTTCCCGCTGCTCCAGCTCGTATATCTGCATGGCCACATCGTTTGAGACGGGGTAGCTGATGATATAAAAGGGCAGCTCAAAGAAGTGCACGACGTCCGTCCAGCTCAGGGCATAATATTCCTCGCTCTCCCCGTCGTAATAACCGTAGTCTTTCGCCAGAGACAGCGACAGCCCATTGAGAAACTCGGCGCTGAGTTTTTCCGGTTCCGTGGAGTAGACAATGCTCTCAAATTCCGCGAAAGAGGCCTGCTGCACATAGAGCTCCAGGGTATCCAGCATTTTCAGCCGGTAAAGATTATCCAGCTCCTCCTCGCTGAGGACCCCATCATAGCGGGAGAGCAGCAGGTATTCCATTCCTTGGGAGAAGCACTCGGACACATCAATCGTCTCATAAGCGTCGTAATTCACATAGGCGTCCACATAATGGCCGAACTCATGGGAGAGGCTCAGGATATCCTCCGTATCCCCATAGGCATCCAGGAAAAGGAAGGGCGCCTCATAGTCGCTGAGATAGGTCTGGAAAGACATGGAGGCTTTCTGCGGGCTGACGCGCACATCATAAAAGCCTCCGCTTTCCATGAAGCTCCAGGCCTCCCCTATCTCCCCGCCCAGGGAGACGGCAGCGGAGCCCAGGACCTGCATAAGCCCCTCCTCGCTGAGCTCGTTATAGCGCACGCCGGCATAGGGGTCCCCGGCCATGACCTCCTTATACAGCGGTACCATGTGCTCCTTTATATCCGCTATATAGCCTGCCGCCTCTTCCGGGCTGTAATCCCGCTCGAAGTAATAATAATACTGCATCTGCTCATAGCTGTCATAGCCCAGCTTTTCCGCCAGCTCCCGGCGCAGCTTCACGAGCTCTATATATATCCGGGACAATTCCCCGTTATACTTGCGGTAATACTGCAGCAGGGCCTCGCTGTAATCCTCCTCGTAGAGATCCTCGATATAGCTGTAATAGTCCACCTCAAGGCCGTCCCCCTGAATGGTGGGGCTGGCGGTAAGGGCCCGGTATTCCGCAAGCAGGGCGCTTTCCCGGCTCATCAGCTCCAGAATTTCCCCGCTGTAGACAGCCTTGCTCTTATCCGCGTAATCGGCCGCAAATCCCGGCCAGAAATACTGCTCCTCCAGCTTCCCCGCAAGTTCCGATTCGGCGCAGGCATAGAACATTTCCTCCATCAATTTGCCCATGCGGGAAAAATTATCATCGCACCAGGCGTACTCCGCCGCGTAATACTCGTCCTTCATATCCTGGCAGGCGCGAATATCGGCCAGATTATACATGGTATAAAAATTATAATACTCTCCGTAGCATTTATCCAGCAGCGCCATGACCTTGTTCAGGCTGCCGCGTTGAAGGGCCGCATCCAGCTCCGAAAGAAGGGCCTCAAGGCCCTCGGTGCCGGGCCTTACATATTCAATATCCTGAAACTCCGCACTTTTCCCTGCCCGTGCCTCCGGCTCGAAGGCTTTGGCAAGGCTCCTCCCCATATTTCCGCTCTCCCCGCAGCCGCAAAGCAGCGCCAGGGCAAGGACGGCGGCCACAAGCCCGGTAATTATTTTTTTCACAGTTTTTTGGCCCTCCCGGCGTTTTTCTTGATTGTATCATAACCTTGTTCATATGAAAAGGAGGAAAAACATCTTGAAATTAAAGCTTGGATTACATATAATTGTTTCATTAACTTTTATTACGGGGTAAACCAAATGAACGAGATATATGTCACCGGGCACCGCAATCCCGACACCGATTCCATCGTAGCCGCCATGGCCTACGCAAACCTGCGCAACGCTCTGGGAGACAGAGAATATAAGGCCGTCCGCATAGGCGGAATAAACGACGAGACCCAGAATATGCTTGACCGCTTCGGCTTTGAGCCGCCCATGCTGATTAAAAACATGCGCACCCAGGTGGGCGACCTGGACTTTGACCGGCCCACAGAGCTCAACCGCTCCGTCACCATGGATCTCGCCTGGCGCACCATGCGGGATGACAAGATCGCCACCATGCCCATCCTCAACGACGACGGCACTCTCTACGGAATGCTGTCCGCCGGGGATATCGCCTCCTTTGAAATGCAGACCATTTACGGCAGCCGCATTGACGAGCTGCCTGTCTTCAACCTTCTGAGTGTGCTGGAGGGGCAGCTCGTAAATGAATACAGCAGCCTTGCCAGCACCATTTCCGGCGATGTGTTCATCGCCCTGCCGCAAACCTATGAAGACCCGGCCATGCTCAGCCGGGACAGCATCCTCATCTGCGGCAGCCAGCCGGAGCTGATCGACCGGGCCCTTGACAGCGGCGTAGGCTGCCTTATCCTCTGTCAGACGGAGATCGCCCCCCGCTGGGCCGAGAGCAGCGCCCAGACCTGCATCATCTCCACCCCTCTGGACGCCCGCCGGGCAGCCAGGATCATCTATCAGGCCATTCCCGTCACCAGAGTGTGCGAAACAAATAATATTATCAGCTTTCACCTGTCCGACTACATCGACGACGTCAAGGAACTGCTGCTGAAAAGCCGCTACCGGAGCTACCCGGTGCTGGATGAGAACGAGCATGTTGTGGGCACCCTGTCCCGCTTTCATCTGCTCCGCCCCCGGCGCAAGCGGATTGTGCTGGTGGATCATAACGAGGCGGCCCAGTCCGTTTCCGGGCTGGATCAGGCGGAGATCATGGAAATAATAGACCATCACCGCCTGGCTGACATTCAGACAAAGCAGCCCATCTGCGTCAGAAATGAGCCCGTGGGCAGTACCAACACCATTATAACCGCCATGTATCAGGAGCACGGCGTCATGCCCTCTCCCAAGATGGCGGGGCTCATGGCGGCGGCCATTCTGTCCGACACGGTCATGTTCAAATCCCCCACCTGCACCAAGAAAGACATCGCCATGGCCGAGCGGCTTGCCAGAATCGCCCGGGTATCTCTGGAGGATCTGGGCAAGGAGCTCTTCTCCGTCACCGGGGCGGACGATAAGAGCGCCGAGGAGCTTTTCAGGACCGACTATAAGCAGTTCCATATTTCCGAGCAGAACATCGGCGTCAGCCAGATAACCTGCGTGGACTCCAGCCACCTCATCTCCCGGCGGGATGAGTTTATCGAAATGATGAAAAAACTTAAGGAGCAGCAGGAATACGACATTGTTATCCTCATGGTGACCGATGTGCTTCTGGAAGGCTCCCATCTGTTCTATGTGGGCAGCGACGATGTGATCTCTCAGGCCTTTAATGTGGTCCCCAAGGAGAATCATGTGTTTCTCCGGGGCGTTATGTCCCGCAAGAAGCAGATCATTCCCATGCTTACCGCTCTCTGGGGCTGATTTTTTGGAGAAAAGGAACATGCGCTTTACAAAGATGCACGGGGCCGGGAACGACTTTATTATCATCGACATTATGCGGGAAAATATACCTCCGGCCAGCCTTCCCGCGCTTGCCCGCAAGCTATGCGCTGCCCACACCTCTTTGGGCGCGGACGGGCTTATGGCGGTCACAGCGGCAAAAAACGGCGGGGACTATGCCATGCTTTTCTATAATGCCGACGGCAGCCTTGGGGAAATGTGCGGCAACGGGGCCCGGTGCGTCGCCCGCTACGGCTTTGAAAAGGGCCTTGCCGGCGAGATTCAGCGCATCGAGACCACCGCCGGGCTTGTCACCGGGCGGCGGCTTTCAAAGCGGATCTATCAGGTCTGCCTCAACCGGCCCGAGATCATAGACCTGCACCGCGCCGCCCCGGCTCTGGGCCGGGATCATGACTGCGCTTATATCGAGCTGGGCGCCCCAGGCCTGCCCCATGCGGTGCTGCTTCTGGATGAAGGGGCTCCTTTCGACCGGGAGAGCCTCCGGGCGCTGGGCAAAGCCCTGCGCTTCTCCCCTGCCTTTCCCAAGGGGGCCAACGTGAATTTTGTGAAAAAGCTGGGTGACCGCGCCATAAAAGTGCTCACCTATGAGCGGGGTGTGGAGGATTTTACCTTGGCCTGCGGCACTGGCTGCGGCTCTTCCGCCCTGGCCCTGAGCATGCTGGGCCACCTGTCCGGCAAAGAGATCCGCGTCCTGACCGACGGCGGAGAGCTTCGCGTTGTCCCCGAACCCTCCGCGCTTTTTCTGTCCGGCCCCACCAATCTGGTCTGCGAGGGAGAAATTCTCGACGAGGATTTGGAAATTCAGCCATGAAAACCATAAGAAAAGAACCGCCTTTTGGTGGTTCTTTTCTTATGCTGTTACATAATGATGCACTTTTTTGGACAGACCTCAGCGCAGGTGCCGCAGGCGACGCATTTTTCCTCGTCCAGAGCCCAGGTCTTTGCGGCTCTGTCCACCTCTATGGCCCCGGCGGGGCATTTTTTTGCACAGAGGGTGCAGTAGACGCATTTGGACGGGTCGCTGACGGGCTTTCCATCCTCCCTGGGGACGACGGCGCAGGCGGGCGTTTCTTTCGGCGCTTCCGCGGGTGCCGCCTGGGGCTTTGCGGCGGGGGCGGGCTTTTTCGCGGGGGGCTTCTTGATGAAGCTGCCGCTTACAAGCAGATCCTCCTCCTTTGTCGCCACCATATGGTAGTCCCCGGTGAACTCGATGGCATTTCGGGAGCAAAAATCCGCACAGGTAGCGCAGAAGGTGCAGGAGCCCAGATTAAAGGTGAGGGTAATTTTGTCTCCCTCGTCGGTTTTTTCGACTCTGCGGGTGATCGCATTGCCGGAGCAGACCCGTTCACACATGCCGCAGGCGATGCAGCGGTCCGGATGGTAGACGATGCGGCCGCGGTAATTGGGAGCCGCGGGACTCTCAGCCGCCGGGTACATGGCACAGCTGCTCTTGCTGAAAAGCTGGCTTATGGCCTCTTTTATAAACGGGAAATCCATATCAGCGCCCCCTCTTTTCCTTGAGAATTTTTGTGGCAAGGGCCAGGCCGTCGATGACGGCCTCGGGCTTCGGCGCGCAGCCGGCCACATCCACATCCACATGGACATACTTGCTCAGGGGGCCGGCCACGGAATAGCTGCCTCTGAACACGTTGCCGGACTGGGGGCAGGAGCCCATGGTGACTATACAGCGGGGCTCGGGGACCTGGGAGATGGCTCTCAGGACCCTGGGCAGGGACTGGGTGGTAACGGGGCCGGTGACCACCACGATGTCCGCGTGCCGGGGGCTGCCGGCCAGCTTGAAGCCCAGCCGCTCCGCGTCGTAGCGGGGGGTGAGCACGGAGACAAGCTCAATGTCGCAGCCGTTGCAGGAGCCGGCATTTATATGGAACAGCCAGGGGGATTTGGCGGCGCTTTCCGCAATCAGTTTTTTAAACATCTTCGCCCCTCCTTATAGACCGTACCAGGCCAGCACCAGGCTCATCAGGGCCAGGGCGGAGACGACGGTCCAGTAATACTTGAATATCTGCTCTATCTTGAGCCTGGCGGTGGCGGCGTGGACAAGGGAGATGCAGACGATGGTGATAAGCGCGCAGAGCAGGAACAGCACCACCGCGCCCAGCAGCACCCCCAGTGCGCCGGCCGCGCCGCCCGTAAGCCCCAGAAGCGCAAGGATATTTACAATTTTTCCGCCTATGCCGCCCAGAAACAGCGCCACGAAAAGGCTTGTGAGGGTGAGCATTTTTATGGCGTGGCTCAGCTTATACACTGCAAGGGGCGGCCCGCTATACTCGGCCAACATGCCCTCGCAGATCTCCGTCTCAGCCTCAGCCGCGTCGAAGGGATGATTTCCGGTCTCGCCGGGAATCACCAGCAGGAAGGCAAGCGCGGCGGGGATCATGCTGGCCCTGAGGATCAGGCTGCCGTTTGCGGCCTGATAGGCCGCAATCTCCGTCAGCGAGAAGCAGAGCCCGGTGCCCAGCGCGCTACCCACGGTTTTGGCAACCGCCAGCAGCACCAGAACCAGGGGCAGCTCGCAGGCGATAACCGTGACCATCTCGCGGGAGAGGCCCACGCCGGCATAGGGAGAGCCGGAGGCTGCGCCGCCGATGATAATGGACAGGGCAGGGATGAGCAGCAGATAGAGAATGACGATGATATCCGCCATGCCGGAAAAGGCGCTGAAATGAAACACGGGGATAAAAAGCTGTATAACCACCAGGGCCGCCAGCCCCACCAGCGGAGCCATGAGGAAGGTGGTTTTCGCCGCGGCGGCGGGGACAATGGTCTCCTTGCCGCAGAGCTTGAAGAAGTCATAGAACGGCTGGAGCACGGGAGGCCCAACTCGCTTCTGCATTTTGGCGACTATCTTCCGGTCGATGCCGCACAGCAGCATGCCGCCCAGAAAACAGAACAGGAAGCCGGGGAAAATAAGGATATAGCCCAGATACTGGAGCGCGCTCAAAATGATACTCATTACTCCCACCTCCTTAAAGAACGATCAGCGAGAAGAGCAGCGCCAGCGCCAGAGCGACCAACGCCCAGAGGGCGTAATCGTTGACAATGCCGCTGTGCAGATCATGCATGAAGCCGAAATAGTGCCGCCAGTTGTGCTTGAAGCCCCAGAAAAGGTCTCCGCCGCCTACCTGAGAGTATACGCTCTCTTCGCCGCCGAAGAACAGGTCATGCTTCGCATCTGTGGCCGCGGGGCGGAGGCTCACCCGGTCGTACTTCCCGGCCAGCGCCACAATGGTGACCGCAAGCAGGGCAATGGCCAGGATCAGCAGCCAGGAAACGGGATCCCAGCAGCCCAGCTCCGTGTAGGTGATGACCGGGGCCGCGGGAGGCGCCGCCATGACGCTTTCAGCATAGCCCGCTCCCATCATGGAATCAATGTAATTGCCCACGCTGAACACCGCAGCCGCAGCGGGCTTTGTGAGATAATTGGTGACCAGATTGGGGAACAGGCCCGTGACCACGCAGAGCAGGGCAAAAATGCCCATAGCGAAGCGCATGCCGAAGGGAACCTCTTTCACATTCTCAAACTCCGCCGGAAGCCGCCCAAAGAACACGGACTGGCTGACCTTCACGAAGGAGGCAAGCGTCAGCACGCTGGTCACAAGAGCGATAATCGTCACAAGCAGGAAGCCTATATTGCCGCTCTCCACGGCTTTCATATAGGTGGCCTGATAGATCATCCACTTGGAGGCAAACCCGTTAAAGGGCGGAATGCCGCTGATGGAAAAGGCGCCTATGAGAAACAGCACCGTGGTATGGGGCATGCGTTTGGAGAGGCCGCCCAGCCTGCCCAGATCGGTGGTGCCGGTCTGATGGAGCACCGCGCCGGCGGCGAGAAACAGCAGGCCCTTGAAGATGGTATGGTTCATGGCGTGATAGAGGCCGGCGGAGATCCCCATGGCCGTGCAGAGCCCGGCGGCTGTGAGTACATAGCCGATCTGAGAGATACTGTGGAAAGCCAGCAGCCGCTTGAAGTCATGCTGGGCCAGCGCCATGGTGACGCAGATAAACATGCTCAGCGAACCCACAAACACCAGCAGGAACTGCATGGAGCCCAAGCCCATGCTCTGGAACAGGAAATAGGTAAGGCGGATGATGCCGTAGAGGCCGGACTTGGTGAGCACGCCGGATATCAGCACCGAAATGGATGCGGGAGCCGCGCCGTGGGCATCCGCCGCCAGGGGATGGAAGGGGACGATGAAAGCCTTTGTGGAAAAGCCGATGAACAGCAGGGCGAAAGCCACCTTGGTAGCCGTGTTCATGTCCCCGGCGATAAGGGCGGAGAGCTGGGCAAAGTTCAGGGTGTGGGCCTGGGCATAGAGCATGACCGTCCCCACCAGGATGCAGGTGGAGCCCATACAGCCCACCACAAGATATTTGAAAGCGGCCTCAAGCGCGCCGGCAGCGGTATTGCGGAAAGCCGTCAGGGCAACGGCGGCAAAGGTAAGGATTTCCACCATAATGAACATGTTGAAAAGATCCCCGGAGAGCACGAGGCCCATAACACCGCCTGCGAGCATGAGGAAGAGGGTATAATACTCCCGCACATTGTCATCATGGCTCATATAGCTGAAGGAGTACACGCAGGAAACAAACACGGCCACGGCTATAAGCAGGCCGAAGAACAGGCTCAGCGCGTCCACCTCAAGGGCAATACCAATGGCGTAGCCCCCCGCGGGAACTCTGCCGCCCATCCAGTAGGCGATGACCTCCCCGTCTATCATAACGCGCTTTACAAGCGCTAAGAGAAAGCCCAGAGAAGCAGAGACCGAGATAAAAGCAAGCGCATTTCTGACGGCGCGGTTTTTGCCCAGCATGACCACCAGGAAGGCCCCCAGGAACAGGGACATGATGGCATAAATGGGGAAATGCTGATAACTGAGCATACTCATCCTCTCAGCCTCCTTATCTCCCGGGTGTCAAGGGTGCCATACTGTTCCTCAAGCTTGATGACCAGTGCCAGCGACATGGCCGTAACGCAGGCGCCGATGACGATGCTTGTGAGCGTCAGCGCCTGAGGAATGGGATCCACAAAGAAGGACTGGGGATTCAGTTCGTTCCAGGTAAAGATGGGCGCGGTGCCGCCGGGATTGAAGCCGATCGTGATTATCAGCAGATTCACACCGTAGTCCGCGATGCAGAGGCCGATAACGGTCTTGACCAGATTATACTTTGTGACGATGGTGTAAAACCCCAGGGCGATAAGGAAGAAAGACGCGATATAATTTAAAAGTATCATTTTTTCACCTCATTCCCTGTAATCAACATCTCTGCCGTTGAGCACACCGATCATAAGCAGCGCAATGGAGCCGATGCCGGTTATAACCTTGAGTCCCACCGTGACATTCATCCAGAAAATGGTGCCGGAGCTGTACAGGTCCCCCACCGCGCCCCGGGTATACAGGACATTCTGGCAAAACTGTGCGCCCACGGCCACGCCCATAAGCGCCAGCGCCACATACATCGTGGAGGCAAAGCCTTCGGCCTCGTGGAGCAGATTGAAGCTCAGGGCCCTTGTGGTTGTCCTGTAGCCATGGCCCAAATACATGAGGATCACCACGGCGGTCATCAGCACGCCGCCCTGAAATCCGCCGCCGGGAGACAAATGGCCGTGGAGGATTATGTAGAAAATATATATCAGCGTCAGAGGCAGGATCGTATCACAGCCGCAGCGCTGTATGACCCGCTTGATGCGGATGTCCTTATCGTTCATTTTCATCCTCCTTCTTCTTCTCGTTTTTTCTGCTGAAGAGGATAACCATGGAGCCGGCCACAGCGGTTATGAGGATAAAGGCCTCGCCCATGGTGTCGTAGCCACGGAAGTCGAACACAACGGAGGTGACATTGTTCACAGCATGGGTCTTTTCCAGATTCTGCTGGATGATCGCCGCCGCCGCGCCGTCCGCCGTGCTGTCGTCATAGGAGGAGGGGTCCTCCTTCAGCTCGTATACAGACACCGTGGCATTCCGGCCGTCATAGCTGCGGGGCATGGCGGCCATGGCGACGCAGGCATAAATACCCGATACCAGAAGCACCCCAAGGGAAAACCAGGTAAGGAATTTTTTCATTTATCATCGCCTCCCCGGATCTTTTTCAGTGCAACGATGAATATGAGCGGGCTCAGCGCCGCGCCCACAGCGGCCTCGGATATGGCCACGTCCGGCGCGCGCAGGAGCAGAAACTCCGCCGCGGCAAAAATTCCCGTGACGCCCAGGGCGATGATGGAGGACAGGAGCTTCTCGAAGTGCACCGCCATCACGGCGGCTATAAGCATGCCCAGGATGATAAGCACATTGAGGATAACTATCAGTTCACTCATCGAAATCCCTCCTGTAATCATCGGTTTCCATCTTCTTCTCCGGGCGGATACCGGCCTGATAGGCGCCCTTGGCAATGGCATGGGCGCCGACGGGGTTCGTTGTGAGCACAAGGGCGGCAATGACCACTATTTTCACGGCGGTGGAAGGGTGCTGCATGACGAATATGGCATAGAGCAGCGCGCCCAGGCACACGCCCAGCACACCCAGGGTGGTGATGCAGGTGCTGGCCTGCATGCGGCTGAACACATCCGGCATTTTTATGACGCCGATTGTCCCCGCAAGGGCAAAAACCGCGCCGATGCCTATGAGAATATCAATAATCACTCTCAGCATGATACAGCCACCTCCCCTTATCGAGATATCTGCCCACAAGCATTGTGTTGATGATGCCAAGCATGGCTGTAATTATCGCAATATCCAGGTAAATGCCCCGACCCGTATAGAGGGAAAACATGACCATGGCCATGGAGATCATAATGTCCATGCTGTCCCCGGCCACCATTCTGTCTGCGGCGGTGGGGCCTTTTATAAAGCGGTAAAAATTCATCAGGGCAAGCAGCGCGAAGAATATCGCAAAAATCATCAGATCCGTCATTCCCATACCCTCCTGAGCCATTTCTCCAGCGTGCCCTTTATCGCGTCCCCGGCTTCCTTCCCGCTGGGCTTTGCCACGTCGATCCAGTGCACATAATAATAGGTCTGCCCTGCTTCCTCGGTTATCTCCATGGTGATGGTGCCGGGGGTCAGGGTGATGGCGTTGGCCAGAGCCGCCTGGCCATAGTCGGACTTTATGTCCACCGGGATCTTGACAATGCCGGGGTTGATGTTTTTGCAGCCGGTGAAGCAGCGCTTGGCCATGTCCACATTGGCCTTCACAAGCTCCACCATGAAAACGCCCAGCCAGAAGATCACTGCGTATGCAAATTTCAGGGGACTGAAGAGCCAAAAAGCCCTTTCATGGATGAAGAAGCGGGCGGAGAACAGCGCCACCACCAGACTCACCACTGCCCCTGCCGCAAGTTCCTGAGCCGAGAAGGACCATGTGAGCAGGATCCAGAACGCATAGGAGACAATGAAGGTAGTAACTACTGCGGGGAATCTCGTCTTTTGCAAGAGTAAACCTCTCCTTTCTTACAGCGGTGCCGTCGGACTCTTCAGCCGCGCCCAGCCCGCATTTATCCGCCGGCCATCGCAGGCGGTTTTATTCGACTTTCAGCTTTTCAACATAGAACTCCCGGCCTGAGAGCATCTTTATGGCCGTGCTGCCGCATTGAGGGCAGCAGGCCCTTTTTCTGTCCGCTCCGCCTTCATAGCCGCAGTCCCGGCAGGAAAAGCGGGCAGGAAGGCGTTCCAGCTTCAGTACCGCGCCCTCCGCAGGGGTCCCCGCAGCGGCGATGGGGAAAAACTCCCGAATGCACTCCGGCGCCACACCGGAGTATTCGCCAATGCACAGCGCGATCTCCAGCACCCGCTTAAAGCCCTTTTCCCGGGCCTCGGAATTTACTATGTCGATTATTCCCTTTGCCAAAGCAAGCTCGTGCATCTTATCTGTCCAGGCAGCTGAAGCAAGGGTCTATGCTGGCGATAATCAGCCCGCCGTCGGCCACGGTGTTGCCTCTGAGCATAAAGGGCACAGTCGGGGTGTTCTTATAGCTGGGCACATGGATGCTGACCCGATGATTATGGAAGCCGCCGTCGCCCACTACCATGTGGCTCAGCTGACCCCGGGGGGCCTCATGCCGGGCGACCGACTGGCCCTCCTTGATTTTTATGAGCTTGCTGCCCAGATTAATGGGACCCTCCGGCAGATTTTCAAGGGCCTGGCGGATTATTTTAATGCTCTCGTAGCACTCCAGCGCACGGACCACTACTCTGGCGAACACATCGCCGGAGTCCACCACGGGTACATCAAAATCAAAATCCCCATAGGAGGAATAGGGTGCATCTTTACGCACGTCAATCTTCACGCCGGAGGCTCTGGCGTGAGGGCCGACGGCGCCCATGCGCAGCGCATCCTCCCGCTTCAGAACGCCCACGCCCTTGGTGCGCAGAGCGATGGTCCTGTCCGTCAGGGCGATCTCCACGATTCTGTCCATGGGGGCTTTGAGCTTGTCGCAGGCGGCAAGCAGCTCCCGGCGAAGCTCGTCGCTGATATCCCGGCGGGCGCCGCCAATGGTGACCATGGCATAGTTCACCCGGTTGCCGGTCATCTTCTCCAGCAGATCCATAACAAGCTCCCGCTCGTCCCAGATATGCATGAACATGCTGTCATGCCCGATGATGTGGCAGGCGATGCCAAGCCAGAGGAAATGGGAATGCAGCCGCTCCAGCTCCGCGGTGATCACTCTGATATACTCGCCTCTCTTGGGAACCTCCACGCCGTTTATGGCCTCCACAGCCATGGCGTAGGTAAAGGCATGAGAATGGGAGCAGATGCCGCAGACGCGCTCCACCAGAACCAGGGTCTGAATGGCATTGCGCTCGGTGGCCAGCTTCTCAATCCCCCGGTGGTTATAGCCCACAAAGACCTCCGCGTCCTTTATGACCTCGCCTTCAGTATAGAGCCGGGCATGGATCGGCTCCTCAAGGGCGGGATGGTAGGGACCGACAGGCACGATATAGCTCATCTTATGCCTCCTCCTTTCTGTTCTTCTCCACAAGCTCGGAAAGGGGCGTGACCATGATCTGGCCCCGGCCCTGAGTTTCCAGCATATCCTCCGGCAGGAAAAGCCGCTTGGAGGTGTCCAGCCCCTCAAAATTGATGCCGAACAGCTCGTTGAGCTCCCGCTCGGGCCAGGTGGCCGCGGTGTCGTAAATACCGCCGATGGAGGGCAGTTCCGTTTCCCCCAGGACATGATAGGATTCCACCGCAGGGTCCACCGCGTAATCCCAGGATACATCCATTTGCCCGTCCTTGTCGATAAAGGCATGAATCATCACCAGATACCGGCCCTCCCTGCGCATTTTCTCTGCGATGGGTACGATCTGTTCCTTTTGAATAATGATTTTCCTGTACTCCTGCATTCATTTCACCTCTTATATTAACGCTTGTATCAACAAATTCTCGGGAGCTGGGCCCCCGTAAGTTTTTGCAGAATTCTGCCGCCGCCAAGGGCGGTGCGCATGACCACCCGGCCCGGATGCTCTGCCGTGACACGTCCGATCAGGGCTGCGTTCTCTCCCTCCGGCAGGACCCTCATGGCCGAAAGCACCCGCTCTGTCTCGGTTTCGGGGACCACGGCCAGGAGCTTGCCTTCGTTGGCGCAGTACAGTGGGTCAAGGCCCAGCATATCGCAGGCCGCCCCGACAGGGCCGCTTATGGGGATTCGCGCCTCCTGAAGCTCTATGCCCAGCGCCCCACCTTCCACGAATTCGTTGAGGGTGGTGGCCAGACCGCCCCGGGTGGGGTCCCGCAAAACGCGGACGCCAGCATCAAGCTCCAGTACGGCCTGCGCCAGCTTATCCAGGGCCGCACAGTCCGAGCGGATATCCCCTCGCATCATGCCGCTGCGGCTGAGCATAACTGCGGTGCCATGATCGCCCACTGTGCCCGAGACGATGACCGCGTCCCCCTCCTGGATATTTCTTGGGCTGAGACCGGGATATTTCAGAAAACCGATACCGGCTGTATTGATGTAAATTCCGTCTCCCCGGCCTTTTTCGACCACCTTTGTGTCTCCCGTCACCACCTGGACCCCCGCTTTTTGGGCGGCGGCGCCGATGGAAGCGACGATTTTTTCAAGGGAGCTTAGAGGGAAGCCCTCTTCGATTATAAAAGCGCAGCTGAGATATCTCGGCACGCCGCCGCACACGGCAATGTCGTTCACCGTGCCGCAGACCGAGAGCTTGCCAATATCCCCGCCGGGGAAAAATATGGGGTCCACCACGAAGCTGTCCGTAGAAAAGACCAGCTTTTCAAAGCCATCCAGCAGCGCTCCGTCCCCCAGCTCCGAAAGGACCGGGTTATTCAGGGCCGGGACGATCATGCGCTCTATGAGCCGGGAGGTCTTTTTTCCTCCGCTGCCGTAGTCAAGGGTAATGATTTCTTCCATTTCAATCCACCGCCTGATATTGATACGCCGCGGCACAGGCCCCCTCCGAGGATACCATACAGGGCCCCACCGGCTCCTCCGGCGTGCAGCGCCCCCCAAACAGGGGGCAGTCCCCGGGGCGGAGCCGGCCGCAGATGACCTCGCCGCAGCGGCAGGCCGTTTTTGTGGGCAGCGGGATCTTCACGGCGAATTTCCGCTCCGCGTCAAAGTCCGAAAACTCCTCCCGCAGGGCAAGGCCGCTTTCTTCTATTCTGCCCAGGCCCCGCCAGATATCCGCCCGGGGGCGGAAGCAGCGCGCCAGCATGTTCATGGCGAGCGTGTTTCCCTCTTTGGACACGGCCCTTCTGTACTCGTTTTCCAGCCGGGGCCGCGCCTGCGTCATCTGCCTTAAAAGCAGGTACACCGCCAAAAGAATGTCCTCCCCCTCGAAGCCGCTGATTACCGCCGGAATCCCGAAGTCCCGGGGCAGGAACGCAAATCCCCGCTCCCCGATGATGCTGGCCACATGACCCGGGCAGAGGAAGCCCTGCACATGAAACCCCTCGGTGCCGATAAGCGCCCGCAGAGCGGGCTCCACGGTTTTCAGCATGGACCAGAGAGAAAAGTTGTTCACTCCCGCTTCCTTCGCCATCAGCACGGCGGCGGCGGTACCGGGCGCGGTGGTTTCAAAGCCCACGCCCAGAAAGACCACTTCCCTGTCGGGCCTTTCCCGGGCCAGCTCCACCGCGTCCACCGGGGAGTATACGATCTTGATCTCCGCCCCCAGGCCCCGGCGGCGCTGGAGGCTGTCCCCCGGGGCGCTGCCGGGGACACGGATCATGTCCCCATAGGTGGCAATAAGGATTTTTTTATCCATCGAAAGCGCCAGCGCGGCGTCAATGACCTCCGCCGGCGTAACACAGACCGGGCAGCCAGGCCCGCTCACCAGTCGGACGCCCTCGGGCAGCAGGGATTTTATCCCTGCCTTTGCAATAGCCATGGTGTGGGTGCCGCAGACCTCCATAAGGACTGCGTCCTGCCGGGGCAGGGCGTATATCGCCTCAAGAATGGCTTTGCTCCGCCCCGTCTTTTCCGAGCGCATCGCTTACCTCCTCCCAGGCTTCCAGGTCATCCAGCGCCTGCCGCTCCGGGAGCCGTTCTATGGCAAAGCCCGCGTGGACGATCACATAGTCCCCCACCTTGGGCTCGGGAATGAAATCCACCCGGACAGCCCGGCTCATGCCCATAGCCTCGCCCACGGCATCCCTGCCGTTTATCGCTGTCAGGCGCAGGGGAATCGCAAGACACATAAATCTATCCTCTGTCCTTCCCCCTGGCCTGGGCGATCATAAGCTGGCCCAGGGCTATGCCCTCGTCGTTTGGAGAGACCCGGCTGTGGTGCCAGGCCTTAAGGCCCAATTGCTCGAGCCGGGTGGGAAGCCTTTCCATTATATACATATTCTGAAAACTGCCGCCAGAGAGGACAATGTCTTTTATCCCCGTCTCCCGGGCCGCTTTTTCACACATGGCACAGCCCATGTCAATAAGGCTGTTCATAAACCTCGCGGCGATACGGCCTGTTTCAAGGCCGCGGTCCCTGTCGGAAACCATAGCGCGTATCATGGGCCGCCAGTCAAAGCGCAGAGGCTCGCCGTAAAACGCAAAAGGATAGGCGCCTTCGTCCTCCGCTGCCGCCGCCTCAAGCAGGACCGCCCCCTGGCCCTCATAGCTGCAGCGGCTTTTGATGCCCAGAATCGCCGCGGCCCCGTCAAAGAGCCGGCCCATACCGGAAGAAAGGGGGCAGTTGAGCTCCGAGCGGAGCATAGCCGCGTAAATTTCGCCCTTTTCTATCTCCGCTGTATCGCAGCCCGCCTCTCTGAGCAGAGAAAAGGCTGTCCGATCCGTTTCCTTTATGGCCCTGTCTCCTCCGGGGAGGGGAATGGGCCTTATGCTCCCAAAGCGCCAAAAGCGCTTATAGTCTCCGACCAGGCACTCGCCGCCCCAGATCTCACCGTCCCCGCCATAGCCGGTCCCATCCCAGATCAGGCCGATAACGGGACCTGTCAGCCCGTTGTCCGCCATACAGGAGGCCATATGGGCATGATGATGCTGAACCTGTATCAGGGGAATCTTCTCCCGAGCACATCGCTCCGCGGCATAGGCCGTAGACATATAATCCGGGTGCAGGTCGCAGGCGATAAAGGCAGGCTTAATATCAAAAAGCCGCTGAAAATGCCGGATCTGACCCTCATAGCTCTCAAGCGTTTCCAGATTTTTCAAGTCGCCGATATGCTGGCTCTGGAAAACATAGCTTTCCTTTGAAAGGCAGAAGCTGGCCTTTTGCTCCGCCCCGCAGGCCAGGGCCATGCCCCGGCTTTCCCTCACCTTGATGGGAAAGGGAACATAGCCCCGGGAGCGGCGGGCCGGGTACTCCTTTCCGTCCAAAACCCAGCAAAGAGAGTCGTCACAGCGGGTCTGAATGTCCCGGTCATGGAGCAGGAACGCGTCCGCGATTCCCCTCAGTTCCTCAAGGGCCCGGTCATTTTTATAAATAATCGGCCGCTCGGAGAGGTTGGCACTGGTCATGATAAGCGCGGGAAAATCCTCGCCCATCAGGAGATAATGAACAGGGGTGTAGGGCAGCATCACGCCCAGATAGCCGTTCTCACTCAGATGCGAAAGCCCGGGCCTCCGTTTTTTCAGCAGGACAATGGGCCGCCGGGGGGAATTTAAAATTTTTTCCTCCGCCCCGCTGAGCAGACACAGCGCTTTTGCCGCCGCCGTATCCCGGCACATGAGGGCAAAGGGTTTTTCATCCCTCTGCTTCCGGCGGCGAAGCGTCATCGCTGTCTCCGGCATATCCGCCCGGCATGCCAGGTGAATGCCGCCCAGGCCCTTCACGGCGATTATCTTTCCTGCCTTTATCCATTCCCTGGCAGTTCCGATGGGGTCTCCAGGCAGCTTTTTGCCGTCGCCATCCAGGAAAAACAGCTCCGGGCCGCAGTCGCCGCAGCAGTCCGGCTGGGCGTGATAACGGCGGTTTTCAATATCGTGGTACTCTCTGTCGCAGGCCGGGCACATGGGGAAAGCCGCCATGGAGGTCTTGGCCCGGTCGTAGGGCAGGTCTTTTATGATCGTAAAGCGGGGGCCGCAGTTGGTGCAGTTTATAAAAGGATACCCGTACCGCCGGTCCTTTTTGTCCCGAAGCTCCCGCAGGCAGTCCTCGCAGATGCAGATATCCGGGGAGACAAGAGTGTCCCTAAAATTTCCAGCCCGGCTTTTGCGGATCTCAAAGCCGGAGAAATTCTTAAGCTCCGCGGTATAGCGGACGTCCATTTTTTCAATCAAAGCGAGGCTCGGCGCTTTTTCCGGAATTTCCGCCGCGAAACGCTCCAGAGCCTCCCGCTCGCCCTCCAGTTCAAGCTCAACGCCGGAGGAGGTATTTTTTATAAAGCCGCGAAGCTCATAACTTCCGGCCAGCTTATGAATAAAAGGACGAAAGCCAACGCCCTGCACTATTCCATGTATCTCAATCAGAGCTCTTTCCACCGGCAGTCCTTCTCCATAGTTAATTTATTATCATGCAACATTATAAGCCTAAGCTTATATATGTGCAAGATATTTTTTTATCATTTTCTCAATCTATTGATTTACCAACGAAAAATCTTTTTTAATTATACTTCTCCCGGCCTTATTATTCAAGAAAAGTAAAAATCTTAACGCTTTTTATAACAGATGATCCTGATCTGTGTGCCCCTGTCTTCGGCCGCCCCTCAGAATGACAGGGATTTCAGGAACAGCAAAAGGCTCCCGCCCGTTCCGAGCAGGAGCCTTCGGTTTTCTTTATGTTTCTCTTTGCCCGCGCCTTGGGGCGGGGCCAAAGCCTTACTGCTGGACTTTGTCCTTCTTTCCGGTGTAGGCAACGATGGCAAAGATCACGAGCAGCACGGCGGAAACGCCATAGCACACAGGGGCAACGACGGCCTTGGTATCAGCGGTGGCAAAGAAGTCGATCATCTGGCCGGCCAGAACAAAAGCCATGACCACGGGAGCCACCACAGTGATGCAGATTTTATAGAAAGTGTCGAAGAAGCCGGACTTCTCGCCGTTGTGAACTTCGTCCAGAATGAACTTGGGCTTCAGCTCGCCGCCGACCATAAGGCCCATGAGCATGGCGCCCAGAGGCATGGCGATGCCCTCGGACCAGCAATCCATAAAGTCAAGCCAGCAGTCGTTCCACATGGCGATGCCATACTTCTGGAAGGGAACCCAGATGCCGTTGGAACCCAGGCCGTCAACGGCGACCAGCAGCGCTTCGAGAGTGATGGCGACGGAGACCCAGAGGACCACCTTCTTGCGGTTGCCCACCTTGCCCTTTTCAGCTGCCTTATCCAGGAAGTACGCCGCAACGACTTCCATCAGGGAGATGGCGGAGGAGATGGCGGCAAGCAGGACCAGCAGGTAGAAGATGACGCCGAACAGGGGGCCTGCGGCGCCCATGTTGGAGAAAACATCCTGCAGGGTGACAAAAAGGAGCTTCGGGCCGCCCAGAGCGATTTCGCTGGGCTGAAGACCGCTGGCCAGACCATTGGCAACGGCGGCGGGGATGACGGCGAGGCCGGCCATCAGAGCCACAATCGTATCGGAAACCACGATGACCGCGGAGTTCTTTACAAGATTTTCCTTTTTGCTCAGGTAGGAGCCGTAGGTAACCATGGCGCCCATGGCCAGGGAAAGAGAGAAGAACATCTGTCCGCCGGCGGTGGCCAGCACGGAGATGATACCGGGGGCCTCCTCAATGAAGCCTGCTTTCACAGCGTAGCCGGGGACGAACATGAACTTCAGGCCCTCGACTGCGCCAGGCAGCGTGACAGCGCGGATGATAACGATGACCAGCATCACAAACAGGGCGGGCATCCCCACCTTGTTGAACTTCTCGATACCGCTGTCAACGCCGCCCTGAACAATCAGCATGCAGATGACCATAAACAGTAGGGTAAACACGAAGCAGCCAAAGGGGTTTGTCAGCATGGCGCCGAAAGTGGCGCCGCCGGTAATGGCGTTGCCGAAGATGCCGCTGAGCCCGAAGCTGAGCTCGGCCAGGTTCAGGGACATGTACTGGATACAGTAGCCTCCCAGGACGGAGTAAAAACTCATGATAAGGAAAGGAGCGATGATGCCCAGCCAGCCTATCCATTTGAATTTTCTTGAAACCGCCTGATACGCGCCCACAACGCCCTTACCGGTCTTGCGGCCCAGAGCCAGCTCGCTGACCATAATGACCATGCCGACAAAAACCGCCAGAAGGATGTAAATGATCAGGAAGGTGAAGCCTCCGCTTTTGCCCATCTTGTACGGAAAGCCCCAAATATTGCCGAGACCCACGGCGGAGCCGATGGCAGCCAGCAGAAAACCTACATTGCTGCCCCAGGAACTGCGTTCATTTTCCATAATACTCTCCTTTAAAAAATTTTTCTTCCATTTTCCCCTAACCGCCGAAAAAAACAAAAGCCCCGATGCCTGCCGGGAGCGCCGCCGGCGGAGCTCCGTCTACTCCGCTCACGGCAGCGGGAAGCGCTTCGGACGGCTTTTTCCTGCCCATAAGAACATCTTGCTCTTGTAAATCTGGCGATTTCTTGAATTTATTATAACATTGCACTTGCATTTTACCAAACTCCGCATTATCATGTATGTAATTAGATTCTGTAATGGATACCCGGTGAATTATAAGAAAGGGAAATATTTAACAATATGGACGCCAAGAAAATAAACGCGCTGCTGGTCTCCATTGACCGGGGCAGCCTCACGGCCGCTGCCGCTGAGCTGGGCTACACGCAGTCCGGCCTGACCCATATGATGAACGCCCTGGAGGATGAACTGGGTCTCAACCTGCTGGTGCGGAGCAAGAACGGGGTGCACCTGTCCCCCGCCGGGCAGGAGCTGCTGCCGCAGATGCGCGCCCTTGCCGCCGCCGCCTCTGCGCTGGAGGAGTGGGCGGAGCGGCTGCGGCAGAGAAATTTTTCTACCTTGCGCCTGGGAGCTTACACCAGCGTCGCCCGCCAGTGGCTGCCTGCGGTGCTGGCGGAATTCCGGCACACCTGCCCGGACACAGAAGTCGCCATGGACGTAGGCGGGATCATGGAGATATACGACAGCATCAAAAACGACAAGATGGACTGCGCCATTGTGAGCTTCCAGGAGTCCCTCTGCCAGGGTCTCAGTTGGGTTCCCCTGCGGGATGACGCGCTGGTGGCCGTGCTGCCGGGGAATTATCCGCTGGAAAGCCCCGCCTTTCCGGTGAAGGATTTTACGGATAAGGAATTTCTCATGCCTTCCGCCTGCTTTGACCTGGACATTAACCCTGTGTTCAGCATGGGCGGGGAAAAGGTGAGCCCCCGGGTCCGCTACACAAATCTGGATGACGCGGCGATCGTCTCCATGGTGGAGCATGGGCTTGGCGTGAGCATCCTGTCAGAGCTTGTGATGCAGGATATGAACAACTCGGTGCGCGTCGCTCCGCTGAGCCCGCCCGCCTGGCGCGCGCTCGGCATCATCATGAGCGAGCGGCGGCAGAACGACAAGAACATAAAGCGCTTCGTAAAATGCGCCCACACGGTGATAAACCGCATGTACCGCGGCGAACGGGAAAAAGAGAAAAAGAGCATGTAAAATGAATACTCCCGCCCTCCGGCCTGTATGGCTGGAGGGCGGTTCTTTGCAGGGTTTTAGCAGTCCGCCTCTTTCCAGAGGAAGTCCGTAAAGCGGCGGCGCACCGGATTTTTCCCGTCCCGGAGCCAGGCTGCAATGATCTCCACGGTCTCCTCTTTCCCCACAAGGGGCACAAAGACAAGGCCTTCGGCGTTATCCAGCTTGGTGGTCACATAGGCGGGCAGCAGGGATATGCCCTCCCCCGCCGCCACCATCATCAAAATGCTCTCCGCGTCGTTGGAGCGGTAGAGGATGTTGGGCTGGTAGCCGGCGCTGTGATAGAGGTCGAAAAAGTGCTGGTCCCCGGCGGACTCCCCGGTGAGGGAGGGACTCATATACAGGATATTTTCTCCCCTCAGCTCGCTGCGGCGAAGCTGGGTACGGTGGGAGAAGGGATGGCTGGCGTAAAGGGCCACCATAAGCGGGCTTTTCTCCACAAGGCGGCAGACCGTATCCCTGTCTTTGGCAAGCTCGGTGCTGTCCCAGGTAAATATAATGTCATACTCTCCGCGCAGAAGACCCGCGGCCAGGGAATCCGTATCGCTGCGATGGCAGGAAATGAGAACATTGGGATAGTCCCGGTGAAAATCTCTGAGGCTCCGGGACAGGTCGCTGCGCTCATAGCCCTTGGTATACCCCACCCGCAGGCTGCCCACAAAGCCCACCGAGGCCTCCTGCACCCGGTCCATGGCCCGATTCATGCGCTCAAGTATGGCCCGGGCGTCGGTGAGGAATGCGTTCCCGGCGGGAGTCAGTTTTATGGGGCGGCTTGCCCGGTCAAAAAGCGGCACTCCCACCGTCTCCTCAAGGGCGCGGATCTGCTGGGTGACCGCGGTCTGGGATATATAATACCGGGCGGCGGCGCCGGTGAAGCTCCGGCTCTCGGCCGCTGCCACAAAGTATCTGAGCTGGTTTATGTTCATTTTTTCTTCCTCCCGCCGACCGGGCAGCACATAATAAGTTTTGCTTATTTTAACATGGAAATACTGTATTTGCAATCGGCAGCAGAAGCCGTTATTATAAGGAATAACTTATTAAATTCTTTGAGAGGGATAGAAATGAAAAGAGAGAATTTCCGTTCCCGCATCGGCTTTCTGCTGGTAAGCGCCGGCTGCGCCATCGGGATAGGCAACGTTTGGAAGTTTCCCTATGTAGTGGGCGAAAACGGCGGCGGTGTGTTTGTGCTGTTTTATCTGCTGTTTCTGCTTTGCATGGGAGTGCCGGTGCTGACCATGGAGCTGGCCGTTGGCCGGGCCAGCCGCAAGAGCGCGGTGCTGGGCTACAAAGCCCTCGAAAGGCCCGGCGCAAAATGGCATATCCACGGCTGGTTCTGCGTGGCGGGCTGCTGCCTGCTGATGATGTACTACACCACGGTATCCGGCTGGATGCTGGATTATTTTGTCAAGTTCCTGAGCGGCAGCTTCAGCCCGGGCATGAGCGCCGAGGCCGTGGGCAGCGCCTTTCCCGCCATGCTTTCCGCCCCCGGCGAGATGGGCCTGTGGATGGCGGTGACGGTGTTGGCGGGCTTCGCGGTGTGCAGCTTCGGCCTGCAGAAGGGCCTGGAGCGTATTACCACCGTAATGATGAGCGCCCTGATGGTGCTGATGGTCATTCTGGCCGGGCACAGCTTTACTCTCCCCGGCGCGGGAGAGGGTGTGGCTTTCTATCTGCTGCCAGACTTTGAAAAAGTCAGGCAGGTAGGTCTGGGCAAGGTCATCACTGCGGCCATGAACCAGTCTTTTTTTACTTTGAGCCTGGGCATCGGCGCCATGGAGATTTTCGGCAGCTACATGTCCGACAGGCACAGCCTGGGCGGCGAGGCCGTGCGCATCTGCGCCATGGACACCTTCGTTGCCGTTACCGCGGGGCTTATCATCTTCCCCGCCTGCTTCTCCTTTGGCGTTCAGCCGGACTCAGGCCCCTCCCTTATTTTTGTGACCCTCCCCAACATCTTCGTGAATATGTCCGGCGGCCGGGTCTGGGGCGCTCTGTTCTTCCTGTTCATGACGTTCGCCAGCTTTTCCACGGTCATCGCCGTGTTTGAAAATCTGCTGGCCTGCTGCATTGACAATTTCGGCTGGAGCCGGAAAAAAGCAGTTTTGATCAACTGTGCTTTTATCCTTATTGCCAGCATCCCCTGTGTGCTGGGCTACAACATCTGGAGCGAGCTGAGCCTGATCGGCGGCCGGGATGTGCTGGACAGCGAGGACTTTCTGGTGAGCAACCTGCTGCTGCCTTTGGGTTCGCTCATATACCTGCTGTTCTGCGTGACCAAATGGGGCTGGGGCTTCGACCATTATCTGGCTGAGGCCAACAGGGGCGAGGGTCTGAAGCTCTCCCCCAAATTCAAGTACTTCTTCCGGTTTGCCCTGCCCCCGCTGATTCTGATCATCCTTATTCAGGGGCTTTTATAAAAGCAACTGTCGAAAAACGCCTGCCAAAGCAAAAAACAAGGGAGCCACGCCGTGACCGAGCCGCAGCGAGAAAAGGCCCGCTTCAAATTGAATAATCTGCCGTCAAAAGGCTTGAAAACAAGCCGCTTGCGCGAAGCGGCGTTTTGACTGCGTCAAAATGCCCGGCGGAAAGCGCAGCCAAAAAAGTCCGGCATGGGCTTTTTGACAAACGGAAATCTCCTGTCCGCTCAAGTGGACAGGAGATTTTTTGCGGCTTTTTAAATCAGGCTGGCTTCCGGGCGGTGAACCGAAGGATCAGACCCAGGGCAAGGCCGGCCAGAGCGGGGATGACCCAGCCCATGCCGATCTTAAAAAAGGGTAAGATCTCCGCGGCGGGAGCGAGGATCACATCGGCATGCACAGCGCTTTTCAGCTCCGCAGGCAGATATTTTATAAAATCCAGCAGACCCGCGGCGGCGGTGGGCACCGTGACGGCTATGAACACCCGCCTGTCATAGCCGAACCAGGCCCCCACAAGGCAGAGCAGCACCAGGGTGATGGTCAGCGGATAGAGAAACATCAGCACCGGCTGAGAGAGCTTAATTATGCTGCTCAGGCCCACGTTGGAGATTGCGAAGGCAAAAACGCTGAAAAGCACCGTATAGGCCCGGTAGCTCAGGGATTTAGGGAAAAGCTCGGAAAAGGTGGCAGCGCAGGCGGTGATGAGGCCGATGGCGGTTTTCAGGCAGGCCAGGGTGATGGTGGCGCCAAGGAGCAGGGCGCCGCCCCAGCCGAAATAGTGCAGGCCGATGAGATACAGGGCCTCGCCCCCGTCGGCGCAGACGCCCAGGACACTTCTGGACTGGGCCCCTACCACGGTGAGCACGCAGTAAATGGCGGCCATGAGCAGACAGCTGAAAAGGCCGGCCTTGATGGTGCTGGCGGAAATCGCTCTGGGCTCCGTGACGCCAAGACCGCGGATGGCGTTTATGAGGATAATGCCGAAGGCCAGAGCCGCCAGCGCGTCCACAGTGTTATATCCGTCCAGAAAGCCCTGAAAAAAGCTCATATCCGCATAGCTTCCCTGGGCCGGGGAGGCGCCGACGGCGCCCATGGGATTGAGAAGCGCCGTAACGGTAAGCACGCCCAGCAGCAGAAGAAAAAGGGGGTTCAATATCTTGCCTATCCAGGTCATAATCCCCGAGGGGCGCAGGGAAAAATACAGAGCAGCGGCAAAAAACAGGGCCGAAAACAGCGCCAGGCCCAAGGAGCGGGCGCTCTCCGGCAGCAGCGGCTGGACGCCCACGGTGAAGGAAACGGTGGCGGTGCGCGGGATCGCAAAGAGGGGGCCTATGGACAGGTACAGCAGGCAGGTAAAAAAATAGCTGTATCCCTTGCCTACGAATTTGCCCATCTCAAAAAGCCCCTCGCTTTTTGAGATGCCCATGGCGGCTATGCTCAGAAGCGGCAGGCCCACCCCCGTCAGGCAGAAGCCCGCCACGGCAGGCCACATCTCCGCCCCGGCGGTCTGGCCCATGAGCACGGGGAAAATCAGGTTCCCCGCGCCGAAAAACATTCCAAACAGCATGGAGGCCAGGAAAACATACTCTCTGGCAGTCAGTTTTCTTTCCATATAACACAGTCCCTTTTCTTTTCCGCCCGCCCCGGCGGGCCGGGCTTTTTATCTCGGCTTTGATTATAGCCTTTATATCCTTCTTTGAAAAGAGGGCTTTTGATGAAAAACAGCGCTCCGGTCATTCTGTCCGGAGCGCTGTTTTCATTTGCAGAGCGATTACTTCCTGGCCATGCCCTTCTGGCGGGCAT
>DCJL01000018.1 GCA_002320035.1 Clostridiales bacterium UBA1701 | reverse complement strand
TGCGCTCAGAATGACAATGGGGGGCGGCGGGGAATGACGGGAGGGACAGGATGACGGGAGAAACAGGATGACGGGAGGGACAGGATGACGGGGGACGGGAGAAAAGATTCTTCGCTTCGCTCAGAATGACAGGGGGGGAGACTCAGAATGACAATAGGGGGGACGGAATGACGGGGGTGGGGGAGAAGATTCTTCGCTGCGCTCAGAATGACAGGGAGGGAGGCTCAGAGTGACAGAGGAGGCTCCAAATGACAGGGGGCGGCGCGGAATGACAATGGGGGGGCGGCGTGGAATGACAGGGAAAGGGGGCGGTGGGAAAAATTAAAAAGTTTAAGAATACTTAAAAATGTTGTAGAAACGGCAGACAGGTGGTAAAATGGGCGATGTCTGGGAGAAAAAAGGAAAGAGGGTATTTCTTTGGAGAAAAAACAAAAGCGCCGCTGGGGAGACCGGCGGGACGGGCGGCTGCTGCGGGAGCTGGACTCCATGCACTTCATCATGCCCATCATCTACCCCAACCGCTGCGACAACGAGGCATACATATCCGAGCGCATCGACCTGACCAACATCAACGAGTACCTCAAAAAGAAAAACGCCGGGGAAGAGGAATTTCCCTACACGATTTTCCATGTAATTGCCGCCGCGCTGGTAAAGACCCTGACCCTGCGGCCCAAGATGAACCGCTTTATCTGCCGGAGGAACATGTACCAGCGCAATGAGGTATCCGTCTCCTTTGTGGTGAAAAAACAGTTTGCCGACGACGGGGCCGAGGCCCTGGCCTTCATTCACGCAAAGGACGAGGACACGCTGGAGACGATGCACGAGACCATCAAGAACACGGTCATGAGCTGCCGCTCGGAGAAGCTGGACCGCTCCTCGGACAGCATGGACATTCTCAACCGGCTGCCCCGCTTCCTGGGGAAATTTGCCGTGTGGCTTATCACGGTACTGGACAGGCACGGCTGGTGCCCGGACGCCCTGATCGCCACCGACCCCTTTTACTCAAGCTGCGTTATCTCAAACCTGGGCTCCATCAAGCTCAACTGCGGCTACCACCACCTCACCAACTGGGGCACCTGCTCGGTGTTCTGCATCGTGGGCGAGAAGAAGCCCACGGCTTTTTACGACGAGGAGGGCCGGGTGGAGATGCGGGAGACGCTGGATCTGGGCCTGACCATAGACGAGCGCCTGGCCGACGGCTACTATTACGCAAAGACCATACGGCTTCTCAAGAAGCTGCTTGAAAACCCGGAGCTGCTGGAAAAGCCGGCGGCGGAGGAGGTAGATTACTGATATGAACCAAGTTACGGCAAAGCGGCCCTGGCTGAAGAGCCTGGGGCACAGCCCGGCCCATCTGGAATATTTCCAGGGCTCCATGTTCGACAAGGTAAAGCAGGTCGCGGAAAAGTATCCCAATTACACCGCCTTTGATTTCATGGGAAAGGCCACCAGCTACCGGCGGCTGGTGGAGCAGACCGAGGCCTGCGCCAGGAGCCTCAAGACCATCGGCGTCCGGGCCGGGGACGCGGTGACGATCGCCATGCCCAACTGCCCCCAGGCCATCTTCATGTTTTATGCGGTGAACCTTGTGGGGGGCGTTGCCAACATGGTACACCCCCTGTCCGGCGAGAAGGAGCTGGAATTTTACATCAACCAGTCCCGGAGCGTGACGGTGGTGACGCTGGACCAGTTTTACGGCAAGTTTGAGGCCATCCGGCATAACACCTGCGCAGTGAACATCGTCATCGCCAGCATCCGGGACGAGCTTTCCAAGCCTGTGAAGGCGGGATACATGCTCACCGAGGGGCGGAAGATCGAGAAGATCCCCGCCGACGCGCCGGTCATCCGCTGGAACGAGTTTATGCGCCTGGGCAAGGCCTGCTTCTGGAACTACAAGGTGGAGCGCGGCGGGGAGGACCCGGCGGTCATCCTCTATTCCGGCGGCACCACGGGGACGACCAAGGGCATCCTGCTCACAAACCTGAATTTCAACGCCCTGGCCCAGCAGATCATCGCGGTGAACCCCATGTTTGTGCCCGGGGACAGGATGCTCTCGGCCATGCCCCTGTTTCACGGCTTTGGCCTGGGCGTGTGCATCCACTCCATGCTGGCCTCCGGCGGGCGCTGCATTCTGGTGCCCCGTTTCACGGCTCAGAGCTACGCCAAGCTCATTACCAAGTATCAATGCTGCTTCATCGCCGGCGTGCCCACCCTGTACGAGGCCCTGCTGCGCCTGCCCAGCATGGAGCACGCGGATCTGTCCTGTCTGAAGGGCGTGTTCTCCGGGGGAGATTCCCTTTCGGTGGAGCTGAAGAAAAAGTTTGACAAATTTCTCGCCGACCACATGGCCACCGTGCAGATCCGGGAGGGCTACGGCACCACGGAGACGGTCACCGCCTGCTGCCTGACGCCGCCCCATGAGAGCCGGGAGGGAAGCTGCGGCCTGCCCTTCCCGGACACCTACATAAAGGTGGTCCGTCCCGGCACCGACGAGGAGCTGCCCCTGGGCCAGGAGGGCGAGGTGCTGCTGGCCGGGCCCACAGTGATGCGGGAGTACATCCGCAATCCCGAGGAGACGGCGGCCACCCTGCGCCGCCATGCCGACGGACTTACCTGGGTCTACACCGGGGATCTGGGCTATATGGACGAGGACGGCTTTACCTATTTCAAGGGCCGCATCAAGCGCATGATCATTTCCTCGGGCTATAATATCTATCCCGCCCAGCTTGAGAACATCCTGGACGCCAACGAGCTGGTGCATATGAGCTGCGTCATCGGCGTGCCGGACCCGTACAGGATGCAGCGGGTGAAGGCCTTCGTGATGCTCAAGCCGGGCGTGCCCGCCACCGGGGAGACCCGGGAGGCCATTCTGGACTACTGCCGCAGGCACATGGCCAAGTACGCCATGCCCAAGGACGTGGAGTTCCGGGAGACGCTGCCCAAGACGCTGGTGGGCAAGGTGGCTTACCGGGTGCTGGAGCAGGAGGAGGCCGAGAAAGAAAAAGCCCAAAGCGAAAGGACCCAAAGCGAAAGGACCCGGGAGACGGAGAAGCTCTGAATTTCATATCATCCGAAAAGAGAACGGCGGGCGCCGTTCTCTTTTTTTGCGTGGGGAGCGGCGTTTCCCCTCCCTGTCATTCTGAGGGGTGGTTTTTTCCACTCCCTGTCATTC
>DCJL01000026.1:2254-8758 GCA_002320035.1 Clostridiales bacterium UBA1701 | reverse complement strand
TCCATGCCCATGCTGAACTGCTCAGAGTCAGAAATCAGAGAGGACAGCAGGTCTTGGCTGGAACTGCTGTCCCCACGGAGGGTTTTACCACTTCCGCTTTCAGCATCGCCAGATCAGCAGATGATCGATGTTCGCCTTGACCGCCACGGCCTCCCGCATATTCTTCTGTGCCGCCCGGTACTCGGCATAGAGGGCTTTTTTCTTGTCCTCCAGTTCCCGCCGCCGTTTTTTCAGCGCGTCCATCTTTGGGAGCTTCGCCCCGCCCAGCAGATCGCTCATAGCGGCCTTTGCCGCCCGGTAGTCAGAAAGCTCCGCCTCGTGCTGGGCCAGATACTTTTTAGAATACCGGGCTGCCTTGTAGCCGTCAAATACGGGGCGTGTCTTTGCGTACTGCACCACCGCCCCCATATGGGGCGGCGGCCTGTATTGTGGTTTGTGCTTCTTTATCGCCCGTCAATATGGCGATTTTTAAAAAAGGCTTGTCATGTCAAATAATGGGGTGAAAAGTTCATACTTCTGTGTTATATTTTATTTATTAAAAATCATTTGCGAGGTAGAGCGTATGCAGGCCTTATTGATATTAAACTTAATCGTTCCATTCGTTATGCTTTTGGCTGCTTTTCAGTTGAGGAAACATCCAGTAACCGATATGCAGTCACACAGCGGCTATAACACGCCTACATCCCGTAAATCAAAAGTTCAATGGGACTATGCACAAAAGATTGCCCCCGACATTTTTCAGCATTTTGGAAAAGTCTTTCTTTTTGTTGAAATTCTTTTGTGCGTTGCTTTGTTTGCCCTTGATATTGATGTGAATGTGGCAGTTATTATTGGAGCAATTGTAGGTTTCTGCGGCTTATTCCTCGGCTTTTGGAACACTGAAAAAAGCATTAAAGAGAATTGCCCCGAATAATCGTGTTTTCCAGCGGTCATGCTCCCCGGCATGACCGCTTTCCTCAAGCCCCGGCTCATGCGGTATAGGGCGGCTTGGCCTTGTCGGGCTTGGGCGGCTTGGGAGCGCAGAGCCGGGGGCCTCCGGGATGTCAGGCTCCGCTTTTTCCACGGGAGCTGCCTTTTCACCCGGGGCGGGATCTGCCACAACAGGCTCGGCCTTTCCGGGAGCAGGCTGCTCCGGCGCGGGGGCCGTGTCAGTCTTTTCTACCTTGGGGCCGATATTCTTTTTATCCTCTGCCAATGTCAAGCCTCCTTTTCGTGAAATGAAAAAAGCCAGCCCGATG
The DNA here is from genome assembly GCA_002320035.1 of Clostridiales bacterium UBA1701. Taxonomy (GTDB): domain Bacteria; phylum Bacillota; class Clostridia; order Oscillospirales; family Oscillospiraceae; genus Limivicinus. The sequence goes on along the minus strand of DCJL01000026.1, from coordinate 7,520 downwards.
GCTGGCAGCAGATAAGGGACTCCTCCTTTCAAGTTGTGGTACATGAAAACGCGCCTCTTGTCCTGTGGGCGCGTAATACTCAAATTTCTGTTTTAGCGCTTGATATGCGGTCTGGCCCCGGTTATAATAAATTTCAAGAAGGAAGCCAATGGATTGTCGGCTTTTTGGTGGGGTATCCCGCGTATTGAACGCTCTATTGGCCCGATTTAGAGGGGTATGTAACCGATCTAACCGGGAGAGCGCTTGAATGGCATTCAAGCGCTCTCCCGGTTAGATCCCGCTTATCTCCACCAAAGGGTACGAGGAAAGGCTTTTTTCTTACGAAAACAAGCCTTTCCCTTTTATAAAACTACATATCGGGAGGATCTTGGCACGTTGCACAGCCATTTAAGCGTCTTCCCTATCAGGGCCGTTTTCCATTTCGTGAAAACGGCCCTTTTTGCTGCCCAAATCCGTTTCACCGTGAAACGGATTGTATGAAAAAGGCGGGCGCATTGTTGCTCCCGCTTATGGATTATCCTCGCCCTATGTTGAGGCAGCCAATATTGTAATCAGGGTTGTATTCCACTTCTTCATCAGTGATCCGCACTTCCAGATTCTCTGCGATCTTTTCCATGGTCTCCATGTCGAGACTGCCGCCAACGCGGATCATGTAGCCATGGTCGGCGCTGAATAGCAGCACATAATTTTCGTCACCCATATAGGGGTTGTGATTGATGAGCTTTGTGACCTCATAGCCGTTCCCGGTCGTCTCCTCCACAATCTCGCTCTCATACAGCATCACAAGCTGATAGCCGGGAACCGCGTAGAAGCATTCGATCTTATAGGGAATCTGGCCTTCGGCGGAATCTCCGTCATTTCCAAAATAGCTGTACCATCCGTCCTCTGTCCACCCCTTGCCCTCCATTGGAAGCCATCTGGGTTGGAACTGAACATAATGCGGCGTTCCCCCGCAGTCATAGGTGAAAGTCAGATTCGTATCGGTGTAATCCATATTCTGAATATAGGTGATGTTGCCTTCTTTGTCGCGTTCAATCCATTCCCCGTGGACGATGCCTTCTTCCGGAATGTGGTTTTTGTTCAGCCTGAACAGCCCCAGCGCATATGCGCTCGCCGTCAGGAGCGAGACCAGCGCCGCGGCAATCAGCGCAATGCTCAGCGCCTGCCGCAGGGCAAAGCGTCTCCGGCGCGGATCGTCCTTGACCTGCGAAAGCACCCGCTTTTGGATGCGGGCGGTCATTTCGTCGTATTCGCCCAGCGCAATGCTTTCGTCAAAGCATTCAGCCGCCAGATCAGCAAGAACCATCTTCACAGCCGTAGCCCCTTTCCAAAAGATACTCCTTCAGTTTTTCCCGCCCCCGCAGGAGCTTTGACCGCACGGTGGAGGCATTCAGCGCCATAGCCTCCGCGATCTCAGCGGTCTTTTGGTAAAGAAAATAGTGCCGCACAAAGATGCTGTGCTCCGGCTCCGGGAGAGCATTTACCGCCTCACGGGTAACACGCTGAAGCTCTTGCTCAAGCAGCTCGTCCTCCACATCGGGAACATCGAGAATGAAATAATCATTCTCCAATGGCATGGCCAGATGGCTGGAACGCAGCTTATTCTTAGCCGTGTTGCGCGTTACGGCGGCCAGCCAGGCTTTCAGCTTTCCTTCTTCGACTGCGCCCGCATTGTTCCACAGTGCAAGGAACACATCGGCGGAAACTTCCTCCACGTCCTCCGGCTGGAGCGGCGGAATCGTGATATTCGCCGCAATGGTCTGCACATAGGGGCCGTACTGGGCCATGATCGTATTCAGCGCCCGACTGTCGCCTTTTTTCATACGCGAGAGCAAAACCGCTTCTGTCATCTATGATTCCTCTTTCTCTGTGTGTTTTTGACAACTCTCCATATACAAGAACACAATTAAAAAGAAAAATGTTGCAACAACGGGGACATTTTTTAAGAATCATGTGTTCTTATGGATGAAACATCAAACCAAAACAACGGGGGTATGATACATGAAACGAAGAATAAGTGCAAGTATTCTGCTGCTGGCCTTGCTTTTCTCCCTGTGCGCCTGCGGAAGAAAGAACGACACAGAAGATGCCGAGGCAGCGGGGATAGCAGGCGAAACCGCCGAAGGATGGATCCCTTCCCGCATCGCATTCCCCAACTGGCTTGCGCGTTCCACAGGCTGGGAGACTGACGGCGACGCCATCTATCTCAGCGGCATGACGCCGGAAAACCAGCTTGTCGCCGCTTCCTACGACACGCTGTCCGGCGAGTGGCAGCGCATTGACTTTACCATCGCGGACGCCTATCATCCGCAGTTGGGGTGCTTGAGCTATGCGGGGCACAGCCTCTGGGGGCTTCTGGAGGAGGGGCCAAGCCGGGAGGATCTGGATCAGGGACGCTGGCGGGACGACCTTGGTTACTATGTGCTGCATATTGACCTTACGAGCGGCGAGAGCACGGCGGTACGCATCCCCTTTGAGGGAGAGGGCAGCACCGAGGGCAGCGGCCTGTTTTTTTCGGGCATTCTTGGCCTTGACGACGGGCGGGCGCTGCTCGGCGCGATGGATCGCTTTTATGTGATCGACGCCAACGCAAATGTCCTCTCCGAGCCAAACCTGCACACCAACGGCAGCTTGTGGCATTTCCGCGTCGGGGAGACGCTCTATCTCTGGACACAGGATGGCTATGCACCCTTCGACCCGGAGACGCTGAGCTTTGGCACGCCTTTGGACATTGAAGGCTTAGGTGACGCCAGCAGCAACAACGGACACCTCCTGCGCAAATGGCAGCGTTCGCTGTGCGTGGCCGATCCGATGACCGGCGAGAGCGAAACGATGTTTCAGTGGATGGATGTGGCGCTGAGCTACGGGGACATCTACGGAGGCGTGTGTCTGGAAAACTCCCTGGGGGATGTATATTACCCGGATGGGGAGGATATGTTGCTGCTGAAGGGCCTGATCTGCGCGAAGAAGGGACAAGTCCCGGTCAAACAGCCGCTCCGCCTCGGTTGCTTCGGCTATACTGGCGGCGAGATGTACGCCGATGCGCAAGCCAGCGGCGCTTTGCCCTACTCCGCAACGATGGAACTGTTGGACACCATCGTGCGCTTCAATAATACCGACCCGCAGTACAAGATCGAGGTGGTTCCCATCACCTATGCCAACGAGCAGGAGCGGGATCGCGTCTTGATCGAGCTGGCCACACGCTCCGATCTTGACCTGTTGGACACGAGCCGGCTGCCGGATAACGCGTTGGATTCCGGCTTGCTGGCGGATATGCTTCCGATGATCGATGCAGATGATTCCATCAGCAGGGAGGACTTTATCGAGCCGCTCTTTGCGCTTATGACAAAGAGCGGCGGGCTATACGAGTACACAGACAAGTTTACGCTCCTCACGATGACCACGCATGCCGAGCTGTTCCCGGGAAGGGAGAACTGGACGGTGGAGAATATCGAGGCGCTGATTGCCGCGCACCCGGACATGGACCCCTTATGGCACAGCCTTGACCGGGATCTCATCACTACACTCTTCTGCTGGGCAGCCACGGCGGAGTTTATTGATCCCGATGTGGGCACATGCTCCTTTGACAGCCCGGCTTTCGTTCATTGGCTGGAGCTGCTGAAAGCCCTTCCCAATGGAAGTCAATACAGTGAAGAACCGAAACTGATGAACATCTGTTACGACCTGGCCTCCAACGCCGGGCACCAGGAAAAATACATGATGAAAGGCGACTATGTGGTGGCTGGCTTCCCAGAAACGCAGGGAACGGGCAGCTATTATCTTAAGCTGGGCAGCAGCCCAAACGCCTGGAGAGGCACCATGGGCGAAAACACCCGCATCGGAATTATGGCAGCGAGCGGCAAACAGGCTGGAGCATGGCGCTTTGTGCGGATGTTGATGGAAGGCGCGGACGAAATATCGCTATCTCAGGGCATCCCGGTTTTCAAGCAGAGCTTTGAGCGGGCGCTGGACACGCGCATCTCCGACGATTTTGACGAGCGCTTCCAGATCGGTTATCTCAATGCGGAAAACGCTGAGGAGCTTCGGCAGCAGGTTTACAGCACGACAAAACTGGTGGATACCGACGAAGGTCTGATCCGTATTCTGCGAGATGAGATCAGCCGATACTATGGAGGGCAGGTCACTGGGGAGGAAGCGGCAAAAGCGATTCAATCCAGAGCAAGCATCTATGTCTCGGAGCAATTCGGTTAGGCGGGCAGGAACCCCTTCTCCTGCCGCAAGGTTCCTGTCCGGAACTTTTAAAACAAATTTTTATTTGCTTCAGCGGCAATTTCCGCGGGATATCCCCCCTGGGGGCTTGCAGGGACGGCGGCTATTTGTTATCCTTGTCCCATAACATAGAGAAGGAGCCCGGGGTATGGATGAGGTAAAAAGGTGGGACAGCGTTGCCGAAGCGTATCAGCGGACATTCCGGCGCGGCGGCAGCGATTACAGCGAGCGGCTGATTTCTTTTCTCTCCGATAACAAAATGATATGGCCGGGAAGCCGCGTTGTAGATATCGGCTGCGGCGTCGGAAAGTACGGAACTTATTTTGCATCCATGGGATGCGATGTCACGCTGACGGATATTTCCTCTGAGATGCTGCGTCACGCAGAAAACAATATGAGAAAATATTCCGGTCCATGGCGCACAATGCAGTTGGATTTCAGTACGGACAAGGCGGCAGAAGCGCTGGGGAAAGGAGACTATGACCTTGCCGTATCCACAATGTCTCCGGCGATTCACGACCTCGGTTCTGTTATAAAAATGAGCTCTCTCAGCCGCGGCTGGTGCTTTGTCACGCAGTTTATTTCCTGGGAGCAGGCAAAGCGGGACGCGTTTTACGCCGCGCTCGGCCTGGAAAGCCCGGGGCCGTTCAAGGGAATGGAGAACGGCGCGGCGGAAATTATCCGGGCGGTTTCCGATGCCGGATATGTTCCGCTTGTAAAATATGAGCCTTACTCGTGGCGTGATGACCGCAGCCCGAGAGAGGCGGCAGAATATCTTCTGCGCGATATTGCGCCGGAGGAAGATCTTTTGCGGCGCGGAGAGCAGGCGGCAAGGATGCTTTCGGATGAAAACGGCCTGTTCAGGGATACGGTAAATACAAAAACGGCCTGGATCTACTGGGCCGTGGACGGAAAATGAACGCGGCCCGCCGGTGCGGGCCCGCCCTCCCGGCGTCCTTCATTCAGGCTGCCCAAAAGGGCTTATTTAACAGGAAAGAGACTGTCAAAAAACGTTTGCCGAAGCGAAAAACAACGG
>DCJL01000026.1:2110-2240 GCA_002320035.1 Clostridiales bacterium UBA1701 | reverse complement strand
TGAGGGGGCAAGGCCCGCCTCAAACGGGATAAGCCGCCGTCAAACGGTTTGTTTTCAAGCCGTTTGAGCGAAGCGGCATTTTGACACTGTCAAAATGCCCGGCGGAAAGCGCAGTCAAAAAAGTCCGGCA
>DCJL01000026.1:300-2088 GCA_002320035.1 Clostridiales bacterium UBA1701 | reverse complement strand
ATGGACTTTTTTGACAAGCTGAGGAAGGGGAGCTGGCCCTGGCCAGCTCCCCTTCCTGTTAAATAAGCCCCGCACATTCGAGGCAGACCGGCTTGCCGTCTTTGACGCGAAGCATGTTTTCCGCCGTCCGCTCCCCGCACAGGGCGCATGCCATCGCCGCCCCCCGGGGCGCATACGCCGGCGCGGGTATTGTCGGGCTGCTAAGGGAGAACACCTGCTCCAGCGGCTGGTTCAGAATGAAGCGGATCGCCTCCTCTTTGTCAAGGCCGGCGTCGTTGTCAAGCTTGGCCATTCGCACCGCTTTGCCGTTGTTCGTGTTGAAAAAGCTGAACACGCATTTCCCTGTTGGCCGGTAAATCAGACTGCCTTTTCCGGCTGTGCAGCCGAGTATAACCTGGATCGCGTCGATAAAGCAGGCCATCTGCTCCGCCACGCAGTAGATTCCCTTGGGTTCCGCCTCGCCGATTTCCAATATGCGCTTTGCCTCCAGCGCCGCACGCACGCCGATGGCGAGCCCCGGACAGCGGTGGCCATGAAAGGCAATGGCCCTTGACATCAGCTCATGATCCATTTTGTTCCGCTCCTTATCCTGTGATAGGACCAGAATAACACGGGGGCCGGAAAAAGGGAAGCCCCTCCCGGGGATAGACGGGCGCTTCTTTCCTGAAAAAAAGCCCGCCTTCCCGGTCTTTTCCTCTTACTCGCCCGCTTTGATGTTTTTTGTGGACCGCCTCAGGCACAGGGACGGCGCAAGCACCTTCTGCCAGGCGCGGCCCGGGCCATCCGGGCTGTTGATGAGGTGTGCCACGCTCTGGGAGCCGATGGCGAACTTGGACTGATTGATCGTGGTCAGCGGCGGCGTCATATACTTTGCCGAGTCGATATCGTCATAGCCGATGATGCCCACCTGCTCAGGGATGGACAGGCCCCTGTCATAGGCGGCAGAGAAGACGGCGGTAGCCAGATAGTCGGTGTTGATGCAGATGCCGACGGGGCTTTTATAGGCGCCCAGGATGCCGCTCACCGCCCGGTAGCTCTCGTGAAGGGTGTTGATGCCGCTGAGGATATGGCTCTCTGAATAGGGGATGCTGTGATCCGACAGGGCCTTTTTAAAGCCATCCATCCGCGTCAGGTTCATGATGCCCTCCGCGTTGCTCTTATCCGTGCTGCCCAGAACCAGGTACAAGTCCCGGTATCCCTGCTGGATCAGATGCTCCGCCGCCATATATTCTCCCAGAAAGTCATCGTTGACGATGTAGCTGAAGCTGCTGCGGATCTTATGCTCAACCCGGCTGATATAGGGCTCATGATAGGGAAAGCGGGACATCAGGATAAAGGGGACGTTGCGCTCGCAGTAATTTTCCAGCCAGGTGGGGATGGAGAGGATGCCCGCCAGCTTCATAGAGACAAAGGAATTGAGGATTTCCTTCTCTCTTTCCGCGTCCGAATTGGTGTTGGCGATAATGACGATATGGCCGGCCTCCTGGGCCTTGGCCTCGACGCCTTTCAGAACCAGCGCATTGTATGGATTGGTATTGTCCGGCACCAAAACGCCGGGCGCGCCCCCATTGTCATTCTGCGCACACCCCCCCATTGTCGTTCTGAGCGCTCTCCCCCACTGTCATTCTGAGCACACTCCCTCATTGTCATTCTGAGCACACTCCCTCATTGTCATTCTGAGCACACTCCCCCATTGTCATTCTGAGCGCACTCCCCTGTCGTTCTGCGCACCCCCATTGTCATTCTGAGCACACCCCCCCATTGTCATTCTGAGCGCAGCGAAGAATC
>DCJL01000026.1:0-259 GCA_002320035.1 Clostridiales bacterium UBA1701 | reverse complement strand
CGCTCCTCAGAATGACAGGGGGGGAGCGGGAAAGCACCGCTCCCCAGAATGACAGGGGGCGGGAAAGCACCGCTCCCCAGAATGACGGGCCGCTCCCCAGAATGACGGGGTGGCAAAGCGCCGGTCCTCAGAATGACAGGGCGGGAAGGCGCCGCTCCCCAGAATGACATACTCTCCCCTGTCGTTCTGCGCACCCCCATTGTCGTTCTGCGCACCCCCATTGTCGTTCTGTGCGCCCCCCATTGTCATTCTGAGCGCA
>DCJL01000032.1 GCA_002320035.1 Clostridiales bacterium UBA1701 | reverse complement strand
CAAACTGCATTTTTACAGTTTGGGTGCTCATGACAAGGAAAATATGGGGCGTCCAGAGGGGAAACATCCCCTTTGGCGCTGGGTTTTCAACAGGGGCGCGCAGCATCCCTGTTGGCACACAATTTTGCTTGCTAAGTCGAATGATCATACAGTCAATTTTCAATATTCTCTCGTATTTTGACGGCTTTTATGATAAAATCAGTATGGCAGAGCGGCGAGCGTGCGCCAACGATCTGCTTACGGATACGCTGTTGTACAATAAGGCTGTGCGAATGACTGAATAAGGGTTATGTTAAAGAAGCTTCAAAGCATGGCGCGGATTTAATTTTTTCCAAGATTATCCGGCTACATTTAGCGCAGCGAGAAAATCACCAGGCTTCCTGAGATCGCTTGTAAAGGCGCAGCTGCATCATAAACCATATGGCCATGAAGCAGGAGAAACGATATGGGGAAAAGAAGGCATTGTGTATGCGGTTCCGGATATGCAGGCCGTTCCATCCGGCAAAATGGAGCACGACGTTTGCAGACATTATGCCAGAAATGATGTGCTCCAACTTGAAGTAGACGAAAGGTAATTCCATACTTGAATTGGCGGAGACAGTTAAACAAGTAATTTGCGATGTTATCTATGGTATTGTATTAACGCCTGATGCTTCGAAGCGGTTAAGGGAAGCAAACAATGTTTTATCTGGTTAAGGAGGCTTATTTTTGAAAGAAGCGGAGATTTTTGATCTTGTCCGCAAACAGCGGGAATATTTTCGCACAGGAGAAACTCTGGATACAGACTTCCGCATCGTGCAGCTTAAAAAGCTCAAAAACGCTGTAAAACGCAGAGAGGCCGGCATTGAGGCGGCACTGAAAGCGGATCTTGGGCGCACGGATACGGAAGCCTATCTGTGCGACATTTTTCCTCTTTTGATGGAGATCGACGAGACGATTGCCAATGTAAAAAAATGGGCGCGGCAGGAACGACATTTCAGCGGCCTGCACTGCTTCCCAAGCCTCATTACGAAGGTGAACCGCCTGCCCTACGGCGTCTGCCTTATTATAGCCCCCTACAACTTTCCTTTTCTGCTCTCTCTGGGCGTGCTGGCGGCGGCCATTGCAGGCGGGAATACGGCCGTTTTGAAGCTCTCCTCCAAGTCTCCGGCCTCGACCGGACTTATCAGGGAAATCATTGAGGATGTTTTTGAGGAGCGGTATATCGCCCTTGTGGACGGCGGGCACGAGGCGGCGGATGCCTGCCTGAACCAGCGCTTTGATAAGATATTTTATACAGGCAGCCCACGCGTGGCGGTTCATGTGATGAAAAAAGCTGCCGAAAACCTTACACCCGTGGCCCTTGAGCTGGGCGGTGAAACGGGCAATTGGTGCATCGTCCGCAAGGACGCCGATCTCCGGGACGCGGCCAGGAAAATTGCCTTTATTAAAGTCCTGAATGCCGGGCAGATCTGCATCAACATTAACCAGGTGGCGGTGGCGGAAGAGGTTGCCGGGGAGTTCATAGGATATCTTAAAGAAGAACTGCGCCGCCAGGCCGGAGCCATCCCATTCCAAAACGCCGAATATCCAAGGCTTATCGCCAAGGCGGCCTACGAGCGTTGCGCTGCGCTCTCTGAAAAATATCGGGAGCGGATCATTTTCGGCGGCGAGGGAAGTCCTGATGAGCTCAAGTACTCCCCCACTCTCATTTATCCCGTGGATATTGACGAGAGTATTGTGCAAAATGAGCTTTTTTGTCCTCTGCTGCCCATCGTCCCCTTTAAGGACGGGAAAATTGATAGCCTGATTCAAACGATTGAGGAGCGGGAACACGGTCTTGCCCTTTATATGTTCACTGCGGACAGACGCTGGGCGGAAAACATAATGTCACGGATGCAGTTTGGCGGGGGCTGCATAAACGAAGTAATAATGCATCTCATGGTGAAGGGCGTCCCTTTTAACGGCACAGGTCATTCCGGCATGGGCGCCTACCACGGCAAATGGGGTTTTGCGGAATTTACCCACCCACAGACACTCCTTATCGGCAGCTCGCGCCTGAATCTTTCTCTGCGGGAACACCCATATACGGGAAAGGGAGCGAAAAGCAAAAAAACCTTGCTTAAATTTCTGAGCCGGGGCTGAGTGTATGGCAAATATAAACCCCGGGCGTGGAAAAGGTTTCCGCGCCCGGGGGTTATATCGGATCCGCTTTCCTTATTTAATTCTTCCGCTGGAGGGAGCTGATGAGCCAGGGCAGGGCGGTTTCAAATTTTACGCCATACCAGTGTTCCGGGTCATCAAGGGTGTTTTCAATGCTTCTCACGGTAAAATCCGCAGCGATTCTGGCGGCCTCTGTCAGGCTCATGCCCCTCAGCCAGCCCCCGGTAAAAGAAGCGGCGTATACATCCCCTGTTCCATGGAACATCCGGGGAATACGCGGGTGCCGGTAATCGCTCTTCTTCCCGCCCTCACAGACCACGACGCCGGTATAATCCGGGGAAAAACTCACTCCGGTGAGCACCACATTGGGGCAGCCCAAAGCAAGAAGGCCGGATAGAAGCGCGTCAATATACTTCTCATCGCAGTTTTCCCGGTAATCAAGCCCTGTCAGAAGGCAGGCCTCCGTGATATTGGGCAGAATGACGTCCGCCTTTTTACACAGCCTCCCCATCGCGGCGGCGTACTCCGCGTCAAAGCCCGCATAGAGCCGGCCGTTATCCGCCATGGCAGGATCAACTATTATTTTCGCGCCCGGGCGGAGCAGGCTGTCCATTATTTCCGCCACATAGGCCGCCTGGCTGGTGCTGCCCAGGTAGCCGGTATATATCGCGTCAAAGCGGACGCCCTGGCGCTGCCAGTGCGTCCGAATGGCTGGGATATCCTCCCCAAGGTCACGGAAAGTATAGCCCTTGAAACTGCCGCCGGTATGGGTGGACAGCACGGCGGAGGGAATGATGCAGGTCTCATGACCGCAGGCGGAGAGTACCGGCAGCGCCACTGTCAGCGAGCACTGGCCCAGGCAGGAAATATCCTGCACGGTGAGAATTCTTTTATATGACATAGGGTTCCCCTTGCACTGTGATGATCGTGATGATTACTAAATCATAGCCGCGGAAGCCGCCCTTGTCAAGTGTTTCAGTCCAGCTTTCCCGTTATGGAAAAAAGAACCCAATGGGCGATGTTTACCGCATGGTCGCCGATACGCTCAAAATATTTTGCAATCATCAAAAGGTCAATGGCGTATTCCCCGTCTGTCTCCGGCTTACTGAAGAGCTCTATAAGCTTGCCTTTTACCGCATCAAAGCAGTTGTCTACCACATCATCATAGCGAATTACGGTCATTGCCGTTTCCATGTCCTGGTTTACAAAGGCGTCGATACTGTCGGTGACCATTTTTATGGTGGCCACAGCCATATCGTGAATATTCAGCATATTGTCGCTTTCGGCGATATGGGCCATGCGGACGATTTCGGCGATATCGGCGGACTGGTCACCGATGCGCTTCATATCCGTCACCATCTTGAGTGCAGAGGATACGGTCCTCAGATCCGTCGCCACCGGCTGCTGCTGAAGAAGGATCTTCAGACACATGCTTACAATATCTCGTTCCTTCTGCTCAATTTGCTGAGACAGTTCTGTGACCTGCCTTGTAAGCGCCATGTCCCCATCGATAAGGGATTTAGCGGCAGAGGCTATGGCATTTTCGCAGAGAGAACCCAGCATTACCATCTCGTTGTTAAGCTGTTCCAGCTGTTCGTTGTACTTGTTTCTCATCATCCGAATCTCCCTGTAATATAGTCCTCAGTCCTCTTGTCTTTGGGCATGGAGAAAATTCCCTCCGTCTCGCCATATTCCACCATATCACCCAGAAGAAAGAACGCGGTCATATCAGAAATTCGAATCGCCTGCTGCATATTGTGGGTGACAATAATAATTGTATAGTCTTTCTTAAGCTCCATGACCAGATCCTCTATTCTGGAAGTGGAAATGGGGTCAAGGGCGCTGGTAGGCTCGTCCATAAGCAGCACTCTGGGCTCAACAGCCAATGCTCTGGCAATGCACAGGCGCTGCTGCTGGCCNNTTGACCACGTAGTCGTCGGCGCCGGTGGCCAGGCCCCGCACGCGCTCGGTCTCCTCGCCGCGGGCGGTCAGCATGATCACCGGCAGGCGCTCGGTCTCCGGCCGCATGCGGATGCGGCGGCACAGCTCGATGCCGGACAGGCCCGGCAGCATCCAGTCGAGCAGCACGAGGTCGGGCACGCTCTCGCGCAGGCGGATCTCCGCCTCGTCGCCGCGCCCGACATTATCGACTTCATAGCCCTCCGCCTCGAGATTGTAGCGGAGCAACGTCGTCAACGCTTCCTCATCCTCGACAATCAAGACGCGCGGAGACATTCAGGCCCTCTGCTCAGTTCGCGACAGCGGGAAACTCCACCGGCATGGTGCTGGTGGTGTCGTTCTTCGGCCGCTCGCCGCTCGGCGACTGGCCGGTCACGAGGTAGTGCACGGTCTCGGCGATGTTGGTGGCGTGGTCGCCGATGCGCTCGATGTTCTTGGCGCAGAACAGGAGATGGGTGCAGAAGCCGATGTTGCGCGGATCCTCCATCATGTAGGTCAGGAGCTCGCGGAACAGCGATGTGTACATGGCGTCGACCGCCCCGTCCGAGCGCCAGACCGCCAGGGCCTCCTCGACGTTACGCTGGGCGAAGGCGTCGAGCACCTGCTTGAGCTGCTCCAGCACCAGCTCGGCCATGTGGTTGAAGCCGCCGAAGATCTTGTTGCCCTGCATCTGGCCGTTGATGGCCACCACGCGCTTGGCGATGTTCTTGCCGAGGTCGCCGATACGCTCGAGGTCGCCGGCGACGCGCAGCGCAGCGACGATCTCGCGCAGGTCCTGGGCGAGCGGCTGGCGCTTGGCGATGACCAGGATGGCGCGCTCCTCGGCGGCGCGCTGCAGCGCGTCGATGGTGCCGTCGAGCGCGATGACGCGCTCGGCCTGCTCCATGTCGCGACGCATCAGGGCGTTGATGCTGTCGAGCACGCTCTTCTCCGCATAGCCGCCCATTTCGGCGATCATGTTCCGGAGCTCGAGCAGCTCCTGGTCGAAGGACTTGACGATATGTTCGGCCATGGCGGGGAATCCTTCGTCCGGGCGCGTCAGCCGAAGCGGCCGGTGATGTAATCCTGGGTGCGGCGATCGTTCGGGGTCGAGAACATCTGCATGGTCTGGCCGACCTCGATCAGATTGCCAAGGTAGAAGAAGGCCGTGACATCGGCGCAACGCGCTGCCTGCTGCATGTTGTGCGTGACGATGACGATGGTGAACTCGCGCTTCAATTCGTCGATCAGCTCTTCGATCTTGGCGGTCGAGATCGGGTCCAGCGCCGAGGTCGGCTCGTCGAGCAGCACGACCTCAGGCTTCACCGCGATGGACCGCGCGATGCACAGGCGCTGCTGCTGGCCGCCGGAGAGGCCAAGGGCCGATTTTTTCAGTCTGTCCTTCAGTTCATCCCAGATGGCGGCGTTTTTAAGGGATTTTTCCACTATCTCGTCAAGCTTGGCTTTGGAACGGATGCCATGAGTGCGGGGACCGTAGGCAACGTTGTCATAAACACTCATTGGAAAGGGATTGGGTTTCTGAAACACCATTCCGATTTCCCGCCGCAGGTCGTTCACATCAACGCCGGGGCCATAAATATTTCGGCCGTCATATTTGACTTCGCCGGTGATTTTTACGTCAGGGATAAGGTCGTTCATGCGGTTGAGAGTTTTTAGAAAGGTGGATTTTCCGCAGCCGGACGGGCCAATAAAAGCGGTAATACTCCGCTCCGGAATGTCCATGCTGATATTTTTAAGGGCCTGGCTGCTGCCGTACCAGAGGCAAAGGTCCTTTACCTTGATTATTTCGCTCATATGTCTCTCCGTTTCTTAAAATATCTGCCCACCAGAGTGGCGGTAAGATTTATCAACAGGGTCAGAACCATAAGAATAGCCGCAATCGCGAAAGCCACACCGAACTCGCCCTGCTCCTTGGCATACACATACAGAGCCACAGTGAGCGTCGCCCCGGCGCTTGTAAGCCCATCGAAGAAGCCGTTCAGGGCATGGGCAAAGCCGGCTGTGAACAGCAGTGCCGCGGATTCCCCTAAAATTCTGCCCAGAGACAGAATACAGCCAGTTATGATTCCGTCCACGCTGCTGGGCAAAACCACTGTGCGAATCACCCTCCATTTTCCGGCTCCCAGACCAAACGCCCCCTCCCGGTAGCTCTGGGGCACGGACTTGAGGCTCTCCTGCGTGGTTCTCATGATGGTTGGCAGGTTCATGATGACCAGAGTCAGCGCTCCTGCCAGAAGCGAAGTTTTCATACCCCAAAACTGGCAGAAAAACAACATACCCACAAGCCCGTATATAATTGACGGGATACCGGAAAGTGTCTCCGCGGCATATTCAATTATGCCTACAACTTTTTTGTTTTCCGCATACTCCGTCAGATAAATTGCCGCCCCCACGCCGAGAGGCAGGACAATTACAAGCGTAGCGGCTATTATATAAAGGGTGTTCAGTATGTCCGGCAGAATTCCGATGCGGCCGGAGAGATAGCTGGGCGTTGTACTCAAAAGCTCCCATGTGATGTTGGCGCCGCCTTTGATCAGAACATAGAAAATCAGAAAGAGCACCAGCGCGCAGGTAATGCCCATGGCAAGATACATAGCCCCGCGCATCAGAATTTCATAAGCCCTGCGTCGGGCAGACATTCCGTTTTTTTTCATGATCAGCCCTCCTTCCGGTGCTTTAGGATGAAGTTAAGCGCGGCGTTGATGAGCATGATAAACAGAAACAGCACCAGCGCGATGGAGAACAGCGCCTGTCTGTGCAGGCCGCTGGAATAGGACATTTCGCTGGCAACCGCGGTGGTAAGAAAACGGACGCTCTCAAAGAGCGAAGGCATATTGGGGGCATTTCCGGAAACCATCATAACCGCCATGGCCTCTCCCAGCGCGCGGCCAACCCCCAGCACAACCGCAGTCGCGATGCCGCTTTTTGCAGCAGGGACGGTGACGCGCATGTAAGTTTCAATGGGGCTTGCCCCCAGGGACAGAGAGGCGTCCTCATATTCCTTTGGCACCGCCTCCAGCGCCGTCATGGAGACATTTATAATAGAGGGCAGGACCATGACCGACAAAACGATGATCGCCGCAAGCAGGCTCGCCCCATCCGGCACATTGAAAATGCTCCTGATCGCTGGAACCAGCACAAGCATGCCCACAAGGCCGTATACCACCGAAGGAATGCCCGCCAGCAGGCTGACGGCCGCGCCCACAAGCGCCTTTACCTTAGGCGGGGCCAGCTTTGCCAGATATACGGCGGTGAAAAAGCCAACCGGAACGCCGAGGAGCAGGGCGCCGGCAGTACCGTAAACACTGGAAAGGATAAAGGGGAGAATACCGAATTCCGGTACGGCATAAGTAGGGCCCCAGCTTTTGCCGAAAAGAAAATTAAAAAGCCCAAGCTCCCCAATTGCAGGCATCCCAGCGATGATCAAATATACGGTTATCAAAAGAACGAAGGCCACGGTAATCAGCCCCAGGAAGAGAAAAACGCCGTGGACGATGTTCTCCATGAATTTTTTATGTTTCATATCCTTTACATGGCAATACGGCACTTTCTGTCCGAAAGTGCCGTACGCGCTCTTTTCTCTTAGTGTAAGGCGACTGCGCCGGCCTCGGCAATGATGCCCGCTGCATCAGCGGAGGTGATGTAGTCGAAGAATGCCTTGGCCGCTCCGGTGAGCTCGGTGTCCGCGCGGGTAACAAGAACGAAGGGACGCTGGACAACATAGCTGCCATCCTTGACGGTATCCTCGCTGGGAGTGACGCCGTCAACATCAAGGGCCTTGACGCTGTCCTTGACAGAGGCCAGGGAGGCATAGCCGATGGCGTTGGGGTTCTGGGAAACGGCAGTAATTACGTCGCCGGTGCTGGTCAGCTCCTGACGGTACTGGCAGCTGTCCTTGGTGCCGGTAATGGACTCAAAGCCATCGCGGGTGCCGCTGCCGGCTTCGCGGCCGATGAGGACGATCTCACCGTCGCTGCCGCCTACATCCTTCCAATTGGTAATCTCACCGGTGTAGATTTTGGCAATCTCCTCAAGGCTCAGCTCGGTTACGGGGTTCTCAGGGCTGACAATGATGGCGATGCCGTCCAGCGCCAGCGTGGTTCCCACAAGGCCGGCAGAGGTTTCCTCGTCCTTCAAAGCGCGGCTGGAAAGGCCGATGTCGCAGCGGCCTTCGGACACGGCGGTGATACCGGAGCCGGAGCCGGTGGGATTGTAGGTGAAGTTCACCTCGGGGTTGGCCTCAACAAAAGCCTCGCCCAGAGCGCCAATGACCTTCTCCATGGAAGTGGAGCCGTCGGTGGCAACGGAGCCGGAAATGGCTTCCACAGCGGCCGGCGTTTCGGCGGCGGCGGTCTCAACCGGGGCTGCGCTCTGCTGGGCAGGCTGGCTGCCGCAGCCGGCAAGCATGGACACTGCGATAAGAGCAGTAAGAGCAACGCTGATTATTTTCTTTTTCATTTTACTGGGGTCTCCTTTGCAAACAAATGTTAATCTTTTCGATTACGGTTTTAGAATACCTCCGGAACGTAATGTTCTATATCGCGTTTCTGTAAAAAGAAAGTAAATCAGGTTTTTTGACGCTTTTTCTATATATATGAAAAAAGGACTTGAATTGCCATATGCCTTGTGTTATACTTTTGAGGCTGTCGAAGCTGTATATAATCGAAAGGATTGAAATAAATGTCTGCACTTACTATTGTTTTCACTGTACTTCAGGTTCTGGCGGGTCTCGCCGTTACCGTCATTGTCCTTATGCAGAGCGGCAAGAGCGCGGGTCTTTCCGGAGCCATCGCCGGCGGCGCCGATACCTTTATGTCCAAAGGCAAGGCCAAATCCATGGACGCCAAACTGGCCAAGTCCACCAAGTGGTTTGCTTTGGCCTTTGTGGTGCTGACCCTTACTCTAAATATTATTTAATTGAAACGACCCGGGAAGCCTGGCTTCCCGGGTCGTTTTATGTTATATAACGCGCCGCGCTTCCTGCTTATGCAGGAGGCGCGGCGCATCATTTGTTCTTATGTATTTCTGAATCTGGAGAGGAAGTCCTTTGTCTCCTGGCGCTTGGGATCGCCGAAAAGCGCTTCCGGGCTGCCCTGTTCGCAGATGACGCCCTGATTCATATAAACAACGCGGCTGCTGACGTCCCTGGCGAAGGCCATCTCATGAGTAACTACCAGCATGGTCATCTCCTCTTCGGCCAGAGATTTCATTACGCCCAGCACCTCCCCAACCATTTCCGGGTCAAGTGCGGAGGTCGGCTCATCAAAGAGAAGGATTTCCGGGTCCATGGCCATGGCCCTGGCGATGGCCACGCGCTGCTTCTGCCCGCCGGAAATCTGGCGGGGCTTGGCGTTTATGTAAGGAGCCATGCCAACCTTTTCCAGATACTTCATGGCATGCGTCCTCGCTTCTTCCCGGCTCTTCCTGAGGACCTTTACCTGGCCGACAACGCAGTTTTCCAGAACCGTCATGTTGTTGAACAAGTTAAAAGACTGGAACACCATGCCAACATGGGAGCGATATTCAGCCGGCCTGACATCCCTGCCCATTACATTTTGTCCCCGGTAGCGTATTTCCCCGGAAGTGGGGGTCTCAAGCAGGTTGATGCATCTCAAAAGAGTCGACTTGCCGGAGCCGGAGGCGCCGATAATGCTGATAACATCCCCTTTTTCCACGGAAAAGTCAATATCACGCAGCACCTGATTGCTGCCGAATGCCTTTGAAAGATGTCTGACCTGTAAAATCAATTCTCCCATTTCAGCGCTCTCCTCTTGAACGGAAGTTCCGGTTCTTCATGGACTGCTTCAGGTTTTCCCGGTATTCCCTGCTGTGCTCATCAAAGGGTGTACCCCTGTCCGGGTGATTATAGGTTCCTGCAGTCATAACCAGGGGGTCTGTCTGGACAAGCTCATAGCTGCTGTCCCCATCCAGCCTTTTTTCAGCCCAGCGCAGCAAAACCGAGGCAACAAGAGTCATGGTCAGGTATCCCGCCATCTCCACGGTTGCCGATGGGAAATACAGATAGCTGGCGCCGACAGCAGCTCTGTGGGCAGCAAAGAAGTCAGGAAAGCCAATAATAAACATCACGGAGGTGTCTTTTACATTTATAATAAAGTTGTTGCCGATCTGGGGCATGATATTGCGCAGGGCCTGGGGCAGAATAACGTTCAGCATGGTCTGCACATGGGTCATGCCGATGGCTTTCGCCCCCTCGGTCTGGCCCGGGTCGATGGAGATAATACCGCCGCGGACGGACTCCGCCATGTAAGCGCCGGTGTTAATGGAGACGACCAGGATAGCTGCGGCCCAGACGCTCTCAAACTTCACCGCGTTTGAAGTGAAATAGGGCAGGCCGTAATACAAAAAAACCGCCTGAAGCACCATGGGCGTTCCCCGGAACACCTCCACATAAATCCGCACCAGGGCCCGGATAAACCCCAGGAAAAAGCGCTTCACAGGGGAATCTGTCTTGGCACAGGGGATTGTGTTCAAAACGCCGCACACAAAGCCGATAAGACAGCCGATAACAGTGCCCACCAGGGCCAGAATCAGCGTTGCCTCTATTCCATTCAAATAAGAAA
Source organism: Clostridiales bacterium UBA1701 (assembly GCA_002320035.1). Taxonomy (GTDB): domain Bacteria; phylum Bacillota; class Clostridia; order Oscillospirales; family Oscillospiraceae; genus Limivicinus. The sequence goes on along the minus strand of DCJL01000032.1, from coordinate 59,380 downwards.
CGCCATACTTGCTCCAGAGTTTGCCGATATCCGCAGCCAACTGTGTAAATTTATCCATTGGGATGCTCCCTTTCGTGCCTGAATTCAGGGCGAGAGGAGTTCATTTCCTCTCGCCCCGGAAGTTTTTTCTCTTTTTTACTCACTGAGAGGCTGTACAGCAATGGCCTCGGCCATGAGGCTGTTGAAGTCGTCAGCAGTCATGGCGGAGAGAACGCTGTCTATCAGCTCCTTGAGAACGGTGTTGCCCTTCATGAGGGAAACCCCAATGTTCACATTCTCAGCCCGGACCTTATCGGAAAACTGGAAGTCACCTTCCGTACCGGAGAAATCAAGGATGACCATGTCGGGGTAGGCGGCCACCGCGCCCTGAGCGGTGGGCATATCGGTGCAGACAAAGTCGACCATGTCGGTTTCAAGAGCCATCAGCATCGCGGGAGCGGTCTCCGCGGCGGTATGAACATCGGCGCCCTCAATCTGGGGCAGACACTGGTCGTACCAGATGGTGGCGATCTGAGCAGTGCAGCTGGCCCCGGCAAGGTCGGCGATTCCGGCAGCGCTGGCGTAGGGGCTGTCAGCCTTGGTAAGGCAGACAATGGTTGCATAGAAGTAAGGGCCGGCAAAATCAACCTGCTCGGCGCGCTCGGCAGTCATGGACTGGCCGGCAATAACCGCGTCAAAGGTACCGGTCTGTACGCCGGGGACAAGGGAGTCCCAGTCGGACTGGACTATTTCCAACTCCCAGCCATTGGCCTCACAGATCCTCTTGGCAATCATCACGTCGTAGCCGTTGGCATAAGAGCCGGGCACATTGGAGATCGGAACGGCGCCGTTGGCGTCATCGCTCTGGGTCCAGTTGTAGGGAGCATAGGCACACTCCATGGCAATGGTCAGAACGCCGTCCTCAACTCCGCTGGCAACAGCGGCACTCTCCTCCGCGGGAGCGGCGGAGGCGCCAGCAGGGGCCTCGGAAGCGGCAGGCGCTTCGGCCTGGCCGCAGGCGGTCAGGGCGAACAGCATGGCCAGCGCCATAAGCAGTGCGGTAATCCTCTTCATCTTTTTCCTTTCTCAGCCATGAAGGCTTCCGGCAAACATTCCCCTGCCGGCGGGGAAAATAATAAAAAAGAACCGCTCTGTCAAGCGGTTCATGAAGAATCGGGGTATGGCAATACGCCTCTTCCGGTTGTCATTGATAGCGCTTCACAAAATTAATGTGACAGTCCGGCAGATATTCTCCGACGGCCCAGCGGCTGAAAAAGCAGGCACTTTTTCAACGCTTCGGCGGTTTTCCCTTTCTCATCCGGCGGCTGCCTGCCCTTGCCGGACGCTACTGATGATTACCGCGCCTCTATCCAAGCGATTCAATTTTGAATGAATGTTAACATCCATTTTCTTTTCTGTCAATAGTCTTTTTCCTTTTTCCCGATCTTTGTCGCATTGCAACAAAACGTCAAATACAATTCTGCTTTTTTGGGTATAATGCCCGGCGTTTTATGTGTTCCAGCCTCAAGCTATATTGCTGAACGCTTTTTATACGCAGCCAAAACAGGTTCGGGGCCCTTATAGGCCGGGAAAGCCGGCAGGTAGCTTTTATTTCTTTACCGCGTGTTTAGGACATGCTTCCGCCAGGCATCTGATTGAATTATTCACTTATTATGTATATTTTCGCATATTCATGCAGTTCAAATTCTGCTGCAATGTCACATGCCCGCCTCCCACGGACAGAGACGGCAGTCCGCGCTCAGCATATGGGAAAATTTAATATATTAATTTACAGGAGAATAATTCCGGCCTGCTCGCATTGATTCAGCGTCATCTCATCCCATATGGAGGCCTGAACCTCGCCTATATGCGCTTTCCCCAAAAGGAGCATGGACAGCCTTGACTGACCGATGCCGCCGCCGATCGTGAGGGGCAGCTCGCCGTTTAAAAGGGCCCTGTGATAGGGCAGGGCCCGGCGCTCATCATGGCCGGAGAGACGGAGCTGCCTGTCCATGGCCTCCGGGTCAACCCTTACGCCCATGGAAGAAATCTCAAAGGCACAGCCCAACAGCTCATTATAGAACATGATGTCCCCGTTCAGACTCCAATCGTCATAGTCCGGAGCGCGTCCGTCATGGGGCCTGCCGGACTTAAGGGCGCCGCCGATGCCGATGATGAAGGCGGTCTTGTGTTTTTTCAGATATTGAAGCTCACGCTCCTTGGCGCTGAGGCCGGGGTAATCATCCTCAAGCTGCTGGGCAGTGACAAAGGATACCCGCCGCTCCAGCTTGCCCAGGCACTGAAGCTGGGGATAAATGGCCTGAATGGTGTCCTGTGTGTCACAGATGGCGGTGACAATGTCCATAACCGTCAGCTTAAGATAGTCCAGATTCCGGTTTTCCTGGAGGATGACCTTCTCCCAGTCCCACTGGTCAACATAAACGGAGTGAATATTATCCAGCTCATCTTCGTCCCGGCGAATCGCATTCATATCAGTATACAGACCCTTACCCGGGTAAAAACCATAGCGCTTGAGCGCCAGCCGCTTCCATTTGGCCAGAGACTGCACCACCTCCGCCCGGTGTTCGGAACGGAGGATATCAAAAGACACGGGACGCTCATAGCCGTTGAGATTGTCGTTAAGGCCGGAGCTCTCGTCTACAAAAAGAGGCGCGGAGACACGGTAAAGATTCAAAAGGGCACCTAGCCTGTCCTCAAAAAGGCGCTTGAGCAGGCTTATGGCTTTCTGCGTATCATAAATGGAGAGGAGGCTCTTGTAGCCCTCGGGTATAACAGTTTTCATATTTTTTTCCTTTTCTATTCTTCCGTCAAAAGCTGGGCTATTTTCTGATAATAGTCCTCCGCGCTCCGGCGGAAATTCTTTTCAATTTTTGCGGCCTGCTCATCCCCGGCGCAGAGAAAGCGCAGCTTTATAATCTCTCCCTTTCCATCGGACATTGCAAGCTCCACCATACAGCCGTTTTCGCCGTTTTCATGCTTTGCCACGATCATGGCTGCCCGGCTCAGCCGCTCCTCCACAGGAGCAAGCAGCTTAAGGGCTTTCGAGCGGACGGAGTAGGGCAGGCTGCTCTCTACTGCGTCGGCATTTCTGGCGCCTTTTTCCGTAATTCGGTAGCCCTCTTCGCTCTCCTCCACATGCTCTGTCTCAACAAGCTCGCTAAGACAGTCGGAGTAGTCAAAATAACCAATCCCGCCGTCACACTGGCACAGCTCCAAAAGCGTCTCCGGCTCAACAAATCCCGGCAGACGGCGGAGTATAAACAAAATAAGTATCTTTATGTCAAGCTTCTCATGTATAAAACCGAAGCGATCCATTCTTTGCCCTCCCTGTCGTGCACACTGATATGCCCATTATACTTTAAGCAGACATTTTTTCAAGTACATTTTAACACATATCCCCCATCGGCGCATAGACTGTAATGAAGTTTCTTCAATTCAGACAACAGGAGGTATATCTATGGCCGACAGAGTTGTGCCGGGGCCTGTGGAGAGCTCGGCAAGCATCCGCGAAGCCGTATGCATCAATACCAGGAAGATATTTGACAGCTGCAAAGATAAGGACTGCGTGGATGACCTGCGGGTTTACCCCGTCGCCTGCTGCCAGTCCTACATAGAGAATGCGCTGAGTATTCGCCCGAAATCGGCGGAGCTTCTGCATGTGGCAGTGAAGGTTGAGCCGGTCAGCTTTAACCGGGGCTGCTACACCGTCGACTGCACCTATTTCTACCGCGTCACCGGCGAGACCTTCCCCGCCTGCCATATCTGCACGGGCCTTGCCGTGTTTGACAAGCGTGTGATGCTTTTTGGCAGCGAAGGCAGCGTGAAAAGCTTTTCTTCCCTTGGCCCCATGCACCATTGCGGCGGGAATGACATGCCCATCGCGGTAGTCAATTCCGTTGATCCCATCGCCCTGCACATGAGAATTTCCGACGCAGAGTGCCTCAAAAACACGGAGATGGAGCAGCGCAGCATTCCCGAGTGCATTTCCGCCTGCTTTTCCGACTCTCTGCTGTTCACCGATACCGCCAGGCGTTGGTTTGTTACCATTGGCCAGTTCAGTATTATCCGACTGGAGCGGGATACGCAGCTACTCATTCCCGCCTATGATTACTGCCTGCCTGACAAGGAGTGCCCCGGCGGCTCCGATGATGACCCCTGCACGCTTTTCAGCCGCATCCGTTTCCCGGTGGACGAATTCTTCCCCCCCGATGATTTCTGCGGCTGCGAGGACTACAAGAGCATGGTTTAAAAACAACAGCTCCCTCCGGGGAGCTGTTGTTTTATGTAAATAATATTATGTTAACTCAATATATCCAAACATTCAAAGCTCTTAACAGAAATTTTTAAGCTGAAAAAACCAAGTAAAACGAACGCCGCGGCACAGATCGTGAGAAAGACAAGCTTTCCCATAATCCGGGTCGGTGGTGTCCAGTACGTTCCGCATAAAAGGAACGGTATAAACGCATACAACTTCAGCCGCGATACAGAAAAAGAAAAGCACCGAAGCTTTTACAAAGCAGAAGCCGACCCGCTTTACATTTTTTAATAATCAGGGAAAAAATAGAGGTTAAAAAACCAAAAAGCAGATGTCCCTCGCCCAGCAAGGCCAGGTTTGCTTCCATCACGGCTGTATTGCCCGTGGGAATAAGCTGGGAACGAAGAAAGTCAGAGGCGGCATAAGTAGGAGCTGTGGCAGCTCCAGCATAACGCAGAAGCCAATCGATGATTTATGCCATTGGATAAGGAAACATGAGAACAATTCCAACAATTTATGAAGAAAATGATCGAGCAGGCGGGAAAGGCTTAAAACACTTTCCCGCTTGTTTTATACTGTCTGATGAAGCTCCGGGTTTTCCCCTTGACAACGATTACGGTTAGTGATATAGTTATTACAGTAAACGTAATAAGGAGGTATGTGCTATGCGAGATAATGCAAAAAGCGGTGCGCTCACAGAAGTGACATTCTATATTTTGCTTTCCCTCTATACCCCAAAACATGGATATGCTGTCATGCAATTTATTGAAGAAAAAACAGATGGACGGCTTGCTCTGGGGGCGGGTACTTTGTATGGTGCGCTAAACTCTTTGCAGGACAAAGGATGGATTGCACCTTGCAGAGATAGCGAGGGACGAAAAAAAGAATATCTCATTACCACACAAGGAAAAGAGATTGCAGAAAAAGAGCTTGTAAGGCTGAATGAACTTGTGCGCATAGCAAAGGGAATTATTGGAGGTACGGCATGAGTAAAAAATATTATCGTTTCTTTGGCGGCTTGTTGAAGGCTCAAGAAAACTGGCTGAACAAAATGTCCGAAAAAGGCTATCGCCTTATTCGGACAGGAAGAATGTTATACGAATTTGAGGAATGTAAACCCAATCAATCAAAATACTGCGTGGAATTTATCGGACAAAAATCGAAAGATGGAGCAAAAGATTATCACGATTTTTTTGAAGATATGGGCTACAAGGTTTTTTACAAAAATATCAACCTTAACTATTCTGTCGGTAAAGTGCGTTGGCGTCCATGGGCTGAAAAAGGTGGGCGCATCGCAACAAACGCTACCACCTTTAACCGAGAACTTTTGATCATAGAAAAAGAAAATGATGGAAAGCCTTTTGAACTTCACACATCCCACAAAGATAAAGAAAATTATTACAAAAGTTTGCGTAATCCATGGCTTATGATACTGCTCATGCTTGCAATATTTGCAGTTGGAAATCGCTCGGTTGTTTTCGGCATATTTGCTTTGATTTCTCTAATCCCAGTTCTTGTATATCAAACGCAAATTTTGAAAAACAGGCAAGACGCAAAAACAAAGGAGTGGTAATGATGAAATATAAAGAAAAAAGCTTTCAATCAACGGTATTAATTGTAGTTGTTATTTTAGTCTTGATTGCAGCGGCAAATTTTTTTGGGATCGGCACAATGCGCTCTGCAACCCGCATTGGATATGTTGGGCATGACGGATGGCGAAACTGGTCGGCAAGTTATACGATGTTGGACGGGAAAATGAAACACACCATTCACCCGGAAGATATGCAGAAAACACTTCATGTTGAAGTTGTAACAGAGGGGGGAAGCATTTCTATTAAAATGAAGGACGCAAACGGCAATATTGTTTTCGATGAAGATAACATTGGAACTTCAACTTTCGATATTGAAACATCTGGGAAAATCGTTGTATTTATAGAAGCTGATAATCATAAAGGTAGCTTTAACATAGCAACGACGAAATAGCAAAGGCAGCCGAACCAGTCAACGGTCAAGATGAACGACGCATTTGCGCCGCCGTTGACAGTCTCGCCCGTCTTTATCTGATAGGCAATCAAGGCGGGAAAGCCCTAAAATGGCTTCCCGCCCCTTTCAATTTTTACGAGAGTGAGACTGCAAGTTCGGGCCAAGTTGGGGCTGTTGACAAAGTCACCCACAACAGCAGGAAATATGGTAAAATAGGAAAAAGACAAGAAGTGGGGGCACAATTTAACACGCGTCTTACGGCGGGGATTAGAGGCAGCGGAAGACCGCTGTCTCCTGTCCGCCGTGGCCTTAAACCTCAGGGGGATATTATAAGCTCCGAAAGCCCTTCACGCCACCATCCGCCATTCACATTTTTCATGTATTTTTGTTATATTTCGTTGCGCAAGGCCGCAGGAGCATGGCGAAGCGGCCCGCTCTTCCGGCCGGCCAGGGCCGAGATAAGAAAAAACGCTTTCGGGCGGATTTCCCGAAAGCGTTTTTATCTATCCCTTAGGCTGTTTTTTTCGCTCTGCCCGGGGCAGGGCGCTTTTTGCCCGCCGGGGCGCAAATTTCCTCCAGACTCATGCTGCGCTGATGTACGATGGGCTGCCAGCTCACATCAACAAAAAGAGAGGCCATGCAGATAGGCAGATAGGTGAACATAAAAATGGGGAATGTAAAGGCATAAAGCAGTTTTTTCCCGCTGGAACAGTGGATTTGCTTCCACTCGGTAGCCGTGGTTATGGCGCCGAGCACAAAGAGCGTCAGGTACAGATTCAGCACCGTTTGCCCAAGAGACAGGGCCAGTGCGCTCAGCTCTCCGCCATTTCCGAAATTCACAAAGGCCGCCGTAACGTTCACCACCACGCTCACGCAGGACAGCACCGCGGCGGGCATGATGTTCATCGCCATATCATAACAGGAGAGACTGCGGTTTTTGAACACACCCCTGAGCAGCGCCCCGCCGTAACAGGCGAAAACCTGCATGTAGCCCCTTGACCAGCGCAGGCGCTGCCGCCAGGACTGCCGGAAGCTCACCGGCTGTTCGTCATACAAAACCGCTGTGGGGCAATACCCGATTTTCTCTCCCTTTATCACATTGGCTATGGTAAACTCAATGTCCTCTGTCAGCAGGAAGAAGTTCCAGCCGCCGCAGTTTTCGATTATGCGCCTTGAGAACATGAACCCCGTGCCGGATACGGCACAACTGCTGCCGAGAAGCATGCGGGCATTATTCAGATACCGGGCCTCCCGAAGAAACCAGAGGGCATAACCGGCAGAAATCCAGTTGTCACCGTAATTTTTGGAGTTGCGGTAGCTGGTGACGATCTCATAGCCGTCGGAAAAGGTTTTGTTCATTTCGCTTATGTAATCGGGAGAGAGGATATTGTCCGCGTCCAGCACAAAAAAGCCGTCATAGTCCCCGTCTGCCCTGCGGCCTATCTCGGACAGGAGAAAGCGCAGGGCATATCCCTTGCCCACAAGCTCCCGGTTCTGCCGCTCATAAACCACCGCCCCATGGGAACGGGCAATGAGGGCCGTGTCATCGGTGCAGTTATCTGCGGCAACGAAGATATCAATAAGCTCCGCTGGGTAATCCTGAGCGCGGACGCTGTCAATAAGCTGGCCAATGACTTCTCTTTCGTTCCTGGCCGCGATCAAAACGGCGTAACGGTGTATTTTAACCGCGCTGTGGGGCCTGTGTTTTCCAAGCAGAGAGACAGGAATATAAAAAAACTGGTAAGAATAGCAGACGAAAAACAGGCACATGATTATGAAGTTTATTAGCTCGACAACGCCCATGGCGTACCTCCGTGTTCCCCGTTGGGGATTTTTTTGTCTCAGGCGGAATTTTTCTCCTCAGCCGGCGGAAGGCTCTTTATCTTCTCCGCCATCTTTTCTTCTTTTTTACACAGCTTCCTATACATGAAAAGTCCCGCAGCGCTGAGCGCAAGAGCTGCGAGGAACACAATGGCAGCGTAAAGATAGCTTCGTGTCCCCAGCGCGTCTCCGCCCAGGGTGGAGCTGATTACCGAGGGGATGCGTCCCACAGAGCAGATCAGCAGAAGCAGGGAGAGCTTTATGTCCGTCAGCCCCGCAAAGTAGCACAGAAGATCCTTTGGCGTTCCGGGAATTATAAATATAATTGAGAACAGCAGCAGCCTTTTTGGCGATGACTGGAGGAATCCCAGAGAGTCCAGTTTTTCCTTTGAAAAGAACAGCTCTGCCAGCCGCCTGCCAAAGCGGCGTACCAAAAGGATCACGGCGCCGCTCCCAATCGCCGAGGCCGCGAGACATAGAAGTGTGCCCTCCACCGCCCCGAACGCAAAGCCCCCAGCAATCTCCAACGGCTCTCCCGGGATGAATGCGGCGCAAATCTGCAGGATCACCATGCCCATGTAGGCAAGCCGCCCCCAGAAGCCATGCCCGTCAACCCAGCGCCGAAAACTCTCCGGGTCAGAAACAAGGCGGAGTATGGGCGCGCCCAATAGTGAACAGGCAAGAACGCAGAGCATCAGAAAAGCCAGCGCAATTCCCGCTGCGCGCCATTTACGGCGCGTTTCGCTTGCTTTCATAGCGCTCACTGATACAACAGCCCGGCACTGCCCACAAGCCCGGAGCCCCCGCGGAAGCTGCCCGTCCCGTGCTGAAGGCCGGATATTTCCCCTCTGTACAGACAGCGCAGACCGGGAAGCTCCGCAACATCCTGCGAGCGCATAAGCGAGGCAGGCTTTGGAAGCATGACCTCCCCGGTGCTTTCAAGGAGCTCAGAAACAAACTGGGAGCAAAAATAATGCCCCGGGCGGCTTTCTTCAATGCCAAGGCGGCACAGGGCAAGACCCCGAATACTGTATGAATAGTCCTCCCGATGGCGCAGCATGGCAGCGGCCTTATCCCGGGCGGCTTTATAAGCCGCATCGCTGACGGCGATGGCGCAGAGCATGCAATCTACATCCTGATGCCGCCTGAAATAACCGCCGTCCAAGCTCTCCCGCACAAGCCCCGCGGGCAGGGGCAGAAAGGGCTTAAGCCGCCCAAAGCTGCACAGGCTCTCAAGCTCCCCGTCAAAGGCGACCGACACATGGGTAAAGCTGTCTCCGGTGGCCAGATGTATGGTTCTGGAAACCATGGTTTTGGTTCTGGTGAGCAAAATATATATTTTCTTCTGTTTCATAAAGGGCATCTTCTCTGCCTCCCCTCTTGCCTCCCATTATAGCGGCGGGCCAATTAAGAAAAAACCGGGCAGCAGTTTATGATTTGTTTAAGAAACCTGAAAAATATTATAAGTTCCCCGAAACCGGGGCGCTATCGAATACGCTTACAATTTGAATCTATGTCTTACATTTTTGTAATATTGCATTATGTAAACCATATTATGTATCCCGATTTAATCATCCCGCTTATACTCCAGAATATCTCCCGGCTGGCAGTCCAACACATCGCAAATTGCCTCGAGGGTAGAAAATCTGACTGCGCTCACCTTTCCGGTTTTCAGTTTGGACAGGTTCACATTCGCCACCCCCACCCGCTCCGACAGCTCTTTAAGAGACATTTTTCTGTCCGCCATAACACGGTCAAGTCTTAAAATGATCGCCAAGCAATCCCCCTCCTATAATGTTTCATCCGATTCCTGCTGAAGCAAATAACCGTAATTGAACACCGCCGACAGGCAGCAGACAATGATTCCCAGGAGCAGATACACCACATTGACAGAAATGAGAAATGGAAAAGTAACTCTCTCCGCCCAGATCAGCTTTACCATTGCGGAGCCTATGGGCCATGAAAGGACCGAAAGCAGAACGATTAATACGCCAATACGGCGAATTGCCCTCACGGTATCTGCGGTAAAGGGGCTCCCGCGCTTATACATATCACGAAACATTTTCAGGGCCATTATGAGCGCTGCCGCCAGAAAAGCAGGCTGAACCACGCCAAAGACACACAGTCTGGCCATGCTTAAATCCCAGTCATCATCCCGCCAATAAAGCTGCCCGCCGTAATCATACTCTTCACTCAGTCTCTCGGGACTCGCCATCAGGGAGGCGCTGTAAATGATACCGACGAGTGAAATAAAAATTAACGCCCCCAGCAGCACCGATATCCATTTCGCGCTCCGCTTCAGCTTTTCTCTTGCTTCCATGCTTCTGCCTCCTTTTATTTTAATAATAAAATAGTACCAGGCAGAATTATGTTTGTCAATCATTTTTTAATGTTTATCGTTAATTATTTTCTCTTAATTATAGATCCCCCGGTTGCGCAAGGCAGCCGGGGGAGCAGGATGTAATCAGTTTTTAGCCACGATGTTGTCTTTATCCTTATAAATGCTGTTCTCGGGAATAACGCCCCGGACGCAGGAGGTAGGATAGATATGGGATCCGCGGCCGACAACGGTACCGGGATTTAACACGCTGTTACAGCCGACCTCCACATTATCACCGAGTATGGCGCCAAACTTTTTTCGGCCCGTCTCCATATGCTTGCCCGGCTCCTTTACCACAACAAGGGTCTTGTCGCTTTTCACATTGCTTGTGATCGAGCCGGCGCCCATGTGAGCCTTGAAGCCGAGAATGGAGTCCCCAATATAATTGTAATGGGGCACCTGTACCTTATCAAACAGGACAACATTTTTCAGTTCCGTAGAGTTGCCCACCACGGCGCCCTTGCCCACAATGGCGCTGCCCCTTATAAAAGCGCAGTGCCGCACCTCAGCGCCGTGGTCGATGATGCAGGGAGAACCGATATAGGCGGAAGGAAAAACCTTGGCGTCTTTGGCAATCCAGACCCCCTCCTCCGGGTGGTCAAATTCCTCGGGGCTGAGCTCTGCACCGAGGGAATAAATAAAGTCCTTTATTTCGTCCAGCGCCTCCCAGGGATAAGTTCTGCCCTCGAAAAGCCCGGCAGCAATGGTTTTGCCCAGATCAAGCAGTTCTTTTATTTCTGTCATTTCACTTCACCTTTATGAGCTTTCCCGCGGCTTTCATGGCAGCGATGATTTTTTCAAGCTTTTCCTCGCAGAGCTCATGGCTTCCTGCCTCCACCATTACGCGGAGCACAGGCTCTGTTCCGCTCTTGCGCAGGACAACGCGGCCCTCGTCCCCAAGCTCGTCCTCGACCTGAGCAACCATAGCCTTGACTGCCTCGCATTCCAGCGTCTCATCTTTATCGGTAACCACAACATTCTTAAGCTTCTGGGGATACATGGTCATGCCGGCGGCAAGCTCAGACAGCGGCATTTTCGTCTCGCAGATAACTTCCATGACCTTTATGGCCGTCAACAGGCCGTCCCCGGTGTTGGCCAAGCGGCCGAAGATGATATGGCCCGACTGCTCGCCGCCGATAAGATGGCCAAAGCGGCGCATGTTTTCGGCAACGTATTTGTCCCCCACGGCAGTTTTTTCATAGCCGATGCCCAGCGCATCCAGCGCCTTGTAGAGGCCCATGTTGGACATGATGGTGGTGACGACCTTTGAATTCCCGAAGGTACCGCGCTCCTGCATATACTTGGCGCAGACATAAAGAATATGGTCCCCATTGATCACATTGCCTTTCTCATCCACGGCCAGGCAGCGGTCCGCGTCCCCATCAAACGCAAAGCCCACGTCCAGACGGTTTTCAAGCACATGCTTTTGGAGCCGTTCGATATGAGTAGAGCCGCAGTCTACGTTTATATTCAGCCCGTCGGGCTTGTTGCTTATCATATAGGTATCGGCGCCCAAAGCGTCGAAAATACTCTTGGCCATCATCCAGGTACTGCCGTTGGCGCAGTCAAGGCCGATTTTGCGGCCCTTGTAAGAGCGGGTAGCCAGGGAAATGAGATAGCCTATGTAGCGGTTTCGTCCGGCGGAATAGTCAACGGTGCGGCCGATACCGTCTCTCAGCGCGTAGGGAAGTTCCTCGCCGCCGTCCAAATAGGCCTCGATTCCGTCCAGAACGGACTCTTCCATCTTTTCGCCCTCGGCGTTCAGGAGTTTGATGCCGTTATCGTGATAGGGATTGTGGCTGGCAGAAATCATGATTCCGCAGTCAAAATCATCGGCTCTGGCAATAAAGGAGACGCTGGGGGTGCTGGTCACATGCAGGAGATAGGCGTCCGCGCCGGAGGCGGTAAGCCCTGCACAGAGGGCAGACTCAAACATATAGCTGGAACGACGGGTATCCTTTCCTATGACCACCTTGGCCTTGTGCTCCCGGCCGTAGTACCAGCCCAGATAGCGGCCGATTTTAAAGGCGTGTTCAACGTTCAGGTCTTTATTGGCTTCCCCCCGGAAGCCGTCAGTGCCAAAATATTTTCCCATTTTTCATTTTACCTCCTGAATATGGATGTATATCAGAGCTTTGCCGCCGCCGCGCTGTCAAGACAAACGGTGACGCTGAAAGGGAGCTGCAGAAATGCCGCCGGAACGGCGCTGTCGTTGCGGGCGTAAAACATTTTGAAAACCGGCTCCGCCTTTTCCTCTCCGAAAGCAAGGACCAGGATTTCCCGCGCGGCGACAAGCGTTTTTATCCCCATGGTAAGCGCGAACTCCGGGGTTTGATCCTCCCCGCCGAACTGCCCGGCAAGCTGGCGGCGGGTGGCGTCTGTGAGCTTCTGCCGGTGGCTCAGGCTGTCAAAGGGGGTGGCGGGTTCGTTATAGCCGATGTGGGCATTGTCCCCCAGGCCGAGGACGGCAAGATCAATCCCCCCGGCCAGAGCAATCATATCGTCATATTTTTCAAGATTTTCCCCACTCAGGAACGTACAGTTTTCGGGCCTTAAATCCGTCCTTTCAATGAGCTCCTCTGTGAGAAAGTGCCGGCAGCTTTGCACATGGTTCACGCCCTCCAGCTCCGTTACGGCAAAGAGCCTCGCATCGCGCAGACTCAGCTCCCCCTCCCGGAACATTTCGGAAAGCCTTTCACATAAAAGCTTCGTGCTCCGCCCGGCGGATATTGCAAGCAATGCCCCGGGCTTTTCATTCAGGACCCGCTTTACCTGTTCCGCTCCTGCGTTTACCGCCCCCGGCAAGTCAAAGATAAGGCTTTTCATCAATATCACCCCGTTAATTTAGTTTTTTATGGGTAAACTATTACCAAAACATTTCAGAGGTATGGCCTATGGCAATCGTCATAATCAGAACACTTATAATATATTTTGCCCTGCTGCTGACAATGCGCCTCTTGGGCAAGCGGCAGCTTGGAGAGATGGAACTGTCAGAATTTGTGCTGGCGGCCCTGATCGCCGACCTTGCCTCCCATCCCCTCCAGGACATCGGCATCCCCATGATAAACGGCCTTGTACCGATTCTGGTTCTGTTCTGCTGCGAGGTCATAATAGCCGGGATCACCATGAAGCACATCCGCCTGCGCTCCGTTTTTTTCGGAAAGCCCAGCCTGCTGGTCGTCCGGGGTCGGATAGACCAAAGGGAGATGCGGAAAAACCGCTTCACTGTGGACGAGTTGATGGAAGAGCTGAGAAATCAGAGCTGCATGGACATAAGCCGCATTGAATATGCCATTTTGGAAACCGATGGGCAGCTCAACGTTATTCTCTTCCCCGCCGAAAGGCCCGTCACCTCCGCACAGCTTGGGCTGGAAGCAGGCAGCGGGGGCTATCCGTTTATTGTCATAAGCGATGGAAAGGTGCTGGAAGCCAATCTCCGTCATGCGGGCCGGGACCTGAACTGGCTCCAAAAGCAGCTCACAGCCCGGGGCTTTGAGGACGCAAAGGGTGTGTTTCTCATGACCGTGAACGACTCCGGCCAAATATACTTCGCACCAAAGGAGGCCGCGCCATGAAAAGGGAGATAATCGCAGGCGGACTGCTGCTTTTTCTAATAGCAGGTTCTCTTCTGAATATCCGCCGGGTGGAAGTGCTGACAGAAACCGTTGCCGCCTGCGCCCTGCGCTCGGAGCGGCACGCCGCACGGGGAGATTTCGAAGCCGCCTTAAAAGCCCTGGACCAGGGACTTGAGATTTGGGACAAGGCTCACGGCTATACCAATGTGTTTATCCGCCACCCGGAGCTGGACGCGGCCTACGAAGCTTTCTATGAAATCCGCGCTGTTTTGCTGCAAAAGGACGAGGAAGCCGTCCCCGGGGCCTATGCCAAGCTCCTGTATCGGCTTGACTGCATGGCCTTTATGGAGCGGCTCTCGGCTGGCAGCATTTTTTAGTTTTATTTTTCGGTCAGCAGCTTGGAGAGTTCTTCCATAAAGGTGTTTATATCCTTAAAGCTGCGGTACACAGAGGCAAAGCGCACATATGCCACCTCGTCCACAGCTTTGAGCCTGTCCATAACCATCTCGCCAATTTCAACAGTGCTGATTTCCCGTTCAAGATTGCTCTGCAGCTCCTGCTCAATATCCTCGGCGATCTGCTCAAGAGTCTGCAGGGGCACGGGACGCTTCTCACAGGCCCGGACCATCCCGTTTATCAGCTTAATTTTGTCAAAGGACTGGCGGCTGCCGTCCCGCTTTACAACCACAAGGGGGAGCCTCTCAATGATTTCATAAGTGGTAAACCGTTTCTGGCAGGCCAGGCACTCCCGGCGCCTGCGAATAGTCGCCCCCTCTTCGGCAGGTCGGGAATCGATGACCTTGCTCTCGGTGTAGCTGCAAAAGGGACACTTCATCTCTATCTCTCCTTAAAACACACATGTTGTATTTTTTCGTAAACCTAGGAGATTATATCACAGGCCCGGGCATTTTTCTACATTTTTTTGTTTCCTTTCTCTCTACAGATATGGTGTCAGGCAGTTTTCCACGGTAAAGTTAATGAAATTCACTATTTTTTCTCTGTCATACCTGCCGTAGGACTGGATAATCACATTCAACAGGCCGCTGGCCAGGCAGGTAAAGAGCATGTCCAGCTCCTCATCCCCTGCCCGTGTCAAATACCTTTTCCAGAGTTCCAGGCTCTGTTCCTTGGCTATCTCCACCATTTTGCGCACCAGAGAATCGTCTCCCCGGTCAAATATCAGGACCTGGCAAAGATCTCGGTTTTTATCTATCATGTCCATAATAGAGGAAACCAGTTTTTCTGTGTTCAGGCTGCTCATAAGGTGCAGAGAGTCCCAGAACTCCTCTATCATCTGGTTTTCAAGCTGCTCCAAAAGATCATAACAGTCCCGGTAATGGTTATAAAAGGTGGCCCGGTTCAGCTCCGCCCCATCGCATACCTCCTTTACAGTCACCTGGCTTATACTTTTTCCCTCCAGGCAGCGGAGCAGAGAGTCACGCAGGGCCTGCTTTGTATATCTCACTCTGGCGTCGTTTTTCATAGCTCCTCCGTTCACAAAAAGTTTTAATGTTTTTTTTACAAATATCGGGTTTTCTGTTGATTATCTTGCAAAACCAACCGCTTTGACGCTTGAACAGCGTCCAGGGATATTATATTATATAGATGAAAGAATTTCAACATCTGTCGATTGGAGGCGGATAATATGTATGATATATATCTTCTCACCGGCGGCACCGGCTACCTGGGCAACACCGTGCTGAGAAAGCTTTTGGCCGGGGGGAAAAGAGTGCGGGCCCTGGTGCGGCCGGGGAGGAAATATGATAAGGCCCTGCCGAAAAATCTTGAGCTTGTGCTGGGCTCCGTAGAGGACAGAGACTCTCTGCGTCCCCTTTTTGCCGGAGATATGAGCAAAGCCTGCCTTATTCACTGCGCCGGGGTAGTGTCGATTACTTCCGGGGCAGATGAGAGGCTATGGCGTGTCAATGTGGAGGGCACAAAGAATATAATGGAGCTTGCCATGGAGAGCGGCGTCTCAAAAACCGTGTATGTAAGCTCTGTTCATGCCATTCCGGAAAAACCTCAGGGCAACGCCATTTGCGAGACCCGGCGCTTCTCTCCAAAGCTTGTGGTAGGCAGCTATGCCAAGAGCAAAGCCGCGGCTACGGCCTATGTGCTGGAGCTGGCGGAGCAGGGCTTCAATGTGAGCGTAGTCCACCCCTCGGGAATCATCGGCCCCTATGACCACGGCATTGGCAGCATAACCGGGACCATTATCTCCTACTGCCGGGGCAGGCTCCCGGTAGGCGTCTCCGGAGGCTATGATTTTGTGGATGTTCGGGATGTGGCGGACGGCATTCTCGCCTGTACCGAAAAGGGCCGGCCGGGCGAGTGCTATATTCTCTCCAACCGCTATGCCAGCGTCCGTGAAATTCTCAGCGGCGTGCAGAAGATCGTCCGCGGACGGAAGATCCGTCTTTGTGTGCCGCTATCCCTTGTAAAACTGGCCGCACCCCTCTGCGAAAAGATAAGCCTAAAGAAGAAGGAGCCCCCTTTCCTTACCCCTTATTCCGTCTACACCCTCTCCAGCAATTCCGCCTTCTCACACGACCGGGCCACCCGCGAGCTGGGCTATCGCCCCCGGGCGCTGAGCCTGACTCTCCGTGACATGGTGCGCTGGCTTGTGAAAACGAAAAAGATCAAGCTTAAGGCCTGATTTTACAGAAACCGCCCTCCGCTGTCTTCAATGCGGCGGAGGGATCTTTCTCTTTTCGAGGCGGCCGCTTCCGTCATTTGGTTAAAAGGAGCTCTCTCAGCGGCCCTTAAGACTCCAGTCCCCGCACAGGGCAAAAACCTGTCCCCTTTTCGGGGGACAGGTTTTTGTTCAAAAAATCACTTCCTATATCCGGTCTCAAAATCCACAATGTTTTTCAGCTCCCGGCCCTGAAGATAGGCGGAGAGGTTTTCGGCTGCAATATCCACAATGCGCTCGAAAGTTTCCGGAAGGTGAAAACCGCCGGATACATGAGGAGTTATCACAAGATTTTTCAGGGACCAGAGCGGGCTTTCGGGAGGCAGGGGCTCAAGCTCCGTCACATCCAACCCGGCAGAGGCGATTCCGCCGGTGCTGAGGGCCTTATAAAGAGCCTCGCTGTCAACGGCGCCGCCCCGGCCGCAGTTGATAAAAATGGCCGAAGGCTTCATTATTTTAAATCGCGCCTCGTTATACAGGTGCGTTGTGGCTCCGTTTCCCGGCAGGAAAGAGGCGATGATATCCGCCCGCACGAGAACCTTGTCCAGCCCGTCATCGGCATATAATTCGTCCACCCCCTCGGGACAGGCTCCGGCCCGGCGCTTTACGCCGATGGTGTAGGCCCCCAGCGCCTTGGCCATGCGGGCATAGCGCAGGCCGATATCACCGAGACCCACAACTGCGACCACGGAATCGGCTATGGAGCCGACCCTGCCCTCGTCCGCCCAGTTTGCCTTTCGCTGTTCGTCCCGGTAAAGGTGCAGCTTTTTTATAAGCATAAGCGTAAGAGCCAGCGCATGCTCAGACACAGCCTTGCCGTAGGCCCCGGTGGCGTTTGCAAGAATGGTTTTTGGGGCCAGAATGCCGGGCTTGATATAATCGTCCGCCCCGGCGGAGTTAAGCTGCAGAAGCCCCAGCCTGGGGGAAGCTTTTATAAGCGCCGCAGGTACGTTGCCGATAATCACATCCGCTCCGGCCACCTGCTCCGCCGTCACCGTACCGGGCGAGGCGTACAGGAATGTGCAGCCCTCCCCCGCTGCTTCAAGCTTTGCCCTGTGTCCGCTTTGAGCGGGAATAACAACAAGAACTGTTTTCATGGTCTTTCCTCCCGTTTTCTCTGTTTTTTACTCCGTTCTGAGCGCTTCAACAGGGTCCTTCTTGGCGGCAAGCCCCGACGGGATAAGCCCCGCCACAAAGGTCAGCAGCACGCTGATTATCACAAGGCCCAGCGCCCCCTGCCAGGGCAGCGCAGCGTTAAGGGAATATATCCCCGTCAGGTCATGGACAATGACATTGATTGGAATATTCAGGAGCAGGGTCATAATAATGCCGATGGCTCCGGCGGAAAAGCCGATTATGAAAGTTTCCGCATTAAATACCCGGGAAATATCTTTCTTCGATGCACCGATGGCCCGGAGAATGCCGATCTCTTTCGTGCGCTCCAAAACGCTTATATAGGTGATGATGCCGATCATAATGGAGGACACCACAAGGGAGATCGCCACGAAGGCAATCAGTACATAGCTTATTACATTTATAATGGTGGTAATGGAGCTCATAAGCAGGGCCACCATGTCCGTATAGCCTATCTGATCCTCTTCCGAGACTGAGGCGTTATAATTTTCAATGGCTCCGGCAATGTTGTCCTTATCCTCAAAAGTGGCGGCGTAGATGTTTATCGCGCTGGGGCTGTCAAGGTCAACATAGCCCAGCTTTTTCAGCGTGTCTTTCAGGCTGCTCTCGGAATAAACCGGGGGCATGGCGTTGTCATATATCCAGAGATAGTCCGCGTCCTCCAAGGCCAGCAGGGAAAAGTCCTCCGCCAGCTCCGCATCGGAAAGACTGCGGTACAGGGCCTGCATCTGGACGGCGTACTGCTCTTTTATCTGCTGGCCCATCATCTGGCCCACATAATCAAAGAGCGTCTCATCGTCCATCTGGTCAAGCATGGAGGCATATTCCGGGTAATAGTCCAGAACCATTTTCTCAATGTCCGCCCGTTTGGTGCCCTCCATTTGCTCGTCAATAAGCTCCTGAATATAACTTTCCTCCGGCTCGCTCATATATTTCACATACAGCTCCGCCAACTCCTTCTGGGTAGCGGCGGCAATATAGTCTTTGGCGGCCTGGGTCTTTTTGTCCTTTGTCAGCGCCTCGTCCTCCCGGTCAAGGAAAGGCAGGCCGGTAAAGACCTCCTTGCTGGGATCGGCAAGCTGAGCCTTTACAAGCTCCTTCGCCTCCGCCTGCTCCATAATATATTCCACCAGCGCGTGCGTGTAACCGATTGCCCCGGTCATCATACCCGAGACGGCATCCTCATTCTGGCGGATTATGCCCACCACCTTGAGTTCAAGGCCGTTTTTATAGAGCGTCCGCAGTCCCAGCTCTTCTTCGGCCAGGTTAATGTATGCCCCCGTCTCCTCATCCAGCGCATACTGATCGGCAGGGAAAATGTAGCGGAAGCTTTTGCCGCACAGTTCTTCGTAGCTCCAGCTCTCGCTCTGGTTTTCTACTGTCTTCTGGGCAATAAAAGCCTGCATATCTTCGGTAATGCTGCTGCTGGATTTAAGGCCAAGAGAGTACAGAACCATGTCGGATATCTCGTTGTTCTTATCAACCACCAGAACAGTCTCGTCGTATTCATCGGGCCAGGCGCCGTAGAGCAGGTCATACTGCTCCTTGAGCAGCGGGTTTATGGCCTCGCCGTGTTCTCCGGGGAGCATTTCCTGCCAGACGTTTGCAACAGAGTAATAAGAGCCGTAGGTGGAAAAGAAAGAGCTGTAATCCCCGCCATAGGTGGCACTCATGGTGTTTTGCAGGAGCTCGACTATATCCGTCTTGACAATGGCTCCCTCCGGATCCTCCGCGTATATATTCATGTCAAAATCGTAGGAATACTGAATGGTGCTGACATACTGGGATATCTCGCTGTTTTCGCTTTCAATATAGGCTTTGAATGCCTTGAGATTGTTGGTTTCCTTTTCGGCGGAGACCATGGAGTTCATAAGATCATACATGATGGTGCTGGAATACACCGCGTCCTTATCATGCTTGTTCTCCGCTGCCTCGGCGTGTACACCCATGAGGGAACTCATCATGCCCGTCATGTCCATGCTCTCGGCCTGAATGGTGATGGGGTAGCTGGAGAGGGTATCCTTCTGGACTTTGTCAATATAATTCTGAATGCCGTTGGAGAGGGACATGATAAGGGCTATGCCTATAATGCCGATGCTCCCGGCAAAGGCTGTGAGAATGGTGCGGGCTTTTTTGGTCAGCAGATTATTGGTGGAGAGGGCCAGGGCTGTAAGAAAGCTCATTGAGGTTTTGCGGGTCTTTCCCGCGGGCGGAAGCGATTCCCTTTCGGAGCTGTATGGCGCGCTGTCATCGGTTATGCGCCCATCCTTAAGGCGGATAACGCGCCCGGCATAGCCGGCGGCCAGTTCCGGGTTATGCGTCACCATGATTATGAGCTTATCCCGGGAAATTTCCTTGAGGATTTCCATAATCTGCACGGAGGTGTCCGAGTCCAGAGCGCCGGTTGGCTCATCCGCCAGGAGAATATCCGGATCGTTCACCAGCGCCCGGGCAATCGCGACGCGCTGCATCTGGCCGCCGGACATCTGATTGGGCTTTTTATGGATCTGATCGCCCAGCCCCACCTTTTCCAAAGCCTCAACAGCCCTCTGCCGCCGTTCCGCCGGGGCAACGCCCGACAGAGTCAGCGCCAGCTCTACATTCGCAAGCACCGTCTGGTGCGGAATAAGGTTATAGGACTGGAAAACAAAGCCGATGGAGTGGTTCCTGTAAGCATCCCAGTCCGCATCGCTGAAATTTTTGGTGGATTTCCCGTTTATAACAAGATCGCCTGAGCTGTACTGGTCAAGCCCGCCGATGATGTTCAAAAGCGTTGTCTTGCCGCAGCCGGAGTGACCAAGAATGGCCACAAATTCGCTTTCGCGAAACTCCAGGTCTATGCCTCTGAGCGCGTGGACGGTGGTTTCTCCGGAAAGATAATCCTTGTTTATGTCCTTTAGTTTTAGCATTGTATTCCCTTCCATGGCCAAGTATTTATTGACAGGGCAGCGAAACTGCGGTAAAATAGTAAAGCTGTCCAGAGATATGCTTCCGTAGCTCAGCAGGATAGAGCATCCGCCTCCTAAGCGGAAGGTCGCGCGTTCGAATCGCGCCGGGAGTGCCACGCCGCCGTAAGCCTTTCAGGTTTACGGCGGCGTTTTTACCGATGAGCAAAGAGTATTTTAGCACTTTCTTGCGGTCTTGTCTGCACTTTGCGTAAGTTTTAATTGACTGTTCATATTTCATCTGGAAAAAACTTTGCCTTGAAGTAAAGCCTCGCGCCGTATAAAATCGACAGGAGGTGGTTTTTTATGAAATTCAGACTCAGGCCGGTTCTGCACCGAATGCTCTCCATGTGTCCCCTGGCCTGGTACATATTCATCCGCAGCCTTCAGCTCTGCTGCCTGCTCCTCATCTGCTCCTTTGCCCTGCTTCTGGAATGGGGCGGCAGCATGTATGAAAATTATGCGCTTTACCGCTTGGCCGTGGCACTGAACGAGACAGGGCAGGCGCTGCTGCTCATATCGGTGCTGTTGTCTGTTTTCATCGAAGACGCGCAGAGCTGAAGATTGATAAATTCCTCCCGGCTCATCAGCGCGTTGAGCACATCCAAAAGCGCGTCCGCCGTGAGCCGCTCCGGCAGGTCAAGGCGCTTTATGAGCGCAGCCCGTTTTTCCCGGCTGCCCTCCCTGCCGCTGAGGCCAAGGGAATAAAAGTCCGCCTTGCTTATGCGCCCCTCCCCAGCCCCGGTCTCTTCTCCGTCAATGACAGCACCGGCGCGGATCAGCGCGTCCAGCAAGATCTGGGGCCGCATTCCCTCCACGCCCAGCTTTCCCTCCTTTGAAGGCGCGCTTTTCCGCCGTTCCTTGCCGGAAACGTCCGGAATATAGGCATGTTTTACGAGCTTTGGGTCAACACAGGACTTAATAAAATTTCGGATAACAAATCCTGCCCCGTCGGAATCGGTCATGACCACAAGGCCGCGGGCCTGGGCCAGTGCGCGCAGCAGCTTCTGCTTCTGGCGGTTGTTGAAGATGCCAAAGCCGGAAGTCTCGATGATCACCGCGTCCACCACCTGGCTCAGGGCGTTCTTGTCATACCTGCCCTCCACCACGATCACTTCCCTAACGCTCCGCATCCGTCTCTCCCGCCGCGATTCGCATCACTGTTTCCTTCAGCAGCTCTCTGCCATCCAGAGAGCTGCTTTTCATTTTATAATCCGCCTCGGCGCAGAGCGCTACCGCCCGCCTGAGCTGGCCGAGGCTGAAGCCCCGGGCGGAGTTTATGAGCTTTTTTGCGATAAATTCATGCTTTATGGAGCATACCTCCATCACAAACTTTGCCCCCAGTTCCCGCTCGATGGCAAGGCGGGCAGTATAAAGCTTCCTCATCTGCAGGCCAAGCATGGCCAGCATGGGTATGGGCTCATTGTTTTTATCCGCCAGAAGCTCCGCCAGAACGGAGGCGGCAGTATTGTACTTTTTCTGGGAAATAAAATCCGTCATGTCAAAAATCACAGCCTCAGGGATATGGTTAGCCACCGCTTCCACATCGGCTGCCGTCACCCGTTCGCCCTTGGCAAAGGCGGCAATTTTTTCAATTTCAGGAATCAGCCTGCTCATAAGATCTCCGCTTATGAACATAAGCCTCTGGGCCGCTTCCAGTTCCACGCTCTTTCCCGCCGCCGCAAAGCGGCGAATGATCCAGTCAATGAGCATCCCCTGGGACTGTTGGGTAAATTTAAGCTCTCTTGCCACGCTCCGCAGGGTCTTGATGAGCTTAAGCCTGCCGTCCGGTTCAAACTGGGCGCTCTGAACAAGGCAAACGGTGCAGTATTCGGGGATATCGGAAAAAACTGCCATATATTTTTCCGGCTCTTTGAGACGGTTCAGTTCCGCGTCTCTGATTTCCACGAAACTTCGCTCCGTCATGAAGGGCACCGCGTCAATGGCGCCGACCAGTTCTTGCCGGTCAAGCTCCGGTCCGTCCAGGCGCTTGTAGCTGAAGCTGTCCTCCCCTTCCGGTAGGCAGCGCTTTTTGAGCTGGGCCAGATACTGCTCCCGCAGATAATCCTCCGGCCCCCAAAGCAGGTAGAGCCGCTGGGGGCCCTCCTCCTTTAGGCGGCGAAGCTCTGCCGGATAATTCATTTTTTCCTCATCTCTGCTGTTTTTCCTGGCCATAGTCTTTTCCTATCCGTATTTCAATGGTTCCGTTCAAATCGGTTCTGAGAATAGTATACCCGTAAGCGTGCAGGCGTTCAAGTGTTTCGTAAGTCGGGTGGCCGAATGTATTATAGCCTGTGCTGACCACAGCGGTCTCACCGCCGATGGCCCTGAGAAAATCTCCGCCGCAGGAATATCTGGAGCCGTGATGTCCGGCGATCAGCAGCTCCACGCCGGAAATATCGTGATTCTTAATCAGCTCCTGTTCCGCGCTTTTGGAGCCGTCCCCGGTAACGAGCATGTCATAGCCCCCTGCGGAGACAAGCGCCATGAGGCATCGCTCGTTCTCATCCCCGGCCCCGCCCGGGGCAAAGAGCCGGAGGCGGATCCCTCCCAATTCAATTTCTTTGTCAGTGGAAAGGTATTCGATCTCCGTTCCATGCCTTGCCGCGGCTCTACACACTTCGTCCAACAGCCCATCCTCGTCGTTGGGATTTTCGGGCATGATTATTTTCTCGACGGGGCACATCTCAAGAAGGGTCTCAACGCCGTTTGCGTGGTCCGCATGGAGGTGCGTAAGCAAAAGGAGGTCAATTTTGCTTCTTCCCGCCATGCAGAGATAAGCCCCGGCGGTCTCGCCCGCCCTGTCAAGGCTGCCGGTTCCGCCGCAGTCCACCATCAGGGTGCTGTCCCCGGAGAAAACACTGAGGCATTGGCCCTGGCCCACATCCAGAGCCGTGAAAACAGCGCCCGCCGCACGGTAACAGGCTCTGGGAACCAGCAGCGTCAGCGCCAGAGACAGCGCCGCCAGGCCGGCGGGTAGCAGCAATCTTATGCGCCGGTCTGCCCGGCTTACAAGAGAAAGGCCAAACAGCAGATAACAGAACAAAAGCCATGCTCCCCCAAAGCCGGACTTGAGATACACAGCCGCAAAAGGCAGTGCGGACACCGTTTTGGCAAGCAGGAAGATATATCTTGCCGGCCATGACACAAGCCAGGCGGCCGCCGCACCCGCCGTAGGTATCAGCGCTCCAAGGGCGGCCGCCGCAAAACCGCCGCAGAAACACAGGGAAACCGCCCAAAGCCCCAGCATATTGGCCAGAGGCGAGAGCAGGGACACATAGCCAAAATGGATGGCCATAAGCGGCAGGGTAAAGACCATAACCGCCAGCGAGACGCCGACTATGCCTAGCAGGTAGCCAACCGGTTTTCTGAAAAGGTTCCTTGGCAGGTGGCCTGTCAATGCCTTTGTAATCGGCCCCGCCAGGCACATTATACCCGCCATGGCCGTAAAGGAGAGCTGCAGGCTCACACTGCCGGCCGCGTAGGGATTCATAAGCAAAATCAGGGCCAGCGCAAAAGAGAGGGAGGTCAAGGGGTCGTTCTCCCGGCGGAACACTGGAGCCAGCAGCAGAAAGCTCTGCATAAAGCCGGCTCTGAGGGCCGAGGGGCTTGACCCCGTCACAAGCACAAAGAGCCAGACCAGGACAATGCAGAAAACCGAGCTTTTTCTGCCCGCGCCGAGCAGAAGCTGAAGCAGGCCCACAAGAAAGGCGATATGCATCCCCGAGACCGCCGCCACATGCATGAAACCTGCCCGGCTCATAGCGGTATACAGAGCCGCGTCCTTGTAGAGCTCCGTTTTATCCCCCAACATAAGCGATTTCATAAACCCCCTGGTATCCTCCGGAAAAAGCTGTCCGACAAGGTCGGTAAAAGCCCTGTTCACTCTTGCGGGGATAAAACACAGCCCGAACTTTCCCTCGCTGAGAATCAGGCCGGACTTAACGCTTGCCGTCAGATAGATATCCCGGGAGTTATAATAGTCGTAGTCTTCGCCATATCTCACATCAGCCGCGGAAAGTCGGCCGGTAAAGCTCATTTTCTGTCCCGGTTCCGCTTCGGCAAGCTCCATGCCGCTGTCAAAAACCAGTGCCTCCAAGCCCCGGGCTCCGCCGTTTTCTATCCTGACGCGCACACGGCAATAATCATCATAGACGGTGGGATAATCCAATAGCGTGCAGGAGAGTTCCGCTGTCTGCCCTTCCAGTTCTTTGGCAGGCAGCGCACATCGGAGGTATTGCGCGTAAAAAGCGCCAAGCCCCGCCGAGAAAGCAAACAGCACGATTATGGTCCCCCGGAGCCATTTTCTTCTTAGGAAAATCAGGCCCGTCCCAAGTGTCGCGGCGATCACCGCCGCTATTGGCAGCGAGGAGGGGGATAAAATGTAGTTGGCCGCAAAAACTGCCGCAGAAAAGGAAACGGACGCCGCCGCAAGCTTTCTCAGAGCGCTCACCTCCCAATGGAAAGCGGCCGCAGGAGACAGTTACCCCACGGCCGCAAAATATCAGATGATCCTTTCGGACAGCTTCGTGCCGCCGATAATGTGAAAGTGCAGATGCATAACGGTCTGCCCGCCGTCATCGCCGCAGTTATTGACTACGCGGTAGCCCTTATCAAGGCCCTCAGCCTCCGCTATTTTTGCGATCGCTTCAAAACACTTGGCCACATGGAGGGAATTTTCGCCGTTTATTTCGGCGGCACAGGCAATGTGCTCCTTAGGCACAACCAGAATATGAACCGGGGCCTGGGGATTGATGTCCCGAAAGGCGTAGACATACTCGT
Source organism: Clostridiales bacterium UBA1701 (assembly GCA_002320035.1). Classification (GTDB taxonomy): domain Bacteria; phylum Bacillota; class Clostridia; order Oscillospirales; family Oscillospiraceae; genus Limivicinus. The sequence continues at coordinate 33,813 of DCJL01000032.1, read as the reverse complement.
CCTCGTAAACCTTGCCGCTGGGGATCTCCCCGGCAATCAATTTGCAGAAGAGGCAGTTGCTGTCGGTCATTTTATTTTTCCTCCTTATATTTTTTCTTCCACCAGTTTCTCTACCGCGGCCAGCGCCTCGCCAAGCTTCGCGGGGTCGTTGCCGCCGCCCATGGCAGAGTCCGGCTTTCCGCCGCCCTTGCCGCCGGCGATGGCAGTAATGGACCTGATTATATCCCCGGCCCGGACGCCCTTGGCAACAGCTTCCCTGCCGCAGACGCACTGGAAGCTTATCTTTCCTCCATTTACCGCCGCAATGACGGCTACGGCGTTCGCATCCTTGTCCCGCAGCGCGTCGCCCAGTTTTCTGAGCGCGCCCGCGTCACAGCAGTCCACTCTCGAGGCAACCACATGCAGGCCGCCCACGTCTTTGGCCGCGCCAAGAAGCGCGTCGGCGCTGCCGGCGGATTCCTTGTCCTTGTACTGCTGGAGAAGCCTTCTTGCCTCCTTCAGCTCCTCTCCCTGATGCGCAACCCGGCTGACCACGTCGCAGCAGTTGGCCTTGAAGGCGGCAGCAAGAGTATTTATGGTATCAAGGCTGCCGTGGAGCAGCTCCATGGTTTTTCGGCCTGTGGTCGCCTCGATGCGGCGCACGCCGGAGGCCACCGAGCCCTCGGAGCTTATATGGAAAGCGCCCGCCATGGCGGTGTTTTTCAGATGGGTGCCGCCGCAGAGCTCTACGCTGTATCCGCCCATGTTCACGACCCGGACCACATCGCCGTATTTCTCACCGAAAAGAGCGGTGGCGCCGCAGTTTCTGGCCTCGTCTATAGGCATCTCGCGCACATCGACCGGATAGCCCGCCAGAACGGCCTCGTTGACCTTGTCCTCCACCAGGCGAAGCTCTTCGGGGCTGACGGCGGAGAAATGTGTAAAGTCAAAGCGAAGGAAGTCTGGCTCAACCAGGGACCCGGCCTGATGCACATGCTCGCCCAAAACCTCCCGCAGCGCCTGCTGGAGCAGATGGGTGGCGCTGTGGGCCCGGCTGATGGCGGCACGGCGTACGGGGCAGATCTCCGCCTCAGCCTTATCCCCCACCCTGAGGGAGCCGGATTTCATCACACCGTAGTGCATGTATTTGCCGCCCTTGTTCTTTTGGACATCGTTCACGGCAAACACAAAGCCCGCGCCGCGAATGGCGCCATGATCTGCGCTCTGACCGCCCATCTCGGCGTACATGGGGGTCCTGTCCAGGACAACGATGGCCTCGGCCCCGGAGCTGATCTCATTCTGAAGCTCCCCGTCGGTAACAATCGCCAGCACTTCTGCCTGGGAGACCGTCTTATCGTAGCCCTCGAAAACAGTCTCGGGCATTTCCTTGCCGAAGTCGATTCCGGCCCAGCCGAGATCACCCAAGGCCTCCCTGGCTTTGCGGGCACGGACGCGCTGCTCCTCCATGAGCTTCCTGAACTCGTCCTCATTCACGCTCATGTCCTCGTCAGCACACATTTCAACGGTAAGGTCTATGGGGAAACCGTAGGTATCATAGAGCTTGAAGGCGTCGGCCCCGGAAAAAATGCGCTCGCCCTTGGCCTTGTGCGCCTCCAGAAGTTCGGCAAAGATCCTCATGCCCGCGTCAATGGTTTTGGCAAAGTTTTCTTCTTCGTTCTTGACCACGCGAGTAATATAAGCCTCTTTTTCCCGAAGTTCGGGATACTGGCACTCGTTTTCCTTTACAACGGTTTCAACCACGCTGTACAGGAAAGCTTCGTTGACGCCAAGGAGCTTCCCGTGCCGGGCGGCGCGGCGGAGCAGGCGGCGGAGCACATAACCCCGGCCCTCGTTGGAGGGGAGGACCCCGTCACAGATCATAAAGACAGCGCTTCTGATATGGTCGGTTATGACGCGCAGGGAAACGTCCATCTTATGGGTCCTGCCATAGTAAGCCCCGGTGATCTCGCTGACCTTATGGGTGATGTTCATAATGGTGTCCACATCAAAGAGGGAGTCCACCCCCTGGCAGACCACGGCCAGGCGTTCAAGACCCATACCGGTGTCTATATTTTTCTGGGCGAGCTCAGTGTAATGCCCCTCCCCGTCATTGTCAAACTGGGAAAAAACGTTGTTCCAGACCTCAATATATCTGTCACAGTCACAGCCAACCGTGCAGCCGGGCTTACCACAGCCGTATTTCTCACCACGGTCATAATAGATCTCGGAGCAGGGGCCGCACGGGCCTGCTCCGTGCTCCCAGAAGTTGTCCTCCTTGCCGAAGCGGAAAATGCGCTCCGGGGCGATACCGATCTCCTTGTTCCATATTTCAAAGGCTTCCTCATCGTCCTGATAGATGGAGGGATAAAGCCTGTCCGGGTCAATGCCCACCCAATCGGGAGAGGTAAGGAATTCCCAGCTCCAGGCAATGGCCTCATGCTTGAAGTAATCGCCGAAAGAGAAGTTGCCGAGCATCTCAAAATAAGTGCCGTGGCGGGCAGTCTTGCCGATGTTTTCTATATCGCCGGTACGGATGCATTTCTGGCAGGTGCAGACCCGGTTACGGGGCGGCTCCTGCTCCCCCTTGAAGAAGGGCTTCATGGGCGCCATACCGGAATTGATAAGAAGGAGGCTGGCGTCGTTCTGGGGTATGAGTGAGAAACTGGGCAGGCGCAGGTGGCCCTTGCTCTCAAAAAAGCGGAGAAACATCTCGCGCAGTTGATTCAGTCCGTATTTTTTCATTTTTCAATCCTCCGATTTTTCCCTTTTCAGTTTTTGCGAAAAGCGCTCTTCCTCTTTTCCTTCTCCGGAAAAAAGCTCCACCTTGCCGCAGCCCCGGCAAATAAAAATCTCCGTCTCCAGCGAGCCGGACAGCAGATTATCCAGATCGCCGAAGAAAAAGCTGTGCCGGCCAAGCTGGATGTCCTGACGGCCAAAGCTCTTCATCTCTCCGCCGCATCTGAGACATTGCATCTGAATCCCTCCCAAAAAATATACCTCCGCCCCATACAGGGGCGAAGGTTGTTCGCGGTACCACCCTGATTTGCCGCCGAAGCAGCTTCTCAAGTGCCTTTAACGCTGGCAGGCGTCCCGGTTTTCCCGGGCAGGCTCGGAAGCGGCCGCCGAAATTGGGCATGGGGCCTTTCAGCATACGACCCCTCTCTGCAAAGCCCTGACTTCGGTTCTTTTCGTCATTGCCGTTTTTCATGTTAACAGCCGTTATTTTATCATAAGCGGCGCTTTTGTCAAGCTCGGATTTCCGGATTTCTGCGCTTTCTCACAATGGCCCCCTCGGGCGCAAAGACCGGCAGCTTCATGCGAAGCGCCATCATGGCCTGCCGGGTATCCTCCAGCAAGTTTCCCTCCCCGTCCCAAATGCGCTCGGCCTTAAATCCAATGGGCTTTTCATGGGGCAGGAGCAGTTCAAGCGTATCCCCCCGGAAGAACTTGTTCCGTTGGGTAAGCAGGGCATTTCCATCCTTGTCACAGCGCTCCACCACAGCAGCCACATCTGCGCCGGTAAAATACATGGCGTCAGGGTAATACTGGCCGGGTTCTCCGAAATAAAAGCCGGTTGAGTATGGCCGGTGGCTCAGCATATCCGTCTCCTCCACCCAGAGCCTGTCCAGCGGATCACCCGCAATGGCGGCATCTATGGCGTGGCGGTAGGCATTGGTGACAACCGCCGCATAATAGGCGGATTTCATTCTGCCTTCTATCTTGAAAGAGCAGACCCCCGCCTCCATCAGTGCCGGAATGTGCTCTATCATGCGCATATCCCGGGAGTTCATGATATGGGTGCCCCCGTCCTCGCTGATCTCGAAATACTGTCCCGGTCGCTTTTCCTCCACCAGATAATATTTCCAGCGGCAGGGCTGGGCGCACTGGCCCCGGTTGGCGTCCCGGCCGGTCATATAATTGGAGAGCAGACAGCGGCCGGAAAAAGACACGCACATGGCCCCGTGGACAAAGGCCTCCAGCCGCAGCTCCGGCGGGGTGTTGGCCCTGATCTTTCTGATATCCTCCAGCGGCGTTTCCCGGGCCAGAACCACAGTATCCGCCCCCAACGCATAAAGGGCATTGGCGGCGGCGCTGTTGATTACGCCGAACTGGGTGCTCACATGCCGGGCTACCCGGGGCGCGTGGCGCCTGGCCAGCGCCAGCACGCCGAGGTCCGCGATAATAAGCGCGTCCACTCCTGCGTCCTGCAGGAATTCCAGATACGCCGGAAGCTCCCGAAGCTCATCCTCCCGGGGCAGGGTGTTGCAGGTGACGTAAATCTTTGCTCCCCTGCCATGGACGAGGGCCACGGCCCGCCGCAGCTCTTCATCTCCAAAATTTACGGCAGCAGCTCTCATGCCGAAGCGTCGGCCGGCCAGATACACCGCGTCCGCCCCGTAGAGCAGAGCCATGCGCAGCCGCTCCATGTCCCCGGCCGGGGACAGGAGTTCGAAGCGGTTACTCATAGTTCTGGGTTGCCACAAAGCTCTCGTGCTCACCGGCGGTACTGAAGAAGCGGTGGGTACCGCTGGCAGTGTCCAGCGCATAGTAATAATAATTTGTGCTCTCGGGATTCAGCGCCGCGTTCAGGGAGGCAAGGCCCGGACAGCAGATCGGCGTGGGAGGCAGTCCGGTATAGAGGCGGGAGTTATACGGGCTGTCTGCGGCAATCATCTCTGCCGTGGGGGCGCCCTCATGGTCGGGGTAGGCGTAAAGAATGGTGGCGTCGATGCCGAGAGGCATGCCCGCATTGATGCGGTTATATATTACCGAGGCAATGAGCCCCCGCTCCTCATCGTTGGCGGCTTCTTTTTCTATCATAGCGGCCACGTTTACAACCTCTCTGATACTCATGCCCAGATTTCCGGCCTGATTGATCATGTCGGCGCTGAGCTTGTTATAGAACACCACCAAAAACTTGTTTATGACACTGGAGGCCTGCTCACCCACATAGAACTGATAGGTATCCGGGAAAAGGAAGCCCTCCAGGCGTGAAGCGTCTCCCTCTGGGATATTCTCAAGGAAGCCGTAATTGAACTTGTAGTTTGCGGCAGCATCCATCAGATCCTCAAAACTGCACACTTCCTTTTCCTCCAGCCGCTGGAAAATCTGCCGCATGGAGAAGCCCTCGGGTATGGTCACATCAACAGTAAGCGCCGAGGATGAGCCTGAGCGCATGTTCTGGATCAGCGCCCGATAGTCAAAGCTGGACTGGAGCTCATATTCGCCGGGGCTCACCTTCATATCGGCCTTTGAAACCTTGCAGAACATCTCAAAGAGCCATTTGTATTCGATCAGGCCCGCGTCCTTAAGCTGCTGGGCAACATAGCTTATATCCGCGCTGGTGACCCGCTCGGTGCCGGTCTTTTTACCGTCCTCATCATAGGTGTCCACGGTTTTTGACTCAAAAATACTGGAAGGCAGGCTCACAGTGGCCGTAAAGCTTTCCTTGTTCAGGGCCAGCATATCACTGGCGGACATCCACGCAAGGCAGGCAAGAACCACGCTTATGCATACGATGAAAACAAAGTACATCATTCCGCCCAGACAGCCGGAGCGATAGACATGATTCCGGCGTACAGGGCGGTAATCCCGCTCAGATTCCGTTTCCCCGAGCGGCTTCCCCGCGGCGGCCTTTTCCCGCCCGGTCCCGTCGGCGCGGACCGCTCTGTGGCCGCCGGTAGCGGAGGATTTTTTTGCCTCCGCCCCCTCGGCCGCGGCGCTTTTTTCATCATGTATACGAAAGATTTCGTTTATCTTGTCGAGATCTCCAGACATAGCTGACCTCCTTGGAAAATTTCCGCCTCAGAGGCGGACTATGGTTTGTAGCAGTCGGGTCCGCGGCGGCATATTATGGCACGAGCGGCACAGGAAGCCTCTCGACACCTACACACCGGCCTATGGACAGTTCTGCCGCCCCCCGCGCAGGGCAGGCAGGAGCAAAATCATTCAGCGCGGAGAAAGGGATATATTATGTTCTGCAATGGTTGTAATAATAACGGGAGCCTTTGGATAATCATCCTTATCATCATCCTCTTCGGCTGCGGCGGCTGCGGCAACGGATGCGGCTGCGAGAATAACAACAACGGCTGCGGCTGCGGCTGCTGAGTCTCCCGGGGGCTTCAATTGAAGCCCCTTTTTGTTTTATCGGATGTTCTTCAGGATAATGTCATATATCTCCCGGTTCTTCTCATCCACATCCCGCTCCATACCGTCCTTCACGCAGGGGATGCGCGTCCAGCCGTAGTATTCCGCTGCCATATCCGCCGTGTGCAGGCAGCGCTCCAGATAGCCCAGGTCTTTCTCATGTATGTCGGCGCTGGTGTTGTTTCTATCCTGGCGGCGGCGCATCCGGGCCAGAGAGGTCTTAACGTCAACCTCCAGATAAATAACCAGGTCCGGCCTGGGCAGACCCATTTTTACATATTCCAGGTCAGACAGCCATCGGAAAAATTCCGGCAGCTTCTCATCGGAGAGCTTTGACCCCTGGTGAACGGCGTTGGAGGTGGTATACCTGTCGGAGAGGATCAGACCGCCGCTTTCGTATATTTTCCCCCAGTCCGTCCGATAAGCCGCAAAGCGGTCAACCGCGTAAAAGGTGGAGGCTGTATAGGGGTTTACATCGTCCGGGTGGGTGCCGAATTCTCCATTGAGGTACATGCGTATTAATGCGCTGCTCTCCTTGTCATAGCGGGGAAACACAATATGATTATAGTCTATTCCGTCTTTTTCCATTCTGGCGCAGAGACGGCGGTACTGAGAAGATTTCCCGCTTCCGTCAATGCCTTCAAGGACGATAAGCTTTCCTTTCGTCATTTCTTCATTATATCTCCGTTCTTTCATACATGGAGCTCATATCCGCCCCTTCAGCCTACAAGCCTGCGCCAGAGGGCGGTAAAAATCAGCCCGGTCCGCCGGAGCATACGGGGAATACGCCAAGGCTCCTTAATGAGCCAGTACAGCCATTCAAAGCCTGAGTCCCGCCAGCGCTTGGGGGCGATCACGAGCTCGCCTGCCAGTGCTTTGAGCTCCTCTCCGAAGCCCAGCATAAGCCCGGCCTTAAGCTTGCCCTGGCAGCGATGCATCCAGAGCTCCTGCCTGGGAGAACCCAGAGCGACCAGAAGCAGGTCCGGCGCGGCCTGATTTATCATGGCCGTCAGCTCAATTTCACTGGTACAGAACCCCCCGTCGCTGCCTGCGGCAATGATGCCGGGGTATCGGCTTTTTATTTTTTCCTCCGCAAGCTCCACAAGCTCCGTGTCCGGGCCTACAATGAAAATGCTCATGCCCTTTTCGCTCATTCTGGCCATAAGGGCCGAGGCAAAATCCAAGGCGCTTATTCTGCCTTTCAGGGGCAGGCCCAGGATATGGGAGGCGCAGAGAATCCCGCTGCCCTGGGGCAAAATGAGCTCCGCGCCCCGGACCGCCTCCATGAGCCGCCCATCCCTGCGGGCAGCCTGAAGCTGTTCCGTGCCCAGGGCTGCCACATAGGCGTTTTTTCGCTCCTCCATGAGCCGCATTCCGTTCTCAACGGTCTCCATTATTCCGGCGTTTACAAATTTAACGCCCAGTATCTCTCTTACATTCATACGCGGCTGAACACCCCGCCGATTTTTTCGTGTATCACCAGGTCCGCATAGCTGTCATAAGGCGTCTCGCTGAGATTTACAAGAGCCAGATGACTTCCCCTGTAATAATTGATCAGCCCCGCAGCAGGATATACGTTCAAGGAGGTACCGCCGATGATAAGCACCTCGGCTTCTTTTATGTATTTTATCGCCCGGGAGACCACATCTTCATTCAGCGGCTCCTCGTAGAGCACGATATCAGGCCTGATCACGCCGCCGCAGCCGCAGCGGGGCACGCCCTCCCCGCGGTTCATGCGCTCGGCAGGATATGGCCTGCGGCACCGGGAACAATAGGCACGCTGGATGCTTCCGTGAAGCTCGAGAACATTTTTGCTGCCCGCAGCCTGATGGAGCCCGTCGATATTCTGGGTCACAACCGCCCGAAGCTTCCCTTCCCGCTCCAGCTCGGCAAGGCGCAGATGGGCCCTGTTGGGCTTAACGCCGTCAATCACCAGCTTAGCCCTGTGAAAGCGGTAGTATTCCTCCGGATTTTTCTCGAAAAAGCTATGGCTCAAAATTGTCTCCGGAGGATATTTCCACTGCTGGCTGTACAGCCCGTCAACACTGCGAAAATCGGGAATCCCACTCTCCGTGCTCACACCGGCTCCGCCGAAAAACACAATGTTGCCGCTCTCGGATATCCATTGTTTCAGTTTGAGGATAGTTTCATCCATATGCTCATCTCCCTGCGCTGTGCACGCGTGATAGGATATTATACACTACATGGCTGAAAATGGCAAGCAATCCGAAATTTTAACAGTTTTTTCAAAAAGCACCGCCGGATTTGAACTGCGGTGAATGTCTTTATTTTTTTGAAAGGAAATCCGCCATGGCCCTGTCCGCGGCGGCGGCGAGGTCGGCGCGGCATGTCTTTCTGAGCTCATCCATGCTCCGCCCGGCCTCGCTTGCGGCATAATAGGCGCTGATTCCCTGGCTCAAAACCGCCTCGGCCCCTTTGCCGATACAGCCGCAGACGGCAAGGCAGGGAACCCCGGCCCGATTCGCCCGGCGGCTCACGCCCACGGGAACCTTGCCTGCCATGCTTTGCCCGTCTAGCCTGCCCTCTCCGGTCAGTACAAGCGCCGCGCTTTCAAGCTCCCGGTCTATCCCCGACGCATCCAGCAGCATTTCAATCCCAGGAGTGAGCTTTGCCCCGCAAAAGGCAAGCAAAGCAGCGCCAAGCCCGCCGGCAGCCCCCGCACCGGGCACATCCAGCACCGGGACATGCAGGCGTTCCTCAATAAGCCCCGCAAAGGCTTTTATATCTTCGTCAAGAGGCTGTATTTCTTCCGGCTGCAGTCCCTTCTGAGGGCCGAACACGGCGCAGGCGCCATTTGGGCCGCAGAGGGGATTGTCCACATCACAGGCCACAGTTATCTCCGGCAGCTCCAGCTTTTCCGGGAGAAGGATCTGCCTCACGGCGCCGATATTGCAGGCATAAGGGGCCAGCTCCTTTCCTTCTCCGTCCAGAAAGCGGAAACCCAGCGCCGCCGCCATGCCAATGCCGCAGTCGCAGGTTGCGCTGCCGCCGATGCCCATAAGGACTTTATCGCAGCCCCGGTCACGAAGCGCCAGCAGCAGCTCGCCAACGCCGAAGGTGCTGGCGCGGAAGGGGTCAAGCTGCCCGCCCATAAGAGGCAGGCCCGCACAGCCCGCCATCTCCGCAACCGCCGTGCCGTCAGGCAGGAGGCCGAAGGGACAGGCAAGTTTTTCTCCCCGGGGGCCGCTGACCTGCGCACTGTGACTCTCTCCGCTTAAAAGGCGGGTATAGGCCGCAACCATTCCCTCGCCCCCGTCCGACATGGGGATGAGGACTGTTTCAGCCCCGGGAACCGCTCTTTTAACCGCGGCGTCAAGGATATCGCAGACCTCCTCCGCCGTCAGCGTCCCCTTAAAAGAATCGGGCGCTATAATGAATTTTTTCATGCTCCCTCCTGTAAAATCCGCCCCCGGCTATCCGGGGGCGGGTCAACTTTTATTGTGAAACGATTTCGGCATAAATCGGCTGATATCGACCGAGCGTGATCTCGTTTTCCCGGTGGATAACGAAGCGGTAGGTCTCGTCGCTGCACTTGGCGGACATATCCAGGATGTAATGCACGGCGGTCCTTGCTGCGGCCATTGCCGTCTCCGCGCTCTCGCGGACATAGTGCAGCGCCGCCGGAGGACAGAGTTCCTTCAGCTCCCGCCCAAGCTCCAGGCACTTCCCCATCATGTTGACGATTTCACCGCTGATACTCACCGCAGGCTGCCGGGCGGCTTCGATCTCTCGCTCGCCTCCCTCTTTCAGCGCCCTGTTCAGGGGGCCGCGGCTTTTCACATCCTCGTCAATAAGGTGCACCATATAGCCGCGAAGGATTTCAGCATTTCTGAGAATATAGTCCGCTCTCTCGCCGGGCTTCTCCCCGGCGCTTACAGCCGCCGCGCGGCACAGATAAGCTGCCGCCACCGCCGCCGTCAAAGCGGCGCCGCTGCCGGTTTCAAGCCTGCTGCCGGGGTCGGCTATGAGCTTTGTCAGCTCTTCGGAGTTTTTATTCCTGTAAATTTCTATGACCAGTTTTTCCGCCATTTTTACCCTCCTGTCGTCAGTCTTTATTAAATTCGCGAAGGCTCAGACCCTCGTTTTTCTGTAAGGCCCAGTTTATGCACCACTGGGAAGTAAACAGAAGCAGATTGTTGCCCTTGAAGTCCTGTACCCATTTGGTATCGCTGGTAAGGTTCAGGGCCGGGATGTCCGTCTCCTCGTTATCCACCCAGCGCACCAGCTCATAGGGCATGGAGCGGCGGCGGATATCAACGCCGTACTCGGTCTTGAGCCGATATTCCAGCACCTCGAACTGCAGCACGCCCACAACGCCCACGATAACCTCCTCAACACCCGTGTGAGGCTCATGGAAAATCTGAATGGCGCCCTCCTGGGCAATCTGGGTAATGCCTTTTTCAAACTGCTTGCGCTTCATGGTATCTACGCGCTCCACGGCGGCAAAATGCTCGGGCGCGAAAGTTGGGATCCCCTCGAAGCAGGCGTTCATGCCCTTTTCGCAGATGGTATCCCCAATGGAGAAGATACCGGGATCAAAAACGCCGATGATATCTCCGGCATAGGCCTCATCTATAATCGCCCTCTCCTGCGCCATCAGCTGCTGGGGCTGGGCCAGGCGCAGAGTCTTGCCGCCCTGAACGTGAAAGTAATCCCTGTCCCGCTCAAAACGGCCGGAGCAGATGCGCATAAAAGCAACGCGGTCCCTGTGGGCCTTGTTCATGTTGGCCTGGATCTTGAAAACAAAGGCGGAGAATCGGGAGTCGAAAGGATCAATGATATCGTTATTGGAAATTCTGGGCAGGGGCGGCATGGTCATTTTCAGGAAGCGCTCCAGAAAAGGCTCAATGCCAAAATTGTTAAGAGCGGAGCCGAAAAACACAGGGCTCAGCTTGCCCCGGCGCACCTCTTCCAGGTCAAACTCATAGCCGGCGCCGTCCAGAAGCTCAATATCATCCGAAAGGGTCTGGCGGAGCCGGGCGCCGATAAGCCCGTCCAGCTTATCCGCCTCGTCCAGGCGGCATTCAATGGCCTGGATCTTGTTCTGGCCCCGGTGGAACTCGTTAAAGGCCAGAATTTCTCTCTTCTCCCGGTCGTACACGCCTTTGAAGTCCCTGCCGCAGCCGATGGGCCAGTTCATGGGGTAGGTGCCGATGCCAAACTCATTTTCCAGCTCCTCCATCAGCTCGTAGGGGCTTCGGGCCTCTCTGTCCAGCTTGTTGATGAAGGTGAAAATGGGAATGTGCCGCATCGCGCATATTTTAAATAGCTTTCTGGTCTGGGGCTCGATGCCCTTGGCCGCGTCAATGACCATAACGGCCGAATCCGCCGCCATAAGGGTCCGGTAGGTATCCTCTGAAAAGTCCTGGTGCCCCGGGGTGTCCAGAATGTTGATGCAGTATCCCTCATACTCAAACTGCATGACGGAGGAGGTAATGGAGATTCCGCGCTGTTTCTCCAGCTCCATCCAGTCTGACACGGCATGGCGGGCAGTTGCCTTGCCCTTTACGGAACCGGCCATCTGAATGGCCCCGCCGTAAAGGAGCAGTTTCTCCGTCAGGGTCGTTTTACCCGCGTCCGGGTGGGAAATGATCGCAAAGGTTCTGCGGCGTTCGATTTCTTTTTTCAAATCCGGCATTATTTTCTTCCTCTGATAAGTTTTAGCAAATAATGTTATCATATTTCAGGCGCAAAAGTAAAGCCCTTATTACGCCCTCCGGCGGATTTCTGCCAATATCTTCCCTATGTTCTCATCCGAATACTCAATTTCGGCGGAATAAAGGCGCAGATGCTCCGCGCTTTTTCCCTCCAGCACATCCAGCGCGCAGACAAAGGCGGCGCTGAGAAACGCGAAAGCCAGCCGCTCTCCCGCTTCCTCCGGGCCTTTTGCAGAAGCAAAGTGACGATAGACAAAATACTCGGCGATGCGTTCATATTCAATTTGGTCAAGTTCTTGCGTTATGTTAACCGTTTTTCCTTTGTTCAACAGGAGTGTAAGCGCATGCGTCCAGTTTTTGTCCAGGCGCTCAAGCGTCAGATAGAAGCCCGCCCAAAAAGCCATGTCCGGCTCCGGCATTTTCATGCCGCAGAGCCGGGCGGCCTCCCGCATTTTGAAAAAAAGAGGTTTTTCCTTATTCCCCAGAAGTCCGAAAATCTTCTCCCGCAGGATCAGAAGCGGCGTTTTCGCTCCTTCCTCGTCTCCCCGCTCAAGAATTTTCAGCGGCTCCCGGCCTCTGAGCAGCAAGCTGGCCGCCGCCTCGCAGCAGAGGCCCAAACCCCGCTCGTGGCGGCCGGGGAAGTCGTTGTAAAATCTTGGGTGCTCCCGGCAAATATCGCAGAGTGCATCCTCCCCCAGCGCCAGAATAAGCCTGCAAAGGCCCTCTTCATTCAGAAAGGGACAGCGTTCTTCCCCGTCCAGCCTGAAATGGGGCTCCGGCTCCATGGCGGTTTTTTCCCTGAGCTCTGCTCCCAGTCTGCCCGATATGCTTTTGTAATAACCCGCTGTTTCCCCGTCAATATCTATCTCCCAGCCCACACAGCAGCTATGGCGGCATCGGGAGGCTAGGCAGGAAAAGTCCCGGAAGAAATCCGGCTCGGCATAAAGCATGTTCATCACCCGGGCCGATTGTACCATGGTTTTCCGACCATCACAAGAAAAAATGAACCCTCCCCGCAGGGAGAGTTCATTTTCGTTCAGAAGATTACATTCATATCCACATTGCCGCTGATGCCGTTTATCTGGCCCCGGTCGGTGAACTGCCAGATGTTATACTTCCCCTCAAAAGCGGGAAGCTTGTTGTTGGAGGTATAGCTGGCAAGCCAGATGGTATATTGATCAATATGATCAAAGTTGAGAGCAGTCTGCATAAAATACTGGCCGGAATACACGCCCGCGCTGTATCCGCTGTTTATGACGGTCTGGCAGAAAGCGTTGATCACATCCTCCCGGGTCTGGGCGCTGAGCTTGTCCGCTCTGCCCTCGGGATAGATCCCGGAATACTCCATGTCGATAAAGAGCGGGAAATCCAGCGAGAAGCCGTTAAGGGTGTTGAGCGCAACGCTGGCCTCCTGGACCGCCTCCACATTGTTCACGGCGGTGGAGTAAAAATAAGCGCCTATCCTCAGGCCCGCAGCCCGGGCCTCCCGGAGATACTCCTGCGTCATGGAATCATCGTACAGTTCTCCCGTCCGCCAGGTACGGCCGCCCAGGCGGATGATTGCAAAGTCTATGCCCTGGGCCTTTACCGCCTGCCAGTTTATGTCCTTGTTATAAAAGGACACGTCAATTCCCACAGACTGAGCCCGGACGCCGTTCTGGTCAAAGTAGTAAATTCTGCCGTCTATCTTCTTGAGCCCGGTGACCTTCTGGCCCTGACTGTCATAATAGTACATTTTTCCGTCTGCATTCTGCCAGCCGACAGCGGTTGTTACGCGCTGGGTGACAGGCTCGGCGTTTATCTCATATTCACTAACTGGGGTATTGTCGGCGTTGAAAAGCGCTACGCTCACATAGTATCCCTTTGCTGTCAGCTCGGACTCGCTGCCCTCCTCGGGAGTTGCAGGCAGGACAAAATACTGGCCGAAGTCCAGCACCCCATCCCCATCTTCATCGACCGGCAGAATATTGCTCTCCTGCTGGCTGCCTCTAAAAAGCAGGTATCCGTTGGGACCGGTGCTGTATGTGTATGTATAGGTGGGATTGCCGTTTGCATCCAGCACGGGGATCTCTTCCACTATGACCGAGCCCTCGCCGCTGGCCTCGGGCGGTGTGATAATAACCTCGGCCACCACATCGCTGGGGGCCGAGGCCGGATCCTCCGGCTTCATCTCATCCTCAGGAATCTCTGTCACGTCCTTTATTTCCACCACGGCCTCGATGTCCTTTATCTGCTCGTACTCCACCTGCTCCTTGACGCTGCACTTTATGGCGGATGCCGCGGCATAGCCGCTCTGGGCCTTCATCTTGACGCTGTACTCACCGCCCTCAAGTTTAACAAGGTAGCAGCTCCCATCGGTCTCTGTATCAAAATTATAGGTGGCTCCGCCGGGATAGGTGACAGAGAGGGTAAACTCATGGCCGCTTATGGGCTTTCCGTCGCTGCCGCAGACGGTAATATATAAATCCTTTTCCGTGGAGCTTGCTTTGAGCTGGGTCTTTGTGGCTGCCGGCACCGGGGTCTGGCTGGGTCTGGGGCTCGCCGTGGGCGCCGGGGTCTGGCTGGGTCCGGGGCTCGCCGTGGGCGCCGGGGTCTGGCTGGGTCCGGGGCTCGCCGTGGGTGCCGGGGCCTGGCTGGGCCTCGCTGAGGGCAGCGGGCTCTGGACGGCAGGGCTTGCGTCTTGGCTGGCGGCGGCCGGCTGGACCGTGGGCGCCGGGGTCTCTATGACGGTGTCCTTCGCGTTCATATCCGCGTTGCGCCTTGCCAGGGCCGCCACCTGGGGAGCAAGGATCAGCGCGCAGACAAGCAGGGCAACGCAGGGCAGCAGAATGACCAGCGCTTTTTCATTTCGCTCGTCGTTCAGAATGGCCCAGAGTTTCTTAAAAAAATTCTTCATGGCGAAATTCTCTCTTTTCCTGTTGTTCCCCAAAAAGGGACAAATGGGCCTTATGCCCACAGGCTGAATACAGCTCTGTTGACATAATAACCCATTTTCCTCATCTTTGTCAATATTTATTAAAAATTTTGTCTCTATTTTGTTTCTTTTTTGAAAGACACCTGTGCATCGGCTTTGCTCAGTCGGCCAAAGGCGGCTCCATCAGCATGACTGTCCCTTCGCCCGCATCAAGGCTGAATTCACATCCAATGGGCAGGGTAAGCATCGGATGTGTGTGACAGCAGTCAAAATCTGCCAGTATGGGAATATTTCTATCCCCCAACACCTCCAGAAGAATTTCGTGGGGCCGTCTTCCTGTGTCATTTGAGTTTATCACGGCGCCCGCTTTTTTTCAACGGATTTTGCGTCTTGTTAAAAGCCTGCTTTTATGCTAAAATCGACGCCATGATGAAAGATTTTGAAAAAAGATACATGGAAGCGCGGCGTGCGGTTGTGCGCGCCGAATTTGCCGCGCTTAATGACAGACAGCAGGAAGCGGTGCTGGCCACGGAGGGGCCGCTGCTCATATTGGCCGGGGCCGGAAGCGGGAAGACCACGGTGCTGATAAACCGCATCGCAAACCTGCTGAAATTCGGAAAAGCCTCCGACAGCGGCGAGCTTCCCGCAGATGCGGACGAAGAAAAGCTGCGTGTGCTCCAGGCGGGAGGAGACGCGGCAAGGGAGCTTGCACCCCTCGCCCCGGTGGAGCCGTGGCGGATCCTGGCCATAACCTTCACCAACAAAGCCGCGGGGGAATTAAAGGACCGGCTTGCGCGGATGCTTGGCCCGGAGTCCAGCGACATCTGGGCCTGTACCTTTCACTCCGCCTGCGTGCGCATACTCCGGCGGGACGCGGAAAGGCTGGGCTTCAGCAGCAGCTTTACCATCTATGACGCCGCCGACAGCCAGAGCCTTATAAAGCGCATAATAAAAGACCTGAATCTGGATGACAAAAGCTTCCCTCCCAAGGCCGTTCTGGCTGAAATAAGCCGGGCAAAGGACAGCCGCCTGCCCGCAGAGGAATATCTCCGCCAGGCCAGAGCCTCCGGAGACATCAGAAGGATAAAAGTCGGGGAGATATACGTGGAGTATATGCGCCGCTGTTTTGCCGCCAATGCCATGGACTTTGACGATTTGATTTATTTCACCGTCAAGCTGTTGGATGAGCAGGAGGATGTCCGAAGCTACTGGCAGAGGCGCTTTCAGTATGTGCTCATCGACGAGTACCAGGATACGAACCATCTTCAGTATCTTCTGGCCTCCACGCTGGCGGGGGGCTGGGGCAATATCTGCGTGGTTGGCGACGATGACCAGAGCATTTATAAATTCCGGGGCGCCACAATAGAGAACATCCTCTCCTTTGAGAGCCAATATAAAAACTGCCGAGTTATCCGTCTGGAACAGAATTACCGCAGCACAAGCCATATTCTGGACGCGGCAAACGCTGTCATTTGCAATAATCTGGGCCGAAAGGGCAAGGAGCTCTGGACAAATCACGGCAGCGGCGAGCCAATCAAGCTCTATGTGGCAGACAATGAGAACGACGAGGCGCAGTATGTGGCCTCTACCATTCTGGGGGCCTATGGTCAGGGAGCCAACTGGCGGGACCACGCGGTTCTGTACAGGATGAACGCGCAGTCCAGCCAGCTTGAATTTGCCTTTAAACGCAACGGCATCCCCTACCGCATTATCGGCGGTCTGCGCTTCTTTGACCGGGCCGAGGTAAAGGATCTGCTTGCCTATTTGAGCCTTATTTCCGCCCCCTCGGATGACCTGCGCCTGAGCAGAGTCATAAACAGCCCGCCCCGGGGTATCGGCGAGCGCAGCCTGGAAATCGCCCGACAGCTAGCCGCCCAGGAGCAGACGAGCATTTTTGACATTGTGAGCCGGGCGGACAAATACCCCGCTCTCCAGCGGCCCGCATTGCGCATGCGGCAGTTCGCGGCTATGATAAACGAGCTCCGGGCCTTCTCTGAGGCAAACACTCCCGACCTGCTTTATGACGAACTTCTGGAAAAGACCGGGTATCTCAAGGCCCTGGAGGACTCCACCGATCCCAAGGATACCGCCCGGGCGGAAAACGTCCGGGAGCTCAAAAGCAGCATTATCGGTTACATGAAAGAATCCGGCGACACGACGCTGGAGGGCTATCTGGCAAACGTGGCCCTCTATACGGACATGGACAACTATGACAAAGAAGCCGACTGCGTTGTGATGATGACCATGCACAGTGCAAAGGGGCTGGAGTTCCCTACCGTGTTTATTGTCGGCATGGAGGAGAGTATTTTCCCCGGCATGCGGGCCATCGGCGAGGCGGAGGAGATGGAAGAAGAGCGGCGGCTGTGTTATGTGGCCATAACCCGTGCCAAGGAGCGGCTGCACATGGTCTGCGCCCGGCAGCGCATGCTCTTTGGCCGTACCACCGCCAACCGCGTCTCCCGCTTCGTAGACGAAATCCCCGAAGAGCACATTGAGAAAAATATTCCCAAGGGCTACGGCTACCGGGAAAAGCCCCATGACCTGGGCTTTGCCTATAAGGCCCCGCCCTACCGGCAGCACCAGGTTGCCGCGCCTGCGGCGCAGGAGAGCGCCACCGCCTCCTTCGCCCTGGGCGACAGCGTGCGGCACAAGGCCTTCGGAGACGGTGTCATCATTAAAATGAGCCCTATGGGCGGGGATTATTTGATAGAGGTTAATTTTGAAGGCGTCGGCCCCAAGAAGCTCATGCTTCGAGCCGCCGCCCAGCATATGACAAAGGGATAGAAAAAAAGAGGTATTATGGCAGAAAACAAAGCATTGCTCGGGCGGCTCGCCATTCTGGCGACCGCGCTTATCTGGGGCACTTCCTTCGTAATTTTAAAGACCACGCTGGACACCGTCGGCACGCTCTGGGTGCTGGCGATCCGATTCACTGTTTCCGCCCTGCTTTTGGGGCTTTTTGCCGGGAAAAAGCTCCGGCGCATAGACAAAGCCGTTTTCAAGGGCAGCATTCAGATGGGCCTGTGCCTTGCGGTTGCCTACATCGTCCAGACCTATGGGCTCATGTATACCACGCCCGGAAAAAACGCCTTTCTTACCGCAAGCTACTGCGTCCTCGTGCCTTTCATGGCCTGGGGCATCTATAAGCGCAGGCCCGGCGCGGCCAATGTCCTTGCCGCGCTGCTGTGCATCACAGGCATCGGCTTCGTATCCCTCGGAAATTTGGACGGCGGTGTCAATATCGGGGACATGCTCACCCTTCTATGCGGAATTTTCTACGCGTTTCAGATCATCATCATGGAGCAGTACGCAGGCAAGGGAGACGCCCTTGCCATCACTGCCGTGCAGTTTGGCGCGGCGGCGCTCGTCTGCTGGGCAGGCGCTCTGCTGTTTGAGTCTGCCCCTGTGAATGTGCCTCTCTCGGCCTGGATCAGTATCGCCTATCTCAGCGTCATGTGTACTGCCTTCTGCTTTTTCCTGCAGGCCTGGGGCATGAAATATACCCCCTCCTCCACCACGGCGGTCATCATGACCCTTGAATCCGTTTTCGGAACACTCATATCCGTTGTCTTTTATCATGAACCTATCACCTTCAAGCTCCTGCTGGGCTTTGCGCTTATATTCGTCTCCGTGCTCATATCCGAAGCCGGGCCGGAACTTTTCAGAAAGAAGCTGAAAGCATGAAAAACATTTCCGCCGAGGAAATCAGCCGGGCGGTCGCGGCACTCTGCGTCCGGGCAAACCGGGAGCTGCCGCCTGACATAGCCCAGGCAATGGACAGGGCCGCCGTGGGAGAACCCTGGCCCCCTGCGTCCGACACGCTCCGCATCCTCTGCTGCAACAGGCAGGCCGCAGAGAGAAACTGCCTGCCCGTCTGCCAGGACACCGGCCTCGCCTGCGTTTTTGCAGAACTGGGGCAGGAGGTGCATATTGAGGGAGATTTCCGCGCCGCCGTTGACGAGGGCGTCCGCCGGGGCTACGGTGAGGGCTTTCTGCGCAAAAGCGTGGTGGCCGACCCTCTGCGGCGGGAAAATACCGGGGATAATACCCCGGCAATGCTCAGCCTTGAGCTTGTGCCCGGGGACGCGCTGCGGCTCAGCCTTGTCCCAAAGGGCTTCGGCAGCGAGAATATGAGCCGACTCGCCATGCTCAAGCCCTCGGACGGGCTTGCGGGCGTAAAGCGCTTTGTGCTGGAAACCGTAAAGGCCGCAGGCTCCAACCCCTGCCCGCCCATCATATTGGGCGTGGGAATAGGCGGGAGCTTTGACAAGGCGGCGGCGCTGTCAAAGCATGCGCTTCTGCGGCCCATTGACCAGCCCAATCCCGACCCTTTCTATGCGGCGCTTGAAAAAGAGCTGCTGAATGAGATCAACTCTCTGGGAATCGGGCCCCAGGGCTTTGGCGGCAGGACCACGGCGCTGGGCCTGAGCATCGAGACGGCGCCTACCCATGTGGCCGGGCTGCCAGTTGCCGTCAATATAAGCTGCCATGTGACCCGGCGGGCAAGCGTCACGCTGTGAGGTCCGAAATGGAATACAAGCTTGAATGTCCCCCTTCCCGGGAAAAACTGAAAATGCTCCGCGCGGGGGATCGTGTTCTGCTCTCCGGCAGGATTTACACCGCCCGGGACGCGGCCCACAAAAGGCTCTGCGCCCTGCTTGATGATGGCGCCGCCCTCCCCTTTCCCCTTGAGGACAGCGTCATATATTATGTAGGCCCTACCCCGGAAAAGCCGGGGCAGGTCATCGGTTCAGCCGGGCCTACCACCTCCTGCAGAATGGACGCCTACTCCCCCAGGCTTCTGGACTTGGGCCAGCGCGTCATGATCGGCAAGGGAAATCGAAGCCCCGATGTGGTGGGGGCCATTGTTCGAAACGGCGCTGTGTATCTGGCCGCCATGGGCGGGGCCGGAGCACTGATGGGTGCATGCGTCCGCTCGGCGCGGCTTGTCTGCTGGGAGGACCTGGGCTGTGAGGCCGTGCGGGAGCTGGAGGTTGAGGACATGCCGCTCATCGTGGCCATTGACAGTCTGGGAAAAAACATATATGAGAGCGGTCCCGCCGCTTATCTTGAAAGCCTGAACGGCGGCATATAAGCATGGATTACGCCAAAGAAGCGTTAAAGCTCCACTATGAGCGGAAAGGGAAAATTGAGATCTGTTCCCGGGTCAGGGCCGGCAGGCGTCAGGCACTGTGCCTCGCCTATCCCCCCGGCGTTGCCCAACCCTGTCTGGAAATCCAGAAAGACCCGGATAAGAACTGTGGGCTGACCCGCCGATGGAACATCGTGTCCGTGACGCGGTGGCCGGGGCGGTATATCAAGCCGCTGTTGAAACCGGCGTTTCCAGGATTTAAAAGGAAGGACAAAAGGGAACGGCTCCAAACGCCGTTCCCTTTTTATGCGCTCTGTTTTCCCGGATTAACTCTGTGGTTTAAAAACAAGGCGCTCACCCAAAAGTGAGCGCCTGTATTTTTTTCACCTGTAAACATCGTTTGTGTCCATTAGCTGGACCTTAATTTCCAGTTTTTTGCCCTGGCGCCAAATGTCAAATGTCATAATATCTCCCACTTTAAGGCCGTTTTTAATCTCATTGACCTGGTCTGTGGTGGTGACGGCGATGCCGTTCACCGCCGTTATGATATCACCGACCTGGACGCCTTTGGCCTCCGCGTCGGAGCCGGGAGCCACGGAGGATACATAGAGCCCCTCCGGCAGCTCATAATGGGAGGCCGCATTTTCAGGAATGCCGCCCACGGTAACGCCGATGGAGGGACGGCCCCGCACCTCGCCGTACTCAAGGAGAGAGTTGACCACGTTTATTGCGGTCGCGGAGGGGATAGCAAAGCCTATGCCCTCAATACTGGAGTAAGAGGACATCATCTTCATGTTGGTGATACCCACTACCTGGCCGTACATATTGAACAGAGCGCCGCCGGAATTGCCCTCGTTGATCGCGGTGTTGGTCTGGAGCAAAGTCATGCTGTGGCCGTTATAGCTCAGGCCCCGCTCGATGGCGGAGATAATACCGTCGGTCAGGGTGCAGCGGAACTGCTCCCCCAGAGGATTGCCGATCGCGGCCACCCTGTCCCCCACCGCAAGGCTTCCGCTCTCGCCGAATACGGCGGGCTTCAGCCCATCGGCCTCTATTTTCAATACAGCGATATCGCTTACGGTGTCAGCCCCGACAAGCTTCGCTTCATACACCGTGTCGTCCCCCAAGGTGACGGAGGCGCTGTCGCAGTTACTTATCACATGGGTGTTGGTAAGGATCAGGCCGTCCTCCGAGAGGACCACGCCGGTGCCCCAGTTATAGCCGGCGGCTCCTTCCACATAGCCTGAGATGGCCACAATGGAGGCAGCGCAGTCGTCGTACAGCTCCTGCAGGCTCAATTCCCCGCCCTGGGCAGGCTTAAGCGCCAGTGCACCGTCAATGGGCAGTTCCGCACAGGGGATATTTATGCTTGCCGTGTCGGTTTGGGTTTCCTGATAATAGTTTTCAAAAAACTGTTCCCAGTTGTCAGGCAGGGTCTCCCCGCCGTCCGCCCCTTCAACGAAGCCGCCCGACCCGGCGCTGCCGCCCGAAAAGGCCAGCGAGGTGGCTACAATCAGGATCAGCACCAGAACCAGAAGCCCTGTCACCCTCATTGGAGTCATGCCGCGGCGCACGGTGGGCCTCAGAGCGGGAGACTTCTGCCCCGCCCCCGCGCTATCATACCAGCTCTCCGTATTATACCAGTTATTATTGCTCATATTAGATCCTCTATTTTCTGAAAATCACTCAGCCAGAGTCAGGGTGAACACAAACTCCGTCATACCGTCCTCACTGCGGACAGCAATATCCTCGTCATGGCTGTTAATAATGGTCTTAACCAGATAAAGGCCCAGGCCAACGCCGTCCTTGTCAAGGCTCCTGGAACGGTCGGACTTATGAAATCGGTCGAAAACAAAAGGCAGATCGTCGGGCGGGATGGTCTCGCCAAAGTCTTTCACGGAGACATAGGCTTTGCCGCAGTCCTTATAAAGGCGCAGGATCAGACAACTGCCCGGCTTGGCGAACTTCACTGCATTGTCCAGCAGATTATATATTACCTGGGTTATGGCGTCCTTATCCGCCTTGACCATGATATGGTTCTCGGGAAACTGTGGGTCAACATCCAGATTTTTTTCATTGGCCCTGCTCTCGAAGCTGAGGAGGGTCTGTAAAATAAGCTCCGTCAGGTCAAAAACCGTTCTCCGGCGGGGATCGGAAGCGCTGGATTTTGCCTGGGATACGCTCAGCATATCCCGAACCAGCCGGGAAAGACGCCGGGTCTCGTCTCGGATGGAACGGAGATATTTCTGCTGATCTTCGGCTGGAATGGTCCCGTCCAGAATCCCGTCGGCAAAGCCGGCGATGGTGGTCATCGGCGTCCTGAGCTCATGGGAAACATTGGCAATAAACTCGCTCCTGCGCTTTTCTGCCTGCTCGAGAGAATCCGCCATTTTGTTAAAGGACTCGATCAGGACTCCCATCTCGTCATCCGGGTTATCCTCCTGCCGGACGCGGACGGAGAAATCCCCCCTGGCAAATTTCCGCGATGCGGCGGCCATTTCATCCAGAGGCCGCGCCATACGCTTTGAATATACCAAAGAAACCAGCATCGCCGCGCAGAACACCCCCAGGGTAACCACTGAGGCGACGGTGAGGAAGGTGGACCAGGCGCCCAGCATGTTGTCCGTAGGATTTGTGACAAAAACATAGCCGATGGTCTCCCCGTCTCCGGCGGAGGGCACCGGTTTTGCAACAATATAGCGGCTGCTCTTGTAGAGGCCGCCAAGCGTGCCGATCTTGTCAAGACTGCCGTTCAGCCTGAGCTGATTGATTATCTCGGGAGCCAGAGTAACACCCATGTGCTCACAGACCGGGGCCCGGTCAGAGCAAGAGATAATCGTGCCGTTCTCATCGGTAATAAAAACCTGATTTCCTGTGGAACTGGCTATGGAGCTTATCGACATGCTCAAGACCCAGCTTGAGAGAGAATCGCTCTGGGCAATCGCGGAGGCAGTGCGGGAGACTTCATTCGCGCTGTTGACCATATCCTGGCGGTATTCGCTTATGACATAGTTCCGGCCAATCCCCACAAAGACGGAGGCAAATATCAGAAAGCAAAAGAAAACCATCGTCGCCGTGGCGGCGAAGTTTCTCAGATAGATGCTTTTCATATTTTATCAGTCAAGCAGCTCAAACTTGTAGCCAACTCCCCAGACGGTTTTCAGGCTCCACTTTTCAGACACGCCCTCCAGCTTTTCCCTCAGGCGTTTTACATGCACGTCGACCGTGCGGGAATCTCCGAAGTAGTCGAAGCCCCACACCTCGTCAAGAAGCTGATTCCGTGTAAAGACCCGGTTGGGAGAGGATGCCAGATGATACAAAAGCTCCATCTCCTTGGGCGGCGTATCCACCTTTTTCCCGTCCACTATCAGCTCATAGGAGTCCAGATTAATGACGAGCCTGTCAAATACGAGCTTCTTTTCCACCGGCGCATCCGCATCCGTGCGGCGCATAACCGCGTGCACCCGGGCCAGCAGCTCCTTTACCTCGAAGGGTTTGGTAACGTAGTCGTCCGCCCCCATTTCAAGGCCGTTTATTTTGTCGCTGGTTTCGCCTTTGGCGGTAAGCATAATAATCGGGGTGGATGATTTTTTTCGGATATCCCGGCATACCTGCCAGCCGTCCTTTACAGGCAGCATAATATCCAGCAGCACCACATCCGGCGCGAACAGGTCAAAAACCGACTCGGCCTTGCCCCCGTCCGCCGCTATCATGACGTCAAAGCCATCCTTACCTAAATAAAGGCGCAAAAGCTCGGCGATATTTGCGTCATCCTCGACGATAAGAGCGCGTTTGCTCATCAAAATCGCTCCTTTGTATTAATAGTTTTTTTAATTATCCGGTTCATTATACTGCATTGGCAGGAGCAGTGGTTAAAAAAATGTTAAATACCCCCGAAAAAGCCCGTTTTTTCAGAATTCCAGCTTCTCCAGTTCCAGCAGAGCCAGAATATAGACCTTCAGCGCCTCCATAAAATACTCCATACTTGCCGCCTCATCCACGCCGTGAATGGGCCCGGCAAAATCCGGCTGGGGCCGCTCCGGGTGCTCGGGGCCGAAGGATACGGCGTTGGGGAAATCTCTGGCATAGGTACCGCCGCCGATGGTATACGGCTCGGCGTTCTCTCCGGTTATGTCATTATAGGCCCTGATGCAGACCTGTACCGCAGGATTTTCAAGGCTCATATAGAAAGGCGGCGCATCCCTTTCCACAGTGACCTCCGCCGTGTCCCCGGCTTTCTCCCGAATTGCAGCGGCGATCTTCTCTCCGCTCATGTTGCTTGGATAGCGGCTGTCAACCGTTTGGTACATGCGGCCGTTTTCCACCCCGATAACGCCTCCCGCGATGGTGAGGGGCTTAAAGAGTCCGTCATCTGCGGCAACGCCCAGCGCGCTTCCATCGTATTTTTCATGGAGCAGCATAATAAGGCGGAGGAATTTTTCGTCGTTTTCATCCCCAATCTTATTTTCGAGAATGTAGCGGGCCAGAACGCCGATTGCGTTCTCCGTCCCCTCCGGCAGAGAGGCGTGGCCGCCGATTCCCCTGGCCGTAAGCTTCCAGAGCCCCTTCTCCGTCTCCTCCGCCCGCACTTTATCCGTGCTTTTCAGCGCGGCGCCTTTCACTATGGCTGAAGCCTTGTCGGGTATCACGTTGCCCGCCACGCCGCCTTTTATATCCACAATATTGCCCAGGGGCAGCCTGGAGATGATTCGGCCCTGATATATGCCTTTCTCTCCGTTGCAGAGAGGAAAATTCGCGTCGGGACTGAAGCAGAAAAGCGGCGCAGGGTAGTTTGCAAGGTAATATTCCACATCTTTCATGCCGGTCTCCTCGTTCACGCCAAGCAAAGCCCGGACGGGATATCTGAGCGCCGCGCCCCTGTCCTTCAGGTATTTCAGCGCATAGAGGCACAGCACAGAGGGGCCCTTGTCATCCATAACGCCCCGGCCGATGATATAGCCCTCCCTCTCCCGCATTTCAAAGGGGTCCGCTTCCCAGCCGTCTCCGGTGGGGACCACATCCAGATGGGTGACGGTAGCGAGGTATCTCTCTCCCCGGCCGCCCACAGCCGCGTAGCCTATCATATTTTCGCAGTTAACGGCCTCAAGCCCCAGCTCCCGGGAAATCTCCAGGGCAAGCGCCAAAGCCTTTGCCGGGCCTTTTCCGAAGGGCGCGTCGGGCAGGGGTTCCCCCTCCACGCTGTCAACCGCAACAAGGCGTGCAATGTCTCTGAAGAGCGCCTCTCTGTTTTCCTCTGCAAATTTATCTATGTCCCGGCGAAGCATTTCGTTCATACTGCCGCTCCTTTCAATAATAATATTCGGTATGGGAAGAATATAACATTTAAACCGCGCTTTTTCAAGCATGTTGATTTTTTGTCATTTTGTTCTTTTTCTCTATACATTGTGTAATATATGTACAAAATGGTCGTTTATAGCCTTATTTTTCTTGCATATTGCATAATTTTAGTATATGCTCATTACAGTCGCTTTAGCGAAATCAACATTTTATATTGGGAGGAGAAACATGAAGAAATCGGTTAAAGCGCTGAGCGTGATTCTGATTCTCGCAGCCCTGTTCGGCCTCGTGGGTGGGGGCATCACCCTTGGGGACGTTATGGACTGCAAAGCCTACTGGGAGGCAAAGGGCGAGGAGTCCGACGCCAACCTGGCAAAGCTTGAGGAGGGTCTGAACACACTCAAGGAAAATGAAGCAGCCTATCTCGAGGGACGCGAGGCCTATGAGACGGGGCTCAAGGACTATGAGGCCGGAAAGAAGCAGATAGAGGACGGGCAGAAGGAATATGACGCCGGAGTCCAGACTCTTAAAGAAAAGCAGGCCGAGTACGACGCGGGCCTTGCCAAGCTTCAGGCAGCCAAAACACAGCTTGCCGAGGGTCAGGCAAAATATGACGCGGGCGCCGCGGCGCTTACCCAGGCCGGCACCCTGCTGAACGGTCTCAGCAGCATCAACAGCGGCTATGCCAACTGGAAAGCCGGATACGAAGGACTTCTCGGTTTTCAGGCCCTTGCCGCAAAATCCGGCACTTCCTTACCCTCTCCATCTGCAGACCCAGCCGTCATCGCCGCCTATGACGCCGCCATAGATACCACAAAGGCAAGTCTTGAGGCCGGCATCGGCTACCACAATCAGCTTGAGCAGCTGCAGGCGCAAAAGACACAGCTTGAGGCCGCAATCAAAGCCACGGAGGCGGCGGGCGGAGATGCCTCTCAGCTCATCGCTCAGCTTGCTCAGGTAAACACCGGGATAGAAACACTCAGCGCCGCTCTGGCCGGGAAACCCAGCAAGGCTGAAATGGAAGTGAGCCTCCAGGGTGTCAGCCAGCTTGCAGGCGTTCCCGCTGCCCTCGCCCAGGGCCAGCAGGAGCTTGCCGCCGGGACGGCCGCCGCCGTAAACGGCATTCTGAGCAATGAGGAGCTTGCCGCCAAGGTGACCGCCGCCAGCGGCATGGACGCCGCTGCGCTCAGTGCGGCGGTTGCCGCACTCCCCGGCATGGACTATCCCACATTCAACGGCACCATGACGCAGCTCACGGGCCTTGCCAACGGCCTTGTAGGGGGAAATGACGGGCTTCAGGCCCAGTATGACGCCGGAAAGGCGGAACTGGACGCCGCCAAGAAGGCGCTGGATGCGGGCTATGCCGAGTATAATGCCGGCAAGGCAAAGCTTGACGATGGCGCCGTACAGCTGGCTGAGGGTAAGAAAACACTTGAGGAGGCCGGAAAAACTCTGGCTGAGGGCAAGAAAACGCTTGAAGCCGCAGAAAAGCAGTTGTCTGAGGGCAAGGCAAAACTTGATGAATTTGAGTCCGGCCGCGAGCAGGTCATTGCAGGCCTTGAAACCCTAAAGGGCACAGAGACCTATGCAGGGCTTGTCAGCATTGCCGAGCGCCTGGGCGAGGACTTCAGCTACATGAAAAATGACACCGACCTTGACATGGAAAAGGGTCTTGAGGCTGTGGCCGTGGGCCGGGAATTTTCCGGCGAGAACGGCGCCGCCGTCACCAGAGAGCTGACGAACAGAGCCATCGCCGCGGCGCTGGCCCTGCTGGGTTCTGTGCTGGCTCTGGCAGCGGGCATAATGGGGCTTGCCGGCAAGGCAAAGGGCTCCGGCGTGCTGGCTGTTATCGCCGCTCTGGCAGCGGGCGCGGCTGTGGCGGCGGCCCTCATGGCAGGGACCGAGCTCTCCGCCGCTGCGGGCTCCACAACGGGCCCGCTTGCCCTGGCTGCCGGAGGGGTACTCACGGCGGCATCGATTGCTCAGGCCATAGCGGCTCTCGCGCCATCCAAAACTGCAGCTTGAGCACGGCATAATCCATACCAAACGAAGCCTCCGGGGCTCATGCTCCGGGCCCCGGAGCGCTTACCTTTCAAACCACCCCGGCATATCAAACTGTATTAACGGATAATATTATTTATCTTTATATAACAGCCGTTTTATTCGTATATAAAAATGCCGCAGGCGTTCTCGGGCTTCAGGGCAGGCGGAAAATCGCCGGGATCGTGTCCGTTCCGGCGGCGCTTGCAGCCGGGGCCGCAGTAGCGGCGGCGCTCATGGCAGGAACGGAGCTGTCCATTGTCGCAGGCTCCACCCTGGCGGCGCTGACTCTCGCGTTAGGCGGAATACTGGCGGCGGCCGCCGCGGCCCACGCCATTGTCTCCCTTGCCCCGGCCAGGACGGACGCGGCGAAGGCAGCCGTCTGATCTCTCTCTGATAGATTAATGGAAAATCCCCATGGCGCGGAACCCTGCGTCATGGGGATTTTAAACTGCCGGAAACCAGCTGTCGGATCAAGTCTCTATATTGTCCTTGACCGGGGGCTTTGCGGGCTTGAAGTCCGGCTCCGTGCCGTTGATAAGGCGCTTTATGTTCTCCCTGTGCTGGAACACCACGAGAAGCATGCCGAAAACCGCAAGAATCAGCTTGGGTGTGCTGACCTGGAAAATCAGGGAAGTAATAGAAATGGCTACGGCGGCGCAGACAGAGCCAAGGGAAACCTTCTTCGACAGAAAAGCCGCCAACGCGAATACCAGCACAATGGACAGGAACACCCGCCAGTCAATAGCCAGAGCCACGGCCGCGCCCACGGAGACACCCTTGCCGCCCCGGAAATTATAATAAACAGGGAAACAATGCCCCACAAGGCTTGCAATACCACCCAGCGCAAGACCCACATCGCCCAGCAGCAACCAGCCGATGAGCATGGAGAGGGAGGCTTTGAGTACATCTCCCCCCAGAGTCAGCGCCCCGGCCTTGAGCCCGTATACCCGGGCCATATTGGTAGCCCCGGCGTTTCCGCTGCCCTTTCGGCGCACATCCTCGCCCAAAACAGCCCGGGAAAGAATGATGGACATGCTCAGAGAGCCCAGCAAATACCCGGCGGAAGCGACAAGAATGTATTTATAAATTTCCATTTATACCTCCAATGAGCAACTGGTAAAAACTACAAAACTTTTAAGCTTATTATAGGGTCTATTCTCCCCCTTTGCAAGCTGTTTAATACAAGTTTATATTTTATTAATAGTTAAAAATATCCCAGGGATATTCCTTCGGCGGAAAAACCCGGAAATGAGCCGGCTCCCCGGTGTCCGGGTGCAGAAAGGACAGAAAATGGGAAAAAAGGGCCAGGGGGCAAGCATCCTCAAGGCCGCTGTACTTCCTCTCCCCTGCCAGCGGCAGACCGCGGGAAGCGAACTGGCAGCGGATCTGGTGCGTGCGCCCGGTGAGCAGACGCACACGCACAAGGCTGAAGCCTTCCGCCGCATCAAGCCGCTCATACTCCAGCCTCGCCTCCTGCACGCCTTTACCGGGCTGGGCCGTAACAAAGGACATTTTCCGGGCCTTGTCCCTGTACATCAGGTCCTCCATGCGCCCCTTTTCCTCCGCCTGCCCATGGGCCACAGCCAGATATTCCTTTTCAAACATCCCCTCGCGGATCTGCCTGGAAAGCGCCGAGGCGGCTTCGGCGCTTCGGGCCAGGACCATGAGCCCGCTTACCACTCTGTCCAGCCGGTGCACCGTGCGGATATCCCCATTTTCATCCCCCAACTGCCGGCGCAAAAGCGCCGGAAGGCCCCCTGGCTCGTCCGTGGAGAGGACGCCGGCGGGCTTGACGCAGACGATAAGGCTTTTATCGAGATAAATGATTTCCATTTCAGGCTCCAAAAATCTTTTCGTCTATTTTAATGCGTACTGAACAAAGCCGCAAGCCTTGAAAGCTGTGGCTTTCAAGGCCAAGTGGCTTTGTTCAAGTGCAGGATTTTGCGAAAAGTCGAGAAAAACCTTGCGCCTTCCCTTGGCGTGGTGGGCCACGCCGAGGGAAATACGCATTCTAACAATGACGGAATTCCATAAAAACGGTTAAAAGCGCCGTTTTATGGAATTTCGCGGCATACGCCGGGTGAACAAACCGCTTTGCAGTTTATTCAGCAGTCATTATTTTAGCACATCTGTGCCGCTTTGCAAACGGGCAAAACTATGGTAAGATGAAAAAAAGAGGTGTTGTCGATGCGTGAAAACAAATCCTCCCCCTGCGCCCTGCACAAAAAATGCGGCGGCTGTCAGCTCCAGAACCTGCCCTATCCCGAGCAGCTTCTTCTGAAACAGCGGCGTGCCGTGGCGCTGCTGGGGGAATTCGGCCATGTTGAGGATATTATCGGCATGGATACTCCCCTGCACTACCGGAATAAAGTCCACGCGGCCTTCGCGCTGGACAGCAGGCGGCGCATCGTCTCCGGCATCTATCAGCCAGGCAGCCATGCCGTCGTGCCGGTGGACGAGTGCATGATAGAGGACGAGACTGCCGACGGGATAATCCGGGATATCCGGGCCATGCTTCCCGATTTTAAGATACAGGTCTTTGACGAGCGAAACGGCAGCGGCTGGCTGCGCCATGTGCTTGTAAAGCGGGGCTTTCAGACAGGCCAGGTAATGGTGGTCCTTGTGGCGGCCTCGCCCATATTCCAGCTCCAGAAGCCCTTTCTGAAAAAACTGCTGGCGCTGCATCCTGAGATATGCACGGTTATCCTGAATATAAATGACCGCTTTACCCCCGTAGTACTTGGAAGCCGGGAAAAGATCATTTACGGCAGCGGGTATATAGAGGACATTCTCTGCGGCAAGCGCTTCCGTATCTCCGCCAAATCCTTTTATCAGATTAACCCCGTGCAGACCCAGGCCCTGTATGCAAAGGCGGTGGAATTTGCCGCCCTCACGGGGAAAGAAACCGTGTTGGACGCCTACTGCGGCATCGGCACCATCGGCATCACCGCCGCAGACCGGGCAAAACAGATCGTCGGCGTAGAGCGCAACCGGGACGCAGTGAAGGACGCTATTGCCAACGCACGGCTCAACGGCCTCAAAAACTGCTGGTTCACCGCCGGAGACGCAGGCAAATATATGGAACAGATGGCGGCAGACGGTATCAAGCCCGACGTGGTCTTCATGGACCCGCCCCGTGCCGGGAGCGACGAGCGCTTTATCTCCTCCCTGATAAAATCCGCCCCCAGGCGGGTGGTCTATGTGTCATGCAGCCCGGAAACCCTTCGCCGGGACCTGGATATGCTTATAAAGGGCGGCTTCCGTGTGCGCCGCATCCAGCCGGTCGACATGTTCCCCTTTACAAATCATATTGAAGCTGTGGTCCTGCTGGAGCTTGCGGAAAAGCCCCGCCGATGAGCTGCGGCGGGTTTGATAAAACAAGATAAAAAAGGAGTTCCGCCATGTTCAGAAAAACAATCGCCTCTGTCCTGTTTTTGTGTGTGCTGCCTCTCCTTGCCGCCTGCGGGGCAAAAAATGAAATTGCGGGCTGCTGGAAAGCGGAGCTGTCTGTGCTGGGGTTAACGGAGGGTGTGAGCACAGCCCCGGAGGATAATTACATTCTGCTTTATTTCAACGAGGATCTGAGCGGGAAAAATGTTCTCGTCCGGGATGGGCAGAGCGGAGACGAAATGCCCTTCAGCTATTCCCTTTCCGACGGCCGGATTACTATAACCCGAGAAGATGGCCAGTCCTATGCTTTTGAGTACCTCATTGACAGCGACATTCTCACTTTGAAAGAAGCCAACCGCGAGGCTCAGTTTACAAAATACAAGGGATAAGACGAAAGCGCAGTCAAGAAAGTCCGTCATAGGCTTTTTTGACAAGCTGAGCCCCCGCAGCCATACGGCTGCGGGGGCTCCCTGTCTTACGATATTTTCAAACAATGTGGATCACGCCGAAGGTCAGGGCAGTCATAATGCCGGCAGCAATGCAGACGCCCAGAAAAATGCTGGGCACCGCGTGCTTCAGGCGCATATCCAGCAGCGCCGCGATCAAGGCCCCGGTCCAGGCCCCGGTGCCGGGCAGCGGGATGGCAACAAAGATAAGAAGTCCCAGGGGACCGTATTTGCGCACGGTCTCCCCTTTCAGGTGGGCCTTGTTCTCGAGCTTTGTGATAAAACCGTCCAACCGTTCCCAATGCCGGCGGATCCAGATAAAAATACGGCGGATATATACTATTATAAAAGGAACCGGCACCATGTTGCCAATGAGGGCCGCCAGAAGCGCCAGCGGATAGTCAAGGCCCAGGGCGATACCGTAGGGCAGTCCCAGGCGCAGCTCCACCACGGGCACCATGGAGATGAAAAAAGTGCTGATCAATTTGCCGAGGGTCGTTCCGGTGAGCCAGGATATCATAAATCTTCTCCGAATCATTTGAATTCGGGGAGGATTATAGCACAGCCATGCCCTTTTAACAAGGGGAAAAGCTGCTAAGAATTAATTAAAGCCTCATTCCGCATAAAAGGGCAAGACCTTTTTCTCTTACCGCCCCCGAAAAGGCCCCGTCCGGTTCAGGCGGGGCGCATGCGCTAGCTCAATTTTCTGTATCGGGCAACGCCGGAGGCGTCAATCCTCCGCTCAACACGGCCCCGGCGGACAAGATAGATAAGATGGGCCAGCGCCTCTCCCGTGGCAAACCATTTCTGCCCGACCGGGAAATTCTCCCAACTGTCAGCCCGGATCGCCCAGGACATATGCCCTGCCAGATCATAGCAGCTTATGCCAGGATTTTCGCTGACAATCCGCTCCGCTTCCGAGAGCCTTTCAAGATGGTGCCGGTACAGCTCATCAACACGCCGGCTGAAGCTTATCTCCCCCGTGGTTCTGTGTGCCGGCAGAGTCAGCTCCACTGGATAAAGCTGAATTTTTAAAAGGCTGTCCATATAACTGCCCAGAATATCATCTTCAAAATCTGCGGCGGCGATATTGGGCGTAATGTCAAACAGCACATGGTCGCCGCTGAACATGAGCCTGTGCTCCTTGTCATAAAGGCAGAGATGGCCGGGAGTATGCCCGGGAGTCAGGATACAGCGAAGTTTATGTCCGCCATACTTGAGGCAATCCCCTTCTTCAAGAAGCTCCGCCTCAAAAGGGGCGGACATGAGCCAGTCGCCGGCACTTTTTGAGTTGATCTCCTGAAGCATCTTTTCGGGCACCCCCTCCTCCCCCTTGTGGCGGAGCCCTCTTTCCCAGGGGGCGGAGCGCATGTATTCATAATCGATCCTGCCCATCATGAGCCGGCAGCCCATCTTTCGAAGCGCGGCGGCATTGCCGGTATGGTCGGCATGGGCATGGGTAAAGAAAACATCTGTGTTCTCCGGCCTAAGACCCAGCTCCTCCATGCCCGAAAGCAGGTCGGAAAGGCAGGCTGGCTGGTTAAAGCCGCTGTCTATAATCAGGTCCCTGCCGCCCTCCCTGTCTTTTATCACATAGCAATTGAGCCATTTCAGGGGATTGTCCGGCAGAACAATGGGAAATACCCAGATATTTTCGGCGATGTTGAGCGTCATTGCTTTCCTCTCTATTTGAAAAAATCAAAGCCGGGCTTCTCCAGCGCAGCACCGAACTGTATAATAACCCTTTTTTGCATGCCGTGCAAGAAAAAAAGCCCTTATTTCGCGTAAATACGGCCAACCAGCCAGTTTGAAGTCCGCCGCGGCAGAAGTTTTGCGGCCATGGCAGCGGCTTTATAAGAAAAACCAAGCGCAAGCATGGGTTTGCCACCGTTTTTCAGCGCTGTTTTCGCCACAAAGGCCCCGGCAGCCTCTGGGCTCATTCCACTGCGCTCGTCCCGCTCCATAAGAGCAACCGAACGCGCCACCCGCCCGCCGTAGGCAGATTCGTCGGCGGCAGATTTCTTCCTTGCCGCAGTAAAGCCCGAGGCAATATCGCCCGGCATGACGGCGCAGAGCGTAATGCCGTAAGGCTTTACCTCGTTCTGCATCGCAAGCACATAGGCATTTATGGCGGCTTTGCTGACAGAGTACCAGAGCTGGAAAGGGATGGGCAGGATCCCCGCGATGGAGCTCATGCAGACAATTCTGCCCCTTCCCTGTTCCCGCATGGCCGGCAGCACCGCCCGGGTCACATTGTCCATTCCGAAAAGATTCAGTTCAAGCTGGGCATGAGAATCCGCGCTGTCGGTAAGCTCCGCAGCTCCCGATATCCCGAAGCCGGCATTATTTACCAGGATATCGATCCGCCCTTCTCTTTGCAGAACCTGAGCGACGGCTGCTTTCACCTGAGCTTCGTCGGTCACATCAGCCGTTATATGTATTATCCCCTGTCCGGGATTTTCCCTTCTCGAAAACTCATATACCCGGCAGCCAGCTTTATAAAGGCTTTGGGCCGTGCAGCGGCCTATGCCGCCGCTGCCGCCGGTGACAATGGCAACTCTCTCCATATTATCTCCTTATCTCACTGAAGCCTGTTCTTTTTCACCTTTTCCCGTGGATTTTACACCCTTTCTGCCGGCGCAGTCAATAGGGCAGACAGCACAAAGCGGAATGGTTTTTGCGCCATTCCGCTCTGCCTTATGAGGATAAAATGAAAAAGATGAAAAGCTCTGCTTGCAGTTATTATATTACAGGGAATTTGTTTCAGAAAAAAGCCTAATTATATTTCGTAATTGTTAAACCCTGTAGGTGTTACAATGAAGTGTG
>DCJL01000033.1:399-18790 GCA_002320035.1 Clostridiales bacterium UBA1701 | reverse complement strand
ACAGCTCCGGCATCCGCAACGGCTACGGCATCCGCTGCGGCTACGGAGTAAATAGAGCGAAATTCTGTTCTCGGTGCGAGGGGATCAGCCGCTGTCTTTTCTGCTGTGGCGTGTCCGGCAAGCTGATGATTTTCAACAAGCCGGTCACGGAAGACCGCTTTGAAGAAGTATGGTACGCGCTTGGAGACTGGTATCCGGACTTTACCAATGCCGAAGCGCTGAAAGAAAAGTGCGGTGGAGCGTGGAAATCGACCCCGGCCTCGCTGATATCCGGGCGCAGCGCCAAAGAGGCCTACGCGGAAATGCCGGAGGCGCTGAGGGAATACATAAAGACCATGCCGGAGTATGACGAAGATCTGTTCAGAGCCATAACGGAGGAGGGCTGACAATGGCTGAATTCTGTAGGAATGAACAAGAAGGGGAGGACCTATGAAAATTAAGGCGATTGCCGCGCTGATGAAGAAAAAGCGGCGGATAAGCATTTTCGACGATGAAAAAAACGGCGTGCAGTGGATCTCCGACGGATACGCGGCCTATCCGCTCTACGGCCTGCCGGAGCTGGACGGGGATACGCTGCTCACGGTGCTGGATGTGCCGGAAAAGGAGCGGGAGAAATACATTGTCAGGCGGGGGATGCTGCCCCGGGCGCTCTGCTTTTCGGACACAGACGGCACAGAGCGGCGGCTTCCGCCGCCGGCGCTCATATCCATAGGATACGGCGGGGAGGTTCTGGCCCCGGCGCGGACAAGCCTGGGCCTTGCGTTCTACAGCCCGGAATACTTAAGGCCCGTATCGGACGGCCCTTTTGAAATGTACGAGCGGGAGAGCGCGGAGGGGAAGATGTATCTGGCGGTCAAGAGCGGGTTTCTTCTCCGGGCGCTGATTTTACCGGGGGAGCCCAACGAAGAGGACATTGCCCAGCGCCTGGAGCTGCTGCACCGGGAGCTGATAAGCAGCATTTACAGAAAAGCGATGGAGAGCAGGAAAAAAACGCCGGAGGACCAGTACAGCCTTGCGGTGGATCCGGAGACCGGGGAGATCATGGAATAAAAAAGCTCCCCCGGAAAACCGGGGGAGCGGGGGAAAGATGATTCAGCGCAGCTCAAGACGCTGCTTCAGGCCCTCCTGAAGGACCTGGGAGCAGTTAATACCGCGCTTATCGGCCATGCTGGCCATCCAGGCGGGAAGGGAGACGTTCTTGCGGACGGAGCGGGTATCGGTCAAAGCCCGGTAGGCGAGGGTATCCACCTGGATAAAGGAACAAAGGGCATCGTCTGCCAGACGAAGCTGAGCCTGAGGAGTGGGGGGACAGATATTAAGCCCCTCATCCTCGGCGCTTACAAGCCAGCCGGCGGCAGCATCGCTGATCTGCTTAATGGCGTCCTGCAGGTCGCGGCCGGTGGTGACGCAGCCCGGCAGGTCCGGCACACGGGCGTAATAGCCGCTGCCGTCCTCTATGGGATGGAAAGTCGCGGTGTAGAGATATTTCATTATATTGCCTCCTTTTGACGGGGCGGAGGGCATGGCAGCCCTACCGCCGCTTGATCTTCGCTTCTTTCAGAATATACCGCATATCGTTCTCATTGAAATCGTGCCGCTTGACGGGAATCATCTGTTTTGTTTCAGGGTTGAAATAAATATCATGGTTGCCGCCGCTGCGCCGGAAGAGAAAGCCGTTTTCCGTGAGAAGATTGATGCACATCTTTCGTGGAGTCATAGGATCTTTCCTCCTTACAAGCTTATTATACACAACATTGTGTATAATGTCAAGAAGAAAATACACAAAAGCACACAAACGATGCTTTGATAAAACCGCCCGGAGCGGGCGGCTTTATGAGGGCAGCGAAGCGAGGCCTACTATATAAATACATACGCGCGCACGCGCGTATGCGGGCTTGGTAAGAGCCTAAGTATTCAACCATTCCGAATTATCCAGGCCAGAAGGAGGGAATTCCCGTGAGAGAGGGATACTGGGTCGTGCGCACATACGAGAGCGGCATCATTGGGGAAAAGACAAAATTCTGGGTATCGGGGCAAAGGCCGGCCGGGAAGTCCCGCCGCCGGGAAAAGGCGGAGCTGAAAAAGCAGGAGCAGAATGAATACTCGGCGGTAAAGCGCATGGCCCGGCTGATGCACGCAAATTTCAGGCACGGGGATCTGCTGATCGGGCTGGATTACAGCGGGGCCGGGATGGAGAAGCTGATAAGCTGGGCAAAGAAAAAGAATCCGGGCTTTGCGGACATGCCGGAGGAAGAGCGGCAGGCCGTCCTTTTTGAGGCGGCCAGACACCAGGCGGAGCTGTGCATCCGGCGGGTAAGCCGGGCCGTGCGGCTGGAAGGAGGGGAGCTGAAATACATCTGCATCACATCGGATATGGACGGAGACACGGGAGAGAGCGTGCAGGTACATCATCACCTGATGGTACAGGCAGACTGCGCAGCGCTTTTTATCGAGAAATGGCGGGCCATGGGCGGCGTGCATTACGACAGCATATCCAGACAGGCGGACTACACACCGATCGCTGAGTATTTCCTGAGGCAGGTGCGCCGGGTAAAGGATGAAAACAAATTTACCAGCTCCCGGAATCTGGTGAGGCCCCAGCCGAAGGACCGGGCGGCCATGTCGGACGCGGAGCTGAGGATCCCGAAGGGGGCAAAGCTTCTTTTCCTCCAGGAGTACCGGAGCCGGGGGGAAAGGAGCTATCAGCCGCAGTACATACGCTACATCATACCGCAGGCATGCAGAGAGGCGGGCGGGGACAGTGACGGGGAACCGGAAGCGAATCGAAAGCGGAAAGGAGATACGCAATGAAAAAATGGAGATACCTGCGGCTGTGCGCAGACTGCGCGGAAAAGCTGCGGCGGGCGAGATTTGAGGTGGAGAAAATACGGGATGAGCCTACAAAGCGCTGCCGCTGCGGGATGGGATATGAAGGAAATCAGCATGGGGGCGTGCTGTGCCTCTACCGGATGAGAAAGGAGGCGGGACGGGAATGAATTCCATCGTCAGGGAATCCGTGGAGCGGGTCACGCTGGAAATCCAGGGCTATGCTCCGGCACGGGATATCAGCTATCCGGAGGCGCTCCGGCTTCTGGACGCGGCCTATACGGAAGAAATTGGGCAGGCGCTGGCGCGGCTCGGGCAGCTGCGGCGGACGGCGGAGGCGGCCATGGTGCAGCTGAGCCTTGCGCTGGACGGGATAAAAAATCTGGGCCGGGAGCTGGAGGAGAGACATCTGAGGACAGGAGGCGGGGAGCTTGAAGAAAAAAGCGAGGCAGACTGAGCGGGGGACGCAAAAGAGCCGGGCCGGGTATGCCTGGGGCGTGAGCTGGTGCTGCGCCGAATGCGGGGAAAAATTAAAAAGGAAATTTGACACCAGGACGGACGGGGTAGCGATCGCGGCCGGGCGCTGTGAATGGTGCGGCAAATTTGGGAGCTTATACAAATATCTGTACAGGCCGGTAGTCAGAAATGAGATCCGACCCCGCGGCGCCGGCGGCGGCGAGCGGGCGAGAGCAGGGAGGTGAGAGCGTATGGACTGGAAAAAGGAAGCGGCTGATAAGCTTAAAATTTACGAGTCCAAGAAAGGGAGCATGCTACGGGCCGGCCAGGAGATACAGAGGCTCGAGCAGGAGCTCTGCAATATCCGGGCGGTACGGACAGACGGGTCCCCAGTCTCCGGGGGAACGAGCCGAAGAGAGGATATGCTTATCAACAACATTGCGCTGCGGCAAGAGCTCCGCTCAGCAATAGAGGATACGGAAAAGTGGCTGAGAATCGTTGACGGAGCGCTGGCCACGCTAAGCCCGGAAGAAAGACTCATTCTGGACCGGATGTATATACACCGGCACAAGGGATATGTGGAGCGGGTATGCGATGAGCTGAAAATAGAAAAAACTTCGGTATACAGGCGGCGGGACGCGGCATTACGGAAATTCACGATATCCATGTACGGGTCAGAATAAAACGGAAAGTGGGAAAAAAACGGGGCGATTTTTTAAAAGCAATGTGATATCATGGCAGCATGAAATAATTTCAGGGCGCAGCCGGGCTTCAATGCCGCGGCTGCGTTTGCTTGAAGGGGGATCAGGGATGGCCGCGACACGGAAGACGGCGCGCAAGCTGATAATGGCGCTTAACCGGCGGGGCGTGGATGTAAGTCTCACGGAAAACACATTTTATTCACGGAAGTATGAGCGGTTCATAACGAAATACAGGGTCAAGAGCGCAGGCGCGCAGATCATTTCCACATACTCGCTCATCGAAGTAATAACGAAGCTGGCGGATATGCTGCGGGAGGGCGGCAATGGGCATTAATGCGAGGCAAAAACGATTCGCGGATTTATGGCTGGAGAGCTTTAACGCCACGGAGGCAGCCAGAAAAGCGGGATACAGCGAAAAGACCGCAGCGGCGATCGGATACGAAAACCTGAGAAAACCTGAGATCGCCGCCTACATTCACGCGCGCCTGCGCGCGCAGGATATGTCCATCGTGGCTTCGCAGGAGGAAACGATGGCGTTTCTCACATCCGCGATGCGGGGACAGGTAAAGGACCAGTTCGGACTTGACGCCGCGCTGTCCGACCGGCTCCGGGCGGGGGAGGCATTGATAAAGCGATATGCGGCAACGGACAGAAGCAGAGATTCGCTGGAGAAGCTGGACAGCCTGCTGAGGGAGTTTAAAAATGCTGTTAAGTCCGAAGCAGAATGAATTTGTAAAAAAGGCAAATCACCGCTGGAATTTCAAGGGCGGCGCCACGCGCTCAGGCAAGACCTATCTTGACTTCAAGTGGATTATCCCGATGCGGATCAGGGAAAGGGCCGGGCTTGACGGGCTGACAGTGATTATGGGGGTAACAAAATCCACAATTGAACGTAACGTTCTGGAGCCGATGCGGAATATTTACGGCGCAGAGCTGGTGGGAACCATATCAAGCGACAACACGGCGGGAATTTTCGGTGAAAAATGTTACTGCCTGGGCGGTGAAAAAGTATCCCAGGTGTCGAAGATAAGAGGCGCGTCAATAAAATACTGTTACGGAGATGAGGTAGCTGACTGGGCGGAAGAGGTATTCTCGCTGCTCAAAAGCCGACTGGATAAGGAATATTCCTGTTTTGACGGGACCTTCAACCCGCAGTACCCGGAGCATTGGCTGAAAAAATTTCTTGATTCAGACGCCGATATATTCAGCCAGACATATACCATTGACGATAACCCGTTCCTATCCGAAACTTTCAAAAAGAACCTCAAGAAGGAATATGAAGGGACGGTTTATTATGACCGGTATATCCTCGGCCTCTGGAAACGCGCGGAGGGGCTCGTTTATGAATTTGGAGAGGACAACATCACAGACGAGATACCGAAGGACGGAAGATACTTCATATCCGTTGATTACGGCACGCTGAACCCATTCTCGGCCGGGCTCTGGTGCCTTGAGGGAAACAGGGCTGTTAGGATAGCGGAATACTATTACTCCGGCCGCGAGAAGCGGAGCCAAAAGACAGACGAGGAATACTGTGACGAACTGATCAAGCTGGCGGAGGGTCGTGTTATTACTGAGGTGATAATCGACCCATCGGCGGCTTCTTTTATCGCGGCACTGCGGAAACGGAACTACTGCGCCCGGCGCGGCCGGGACGGGGAAGCGGACATTTACAGGAAATTTACAGTCCGGCAGGCAAAAAACGAGGTTCTTGCCGGAATACGGGTGACGGCGGGATATCTGAAAAGCGGGCAGATGAAGATCCATCGAAGCTGTAAGAATGCCATAAGGGAATTCGGATTGTACCGCTGGGATGAAAAGGCGCAGGAGGACAAGGTAATAAAGGAAAACGACCACGCAATGGATGAGATCCGGTATTTTGCCATGACGGTCATGAAGTATCGATCGGGCATGGGCAGGTACAATTCTGTTTTTGGAGGGTGAGACAAATAAAGACCTATGAAGATTTTGCGGCGCTGAGCGGGGACATGACCGGTATCTTCAGCTTCATTGAGGAAACAATAAACGAGCATAAAAAGAGCGGACTGTACCGGACGGCAGCTTTGGCTGAGGAATATTACCGGGGACTCAATCCCACGATCATGCACTTTCAGAAGATCATATACGACATGGCAGGTATGGCGAACATCGACCGCTTTTCAGCAAACCACAAGGTGGCAAGCAGCTTTTTCAAGTTCGCGGTGAATCAGGAGAACCAATATCTGCTTGGCAACGGGATTACGCTCAAGCCGGAGGCAAAGGAGAAACTGGGGACGGATTTTGACAGGAAAGTGCAGAAAGCGGGCCGGGAGGCACTGATAGGAGGCGTGAGCTTTGGATTCTGGAATTTAGACCATTTGGAGGTATATAAGCTCACGGAATTTGTGCCGCTGTACAGCGAGGAAAACGGGGCGCTGATGGCCGGAATACGCTTCTGGCAGGTGGCGGAGGACAAGCCTCTCCGGGCGACGCTCTTTGAAACGGATGGATATACAGAATACATCAAGAAAAAAGGCGATCGTTTTTTCGTGCTCAGAGGCAAGCGGGCTTACAAGGAAAAGCTGGCAGGCACGCCGAGAGATGGAATGGAGATCTACCAGGGGGAGAATTATCCGGGCTTTCCAATCGTGCCTCTATGGGGAAACGACGAGCATCAGTCCGAGCTTGTGGGCAAGCAGAACACCATCGACGCGCTGGATCTGGCGACCTCCAACATGGTAAACAACGTGGATGAGGGCAACCTGATCTATTGGGCACTGGTGAACTGTGGGGCAATGACGCCCGAGGACGACCTGAGATTTGTTGAGCAGCTCAAGGTGACCCATGTGGTGCACGCGGAGGGAGACGAGGGGGCGAAAGCGGAGGCACACACGGTGGAAGCGCCGTTCAGCGGAACCCAGGCCACCATAGATATGCTGACACGGAGGCTTTTCACAGACTTTCAGTGCTTTGATTCGGCATCCGTTTCCGCGGGAAATCAGACCGCGACGGCAATCAAGGCGGCCTATGTGCCGATTGACCTGAAAGCAGACATGTTTGAAGGATGCGTGAGCGATTTTCTGAGCGGGATCTTCAAAATAGCCGGGATAGAGGACAGCCCCAGCTACACGAGAAATAAAATCGTCAATCAGCTTGAGGAGACACAAATGCTGCTGATGGCGGCGCAATATCTGGATGAGGAATACCTCATTGACAAGCTGCTGACCGCATGGGGCGACGCGGACAAGGTAAGCGCGCTCATAGACCGGAGGGCAGGCGAGAACTTGGACCGGCTGGGCGTGACTGCAGTGGAGGGCAGGAATATAGCTGATTTAGGCGAAGTGGTAGCAGCGGCTGAAGAAGCAACTGATAAAGGCTTGAACGGAGCGCAAACGCAAAGCCTTATTCAAATTATTCAACAGCTCTCAGCCGGAACTATATCTGAGGGACAGGCAGTGTCAATAATTTCTGTTTCGATAGGTGTGAGCAAGGAGAAAGCGAAAGAGATAATACGAGGAGAATGATATGGCTGAGCCTGATATCGCCCACAAGCTCACGGACGAGGAGCTGGCGGCACTGGAAAAGCAGATAGAGGCGGTATACGGAAAGGCATACAAGGAGATTGAGGACGAGATCCGGGAATATTTTTCCAAGTTTGCCAAGCGGGATGCGGAAATGAAGAAGCTTCTGGAGGCCGGAGAGGTCACAAAGGAGCAATATACCCAGTGGCGGCTCGCCCAGCTCGGCCGGGGAGAGCGCATGGAGGCGCTGAAGGACAATATCGCAGAGCGCATGACCAGGGCAAATGAGGTTGCCATCGCCTATGTAAACGACAGGACGCCGGGCATTTATTCGCTTAACCGAAATTACGCGGCCTACCGGATAGAGCTCGTCCATCCGGAGGCGGACTTCGTGCTGTGGGACGAGCAGACCGTGCGGCGGCTGATTATGGAGCAGCCGGAGCTTCTGCCCTACTATCCGCCGGAAAAGGCCGTGAAACGGGGAATTGACCTGGCTTATGGGAAGAAAAAGGTCGGGGACGTCGTTACGGGTGGAATCCTGATGGGCAAGGGAATCAGCCAGATGGCGGATGACTTGCAGCGGGAGATCGTGGATATGAACCGGGTAAGCGCACTCAGAGCGGCCCGGACGGCGGTGACTGGCGCCCAGAATGCGGGGCGGCAGGACGGCTATGTGGCGGCGGAGCGGATGGGAATCAAAATACGCCGCCGGTGGACGGCTACAAAGGACGGCAAGACGCGCCATGATCACGGAATGGCAGACGGACAGCTTCGGGACGTGGACGAGCCGTTCAATGTGGGCGGATATAAGCTGATGTTTCCGGGAGACCCCAGCGGACCTCCCCATGAGATTTACAATTGCCGCTGCACGATAGACACCCGGGAGAAAGAGGGCATCGAGGCGGAGCCGAGGATGATGCGGGTGCGCGACCCGGAGACCGGGCGCAATGTGCTGGTGCGGGAAATGACATATCAGGAGTGGGCGGAGGCCAAGCGGGCGGAGAACCCGGCAGCCTGGGAGCGCTACATGAAGCAGGGCCGTAATGCTTCGGCAGACAGAAAACAATACGAGGAATACAGAAAAATTCTCGGCAGAAAAGTCCCGGGACGATTTGAAGATTTTCAAAAATTGAAGTATAATAGCCCTGAGAAATGGGATTATACGAAAAATCTAAAACAATACCTGGTAAAATATCCAACAAGTAATTATCATTTCTTTGATGCCATGCAGGAATTAAAAGACAGAGGCATAAAAAAAGGCGTACTTATACCGGCAAACCCGAAAAAAGCATATGTATTGTCAGATACGGGAAGAGATGGCAATCACATTTTGAAGCGTATGGTAGAACGAAATATAACAGACGATGAGCTTCGGTCATATGTTGATACTGCCAATGCAATGTTCGTCCAATGGGGTGGCAAACGGCAATTTTTTGTAGGGGAAAAAGGTATGGCCGTAATTAAGCGAAATGAAAATGACGAGTGGATATTTAAAACGGGATGGAAAAAAGAGGATTTTGATAACGAAACAGAATTGATATTGGAGGTGCTGAAAAAGAATGGCATATGAATTAGATCATGAAGCAGATCGATATTGCCCTGTATATAAGCGAATAATTGATGCGGATTTATGTTATGATTCGCTTATGTGCCTGAACCGCACATTCAAAATTTCATCTACAAAGGAACTTGCCGAATTAAAGGACATTGATGCAGCGCGCAAAGTATGCGCAGAATGCCCATACAGCGAATTGTGAGGTGATATTATGGC
Organism: Clostridiales bacterium UBA1701; assembly: GCA_002320035.1. Lineage (GTDB taxonomy): Bacteria > Bacillota > Clostridia > Oscillospirales > Oscillospiraceae > Limivicinus. The sequence continues at coordinate 9,536 of DCJL01000033.1, read as the reverse complement.
AAAAGATATGGACATAATAGTAAAGCTGCTGATCGCTATACGGGAATCGGAAAAATAGCCGGTATTCGATCCCAAATGCGTCGGAGAGCGGGCCGTTGGAACGGACGGGCAGAACCGGGACACGCTGGCGATAAAGCTTAAAAACGAGGGGTACATAACGGGGCTGATAACTACAGAGGACACGGACAATGTAAAGCTACATAAAGTGTTATGGGAGCATTCAAGGCCTGCCGTTACGCTGGCCGGGATAGAATACATGAGCGAAAACAGAGCGTTCAAAAAAGCGCTGGGGGCTATGCTGAAAGCCGGAGAAAGCGCCGCGGCGGCTGCGCTGAGCGCGGCGATGGGGAGGTATTTATGAGCGTACGCCTGGTAGACAACAGCGGCCAGATTCTGGGACTGCTGGATGCGGCAAAGGCACGAGCGTTGGAGCGCTGCGGCCTGCAGGGCGAGGGCTACGCCAAAGATCTTGCGCCGGTGGCCACAGGCAACCTGAGAAACGGGATCAGCCACAAGACGGACGAGGACAGCGCGTACATCGGCTCCAACACGCATTACGCAGAGTATGTGGAGCTGGGGACCGGGAAATTTGCACAGGGAGGCGGGCGGCCCACGCCCTGGGTATATCAGGACGGGGAGGGGAACTGGCACAGGACGGAAGGGCAGGAGGCCCAGCCCTTCATCAAGCCCGCCGTAGCAAACCACAAGAGCACATATCGGAATATCATTAGAGACGAGCTGGGAGAAGCATAATCTAATATTTTCCACAAGGAATCTGTAAATTTTACAGGTTCCTTTTTTGTTGGTAAAACCCGCGAGGAACTGCGGTTTTTATAAAAATCGAATGGCGAAGAACTGCCACCGAGGAAAAGGAGATTAAAGAAACCATGGCATTTACGAGAAAATTTTTGAAGTCGATGGGCATTGACGAGGAAAAGATTGATGCAATTATCGACGAGCACACCTCCGTTGTCGAGCCATTGAAAGCATACAAGGCGGACGCGGACAAGTTGGCCGAAGTACAAAAGAGACTGGAAAAGGCCGAGGAGGATCTGGAGGCTGCGAAGAAAGACAGCTGGAAGGACAAATACGACACTGTCAAGAAGGAATTTGACGAGTACAAGGAGGAGCAGGGCCGGAAGGAGACACGCGCAGCCAAGGAGAGGGCCTGCCGGGCGCTGCTCAAGGAGGCGGGAATCGCCGAGAAGTATCTGGACAAGGTGCTCAAGGTATACGGCGTGGACGAGGTGGAGCTGGATGAAAAAGGCAAAATAAAGGACGCAGATGAGCGGGCGGCGGCTGTAAAATCCGAATTTGACAGCTTTATCCAGATGACCCAAACCCGCGGCGCGGAGACTTCCAAACCGCCTGCCAACACGGGGGGCATTCCGGAAACAAAATCACTTGCGGACGCCCTGAGAGACAAATACACACAAAAATGAAAGGATGATTTAACAAATGGCAATTACTCTTGCAGAAGCAAAGGTCGGCATGGCCGACAAGGTAGACCAGCAGGTCATAGACACTTTCCGCAGAAGCTCCCTTCTGCTGGACCGGCTTACTTTTGACAACGCCATATCCCCAGGCACCGGCGGCTCCACGCTGGCTTACGGCTATATCCAGCTGAAAACCCCCAGCACCGCAGGCGTCAGGACCATAAACAGCGAATACACGGCCAGTGAAGCAAAAAAGGAGAAAAAGGTCACCAACGCCATTATCATGGGCGGCTCTTTTGAAGTAGACCGTGTGCTGCAGAACACCAGCGGCGCGGTGGACGAGCTGGCTTTTCAGGCCGAGCAGAAAATCAAGGCAACGTCAAACTATTTCCACAATCTTGTAATTAACGGCACTTCCGCCTCAAGCGGCGCGGGGTACGTGCCAAACACCTTTGACGGCCTCAAAAAGCTGCTTTCCGGCACCTCAAGTGAAGTGACCAGCGCGGTATCCCTTACCTCCGCCGCGGAGATGGACAGCAATTACAACGCTTTTCTGGATGAGGTGGACGGCTTCCTTTCCGTACTCGACGGAACGCCCACAATGATGCTGATGAACACCGCCATGCTCACGAAAATGCGCGGAATCGCCCGCAGAGCGGGCTATTACGCGCAGAGCAGGGACGAATTCGGGAGAACCGTGGAAACCTATAACGGGATCGCCATGATGGACCTTGGAAAATACTATGACGGGACCACAAAGGATGTCATAGGCACAAGCATTCCCAGCAGCAGCGCGGCGGGGACTACCGAGATATATGCGGTAACCCTGGGCCTTGACGCATTGCACGGCATTTCACCCACCGGCACCGGCGTTATAAGCAGCTACATGCCCGACCTGAGCGCCCCCGGCGCGGTAAAGAAGGGCGAGGTTGAGCTTGTGGCCGGAATCGCGCTGAAAAATACCCTGAAAGCCGCTGTGCTCAAGGGAATTGCCATCGCGCCCAAAACCGGAGGCTGATAAGGGGGCGGCAGCGTGATGCTGGAAGAAATACTGAGAAGTATACGGAATTTCTTTGTCCTGCCGGGCGGGATATACACGGACAGCTTCACTGTTGAAAACGGCAGCATTACGCTGCCGTTTCTGGCGGCGGGGCAGCATTTCAGAATCATCGGCTCGGTATTCAACGACGGGGTATATAAATACCCCGTCGCGGGGCTGCAGGACGAGCGCTTCGCGGGAAGCATATGGGCGCTGGCGATTCCACCGGATTTTTTGAAGTTGGCCGGAGAGATCGAGCAGTGGCAGGAGAAAAACGGTGACGCGGGCCCATACCAGTCCGAGAGCTTTGCAGGATACAGCTACACCAGAGCCACAGGGAAAGACGGGCAGGTGCTCACATGGCAGGACGCATTCAGGAAACGCCTGAACGTATACAGAAAGATTTGAGGTGCAAGCGGCATGAGCCTGATTGATGAAAATATGATGCCCTGCGTGAAAATGGTATGGGAACAGCGACCGGACGACGAGAGCGGACTGGTAAACAGCTATGTTGAGGGCGCACTGTTCGAGGCGGCTGTGGTGCTGGATACCTCAACGGAGGCCCGCGTCGCCCAGCAGCAGGGACTTGAGAGCGTGTACACGGTGCTCACAAGACGAAAGGACGCGCTGACATACAGGGAAATTTTCATGCGTCTGGCGGACGGCGCGTATTTCCGCGTGACCTCAGAGGCGAAGGAAAAGCAGACGCCGCACAGCGCCGGGCTGGATATGTCTATGGCGACGGCGGAGAAGCTTGCGAGGCTGCCGAAATGACAAAGGAAGCGGCGCTATACAGTTTTTTCAGCGGCTTTGGGATTCCGGCCTACGCGGAGACAGACGTGCCAAACAACGCAGTGCTGCCTTACCTGACCTATACGCCGGTTTTTGACGCCTGGGGCGGAGACGCGGCGGCACTGACAGTGAATCTCTGGTACTATGGAGCGGGAGAAACCGCGCCAAACGCCAAGGCGGCGGAAATTTCAAAGGCAATCGGCCCGGGAGGAAAGGTGTTAGGCTGCGAGGGCGGCTATATCTGGCTCCGGCGCGGGACTCCCTGGTGTCAGAGCGCGCCGGTGGAGGATGAGCCGCTGCTGAAAATGAAAACGCTGAATCTTTCAGCGGAATATTTGACTTTGAACTGAAAGGAAAAATATATGGGAAAATTTACAGTGATTCCACAGAGCACCTTTGCGGAAATGCAGCTTGACGCGGGGGTGCTGCTTAAAAGCTTTGACCCGGAAACTGCTGCGGCGCCAGAGGACGCCGACATCATATGTGCCACCACGGGTGGAATCAACGCGGTATGCGAGCCGACCTATGTGGACATGGGGGAGGATGTGGATAATGCGCCGATGAACGTGAAAGAGCTCAAGCAGCTTACCGGATGGAAATGCACCATGGGCTTTACCTCTCTGGGCACTTCGGCGGAATCCATCCGCCTGTCTCTGGGCGCGGCAGATATCGACAGCGCAAACAAGGGTAAGGTGACCCCGAGGGCAACGCTGAGGCAGACAGATTTTACCGACCTGTGGTGGGTTGGCGACCGGGCCGACGGCGGTGCGATCGCAATCCAGCTCAAAAACGCGCTGAGCACAGGCGGCTTTAACCTGCAGACCACCAAGGCGGGCAAGGGCCAGAACAGCGTGACGCTGACGGGGCACGTGTCTCTGGCGGCGCAGACAGAGATGCCGATGGTATTTTACAGCATTGAGCCGGCGGTGAGCTCATGAAAAAACTGTCGGAGCTGAACACGGACGAGGCGCTTGACGTCCTGTGTGAAATTACACCGTATATAAACAACATCGTCATCGACGAGGATCTGATTGCGGAGCTCAAGCGCAAGTTAGACCCGGGACAGGAAAAGAACCGGGCAGAGATCTTACGCTTCGGCGCGGAAAAACTGAACAGCATCGCCCCGCTGCTGCTGAAAACGCACCGGGGCGATATTTACGGTATTTTATCCGTGCTGGCAGGGAAGAACCGGGAGGATATTTCCCGCCAGAATATTATTGAAACCAGCATACAGCTTCGTACTTTGCTGAAAGACCGGGAGATGCTGGATTTTTTCAAATCGTGCGTGGAGCAGGAGCAGACCGGATAATTCCGGCGCTCCTGTCCGCGCCGAGAATGCGGGCCGGCGCTTATATGGCGGCGCTCCCCTACATGATAGCGGAAAGAGAGCGGGACAAGGCGTACCGGATATACATAAGCGATGCGCTCCGGGCCATCGGCGAGAACAGTGCCAGGGGCGGGGGTAAGTATTATGAGACGCGGTTTATTGACCTCATCGAGCCAAAAGCGGAAGAAAAACGCACGGCGGAGGAGGTCATAGACCAGGTGCGCGGCACACTGCGCCGCCTACAGGAGGGAAGTGAGGGAACATAGACCTTTTTGACCTTTACGCAAGAATCACGCTGGACGACAGCGAATACAGAGACGGAATCGGTAAAGCCGCAGGGCTTACCAGTAAGGCCGCAAAAGCGATCGGGAACGGGCTGAAAACAGCGGCCAAGGTGGGAGCGGCGGCAATCGGCGTGGCTTCCACCGCCGTCAGTTTTCTGACAAAAAACGCAATAGAGGGATTTGCCGAGTATGAGCAGCTGGTAGGCGGCGTGCAAACGCTGTTTAAGGACAGCAGCGGGCAGCTGATGCAGTACGCAAGGGACGCGTTCAAGACTGCCGGAATGTCCGCAAACGAATACATGAATACCGCCACAAGCTTTGCAGCGAGCCTGATACAGAGCCTGGGGGGAGACACAAAAAAGGCCGTGGATTATGCCGACATGGCAATCAGAGATATGTCGGACAACGCGAATAAATTCGGCACGGGAATGGAGGCGATTCAGTTCGCCTATCAGGGCTTTGCAAAGCAAAATTATACAATGCTGGATAACCTTAAGCTGGGCTACGGCGGTACGCAGTCTGAAATGAAGCGGCTGCTCGCTGACGCGGAGGCAATCAAGACAGCCCAGGGAGAGCTGGCGGAATACAGCATTGATTCGTATGCGGACATCGTGGAGGCGATCCACGTTGTGCAGCAGAATATGGATGTCACAGGAACGACGGCGAGCGAGGCGGCGGAGACGATATCCGGGAGCCTTGCAATGACCAAGGCGGCGTGGACAAACCTCATGACCGGCATTGCCGACGACACCCAGGATTTTGACGTGCTGCTGAACGACCTGGTAACATCCGCGACAATCGCAGCGGAAAACCTGATGCCGAGAATTGAGCAGGCGCTGAGTGGTATCGGGAAGCTTGTGGAGGGGCTGGCACCGGTGCTGGCCGCCGCCGTGCCGGGGCTTGTTGAAAATGTAGTTCCGCAGCTTCTCAGCGCGGGCGCTTCTATGGTCGGCGCTCTTGGCGTGGCCATCGTAAACAGCATTCCCATGCTGGTAGACGCGGCGGGACGGATTGCCGTACAGCTGGCAGGCTATCTTGCGGAAAACACCGACGCGGTGGTTGAAGGGGCAGTGTCCATCATTACGGCACTGTCTACCGGAATCATTACCTATCTGCCGCAGCTTGCAGAAATAGCGGGGCAGATCATCGTACAGCTTGTGGTGGCGCTTGTGTCAAATACCCCGCAGCTGCTGGGAGCGGCGGGGCAGATTGTGCTTGCGTTTATTGCCGGAATTCTTGCCTTTCTTGGAGGAATCGCCACCACGGGCGGCCAAATGCTGGACGCGCTCATCGCGGCGGCCATGGCAAAGGCGGGAGAGCTTATCAATGTGGCAGCTGCCGCAATAGCCGATTTTATCAGCGGTCTTGTCGGCAAGCTCGGAGAGCTGAAAGAAAAGGGAAAGGCAATTGTAAACGCGGTCAAAGACGGCATTATGGGCGTGGTAGGCGACGCGGTAAGCTGGGGCAGTGACCTGATTTCCAACTTTATAAGCGGCTTGCAAGCAAAGTGGAGCGCGTTAAAACAAAAGGTTTCCGATATCGCACAATCCATACGCGACCTTATAGGCTTTTCTGAGCCGGAGGAAGGCCCGCTTTCCAATTTCCACACCTACGCGCCGGACATGATGAAGCTTTTTGCCCAGGGCATTCGGGACAACACAAGGCTGGTGACGGACCAGATCACAAAATCCTTTGATTTCAGGGATATGATCGTGGCACCGGAGAATATGGGTGAACTTCCGGCAGGCAGGGGCGTCCGGGGAGGAGTACAGATCACCATCAACGCACCGAGCATTGACCAGAGCATGATAGACTACATCGTGAACACAGTAAGCAGAGAATTGGGGTGGGCACTGGCATGAGCTTTGCGGCTTTTTATTTTGAAAATGAAATCGGGGAGCGGTGGGACCTGAATGTGCTCTCCGACGTGACGATTACCCACGCAGAGGGGCTCGGATTTGCGCTGAACCCTAAAAGAGTGGGAATCGGCGAGGGATTTTTTAAGCTTATAAGCAGGGAAGAAGAGCCAGAGGCAAACATTGTGGGCGATCTGTTGTTCAAGCCAGCGGCATACCCACGGTACAGAGCGCTTGTGGACTGGCTGTCCGCTTCAACGGAATACATTTTTGTGTACTGTCCCTATGGCAGTAAGGAATTTTATCGACGGGTGAGCCTGAATTTTATTGAAAAATCTGTGCGGGGCAGCTGGGGACAGCTGTCCTGCGCGGTTTCTATGGCCTGTCTTACGCCCTGGTATCTGCCGACGCCGCTGGCGCTGAATTTCGAGGGCGACGAGGACACGGCGATGCGGTATGAATTTGCCTATGATGACAAGCTGGTATACGGCGAGAGCGGGGGCGGGGTTTACTCGGTAGAAATCCCGGCAAGGGGACACGTGCCGGCGGCGCTGCGGGTGCGCTACACGGGCGCGGCGGCGGATCTGGAAATTTCCCTCACGGGGGTCGAGAGCGGGACGGAATACGGAAAGTGCGCAATCTCCGGAAGCATCGGAGCGACGGAGATACTGGAACTTTTCACGGCCAAGCGCAGCGGCTATATCAAGAGCATCGCCGCGGACGGGACGGAGACGGATCTTTTGGACGCGGGGCGGGTAGACATCAGCACGGAGCCTTTTTTCCGGGCGCCTGTCCACGAGGCCAGCATCCTGAAGCTCACGGGAGCGGGCACATTGACGGGAAAGGTCTCGGCGCAGGCTTACTTCTATTACAGGAGCGTATGAGATGCTGGTATATATAAAAAAACGCGGCGACTTTACGCTGGCCATGCGGGAAAACACGGAAAGCTACTCGCTTCCGGCGGCATCGGTATCAGGAGAGACGGGGAAGGCGGTGCTGGCGGGGCACGACGGCAGGGACCATACCGGGGACTGGCTGTATATCGGGGGGAGGATTGTGCTGATTTCCCAGGCCTCTCCGAAGGACGGGAAGCTGACCATAGCCACGGCAGACGCGGCGGAATTCTTCGACCGGCCGCTTGTATGGCCAGACGCGGCGCCGGGAACATACGGGGAATTCATCAAGGCGGCGCTGGAGCGCGAGTATATCGGATGCAGCGACACGGCATACCGGGTGCCCTATCTGAGCGTGGAGAACACGGATGCGACGCCCATGACGGCGCCGGAGCTGGATGACACAAAGCTCTACAAGCTCTCAGACATCATGGCGCAGGCCCGGCGGGCGGGGGTCGTGATCGACTTTGGGCTCCGCAGCAGGGCAAAGGCCTCGGACACGCTCCAGCTGCGCATATCCACGGGTACGGGCACGGCCCGGCGGGTGGTATTTTCAGACGGGAGCGCCCAGCTTGCCACGGAGACCTACAGCAAGGACAGCGTGGCCAAGGTGACGGTGCTCAGGGAAGTGCCGCAGGAAAACGCGGACAGCGACCCTGTCTATGAGAGCAGGGACTTCTACCTGAGCGCGGCGGGGGAGATCAGCACATCTGTTCCGGCGTCGCGGGCGGAGGGACGCTGGGAGTATGTGACGGCCAAGGCAGAGGAGGACCCGGCAGAAAAGGCGGCGGCCGTATTCGCAAAAAATATTCAAAGCCACAAGATCGAATTCCTTTCGGAGAAAGAATACGGGCTCTACGACACGGTACTGCTGCGGCTGGCGGGGACGGTATTCAAAACGCAGATTGTCTCGGTTGTAATATCCAGCGATGACAGGCGATTCAGCTACAAGTGCGGGGAGCTGGCCGTAACGCTGCCGGAAAAGGTGAAGCGCATGAGCGGGGGCGGCGGGAGCACAACTACGGTAAATTACAACACGGGGATTCCAGACGGCTCGGTAACGCTTGCAAAGCTGTCGCCGGAGGTGACGGCGGTCCTGGGCGGAATTCAGATTGGAAAGCTCTGGGAGAACGCCAGTCCCGGGAGCAGTTTTTCTCCACAGACCGTATCAGTTAATGCAACAGGCTGTGCATTTCTGCTTGTTGAAATGAAATATCGCAACGATTTGACAAGCGGCGCTCTTTTTCTTGCCCCCATCGGGAAAAAGTTTGGCGCGAGGCAGGTAAGCTCCGTAAGCGTTTCAAATCCTCAATACGCATCAAGATTTATTGAAGCAGGGACAAATGGCGTTGTGTTCGGTGAGGGGTATGACCAGGGCCCAACGACAACACAAGATAACGCTTATGCCATACCAACAGCTATCTACGGCGTGAAAGGGGCGAGCTAAATGTTTGTATTAAATTTGGATGCTGAAACCGGGCGGATTTTAAGCGCCACCTTCCCGGCGTAC
>DCJL01000033.1:0-379 GCA_002320035.1 Clostridiales bacterium UBA1701 | reverse complement strand
GTACGCCCCGGATGGGGCTGTGCTTGCAGAGGCGCTGCCGGAGGGGAACATCAGCGATTACCTTTACCGGGACGGGGCTTTTCTCTATGAGCCGCTGCCAAGGCCGGAACCGGCGGCGCCGGGGCCGACGGTGGAGAGCCGGGTGGCAAAGCTGGAAAAGGACAGCGCGGAGCTGACGGAGGCCGTGAATATCCTGCTGACGGGGGCGATGGAATGACGGGCTGCGGAGAGAAGATTCTTCGGAGCGAAGCTCCTCAGAATGACAAGGGAGGGAGGCGCAGAATGACAAAGGAGGGGTGCTCCTCTGGCGGGTGCGGAGGGAAGATTCTTCGGCTGCGCCTCAGAATGACAAAGGAGGGGTGCTCGGAATGACAGGGGG
>DCJL01000007.1:38779-66349 GCA_002320035.1 Clostridiales bacterium UBA1701 | reverse complement strand
ATGCCCGCCAGAAGGGCATGGCCAAGAAGTAATCGCCGCTTATGGTCAGCACTCCAATATAGGAAAGGAGCATATTCCAAATATGTGCAAATTCATTAAGAAACTTATAAAGGCGCTCCTGGTAACGGTCGGCGTTCTGTTTGTTGTGTACTTCTGGAACCTGGACCAGAAGCTGCTCTCCTGGCTGTATATGCGTGTCAACGAGATATTTGACCGCAAGAAGGTAGACCTGGTATTCTAAGCTTATGGAGCTCTACAATTCCCTTATCAAGGAAAGCAAGGCGCTTTTTGAGAACGCTCCTGTGAAGACCTGGGACTATGCCCCCGGTGACTGCTGGAAGGACCTTGGCGCAAGCGAGCTTGTCCTGCAGAAGGACGCGGCCTATGAGATGGGCGCGTCCGGAAAGGGCTCGGCGAACTATGTGCTTTTTACTTCCGGCCCGGAGTTGGTCAACAGGGATCAGGTTCTGCTGTACGGGCCGGATCTGAAAGACATTCGGGGAGAGGTGGACTTTGCCCGCATCGTCCTGCTGCGCGTAGGCGTTCTGGACGATGATGACGAGAATGTATATCGCACGCTGAAGGACATCGAGTTTGCCAAGTACCATGTCTACCCGGAGGGCTACATGGTGCGCATGTCCCCTGAGTCGTACAGAGAGCAGGTCCGTGTCAGCAAAATCGCTCTGCGACAGGGCATTAGCTTCCGATCTGTGGGCGCAAGCTATATTGCCGAGTACAAGAAAAACCCCAATGTGCTTAACGCCACCGTGATTTTTGCCACGGCTCCCGGTCTGGACTACGCCCAAATGCAGAAGCTGGCCAAGAAGGCCACCGCCGTTACCGGCACCCTGACCCATATCCTGGAGGGACTGCCCACCGACTGCTCGGTGTGCGCGCTTAAGGATGTGTGCGACGAGGTGGAAGGCATGAAGGAACTGCACTTCGGCGTGGGCGACAAGAGCGAAAAGCACTGAAACTCTAATATACCATTGATTCAATCAGAGCAGGGCGGCTTTTGCCGCCCTGTTTTCTGCTGCCCGCGCTGCGTGTTGCCTTTACGGCTGTAATTCTGCACAGGCGAAGAATATGAAAAGCGCTTTTCTAATTTGTCCGCCGGCGGCATATACTTGCTCCAAGGGGGTGAGAACATGCCATATGACCAGATTCAAAAAGCGCCTGCCCGGCTGCACAGCCTGAATATGGAGAGCAGAGAAAAGCTTAGCATCTGCGGTGTGGACGATGTTTCCGGCTTTGACGAGAATCTTATTGTCCTGACCACCGCCCAGGGGGATCTGACTGTCCGGGGACAGGGCCTGCACATAGAGAGGATAGACCTGGACGCAGGGCAGCTCGAGGTACGGGGGCACATACAGGAGCTGAGCTATGAGGAACCCGCTAAATCCGGTTCCCTGTGGTCCCGCCTTTTCGGCTGAGCATGGAGACGGAGCTTGGCCGCCAGGGAGCGGCGCTGCTGTTGGGTTTCGGCCTGGGCGGGCTGGCGGGCTTGTGTTATGACCTTATCCGGCCCATCCGCCGCCGCTGCGGTGGTTTGGGCGGGGCGGCGCTGGACGGGCTTTTCTGTGTGCTTGCGGGCGGAGGCTTGTTCCTTTTTGCCATGGGTGCAGGCAGCGGACGACTGGGGCTCTGGGATCTTGCCGCGGCGCTGTTGGGCTTCCTGACATATATGCACGCCCTCAGTCCCCCTATTTTACCCTTTTTCAGCACAGGTTTGGATAAATTCTGTATGTTAATGGCCTCATGCAAAAAAATAATAAAAAAAACAGCTCTTTCGGCAAAAATTATCTTTCAAAAAATGAGAGAATGCATTATTATTAAAAAGAGGCAGTGATGCCTTGCGAAAGGGCCCTTATGCACAACCGTGACATCATATTGAGAATCGTTGTTTTGGCGCTGATGCTGTATTCACTGGTGAGCCTTGCCTCCGCGCGGGCCGAACTGCGTCATGCGGAGGAAACGGCCGCCGGGCTCCGGCAGGAGCTGGCGCTGCTTGAACAGGAAAAGGCCCGGCTGGAGGAAAAGCTTGCCTCTGCCGGGAGCGACGAGGAAATGCTGATGCTTGCTCGGGAGAGGCTGGGCCTTGTACTGCCGGGAGAAAAAATATTTTATTTTACAACAGACAGAGAGGAAGCGCTATGGGGCTGGAAGTAGGAAGCGTTATAGAGGGAAAAGTAACCGGGATCACAAAATTCGGCGCGTTCGTGTCGCTGCCGGAGGGCAGGAGCGGCCTTGTGCATATCTCGGAGATTGCCAATACCTATGTGAATGATGTGAATGAGCATGTGAAGCTGGGGCAAATGGTAAAAGTGCGGGTTATGAACGTGACGGAGGACGGGAAGATCAATCTTTCCATCAAGCGCGCGGAGTCTCCTGCCCCGGCACCCAGGCAGCAGGCCGCGCCAATGCGGCGGGACAGCGCTCCCAAAAGCGGCGGCCAGACCCCGCCCCCCCGTGCCGCAGCAGATCCCCCCAGCGCCAATCAGGATTTTGAAGACAGACTCAAAAAATTTATGCAGGAAGCGGACAGCCGCATTGCTGACAACCGCCGTTACGCGGAGCATAAGCAGCGCGGCCGCCGCAGATAAAAGATAAAGTCTGAAAAGGAGAAAAACCAATGACAGATTTCAAAACGCTGTATGAGGCCAGAAAAACCACCGCGCAGGAGCTTGCGGCGCGAGTGGAGGATGGCTGGCTTATCGGCATGGACGCCGCTGCGGCCCAGACTCCAGCCATCATCTCCGCCATTGCGGAGCGGGCGGGGCAGGACCAGCTTCGCGGCGTAAAGGTCCAGACGCTGCTGGATGTGTATCCCCTGGAGTTTTATGCTGACAAGAGCCTCTACGGGAAAATGACGGGGTACTCCTGGTTTTCCAGCGCGGGAGCCAGAAGCGCCATAAACAGCGGATTCGCGGATTTTATTCCCGCCTATTACAGGGATATTCCCAAGTATATCAGAACGTGCTACGACTATGATGCCTTCTGTGTTTCTGTCTCGCCTATGGACAAGCATGGCTATTTCAGCCTGGCCACCGCCAGTTCCTACTCGGAGGCCATGATTGACAAGGCAAAGCGCATCTTTATCGAGGTAAATGTCAACCAGCCCAGGGCCGTTTGCGGCAGCCGCCTGCACATAAGCCAGGTGGACGGGCTGATTGAAAACAATATCGAGCTGCCGGTACTGCCCCCCGTGAAGCTGGACGAGGTAAGCGTCACCATCGGCGGCCTGATTGCCGAGCAGATACCCGACGGGGCCTGCATCCAACTGGGGATCGGGGCCATCCCCGACGCCACCGGTATGGCCCTAAAGACCAAGAAGGACCTGGGCATACATACCGAGATGTTCACCGACTCCATGGTGGAGCTTATCGAGTGCGGCGCGGTGAACAACAGCAGAAAACAGATCCACCGGGGGCAGAGCGTCACGACCTTTGCCTTCGGCTCCAAGCGCATCTATGATTTTATCGACGATAACCCCGCCATTGCCCTTCTGCCCGTTGACTATGTGAACAATCCCGAGGTCATCTGCAAAAACGACAATATGATCTCCATTAACGCCGCTCTGGAGGTCGATCTCTGGGGGCAGGTCTGTGCGGAGAGCGTGGGCACAAAGCACATGTCCGGCTCCGGCGGGCAGATCGACTATGTGCGCGGCGCCTGCCAGTCCAAGGGCGGCAAGAGCTTTATCGCGTTTTCCTCCACTGCCAAGGGCGGCACCATAAGCAAAATAAAGCCCATTCTCACCCCCGGTGCGGTCTGCACCACCAGCAAAAACGATGTGGACTATATCGTCACCGAGTACGGCCTTGCCCATCTGCGCGGCTGCAGTCTGGGCGAGCGGGCGAAGCGGCTTATCGCCATTGCCCACCCTGATTTCAGGGATGAGCTGAGCTTCGAGGCAAAAAAACGCGGTATCCTTGTCTGAAAACAGGAAAACCGAACCCGGCCGGACGTCGTCCTGCCGGGTTTAGCACATTAAGGGAGAGAAAATGAAGATAGACAGAAAAGAGAGGGTGCTGCTGGGACTTCTGAAAGAGTGCGCGGGAGAGGAAAAAGGCATCATAAAAAAGAGCGCGCTTCCAAGACTGAAGCGCGCTCTTTTTATAATATCGGTTCAGGTTTTACGGTAGAGCATATAGCCGCATTTGCACTTGATGTGCAGGCGGCCCTTGCCGCGGGGAACGCGGATATAGGTACCGCAGCCGGGGCATTTGAAAAACTTGAAATCCCGGCTCTGACGGCGGCGCTCCTTGTATGCCCCAAGCTTGCTGCGCTGTCTGGAGAGCCAAGCAAGATAGGCGGCATTTTCGGCTTCCCGCTGCCCCAGACGCCGGGAAAAAGCACGAATAAAGCATAGAATGATCTGGAAAAAGCCAAGAAAACTGAAAATTGAGGATAAAACACCGTTTAAAACGCCAAGCGTCAGCGCAGATAGGGCCATACAAGCCAGGGAACACCAGAAAAGCGCCTTGGAAAGCTCGTCCATCCCCTGGCGGCCGGAAAATATTTTGCCGATTTTTTCTCTCATTGCCATGCTCCAATATGTTTCTTAAAAAATCTTAAGACAATTTTATAAATTAAAGCATCCATTGTCAAGAGATAGGGCAGTTTATTTACATTTAGTTTTCAACATCCTATGTCAGGCGGCTTTTGAATACTCGCAACTGCTGCGCACGAGACCGGCGGCGTTGTATTTTATATAAGCAAGCCGCTGCACATTGGAGATGGTGGCATAGTAGGTATTGACTCCGTCATCGCTGTTGGTAAAGGCAGAAGCGCCCAGCTCAGCGCGAAGCTCAACGGCGTAATCCTCCCCGTTCATGGGGCTCAGTCGGAGAATCGCGGCCTCATCCGAAATAATGACGCAGGCCGAGAAAGAGCCGCAGGGCTGAGTGGAGCCGGCGGTCAGAGGCAGGAGGGCGGCGTCTCCGGAGTAGAGCTCCCAGGTGCCGCAGAAAGGCTTATAGCTCTCCAAAAGGCCAAGCCAGTAATCCCTGCCCTCAAATTCCCCCTCATAGACGGAAAGCCAGTCATATGCGCCGTAAATGTCCCCGTTGGCCAGAAGCCCATAAAACTCCCGGGTGTAGTCCACGGCAGCGGAGATTTTTTCCATGTAACCGGCGCTGTCGCTGTACGGCTTCATGGTGGCAAAAAGCCGGTTCAGCGCACCGGAAAAGGGGATGAGCGTCTCAGCGGGCTTGTCCTCCATGCGAATGTCCGCCTCGTCCTGGCCGCAGGCTGCGCGGAGATCCTCGATAAAGCCGCTTCCCAGTTTCATCGCGGCAGACTCGTTAAAAGAGAAAACGCTGGCTTTTCCGGTCTGTGTGCTTATGGAGGCATAGAGCTCCCGCACGTCATATTTTTCCATGATCCCGTAAAGCGCCACGGCTTTCTGATATATGGCTTCCCTGACCATGTCGGCGCTGTCTGAGTAAGAGCCAAGGGCCTTAAAGGCATCCCTCGCGGCGCAGTAGGCGCCGGAATCAAGCAGGGCTTTGGCCTCATCATAAGCGGTGCGGACGTCGTTCTCCTCCCCGGCGGTAATTGCCTTTTGGCACTGTTCCGCCCGGAAGGCGCTGTCCATATAATCGCCCAGGGCGGCAAAGCGTTCTGCGGCGGCCTGGTAGAGCACGGCGGAGAGCTGCCCCTCTTCCACGTCAGCGGCGCTGAGCCCTGCAAGGGCAAGCGCGGCGGTGTCCTCCCTGGCGGCACAGTCCATTATATACAGGGCCAGCCGGTAGGGCACGTTCATCTCCGCCTGCCGGGCACTGTCCCTGTAATCGCCCAGGGCGGAAAAGGCCCGAGCGGCCTGATCAAACTGATTCTGAGCCAGAAGCTCCGCAGCGGCGTCATAGGCCCGGCTTTTTTTCACTGCGCCGGGAACCGTGGCCAGAATAAAGACCGCGGCCAGAAGCAGCGGGGCCATAATGGCGGCCAGCTTCAGACACCGTTTCTTTTTCTTTCGGTTTTGCTCGTTTTCCTCGGCCTGATGCTGCTGCTCCGCCTTAAGCCGCTCGGCACATTCGGCGCGGAGAGCCGAGAGGTTTACAGACTTTTGGGCCAGAAGCGCCCGGCGGCAGATATGACAGATCTTTTCCCCGGCGCTGTTCACCGCGCCGCAGGTGCAGAACCAAAGCTCCCCATCTTCAAGGGGGGTAAAGCGGCAGTCCGACCCGTAGCGCACCCGGTACTGCTCGGCAAGCTCCCCGTCGCCATAGGCTTCGGCCAGGCTTGGCTGGCCCTTCAGTGCCGCCCAAGGGCTTCCATCTGCCCGCCAGAGGCTCCCGTCGTCAAATGCGGCCTCGCTCACAAGGACGCTGAAAGAGCGCGCTGCGGCATCGGGCAGGACAATGGCGGTGTCCCGGCCAAATTCATCATCCCTCCGGGCATGGATATCCAGATACTGGTACTCCACCGGCTCTCCAATGCGCCGGCCCGCAATGTCAAGCATGGTGACGCTGACTTTGAGGGCAAGAAGCTCCCGGCTGCTTATATTTCTGAACTTGAGCTGGGCCAGCAGACTGGAACTGAAGCTGTCCCGCAGGAGAGCGCCGGCCATGATAATAACCGGCGAGCCATGGGCGTACAGCCTTTTTTCAAGGGAAAAGAGCCTTGAGTATCTATCGGCCATTTGAATCCTCCTTAAAGCTCAGGCAAATCCCGGCTGACCAAGGCAGACATGTGCTGGCCCCCTCTGTCGGGCAGGGCGATAACAAGGAGATAACCCGAGGGACCCAGCAGGAAAGACAGCCAAAAATATTTTATCTGGTTCCAGCCCTTGGCGCTGGCGGCTTTATAAAACTCACGGGCCACAAAATAATTGATCACAAGAACAACAAGAATAAGGGGGAGTAAAACAAAAATGTTAGGGCTCATCGCATCCATCCCTTTCCGAAGTTCGAATTTTGTAAAATGCTGTAAAAAAACCACATCAAGTATACCATGCTCTGTCGATGAACGCAACCGCGCGTATTATGAAAATAATGTAAAATCAGCGTTCAAGGATTATACTTGAACCTTTTGGGAGATAGTGATAAAATATAATGACTTTATTGTCGGAGGGATGAAAAATGATTGCAATTGGCAGTGATCACGGCGGATTTGAGCTAAAAAAGGCGGTAATGGCCCATCTTGAAAAGCGGGGCCTGGAATATAAAGATTTTGGAACCTACACCAAGGACAGCTGCGACTATCCGGAGTACGGCAGGGCCGTGGCGCTGGCCGTGGCCTCCGGCGAGTTTGAGCGGGGCATCGTGATCTGCGGCACGGGCATCGGCATTTCCATTGCCGCCAACAAGGTTCCCAGAATCCGGGCGGCGCTCTGCGGGGACTGCTTCTCCGCTCAGGCGACCAGAGAGCATAATGACGCCAACATTCTGGCCATGGGCGCCAGAGTGGTGGGAGAAGGGCTGGCGCTGAAGATAGTCGACACCTTTTTGGACACGCCTTTTTCCAATGATGAGCGGCACATCCGCCGCATCTCCCTGATAGAGGGCTGAGACAAGGCTAATTAGAACCACCCGCCCCGGCACGGCGGCGGGAAGATTGGAGCGGTAACTTGGCAAGAAATTTTGAATTTTATAAAGGCCGGCGGAAGAAGCGGAACTATGCACTCATCCCATTCGCCATAATTCTGGGCATATCGGCGTTGCTGCTGGCTGCCTTTTACGGCACTCAAAAATACGCCGTCATTACCAAGGACGGGGTGAACGTGGAGCTGCCGGGCATGGCGGAGGAAGAAAACACCGTTATCGACAGCCAGGGCAACGAGGTAAAGGTTTTTGACACCGTGGAGACCGAGATCGTGTTCGACCCGGCGGACTATTCCGGCGTGGAGGCAGTGGCGGGGGAAAACCTGGCGGGAATAAAAGCCATGTTTGTCCCGGCGGAGGAAATGACAGAGAAAAAAATCCTTGAATATGCTGACCGACTTTCCGAAGGCAACGCGCTGCTGCTTGAGATGAAGCCCAGGACCGGGCGGCTCATGTGGAGCTCCTCAGCGGATGCGGCGGTGAGCTTCGGCCTGTCGGACGATTCCCAGGTGGCCATGGATATGCCCCGTATTGTACAGGAACTGAAGGCCAATGAGGAAAAGGACATATATCTGGCGGCGCAGATTAGCTGCTGTGTGGACGACAGTTTTGCCTCCCGCAGCACTACCGTGGCCCTGCGCACGGCCTACGGCGCCAACTATACCAGCGAGGAGGGAACCTGGCTGGATCCATATAATTCCGAGGTCAGAAACTATGTGGTCCAGCTTGCCAATGAGCTGTTCGCCATGGGCTTTGATGAAGTGGTGCTGGCCGATGTGATGCATCCTGTCCGGGAGAAGGACGAGGATGAGGAAGAGACGGAAGCGCAGAGCTTTTTTGTGTATACCCGGGAAATGTCCACGACCCCCGGCCCGGTGACCGCTGTCTGCGGCTTTGCGACCTATGTGGCCGATCAGCTTTCCGAAAGAAGCGGCCGCCTGTCCATTTACTGCAACAGCCGGATCGCGCTGGCGAGGACTGACGAGAGCAATGGTCAGGACGCGGCGCTGTTTATGAAGATTTACGACAGGGTATATTTCCCCACCGACAAATACACCTATTCCTATAATGTGAGCGATATTGAGAGCGATGTGACCATCGGCAGTGTGTATGACAGGCTGGTGCCCGTGGTAATAAACTACCTGCCCAACAACAGCTCCTGGGTCTATATCGAGCAGGAAGAGGAGGAAGACTGAACCAGACCCGGATATGACCGGTCTACCGTCTATAATCTTTTTTTATAAATCTTTATGTTTTATATGAATAAAACGTTAAAAATGCTTTTTCATTTATCTTTTCAACGAAAAATGTGATATAATTGAAAAAAGTGCAGTTTTTTGCGGTTTTATAGATCTAAAGAGAAAGGCGGTTTTAGATGAGTTGGCAGAGTGAATTAAAAAACAGCATAAGAAACGAGGACGAGCTGGCAGCCGTGCTGGGGCTGAGCGAGGAGGAGCGGATTCAGTGCGCAGAGGTCATTGCGCATTATCCGATGAAAATAACACCATATTATATCTCGCTTGTGGATAAAGAAAATCCAAAGGACCCAATAGCGAGAATGTGCGTCCCCTCAGTGGAGGAGCTGGCGCTTGGCGGCAGCCAGGATACAAGCGGAGAGGCTTTAAATTATAGGGCCGAAGGACTCCAGCATAAGTATAGGCGGACAGCGCTGCTGCTGTCCACGAACAAATGCGCCATGTATTGCCGCCATTGTTTCAGAAGACGCATGGTTGGCCAATCTGAGGATGAGCTGAATAAAAATTTGGCCGATGCGGCAGCCTATATTTCAACACATGCTGAGATCAACAATGTTCTTATATCGGGCGGAGACGCCCTGATGAATACAAATGCGGCCATTGAGCGGTATTTAAATACCTTGACGGAAATCAAAAGTCTGGATTTGATCCGGTTTGGGTCCCGTGTTCCGGTTACATTGCCAGAACGCATATACGGAGACGAGGAACTGCTGGCTTTGCTTAGAAGATACTCCGCCCGGAAAAGCCTGTGCCTTGTAACTCAGTTCAATCATCCCAGAGAGATTACAGCCCAGGCGCAGCGCGCGGTGCAGGCGTTGCAGGAGTGCGGCGTTCAGGTGAAGAATCAAACGGTGCTGCTTAAAGGTGTAAATGACGATGCCCAGACCTTGGGTGCGCTTTTAGCCGGGCTGACCAGGATTGGGGTATCACCATACTATATTTTTCAATGCCGACCGGTTACAGGTGTGCAAGGGCATTTTCAAGTACCGCTTTCGGAAGGCGTTGAGATCGTGGATGGAGCAAAGGCCTTGCAAAATGGCTTTGGAAAGGCACTTCGCTACGTTATGAGCCATCCGCGGGGAAAGATAGAAATCATTGGACGGATGCCTGACGGCAATATGCTGTTCAAATTTCACCAGAACAAATATCCCGAGGATTGCTGCCGCATTTTTACTCGCCCCATCTCCCCTGAGGATACTTGGCTGGATGAAGAGCTTAATCCAGTTGGAGAACTGGTAGAAAGCGCCTGAACCTTAAAAATTACCATAATAACAGATAAAGATACAACGGCTTGCCGTAAAATGGCAAGCCGTTGTATTTTATAAAACGCCTGTAATTACTTGGTGCCAAAGATGCGGTCGCCCGCGTCGCCCAGGCCGGGGACAATATAGCCATGCTCGTTCAGATGACTGTCCAGCGCGGCAACATAGATGTCTACGTCGGGATGGTCGGCCTGCATACGCGCTACTCCCTCGGGAGCGCCGATAAGGCACATGAGCTTTATGTGCTTTACGCCCACTTCCTTCAGGAAGGTGATGGCGGCGGAGGCGGAGCCGCCGGTGGCCAGCATGGGATCGACCACGATAACATCGCGCTCATTGATATCGGGGGGCATCTTAAAGTAATACTTTACCGGCTCCAGCGTCTGGGGGTCACGGAACAGGCCCACATGGCCCACCTTCACGTTCGGCATCATGCTCACCATACCGTCCACCATACCCAGACCGGCACGGAGAATGGGGACTATGGCCAGCTTTTTGCCGGCAATGCGGCGGCACTTCGCCATGGCCACCGGGGTCTCGACCTCCACTTCCTCCATAGGCAGGTCCCTGGTCGCCTCATAGCACATCAGCATGGCGATCTCGGAAACCAGTTCGCGGAATTCCTTCACGCTGGTGGTCTTGTCGCGCATGATGGACAGCTTGTGCTGGATAAGGGGATGGTCGAATACGCATACTTTGCTCATGTTCTCGTTCTCCTTCTGTTTTTCCGCCGCCTCACGCCGGGACTTGCAATGGCGGGGCAATCAATTTATTTATGCGGCGCTTTCCCCAAAACAAACCGGGCGAGCCGCCAAAAACAGCCGAAAGACTGTTTTGTTCAGAGTTTTTCGCCGCCTTTTTCAAGGCGCTCCTGCCGCTCCCGCTCCGCCTGAGACAGGCGCAGATAAACGGGCAGCAGTGCGTCCGCTCCGGCGGCAGGCTTGTCTGCCGCGGCCATCGCAACACCCCAGGCGCTTTGCCAGCGAAGATTCTCCGGCGCCAGACGATAAGGGATATTGTTTTCCTGAAAATAAGCCGCCGTGAGCTCCGCCCCATCCCCCACAAGGAATACAGGCTCCTTCAGCGCGCGGATCTCTTCCGCAAGCTCACTCAAGGCAAGAGGCCTGTCCTCGCTCAGACGCCGGGGCTTCTGGGCCTGTATCTCGAAAAGCGCGCTATATACCTGGCTCCGCCGGGCGTCCATCACCGGGCAGACATAGCCTCCGGCGGCAAGCCCATGCCATGCCATTGCCTCCAGGGTGGACACGCCCACACAGGGCTTCTCTGCCGCCCAGGCCAGCCCTTTCACCGTGGACACCCCGATGCGGATGCCAGTAAAGGAACCGGGACCATGGGCAACGGCGATAAGGTCTACATCAGCGAGCGCGATTTCCGCATTTTTCAGCATATCCTCCGCCATAGGCAGGAGCGTCCTGCTATGAGTCAGGGCGCTGCACTGACTGTACTGGGAGACAAGGCACCCGTCCCGGCAAAGAGCGGCGGAGGCCGCCCGGGCCGAGGATTCAAAGGCTAGGATCAGCATTCTTCCGCCCCCTCAATGGTGATTTTGCGCTGTAAATCTCCAAGCTTTTCAATGCGAACCCGAATTTCGTCGCCAAAAAAGGCGTCCTGCACGTTTTCGCTCCACTCCACCGCGCAGACGGCGCCTCTGTTTAGATAGTCCTCCCAGCCGATGTCAAAGAGCTCGTCCGCGCTGGAAAGACGGTACATATCGAAATGAATCAGCTCGCGCTTGCCCAGGTACTCATTTACAATGGTAAATGTTGGGCTGGAAACTCTGCAGTCAAGCCCAAGACCCCGGGCCATGCCGCGGACAAAGGCGGTCTTTCCTGCACCCAGATCGCCATACATAGCAACGACCGCGCCGCCGGGGAGCTTTTCCGCAAAGCGCATTCCCAGCTGCTCGGTCTCCTGTTCACTTTTGGTAATATATGTGGGCATGACAGTCTCCATCATTGAGAATTTACACTTTTGTTATTATAACACGATTTATGCCGTTGCGTAAAGAGCAATTATGTGATAAAATATGCTCTGTCCGAGGCTCGGATTTTGGTGATATCTCAGTTTCTCCAGCGAAAGGACGGTGTTCCGGCATAAAAAGCAAACGACAGAAAATAAAGGAATTTTTCAATCGGGCAGATATGTTTCTGTTCTGCATATGCATGATATGTGCGATTTTCGGCATTACCATGGTTTATATTGCGGGAAAGGGCATGTATGAAGGCGGCTGGGATATAGCCAGTCCCTCCAAGCTGGTCTTTGTTCAGGTGTTATCCATGTTCCTGGGCATTGTGGCTTTTATTGTTCTGACCGTTTTTGATGCTGACCTTCTTGCGGACCAGTGGAAGTGGCTCTGTATACTGAACGTGGCTCTGATCGCGGCTCTGGTGATCTTTGGCCAGGATGACGGCACGGGCAACAAAAGCTGGATCCGTTTCGCGGGCATCGGGATTCAGCCTTCGGAGGTCATCAAGGTCATATACATAATCGTTTCCGCAAAGCAGATGACTTATCTGAAGGAATATAGAGATATCAATGCCTTTACCTCCCTTGTGCAGATGGCGGTGCACTTTCTGGCGGTGTTCGGCATGATCGTCGTGGTTTCCTCCGACCTGGGCAGCGCGACCATCATTCTGGGCATCTTCCTTTTAATGCTGTTCGCGGCGGGAGTAAAGCTGTACTGGTTTGCGGCGGGCTTTGCCGCTGTGGCCGCTGCGATACCGCTGCTGTGGAATTATTTTCTCAAGGATTATCAGAAGAAGCGTCTTGTGGCCCCCTATGATCCCTCTGTGGATCCCACAGGCTACGGCATCACCTGGCAGACGACCCAGAGCAAGATGAGCCTTGCCTCCGGCCGCATGACCGGGGTGGACTCCGAGCATGCCACAACAATTTTTACCGGCAAACACACGGACTTTATCTTTGCGTCCATCGGAGAGACCCTGGGTATGATCGGCTGTCTGGTGGTGATCCTGCTGCTGGTCGTAATAATCGTCCACTGTGTCCGTGTGGGGCTCCACTCCGGCCGGACCTTCGATATGCTTATATGCGTGGGCGTCGCCTCGGCTGTCACGATCCAGACCCTGATTAATATAGGCATGTGCATCGGCATCACCCCGGTCATTGGCATCACGCTGCCTTTCTTCAGTTATGGGGGATCGTCCATGATGACCATGTTTGCCGCCATGGGCCTTGTTTCCGGCGTAAAATACAAGCCAAAGCCGCAGCTTTTCTCTATGTACTAATAAAAATACCGCTCTTTCTTTTTGAAAGAGCGGTATTTGTTATCCCTCCCAGGGGGGATTCTCGTAGGGGCGCTCCACCCGGGACTCCGGGGCGGCTGTAAGGGCCATGTAATAAAGGGCATAGGTGGTATTTATATAGGGAAAAGTCCAGACCTGGACAATATAGCCCACATAGGGAATACCGGCCAGGATCATCCAGCCGATAAAAGACAAGTCCAGGATAAAAAGCTCTGCTTTGCGGCCCAGCATGATGCGCTTGCTCTCCCGGATGCAGTCCAGCGCGGACCAGTCGGGGTGGTCGATGAGCAGATATATGGCCTGCCTGTACCGATAAGCGGCAATTATGCCGGGGATAACGAGCAGCATGCTCCAGAGCGAAATAAACACGGCCTCGAGAATGTTCAGCAGAATAACACGCCAGAAAAAGCCAAAGCCGTCCAGCAGGTTCCCATAGCAGGCCCCGGCGGAGCGGATGGTGTTGAGAAGGAAAATTATGAAACCTGCACCCACGATGCTGAGAACGAGCTGCATCGCCGTGTCCAGCAGATAGGCCGAGGCGGACGGGGCAACGGATTGGGCATAGATCATGGCACGCTGCGTGTCGCCTTCATTAAGATACTGAAGGATCTGGTTCGCATCGCGCACGCTTATTCCCACAATCTGGGCGGAAAGAACGCCCATCAGCACAGCCAGTGCTAGATAGATGAGCCCTGCGTAAAGAATCTTCGGTTTTGAATCGCGGATTATCACATGGGCGCGCCGCTTGAGCTCCGCTCGATTAATGTCCATCGCAATCCTCCTCAAATTTATTCAAATCCAATATATCACCTGTCGCGGGTACTGTAAAGGAAAAAATTGTTGACCTCCGGGAAAAAAGCCTTGACAAGCGCGGAACCATCTGCTATTATAGTCAAGCGTTCTAGAGATGCGCGAGTGGTGGAATTGGCAGACTCGCTAGATTCAGGTTCTAGTGCTCACTCCGGGCGTGCGGGTTCAAGTCCCGCCTCGCGCACCAGTATGAGTGTTCTTAACATAAGTTAAGGACACTCTTTTTTATGCAGGTATTGTTATGAATATTCACACCATAGCGAGCGTTCCTACAGTACATGAGATGCTGTTAAGGACACTCGCTTTTTGCTACAGAGGGTTCGACGGGGCAATACACATTTTAGAGATATATAATTGAAACAGGTTTCTGCAGCTCCACTCTTCCAAATCGACTTTCCTATCGTTCATGACAGACCGGTACCGCATCACTCCTCAGGCGTACAGCAGTTTTTCCAGGTCCTCAACGGAAGCATCCATTTTCACGGACACTTCTTCCATTGTCATCCCGGCGTTCAGGAAACGCTGGATGACCATTTTCATATCCTCACCGACCTCGATAATATGTCCGTCCGGATCGTAGAACCGAATGACCCGCTGCCCCCAGCTATGCTCAATGGGCTCTCCCAGATAGTCGATGCCCGGGTATTCTGTCAGCTTTTTCAAAAAGCCGTCAAAATCCCGTTCCTCAAAGACAATCTCCGCATTGTTGGCTCTCTTCATGACCTTTTCTTTGGGGAGGTTTACAAGCCAATCAAAATCCTGCTGTAATGCCAGACCACAGGTAAAAGCAATATTTCTTCCGTAATTCTGATATACCTCTAATCCAAATAAATTCTCGTAAAACTGTCTCGCAATGTTGATGTCCGATACGGATATAACCACACATGTGTATTTCATATTATAGTGCCTCCAGCCAACCATATATGGGATTTAAGTTGTGCCGGCTCGAAAAAGAGCCGCGGATCAAATTTTTCCAAAAACACCTTAGATCACGTTGCTTAAATTTTCAACATGGCAACCCTTGCTCACATAGTATTGAAGCAGTTCGCCCGGTTTCCTTTTATTACAACTGGTAATGCAGTCAGAAAAACATGAACGATATAACCTGCTTTTGCCATGTTATAGAAAGTGGATTTTATGCAGGCCGCGGCGTCGGCCCCGGCAATATAGAATTCTCTAATTTCGTTTTTCCTTATAAATGCAGTAAAATCTTCATTTGTTAATGCATTCCCTCTGGTTTTTGTAAAAATGTTTTCGGATACAATCTTCAAATCCGGAACCAGTTCGGCGCCATGCGTGCCCGGCTTAAAGGTTCTTGCTTGCGAAGATAAATTATTGTGCTTCATATAAACCATATGAATATCGTGAGCGGCAGCCCAATCAACGGCGGTGTTAATATTGCCAATGATTCCTTTTATATTTTTTCATAATGCCGTTTTGGATATCAATCACGACCAGCGCTTTGCTTTCCATGGATATTCCTCCGCAAACTGATATCTGTTTTGCTATGGAAAACATAGCAAAAATCTGAATGTGCCATTTCCTCGCCCCTTCGGGGCAACCGGAAATGATGCACGAAAACTTCATGCGCATGGCTTTGCCCATTTTCGTGGTGTGCTGTCTGCGCATGAAGTTTTATGGGGAAAACTGGAATCACGTTTAAAGTTAAGCTACCTCACCGAATAACGCAAAATGGTTTTGAGCTTGCTTTTTTCAACCCGACCTGCGTTATTTAAATAAATCTCTCTATGCCTGCTTTCCCTGCGCTCCAAGCCGTTATTTTTTGCAAATTGCGCCATTTTCTCAAATGAGGCGGGTTCATCATCATAAGGCCCGATATGCAAGATCTCGATACATTTTCCGTCCTCCATCGTATCAAAGCGTATTTCAGCATACAGAGGGTTTGGCTTTCCTGTTTTTACCCGTTCCAATGCTGCCGCTGCCATCTTTTCGGTGACGAAATCCGGCTGCCGTATCATAATGGTATATTCCAGATCTTCCTTAATCAGCTTGCCGCCGTGTTTCAGGTTCCACACACCCTCCAATGGATAGACAGAAAAGTCGTGCACCTCACAGCCGCTTATGGCTGCAGCCGCTTTATAGTCCATTTTTATTGCATAGGCCAACGAATACAGCGCGGTGACTCGGCTTGAAAAGTCCGGATCGTTTGGATTTCCACTTCCGCTTATCATAATATAACTTTGCTTGGGAACTGTAATCAGAGTTGGCGTTTTCTTTGCTCCATATAATGTCTTTTCTTGCTTTTTCCATTCGTATTTCATCTTAACTCCCCTTTCACAAACAGAAGTATAGCGGGCAAAACGTGAAACTCTGTGTCAGGTTTCATAAATTTTTAGAACAGAGCGTACCTTATCTTTTAATGCCTTTCGAATATGGGCCGGGGCAAGCACCTCAACGGTATCTCCGAATGTAAGCAGATAATTATATACGAATTCATTGTCCGGAAGTTTGGCGATTACATACAGATTGTTTTTGCTGTCTGTTGTAATGCAGTCAGTAAATTCGTCATATACGCGAAAAGCTGCCTGGGGTGAAAATTTCAAAGTTACAGAAGCCGTATTGTAATTCTTGCTTTCCATCCTTGTCTTTGGCGGTTCCGGCACCTCCCGCATAAAGGTTTCGTGAGAGATGACCAGGTGTTTTATGCGTGTTAATTTAAAAAAGCGGTAGTCATTTCTCAAAAGACAAAATCCATATAAATACCAGTCCTTGCTCTTAAAAATCAATTTAAGCGGGTTCACAGAGCGGGACAAATGCTGTCCGTCGCTGCCGAAATAAGAAAATGTGATCATGTGCCGGTCAAAAATAGCCTTTTTGATCTCATTAAATATGTCCCTGTCTGCTTCATTTTTATTCCAACCGGAAAAATCAACTTCGATCCAATCCGTACCTTCCATCTGAAAAAGTGCTGATAATTTGGACAATAATTCATCCGCATTTTCGCCCTCTACGGAAGCGATGCCCTGTAAAGCCATGAGTATTTGTTCTTTTTCTTTTTCCGAAAACAAAGACTTATCCAAAACAAAGCTTTCCAGCAAAGATATACCGCCGCCTTTTCCCTGCGTGGTATAGATCGGAATGCCTGCTGCGCTGATGGCATCTAAATCCCTGTAAATCGTTCGTGTTGAAACTTCAAATTTTTCTGCAAGTTCAGGAGCTGAAGTTTTACCATTGACCAATAAATAGTAAACAAGCTTAAATAGTCTGTTTATCTGCATATCAACACCTCGGATTTTATTATAACACATAAACCTGACAAGTGCATGGCAAGTTTATGAGCTTTCTTTATAGACAGGCCGCACTTTTTTGGCGTTGTCAAGTGTAAAGGGCCTGTATCCATATGAATTGGGATACAGGCCCTTTAGGTCAAGCGTTCGGCTCAGAATACCGCTGGCTGCTTTATGTTGCGGGGATGGTCGCTGCTATGCTGCTCGGAATGAAGGGCCCTTTTGCCGCGCTGTTTTTTGCCGCGCTGACTGTATTTCCAATCATTGGCGTTTCAAAGTGCTCCGAGGTGCTGAAAAAGGTCCCTTGGGGCGCTATGATCGCGATCTGCATGCTGCCGCTGCTCGGGGTGATGATTACAGGGAGCGGTATGTCCGAATATTGCCGCCGGATTGGGAGCATGAACAATTACAATATGTGAAAATACAGGGCGCCCCTTGAAAGCAAAAGCTTTCAAGGGGCGCCCAGACTGCCTATATGGAAAAACCAATGCAGTCACAGTGCCAAAGCGGGGGAGCGCGAGGGGGCGTCCAGCGTGCATAAACTGTGCAAGGGACTATCGCCTGATTTCTGCTGCGAGTTGTTTAATGCCGCCTATTCCGGCCCATGCGTTGTTTTATCGGGCGGAGGGCTCCGGTTCCGGGCATGTCCGGGCCGGGAGCGTAAACTCTGCGGCGAAATGCTCTTCGTCCTTTGTGGTCGTAAAGCTGCCGCCCATATGGGCCATTATCTTCTCGCAGGTTCGTATGCCGATTTTGGTGCTCTCCACCCTGTCCATGGAGCGGGCGATGTAGTTGGAAATGCAGACGGAGAGAGCGCCGTCTTTAAGCTCGGTTATGATCATGACCTGCCTGGAGCGGTCGGCATATTTTTTCAGGTTTGACACAAGGTTGTCCATAACCCGCTTGAGATACATGGGGTCGACCGTCACGCTGCACTCGCCCTCAAACTCGATGCGGCTTATTGTAAAGCCGGCGTCGCCCAGGTCAAATTCTGCTTCGCTCAGAAGCTGTTCCGTGAGAAGCCGGCCATCAAAGGGCTCCATGTTCATTTCAAGGTCTGAGCGGCCGAAAACAAGGAAATATTTAAAGAGCTCGTCCGTCAGGTCTTTAAGCTCCATGGCCTTGTCATAGGCGGAGGAGCAGAACTGGCTGCAGCGCTCCCGGTCCTCAAAGCCGCTCTCGTTAAGAAGCCCCAGATAACCGATCATAGTGGTCATGGGGGTGCGGATGTCATGGGAAATGGCTGTGATGAGCTCGCTGTTTGCCTGCCAGGCCCGGCGCTCGTTGCCCATGCGCTCTATGACCGAGCGGCGCATGTTATCCATCTCCCGGGCGAGCATGGAGAGCTCATCCTCTCCGCCGGTGGTGATGGGCCGCTCCAGATCACCGGCCCCGATTTCCACGGCCTCCCGGGACAGCCGGATAATGCGCCGGGTGAGCCGCCGCACATAGGCCAGCATGATAGCCACAAAGGTAACGCTTGCCACAATAAGAGCCACAAAGCGGTTTACCATGTACTCCCGGTTGTGGCTGCTATCCCCGATGGCAATCTGATACACCCCGTCGGCAAAGCGCATGGGATAGAGCTTGCCATACTGACTGGAATACTGCTGCCGGTCAAAGTTCTGCATGCTGGCGGAGGACTGGGCCTCCCCGTCGGCCACGCGCATCTCCAGGGAGTTGTCCTTGTATATCAGTATGGTCGTATACTGATTCTCCGAATTCCAGAGGGCCACCGCATCCGAGTCGCTGCCGGAGACGTTGTTGGCGTTCACATAGCTGCTGAAGCGGGAGTATATCTCCGCTTTGCGCGCGGACACGGCCTCGGGGCTGAGATAAATTTTTTCAACGGCCAAATTCCCCATTCCGTATATTGCCACAAACACAAACCCCGCCGCCAGCAAGGCGGTGAGAATGACGTAGAGCATTTTGGCGTCGAGAGAGGCGGGGGGCTTAAGGCGCTTAGTCAATCTGATAACCCCTTCCCCAGATGGTGCGGACGATTTTCGGGCTGGAGGGATTTTCCTCTATTTTCCGGCGCAGGTTAAGCACATGAACCATGACGGTGTTTCCGGAGCCGGGGAGAAATTTTTCTTGCCAGACCGCCTCGTAAAGTTCCGCCGCGGTTACGGTCATGCCGCGGTTTTTCAGCAGAAACTCCAGAATGGCATACTCCGTATCCGTCAATGTGACGGCCCGACCGGAGCATTTTACGCTGTGGCTTCCAAAGTCAACCTCCAGATTCTCTACTGCCAGGGCAGCCTCCGGTTTGCCGCGGTACTCTCTGTAACGGCGCAGCAGGGAGCTGACCTTGGCCAGCAGCTCCGCCTGGGAAAAGGGCTTGGAGAGAAAATCGTCCCCTCCGCTTTTATAGGCGGAGAGCCGGTCGTCCTCGCCGGATTTTGCCGTAAGAAAGAGTACGGGCGCTTTGGAAAACTCCCGGATGTGTCCGCAGGCCTCAATGCCGGAGAGGCCGGGCATCATAACGTCAAGAATGACAAGATCCGTGTCCGGGTGTTCCTTTATATAGTCCACCGCGGCGGCTCCGTCGGAAACCTCGGCCACTCGGTAAGAATCTTTCAAAAGAAGATTGAGAACTTTTCTGATGTCGGGATCGTCATCTACGATAAGAACATGGGAAAGAACAGGCATGATAATCCACCTCCGTGTTTTCATTGTAACACAAAAATCCTGCGACACAAACAAAATTTCAACATTTAAGAAAGTTTAAGAGACAAGACGGGATCAATGTGTTACAATACTCTCGACACAAGCGCCTTTAGTTAATTAATAAAAATTTTTTCAGGAGGACAAAATGAAGATAAAGGCAAAAACTTTAATTGCGCTGCTTCTCGTCCTGTCGATGGCTTTCAGCCTGGCTGCCTGCGGCAAGGGAAACCAGAGCGGAGAAGAGCCCGCCGGCAATAAGGGCGGGAACAAGGAAGAGACGCCCGAGTTCGTTTACACCGCGGAATTTACGGAGCTTGGCGGAGAGGGCAGGAACTCTCTCGTGCCAAGCGTTTATACGGACGATGGCTTTTATGCCTCCAGCTATGAAAAGGTAGGCGAGAACATCCCCGAGGGGGCCGTTGTGCAATACGAGGGCCAGTACGACGTGTACCAGACAAGGCTCTACTTCGTGGGCTTTGACGGCAGCCGCAAGCTTCTGGAGGGCTATGTGCCCATGACAGCCCCGGAGAACACCGAGGGAAAGCGGGATTACAGCTCCAATTCCAATATTTCCGGCATGGCTCTGGGCGCGGATGGCAATCTTGTTGTGATCGAGGCCATGTACACCTCCTGGAGCGAGGCCCCCGAGGGCATGACCCAGGAGAGCGAGGAATACTGGAACTATTATCAGTCCACAAATCAGTTCTTCCTGCGCTGCCTTGACGAGACCGGCGCCGAGATAAGCGCCGCTCCCATTGAGACCCAGGAGGGCAGTTACATCAGCGGCCGCGGCGCCGTGCTTGATGACGCAGGCAACCTGCTTGTAACCAGCGATATGCAGATCCGCGCCATCGCGCCCGACGGGACCACCGCCTACGTTATTGAGAGCGAAAATTATCTGGATAATCTTGTCCGCCTGAAGGACGGCCGCGTCGGCGCACTCAACTGGGGTGAGAAGGGCATGTGCCTCTCCCTGGTGGACACCGCCGCCAAGGCTTTCGGCGAGGATATTGAGCTGCCCCGGGACGCCTATACCCTTGTCTCCGGCGGCGGGGATTATGACCTGTACTACACCAGCGGCATTAATTTCTACGGCTATAAGATAGACACCCAGGAGAGCGTGAAGCTGCTCAACTGGATCAACTGCGATATAAACGGCGATGAAATGCAGGGTGTTACCGTCAGCTCCGACGGCAGGATCACCGGCGTTCTGAACCACTGGGACAATGCGAACCAGACGACCACCACCGAACTTGTCACCCTCACCAAGGTGCCCTATGACTCTGTACCTCATAAAGAGACGCTGACCCTGGCCGTCCAGTATCTGGACTGGAACGTCCGCAGCAGCATCATTGATTTCAACCGCAAGAGCGATACGGTCCGCATCGAGGTCAAGGACTATTCCGAGTATAACACCGAGGACGATTACAGCGCCGGCCTCAAGAAGCTCACCACCGAGATCATGGCCGGCAATATGCCCGACCTTTTGGCTATGAACGGCATGCCCTATGCCCAGCTTGCCGCCAAGGGTCTGCTGGAGGATCTCTATCCCTACCTTGACGCCGACAGCGATTTCAGCAGAGATGATTTCTTCCAGAACGTTTTCAAGGCCCTTGAGGTGGACGGAAAGCTCTATGCCACCTGCCCCTCTTTCTCTGTGCAGACGGTTATGGGCGCCGCCTCCGTCGTGGGCGATACCCCGGGCTGGACCTATCAGCAGCTGAACGAGGCGCTTGCCACCATGCCCGAGGGCTGCACTCCCTTCAGTGTCTATACCGTCAGGGACGATATTCTCCAAACCTGCCTGGCGCTGGACATGGATAACTTCGTGGACTGGAGCACCGGCGAGTGCCACTTCGACAGCCAGGAATTCATCGACCTTCTGAACTTTGCCGCCCTTTTCCCCGAGAGCTTTGACTGGGAAAAGTACGAGTATACCCCCGAGGACAGTGACCAGAGCCGCATTGCCGAGGGCAAGCAGATGCTCATGCAGGCCAGTATATATTCTTTTGAAGACCTTCAGTATAACGACGCATACTTTGGCGGCCAGTCCACCTACATTGGCTACCCCACTGCCAGCGGTGTGGGCAGCATGCTGAATCTGACCAGCGGCTTTGCCATGAGCGCCAACTGCGCCAACAAGGACGCTGCCTGGGAGTTCCTGCGGATGTTCTATACCGAGGATTATCAGAAGAATATCGGGGGCCTGCCCACCAATCTCAATGTCTACAACGAGAAGCTCAAGGAGGCCATGACGCCTCAGTACCAGCAGGACGCCGAGGGCAACTTCCTGCTTGACGAGAACGGCGAGAAGATCCCCATAAGAACCGGCGGCATGGGCATGCCCGACGGCAGCTTTGTTGAAATCTATGCCCTGACGCAGGAACAGGCGGACAGACTGGGAGACCTGATAAACAGCACCACCAGACTTGCCGACTACAACAGCAGTGTTTTTGACATTGTCAAAGAGCAGGCCCAGGCTTTCTTTGCCGGCCAGAAATCTGCCGAGGATGTTGCGAAACTGATTCAGAGCAAGGCCAATATCTATGTAAACGAGCAGAGATAAGACGAGCGCTGTTCTTGACGGAGCGGAAGAAGCTTTTTTAAGAGCCGCTGCTCTGGATGGCGGAAGATACCCTGAAAAGAAAATCGCGGGGGCCGGGAATCCGGCCCCCGCACGGAAAAAACGGCGCAGGGGCGGAGAGGAACTTCGTCCCTGCGGCAGGATGTTTTTACCCGGCCGCGCCCGGCTGCGCGGCTTGATGTCACGGCGCGGGCAGTGCCTCTGGAAAAACGGGCGCGCTGCCGACGCCGTGAGGGCACTATTGCATGGGCAGACAAAATGTAGTATAATATGCTCAGGCGATGGCACAATATATTACGAAACGGTAACGTAAATGAAAAAAACCGGAATAACAAAAGATAAATTGAGAGACTTTGGCAAAAGTCTCTGTTTTCTGTCGCCCAGCCTTCTGGGAGTGGGCGTGTTTTTTATTCTGCCCTTCGGCGTGGTGGTGTATTACGCCATGATCGACGGGGTGGGCTCCAGAAACTTTGTGTTTCTGGATAATTTCATAAAGCTCTTTGATAACTCCGCCTTTATTATGGCGGCAAAAAACACTCTGAGCTTTTCTGCCCTTGCCGTGCCGCTGGCAGTGGTGCTGGCCATGGTGCTGGCGCTGATGCTGGAGTGCCGTATTCCGCTGAAAAGCGAGTTCCGCACTTTCTTCCTCAGCCCCATGATGGTGCCGGTGGCTTCGGTGGTGTTGATCTGGCAGGTGCTTTTCAACTACAACGGCACGGTGAATGAATTCCTGATGCTTTTTGGGGCCGACAAGATAGACTGGCTCCAGTCGGAATACTGCCAGATCGTCGTTATTATCCTGTTCCTTTGGAAGAATCTGGGCTACAACATGATCCTTTTCATGGCGGGTCTGGCAAATATACCAAAGGAGCTTCTGGAGGTGGCCGATGTGGAGGGGGCCTCCGAGAGCTATAAGTTCTTTGCCATAAAGCTCCGTTATCTCTCGCCCACGGTGCTTTTTGTCACCATCCTCTCGCTGATCAACTCCTTCAAGGTGTTCCGGGAGGTATACCTACTGACAGGAGACTATCCCTATGAAAAGCTTTACATGCTTCAGCACTTTATGAACAATACCTTCCGCTCTCTCGATTATCAAAAGCTCTCCGCGGCGGCGGTGGTCATGGCCATCGTGATGGTTATCATCATTGCGCTGCTCTTTAAGGCGGAGGACTGGTTCGGAAAGGATGTGGAGGGATGAAAAAGAAGCGCTATTTTGGCCGTGGGGCCATGTTCCTGCTCTGCGCGTTTTTTGCCGTGGCTTTTCTGCTGCCTACTGTGCTGACCATTACAAACTCCTTTATGTCCGAGGCGGAGATTAACTCGAACTACGGCATGATTTTTTCCACCACAAGCGGCGGCTATGTCTCAAAAACGGTAAATCTCAAATTCATTCCCGATAAGGTCACGCTTTCCCAGTATGTGACGGGACTGATAAAATCCCCGGAATATCTGCTGAAGTTCTGGAACAGCCTCATTCTTGTGGTGCCCATCGTCCTTTTCCAGGTGGCGGTGGCCTCCATCGCGGCGTATAGCTTCACCCGCTGGCGGGGCAGAATAAGAAGCGGTATTTTCTTCTTTTATGTTATTCTCATGCTCATGCCCTATCAGGTGACCCTGGTGCCCAATTATCTTGTGAGCCAGTGGCTGGGCATAATCAATACCCGCTGGTCAATTATTCTGCCGGGGATATTCGCCCCCTTTTCGGTTTTCCTGCTGACAAAGTTCATGCGCCGCATCCCCTATGCGCTCATCGAGGCCGCCAAAGTGGACGGGGCGGGAGAGTGGGATATATTCACGAAGATCTGCCTGCCTCAATGCCGCTCGGCGCTGTACTCCATTGCGATACTTGTTTTTATCGACTACTGGAACATGGTGGAGCAGCCCCTCATTCTGCTTCAGGACGCGGACTCTCAGCCGCTCTCGGTGTTCCTTTCCTCCATTAACGCGGGGGAGATCGGCCTTGCTTTTGCCATGGCCACAGTTTATATGATACCGTCCCTGCTGCTGTTCCTCCACGGAGAGGAATATCTGGTGGAGGGCATTGCAAATTCCGGCAGCGTCAAAGGCTGAGAAAGGGAGAAAACAAATGGAATTCAAACCAAAAAACAGAGAGTGGGTCAAGAACGCCGCCATTATTTTCCTGGCGGTGCTGCTGGTGCTTACATTCTTTTCCAACACCTTTTTGAACCGAAGTCTGCCCGAGGTGGCCACCCAGTATGTGACGGACGGCTCTATTGTTGCCCAGGTACGGGGCAAGGGCACCGTTGCCGCCAATGGCAGCCATCAGGTCAAGGCCCAGGAGAACCGGGAGATCAGGGCGGTGATGGTGAAAGTGGGCCAGGAGGTAAATGCCGGAGATGTGCTCTTCGTTTTGGGCGAGGGGGACAGCGAGGCGCTGGAGACTGCCCAGGACACCTTGCGCAGCCTTCAGGTGAGCTATCAAAAGGCCGCGCTGAGCATGCCCACGTTTGACTATTCCGCGGATGAGAGAAAGGTCAATGCCGCCAAAACCGCCATGGACGAGGCCAAGGCCAAGATGGACAGCGCCATAGGCCCCGGCGGGGACATTGCTGCCGCCAGGGAGCGGCTTTCGGAGGCGGAGGCGACGCTGGTACAGGCTGAGGCCGCCTTTGAGGCCCGCCGTCAGGCCGCCATCGACCGGGTGAACAGGGCCCAGGCCGAGGTGGACAGGCTTACCGGCACCCAGGCTGCCGCCGAGACCAGCGCCCCACCCGAGGCCACAGAGACCCCGCCGGCAACGGAGCCGCCCAAGAGCGAGCTGGATCTGGCTCTTGAAGAACTGGCCGCCGCCCAGGCGGCGTTGGATGCCATTAACAGCACACCTGACCCTCTGGTGACCGCCGCCAAGAATGTACGGGACCAGCGCCAGCAGGAGCTGGACAATCTGCTCTTCGGCAACGCTGCCTATCAGGAGGCAAAGGCCGCCTATACCGCCGCCACCGACAATTACTATACACTGAAAGAGGCACTGGCTGAAAAGAAGGCTCAGGATGAAAAGAGCCAGATGCTGGCCCAGATAGACCTGTCGGATCTGGGGACCCAGATCAGCAGGCAGCAGAAGAAGATCAGGGAGCTGTCCGGCGGCGAGGAGAACGAGATTACCGCCAATGTGTCCGGCACGGTCCAGACCATCGACTGCACCTCCGGCGACATGAAGCTCAAAGATGATCTGCTTTGCACCATTGAGGTGCCGGATATGGGTTATACGCTCAGCTTTTCCGTCACCAACGACCAGGCCAAGCGCCTGCGGCTGGGTGACAGCGCTACGGTCAGCAATTACTACTGGGGCAGCCAGATCGTGGCCACCCTCAGCAATATAAAGATCGACCCAAAGAACCCCCAGACCAACAAGCTTCTGACTTTTGATCTGGAGGGGGATGTGACCACCGGTGCGGAGCTCACCATTTCCGTAGGCTCCAAGAGCGCCGGCTACGACACCATCGTGCCCAACAGCGCCATCCGCAGCGATACCAACGGCAGCTTTGTGCTGAAAATCGAGGCCAAGAACTCCCCTCTGGGCAACCGGTATATTGCCCGGCGCGTGGATGTGGAGGTCCTGGCCAGCGACGATACCAATTCCGCCGTCACCGGCGACCTGGGCTATGGGGACTATGTGATCACCACCAGCAACGCCCCGGTCAAGAACGGAGACCAGGTGAGAATGGCCGACACCTGATATGAAAAAACCATGGACTAAGAAAAAAAGAATATTTTTTGCTGTTCTGAACAGCGCCCTGGCTCTGGCGGCTCTGGTATTTCTGGGGCTGACGCTGCTGCTCTCCCGGCAGCTTTCGGGCCAGCAGGCGGCGGAGCGCTGGCAGGGAGAGAGCGAGCTGGCGTTCACTCAGCTTTCCTGCTATCTTCCCGTGGATAAGAAAATCGGCCTGGAGCAGGTTTACACCTTCCGCACCGCCATCCTGACAAAGCTGAAGGAGGCGGCTGTGGAGGAAGAGAGCGGCAGCCTCTTTGCCGACGCCTGGAGCACGACCGGAAAGGTCACCGCCTCCACAAGCCTGGGAAAAAGCGAGGTTTCTGCCATTGCCGTGGGCGGCCGCTTCTTTGATTTCCATCCCATCAGGCTCATAAGCGGCAGCTATATCTCCGAGAGCGACCTGATGAAGGACAGAGTTCTCCTGGATGAGGACCTGGCCTGGCTCCTTTTCGGCGGCACGGACCTGCAGGGTCTGGAGCTGCAGATAAATGGCGCGCCTTTTGTTGTGGCCGGCGTCATAGAACGGGAGCAGGATTTTGCCAGCAAAAAGGCCTATACCGCGGGCATGGGGCTCTATATGTCCTTTGATGCCTATGCCGCGCTGGAGGAAACCGCAGGAATAAACTGCTATGAGCTTGTTATGGCGGAGCCTGTGGACGGCTTTGCCCTCAGCTTTGCCAAGGAAAAATTCCCCATCGGGCAGGGCGAGATCATCCAGAACAGCGGCCGCTTCTCCTTTGAAAACCGGGTGAAGCTTCTGGGTAAGTTCGGCAGCCGCTCCATGCAGACGCTGGGCGTGGTGTATCCCTATTGGGAGAACGCCGCCCGTTGTGTAGAGGACTGGTGTGCCCTGTTTACTTTCCTGGCCCTGTTTGCGTCTGTTCTGCCGGTCGTGACCGTGGCGGTGATCACGGTCCGTTATATCCGCCGGGGTAAGAATAAGGTGGAGGAGGACCTTCTTCCCAGCCTGAAGGACAGGACCCAGGAGGCCATACGGGTCCGCCAGCGCCGCCGCTGGGAGAAAAAGCACGGCATGCACGAAGAATAAGAAGAATAAGAAGAATAAGAAGAATAAAACGCGAAGCCCTCCGGTTCAAACATGCTGAGCCGGAGGGCTTTGAGACTGTAAAAAACGCTTGCTGAAGCAAAAATAACTGCGCCGCGGGGGAGCTTGAG
>DCJL01000007.1:27974-38763 GCA_002320035.1 Clostridiales bacterium UBA1701 | reverse complement strand
GATAAGCCGCCGTCAAAAGGCTTGTTTTCAAGCCTTTTGAGCGAAGCGGCATTTTGATGGTGTCAAAATGCCCGGCGGAAAGCGCGTCAAAAAGGCCGGTATGGACTTTTTGACAAGCTGGAAGCCCTCCGGTTCAAACATGCTGAACCGGAGGGCTTTTTGCAAATTACCATAATTCTGAATAAAAGTATACATAGTTTTTGCAAAGGTCTTACCTTATTCGGGGGGAAAAATGGAGGAAAAGCGTGTTATAATAAAAGCAGAGTAAAAAATTATGAAATACAAGGAGACGCGCCATGCCATCAACATACGCGCATCTGGTATTCGGCCGCAGCCTGCTGGCAAGCTGGCCGAAGGAGCTTCGGCAGGCGGCCGGGGCAAATATAGAGCTTTTCCTCATTGGGCTGCATGGCCCGGACATTCTGTTTTATTATCGTCCCCTGAAGCCAAACCCGGTCAGCGCTGTGGGCTTTGGCCAGCATGAGAAGCCTGCGGCGGCTTTCTTCGGCCCGGCGGCAGAGCTGGTACACCGCTCGGATGAGTCGATTCGGGCGGATCAGCGCGCGTATTTGCTGGGCTTTATCTGCCACTTTGCCCTGGATCTGGCCTGCCACGGCTATGTGGAGCGGAAAATCCGGGAGGGGGTGAGCCACAGCGAAATAGAGGTGGAGTTTGACCGGAGCCTCATGGTGGACGACGGGCTGGACCCCCTGCGCCATGTGCTCACGGGTCATATTCATCCGGGCAAAGAAAACGCGGCGCTTATCGCGCCCTTTTTCCCCGGCGTGACTGCCGGGGAAACGGACAAGGCCCTGCGCGGCATGATTTTTTATAACAGGCTTCTCCTTGCTCCCCACCGCTGGCAGAGAGATTTTGTGACGGGGCTCCTGAAACTGACGGGGAACGACATTGAGATGCGGGGGCTCATGGTGAAGCTTGAGCCGGACCCCCGCTGTGCGGACAGCTGCCTGAGACTGAAAAAGCTGATGGCCAAGGCGGAAAAACAGTGCACCGAGCTGGCGGCAGAATACATGCGCTGCCTTGAGGATGAAACGCTTCCCCTGCCGGAGGCGATGAAATTCACCTTCGGCCCAGCGCCGGGATGGGAAAAGCTGCCGGTGCTTAAATATGAGGAGGAACTTGCATATGAAGTTTAAACTGCGGCCCGCCGAGCGCAAATGGGTGCTCTACGATGTGGGCAACTCCGCCTTTACCCTGCTGGTGACTACCATTATGCCCATCTACTTCAATGCGCTTGCCGGCGGGCAGGGCCTTTCGGACATCGACTATCTGGCCTATTGGGGCTACGCTACCTCCATCGCCACCCTGATCGTGGCCGTATGCGGCCCCATACTGGGCACGGTTTCGGATTTCCCCGGTTGGAAGAGGAAACTGTTTTCGATTTCGGTGCTGGTGGGTATGCTGGGCTGTGTGTGCCTGGGCATGGTAAGCTCCTGGCTCTGGTTTCTTGTGGTTTTTGTCATTGCCAAGTCCGCCTATTCCGTGAGCCTTGTGTTTTATGACTCCATGCTCCCCGATGTAACGGACCCCGAGCGCATGGACAAGGTCTCGGCCAACGGCTACGCCTGGGGCTATATCGGAAGCTGCGTGCCCTTCCTGCTGGCTCTGGTGCTGGTGTTGGGCTATGATTATATCGGCCTCTCCCAGCGGCTGGCCATGTTCCTGGCCTTTCTGCTGGTGGCGGTATGGTGGCTGCTGCTGACTCTGCCGCTGCTGCGGGTCTATGAGCAGAAGCACTTTGTCCCCGCTGTGAGCAATCCTGCGGCGGAAACATTCCGCCGCCTGGGCCGGGTGTTCTCGGAACTAGCGGGCAACAGGCAGGTGCTGCTGTTTCTCGTGGCTTTCTTCTTTTATATAGACGGCGTTTATACCATCATCGACATGGCCACTGTTTACGGCACGGCTCTGGGCCTGGATTCCACGGGGCTTCTGCTGGCCCTGCTTGTGACCCAAATCGTAGCCTTCCCGGCTGCCCTTATTTTCGGCAGGCTCACAGAGCGGTTTTCCAACCGCAAGCTGAT
The DNA here is from genome assembly GCA_002320035.1 of Clostridiales bacterium UBA1701. Taxonomy (GTDB): domain Bacteria; phylum Bacillota; class Clostridia; order Oscillospirales; family Oscillospiraceae; genus Limivicinus. Next base: position 36,721 of record DCJL01000007.1, on the reverse strand, counting down.
ACTTATATGTATTGGAGCCTATTTTGCCATAACACTCTATGGCATGGGCCTGAAGGAACAATACCAGTTCTGGGTGCTGGCCATCTGTGTGGGCCTGTTCCAGGGGGCAATCCAGTCTTTGTCCCGCTCCTATTTCGCCCGCATCATTCCCCCGGAAAAGTCCGGCGAGTATTTCGGCCTCTATGATATCTGCGGAAAAGGCGCCTCCTTTCTGGGCACCTTTACCGTTTCGTTTGTGAGCCAGGCAACGGGCAGCGTGAATCTGGGCGTGGGGGCGCTGGCCTTTATGTTCGCCCTGGGGGCACTGTTCTTTATCCTGGCCGACAGGGCCGGGGAAAAGGCCGGGGCTTAATCCAAGCTCACGCTCAGCTTCACCGGGTTGTGGTCCGAATTTTCAAAGCCCAGGTCCACGGTCTCAACGTCGCCCAGCCTTACATTTGGGGAAATAATAAAGCCGTCTATTACATAAAACTGGGTCGTCTCATCCTCAGCCGGGTCGTAGGGCCGGTTCAGCAAGCGGCAGGTGGGGGCGGAGCAGTCATAGGCCCAGACGCAGTTCTGAGGCAGGAAGCTGTCATCCAGGCGGCCGGGTATCCAGAGCTCGGGGTGAATGTTGGGATAATATTCAAGGCTGCCGGGAAAAATCTGGTTAAAGTCCCCGCCGGCGATGACATAGTTGCCTTTTTCATATTCACTCTCTATGAAATCCCGGAGCTGTTTTGTCTGGGCGATCTTGCCCTCTCCATCGTCATAGGCCTCAAGGTGCAGGTTGATAAGCACGAGCTGTTTGTCACTGTCCTCGATGGGCAGATAACTCACGAGCAGGCAGCGCTTGAGATTTGCGGTGCTGACAGGCCAGGAGAAAGGGCAGGGCAGAGAAACGCGCTCAGCGCGCGCAATTTCGTAATCCGTTGTCGTGAGAAGCCCGCTGTTGACCCGGCCGATGGGAGGCCAGGGGAAGGGGACAAAGGCACAGGAATAGTTCAGTGCGTGGGCGGAATTTGCCATGGCAAGCCGCTGGGCCTGATCAATGCCATAGGTTCTGGCGGAATTTACATCCACTTCCTGAAGCATTACGATTTCCACGCCGCTTGAGGCCAGATACTTGTCTATCCCCTCAAGATAGCTTTCGACCTTGGCTTTGTCGGCGGACTTGACATTTTGGCCTCCGTCCATGAAAAAATCGGAGTCCGCGCCCAGACCGGCATAGCCGATGTTCCAGGAGAGCAGGGAGAGATCCTCCCCGGCCCTTATTTTCAGACTTCCGCCTTCGGCGGCGGTAATGTCAAGCGCCTCCACCGGCGCGGGGCGAAATTCCGTCACTGTCAGAAACAGTACCAAGGCGCAGAGCAGCGCCGCCAGGGTCAGAACCAGCCACATGAGAACCTTAAGAAATTTTTTCATGGCTTGTACCTCCGAAAAATTATTTTGTAAAATCCATATAAAGAGAATACCACCTTTGGGACAAAGCTTCAAGAGCGGGAAAAAAAGCGGGCGATTTTTCAGTCATAAGCACGATTGAAAAGGGGGGCCGCTTGTATTATAATAATCCCGTTGGCCGGGTGCGCACCCGGCAATTTCAGACGGCGTGCAGGGCGAAGCTGTCATTCTGAGGAAACAAAGCGGCCGGAGGAGCCAAAAACCGGGTTGTGCCCGGGAACGGGATTCTTCACCGCACGCAGAATTACAGCCGCAGGCTTTGACGCGGTCCGGTTTTTTTACTTAATATAAATAACGCGGAGGATAAGCAATGAGCTACGATGTAATCAGACAGCAGGACAGGGAAGTTTACGACGCCATGATGCGCGAGCTTGAACGCCAGAGGGATCATATCGAGCTTATTGCTTCCGAGAACTTCGTCAGCCCTGCCGTTATGGAGGCCATGGGCAGCCACCTGACCAATAAATATGCCGAGGGCTACCCGGCGGCCAGATACTACGGCGGCTGCCGGTATGTGGACGAGATAGAAAACCTGGCCATCGAGCGGGCCAAAGCCCTTTTCGGCGCGGAGCACGCCAATGTCCAGCCCCACTCCGGCTCCCAGGCCAATATTGCCGTGTACCTGGCCCTGCTCCAGCCGGGGGATACCATTCTCGGCATGGATTTGAGTCACGGAGGTCACCTGACCCACGGCGCCAGAGCCTCCATCTCCGGAAAATATTTTAACGCATGCTTCTACGGCGTTGACAAAGACAGCGAGACAATCGACTATGAGGCCCTTCTCCAAAAAGCGGAAGAGTGCCGGCCCAAATTAATCATCGCCGGAGCCAGCGCCTATCCCAGATTTATCGACTTCAAGCGGATGAGAGAAATTGCCGACGCGGTGGGGGCCTATCTGATGGTGGACATGGCCCATATTGCGGGCCTTGTGGCCGCCGGGGTGCATCCGAGCCCCGTGCCTTATGCCCATGTAGTGACGACTACCACCCATAAAACGCTCCGGGGCCCCAGGGGAGCCATGATCCTATGCGGGGAAGCGCTTAAAAAGAAGATAGACAGCGCCGTTTTCCCCGGCACCCAGGGCGGCCCGCTGATGCATATTATCGCCGCCAAGGCTGTCTGCTTCAAGGAGGCGCTCAGCCCCGCGTTCAGGGCCTATCAGGCCCAGACCGTAAAAAACGCCGCGGCGCTGGCAGAAAGACTCTCAGAGAGCGGTGTGCGCCTTGTGTCCGGCGGCACGGACAATCATCTGATGCTGGCGGATGTGATGAGCCGGGGAAAGACCGGCATGGAGGTTCAGGAGCTTATGGACCGGGCCCATATCACGGCCAACAAGAACACCATTCCCTTTGATACCCAGTCCGTCAAGCTCACCAGCGGCATGCGCTTTGGTTCCCCGGCCGTCACCACGCGGGGCATGAAAGAGAAAGAGATGCGCGAAATCGGCGGTATGATCTGCCGCCTCCTGGATGGAGGCGATGAGGCCGTGCCGGAGGTCAGGGAGCAGGCCATCGCGCTCTGCCGCCGCTTCCCCCTGTATCCTGCGCTCTGAGGCAGAGCGGAAGAAACACCGAAGGAGGTCCCTATTTGGCAAATTTCACTGAGAAGGCGATCCGCAGCGCGTTTCTTGAGCTGCTGGACCAGCGTCCGCTGAATAAAATAACCGTAAAAGATATCACCGAGCGCTGCGGCATTAACAGGAATTCCTTTTATTATCATTATCAGGATGTTCCGACTTTAATCCAACAGATCCTTGAGGACGAGTCGAAGAAAATAATCGGGGAATATCCCAGCATTGACAGCATTGAGGACTGCATGAACGCCGCGGCAGGCTTTGCCGCCGAGCACAGGCGGGCGCTGCTGCACATCTATAACTCTGTGAACCGGGATATATTTGAGCAGTATCTGTGGCAGGTCTGCCTGCACACGGTGAACGTCTATGTGGATACGGTCTTTCCCCCAAACGGCATCGGCGATGAAGACAGGGATATTATAATCCGATACCATAGCTGCGAAGCTTTCGGCATCGTACTTGGCTGGCTGCAAAGCGGGATGAGAGAAGATATAAGGCCATTTATACACAGGCTGTGCCAGCTCAGGAAGGGTTTTCCCGCAGAGCTCATAAAGCGCTGCGGCAGCGATCCGGACGGGGAATAAGAAAAAAATAAAAAGATAAATAGCAGGCGCCGCAGATATCCGGGGGAAAAGGATATCCGCGGCGCTTTTTACTTTATCCTTGGGAGGATAGCCCAATATTACGGGGCCGCCGCCCCTTTCGCAATATACAGCGGGGCGGGGCTGCCGTTTTTTTGCGCATCGGAGGCAAAAATGCCTAAAAACAGGGCAGAAAAGGGCCGCTGAATATTTTTGAGGCGGCGGGCGGCGGCTGTCTATATGCATTCCGGCGGCGGTGCGGTATTATAATCCGGCAAAAAGGGGGAGAAACAAATGCGCTCAACAAAATTGATTAAAACCGCCAAAGCCGGAGCAGTGATAATATCCCTGCTTATGTGCGCGCTGGGCCTGCTGCTGATACTTTTTCCGGGGCTTTCCGTGGACGCGCTGGGAATCATCCTGGGGGCGGCGCTGCTCATCTCGGGGACGGTGAAGATCTTCGGTTATCTGTCCCGGGACCTTTACAGGCTGGCTTTTCAGTATGACCTCGCGCTGGGCCTGCTGCTGGCGGCGCTGGGAGTTATCACGCTTATCCGGCCCCGCGGCGCTATGGAATTTATCTGCTTTGCCATGGGCCTGACGGCAATGACGGACGCGCTGCTGCGGATCCAGACAGCCATAGAGGCCCGGCGCTTTGGCATTGGCCGCTGGTGGCTTATTTTCGCGGCGGCTGTTCCGACGGCAGTGATAGGGATTCTGCTGGTATTTAAAACCGCGGAGAGCACCGGGGCGCTTATGGTGACGCTGGGGGTCCTGCTGCTGGCCGACGGAATACTCAACCTGATAACGGTGCTGACGGCGGTGAAGATAATCCAAAACCAGTATCCCGACGCAATCGACGCGGACTATACGGAAGCAGACGAATGAAAGGAATGAATTTTTAAATGGGTTTCTCCAGAGCAATCGTCAAACTGCGCGTGCCCATACTTATACTTGTCCTGGCCGCCATGCCGCTGTGCTTTCTGGGCATGGCCGGCACCAGAATAAATTATGACATGCTGGACTATCTGCCCGGGGACATGGACACCGTCACCGGTCAAAACATCCTGATGGACCAGTTCGGCAAGGGTGCTTTCTCCTTCATCGTTGTGGAGAATATGAAGCCCTCGGATGTGGCCGAGCTTGAGGCAAAAATAAAAGATGTGGAGCATGTGGAGAGTGTGCTGTGGTACGATTCGGCGGCGGATTTATCCGTCCCCATGGAGCTGCTGCCCGATAAACTCTATGAGGCCTTTAATTCCGGCAGCTGTACAATGCTGGCCGTGTTTTTTGACAGCTCCACTTCTGCAGACGTCACCATGGATGCCATTCGGCAGATCCGCGCCCTGGCCGGGGAGCAGTGCTATATATCCGGCATGTCCGCCCTTGTGACGGATCTGAAAGACCTCTGCGAGCAGGAGGAACCCATATATGTGGGGCTGGCGGTGCTCTTTGCCTGCCTGGCCATGGTGGTGTTCCTGGACGGCTGGATGGTGCCCTTTGTATTCATGCTCAGCATAGGGCTTTCCATCATGCTGAACCTGGGCACAAATTATTTCCTGGGTGAAATCTCTTACATAACCAAGGCGCTGTCCGCCGTACTGCAGCTTGCGGTTACAATGGATTATTCCATCTTCCTCTGGCACAGCTATAACGAGCGCCGTGAACTGACGAACGACCGCTTTCAGGCCATGGCGGAGGCCATCAGCACCACGATGACCTCCGTTGTGGGAAGCTCCGTTACCACCATCGCGGGCTTCGCGGCGCTTTGCTTTATGAGCTTCACCATGGGGCGGGATCTGGGCATCGTTATGGCAAAGGGCGTGCTGCTGGGGGTGATCGGCTGTGTCACTCATCTGCCGGCTCTGATCCTTGTGCTGGATAAGCCCCTGCAGAAAACCAAGCACAAGCCCCTCATCCCGGATATGAGCCGGTTTTCCCAGGGGATTACGAAGAGGTTTCCGCTGTTTCTGGTTCTGTTCCTGTTATTGGTGCCGCCCTCCCTTTACGGCTATCAGAAAACCCAGGCCGAGGTGTATTACGATATGTCCCGCTGCCTGCCGCAGACGATGGACTTCGTGACGGCCAACAACAAGCTGCAGGATAATTTCGGCGTGGCCTCCACCCATATGCTTCTTGTGGACTCCTCCCTGCCCACGAAAACCGTCCGGGATATGACGGCGGAGATGGAGCAGGTGGATGGCGTCAAGTACGTGCTTGGGCTGGAAAGCCTGGTAGGCCCCAATATTCCGGAGGCACTGATACCCGACAAGCTCGTAAACGTTTTGAAAAGCGGGAACTGGGAGCTGCTGCTGATCAATTCCGAGTATCACCCTGCCAGCGAGCTTGTGAACGGACAGATAGACCGGCTGAACTCCATTTTAAAAAAATACGACCCCAGCGGCATGCTCATCGGTGAAGCACCCTGTATGAAGGACATGATAGAAACTACGGACAAGGACTTCAAGGTGGTAAACGCCGTGTCGATCGCGGCAATATTCATTATAATTGCCCTTGTTGAAAAGAGCCTGGTTCTGCCCTTTATTCTCATTGCCGTTATCGAGCTTGCGATCTTCATTAATCTTGGCATGCCCCACTATCTGTCCCAGTCCCTGCCCTTTATCGCGCCTATTTGCATCAGTACGATTCAACTGGGCGCCACCGTGGATTACGCCATATTGATGACCACCCGCTATAAAAGCGAGCGGGTTTTCGGCCGGGATAAGAAAACGGCGGTGGCCACGGCGCTCTCCAGTTCCATCCCGTCCATAATCGTCAGCGGTATGGGGCTCTTCGCGGCTACGTTCGGGGTTGCCGTGTATTCCAATATGGACATCATCAGCTCCATGTGCATGCTGATGGCAAGAGGCGCTGTGGTGAGTATGCTCTGCGTTATATTCATTCTTCCGGCGATGCTCATGCTCTGCGATGGGCTTATCCGGGCGGCAACTCTGGGCATGAAGCCTCCGAAGCCCGCTGTGGCCGGGCGTTCTGATATGTAAGGAGAATTAAAATGAAGAAAAATATTCTTTCAAAAATATTTGCTGGGGTGCTGGTTGGCGCGATGGCCCTGTCTTTCGTGGGCGCTGCGCCGGCGGACAGCCTTGAGGGCGCCCTGCTTGGCAGCGATTCCCCGGCGGGAGAGAACACCGTCTATGTTATGACCGGAGCAGACGGGACGGCGGAAAAGCTGATTGCCACCAGGTCTGTCATAGAGGCACTGCCGGAGGGGAAGGACAAACTGCCCCTTTGCGACAGCGACGGGAACACGGTAGAGCGGGGCGGGCTTGAGGCGCTGCTGCCGGTTTCCATGAAAATCAGTTGCCGTCTGGACGGAAAGGAGATCTCTCCGGAAAAGCTGATCGGAAAAAGCGGCCGGGTGACGCTGCGTTTCGACTATGAAAATCTCTGCCGTACGGAGGCGGAGGTAAACGGAAAAACCGAGGAAATTTATGTGCCCTTTGCCGTTATGACGGGGCTTATGCTGGATAATTCCGTTTTTTCCAATGTGGAAATTTCCTCCGGGAAGCTTTTGAGCGACGGGAGCCGTACCATAGCCCTGGGCCTGGCCCTGCCCGGAATGCAGGAAAACCTGGGCCTTGACAGAGACGCGGTAGAGATACCCGACTATGTGGAAGTCAGCGCGGATACGGAGAATTTCAGCCTGCCAATGACCCTTACGGCGGTGACGGGCAGCTTCCTGGACAGCGAGGAGCTGGATAGTTTCTCCGGCCTGGACAATCTTGGCTCCGCCGCCGCGCAGCTCAACTCCGCTATGGAGCAACTGCTGGGCGGCTCCTCAGAGCTTTATACCGGCCTCTGTACGCTGCTTGAAAAAGCGGGGGCGCTCTCCGCAGGCGCGGGGAAGCTGGCGGAGGGGCTCAGTGAGCTGGATGCCAACAGCGCCGCGCTGAACAGCGGGGCGGGCTCTGTTTTCGGCTCCCTGCTCTCCATGGCAGATAAGCAAATCAGTGCCGCCGGACTGTCCGCCTCGGCCCTGACGCCCGATAATTACGCAGAGGTTCTCAGCGGACTGATTGCCTCCCTTGATGAAACCGCGGTGTATGAGGCCGCACTGGGCCAGGTAACTGCCGCCGTGGAGGCCCAGAGGGAGACCGTCCGTGCGGCGGTCACGGAAGCCGTGCGGGCGCAGGTCGAGGCAAAGGTGAGAGAAGCCGCCCAGGCACAGCTTCGGGAGTCCGTGGAGGCGAAAGTACGGGAAAATGAGCCGGAAATACGCGCCGGCGTGACCGATACCGTCCGCGGTCAGGTGCAGGCAAAGGTACAGGAGGCGGCCAGGGAGACGGTCCTCTCCGGCGTGCTGGAAAAACTGGGCCTGACCCGGGAGGAATATGAGAGCAAGGGCGCCCTTGAAAAAGCCGTTATCGACAAGGCCGTGGATTTGAAAATGAACTCCGCCGAGGTACAGGAGCAGATATCACAAAAGACAGAAGCCCAGATGCAGACCGGGGAAGTACAGGCCACAATAGAAAGCCAGACTGAGGCTTATATCCAGAAGCTTGTGGAGGAGAACATGCAGAGCCAGGAGGCCCAGGCGGGCCTTGAGGCGGCAGTAAAGGAAAACACCGAAGCCCAGATGCAGACTGCGCAGGCGCAGAGCGCCATAGAGGAAAACACGGAGCTTCAGATCAAAAAGCTGATTGCTGACAATATGGCCTCCGAAGAGGTCCGGAGCAAGCTGGAGGCCGCGGCGGAAGGGGCGCAGAGCCTGATTGAGCTTAAAGCGGGCCTTGATGGCTACGCGGGCTTTTACTATGGCCTGCTCACCTACACAAACGGCGTTTCCACAGCGGCGGCGGGAGCCCGGGCGCTTAACGGCGGCGTGCCGGCGCTCATGGAGGGCGTTACGGCGCTGAAAGACGGAGCGGGCGAGCTCAGCGATGGTTTGGTCAAATTCAAAGCTCAGGGGGTCGGCCCGCTGACGGAAGTTCTCAGCGGGGAGCTGGGAGGCTTTGGGGCGCGGCTTCGCGCCTGCGCGGAGGCGGCGGAGGATTATCTCTCCGGAACTCCGCTGGAGAGCCTGAACGGCCAGGTGAATTTCATCTACCGCAGCGAAGAAATAGAGTAACCGTATAAAACTTCATGCGCAGACAGCACACCACGAAAAGGGGCAAAGCCATGCGCATGAAGTT
>DCJL01000007.1:0-27967 GCA_002320035.1 Clostridiales bacterium UBA1701 | reverse complement strand
CCCCGAAGGGGCGAGGAAATGGCACATTCAGATTTTTGCTCTGTTTTACATAGCAAAATAAGCCGCCGGGTATTTTGACAGCGTCAAAATATCCGGCGGCTTATTTTTACGTTTATGCGATCGGCCGGGTTATATCTCGGCGATTACCTCGCACTCCAGAAGCACATCCTTGGGCAGCCGTGCCACCTCCACGCAGGAACGGGCGGGATAGGGCTCGGAGAAATACTGGGCGTAGACGGCGTTGATGGCGGCAAAATCGGCCATGTTCTTAATAAAAACTGTGGTCTTGACGGCATGGCTCATGTCGCTTCCAGCGGCTTTGAGAAGCGCTGCCAGATTCCTGAATACCTGATGGGCCTGGGCTTCAAGCCCCTGCGCCAGCTCCCCGGTCTCAGGAATGATGGGGATCTGGCCGGAGGTATAGAGAAGATTACCGCTGACGACCGCCTGGGAATAGGGGCCGATGGCGGAGGGGGCTTTTTCAGTGGAAATAACTTTCATAACGGAGTTCTCCTTTATTTTTCCTTATTCCAGCTCAACTGCGTAGCCGTGGCTCCTGAGCTGGTCTATAATCAGTCTGCCGTGGGCCTCGCCGCCCACTTCACAGGCAATGTGCACATCCGTTTCGTTGGGGTTGAGGCCGGCGTTAAGCTTGTCATGCTGGACCGTCAGGATATTTGCCCCGGCCCCGGCGATGATATTCAAAAGCTGCACAAGGCTGCCGGGCCTGTCCAGCAGGGTGACGATGAATTTCACCCGGCGGTGCCTCGCCACGAGGCCCCGCTCGATAATGCTCTGTACAAAGCTCACATCGATATTGCCGCCGGACATAACGCAGACGACCCGTTTGCCCTTTACGTCAATCCGCCCGTTTAAAACGGCGGCCAGGGGCGTAGCTCCGGCCGGCTCCACGATCTGCTTGGCCCGTTCGATCAGCAGCAGGATCGCGTCGGCAATCTCCGTATCGGAAACAGTGACCACCCCGTCGGCATAGCGGTTGATCAGCTCCACGGTGATGTCGCCCGGGGCTTTGACGGCAATGCCGTCGGCAATGGTGGCGGCGCTGTCGGTGGTGACGAGTTTTTTCTCCCTGAAACTTTGGGCGACCGCGTCTGCCCCGCGGGCCTGGACCCCGTAGACCTTTACCCGGGGGTTCAGCTGCTTTACCGCGGCGGCGACGCCCGCCAGCAGCCCGCCGCCCCCGGCGGGGACCACAATCACATCCACATAGGGCAGATCCTCCAGAATCTCAAGGCCCAGCGTACCCTGCCCGGCAATGACCTCCGGGTCATTGTAGGGATGAAGAAAGGCGGCGCCCTCCTCCTCGCAGATGCGCTTCGCGCAGGCATAGGCGTCGTCATAGCAGTCCCCGGCGAGAACCACCTTGGCGCCGTAGCCCTCGGTGGCCTGTACCTTGGCAATGGGGGCGGCCTTGGGCATGACGATGGTGGCGGGAATACCCAGCCGGGAGGCCGCGTAGGCTACGCCCTGGGCATGGTTCCCGGCGGAGGAAGCCACCACGGGGCGGTTCTCACCCCGCTCAGTCATGGAGGCAATTTTATTGCTGGCTCCGCGAATCTTAAAGGAACCGGTTTTCTGCCGGTTTTCACATTTGAGGTATATCTGCCCGCCGGACATGGCGGAAAAGGTCGTGGAGCGGTCAAGCTCCGTATGGTGGATAATAGGCCGCAGGCGCTCCGCCGCACGCTCTATTTCGCTCAGTTCTATGTTCATACGATCCCCTCCCAGCTTTGGAAAAATTTTACCCCAAATGAAGCCTGAATTCAATAGAAAATACAAACAACGAGGGAAAAAGCAAAAGGCGTGGGGCTTGGGCTCAGAAGACCTGTACGCCCTGAACGTCGGGCAGTATGGGGCGGACCTGCCAGCCGGGGAAATCCGCCGCCATGGCGGAGGCCATTTCCCGGGAAAAGTCCGGACCCATGGCGACGCAGAGCAGGGTGGAGCCGGCACCGGAGATGCAGAGTCCGGCGGCCCCGAGACTTTCAGCCAGCCCTCTCACCCGGTTAAAGCCGGGGATGAGCTTTGTGCGGAAGGGCTGGTGCAGCCTGTCCTGGAGGGCAAGGCCCAGAAGCGCGCCGTCCCCGGTCCCAAGCGCTTTCAGCAGCAGCGCCGCCCGGGAGACATTGAAAATCGCATCCGCCCGGGGGACAGAAGCGGGAAGTACGCTGCGGGACCGCTCTGTAGACAGTTCGAAATCCGGTATAAGCGTTGTGAAAAAGAGCTTGCTGCTGAGGGGGAAGGCCGCCGTCAGCGCCCGGCCGTCCTCCATGGCGGAGACGGTGAGCCCACCGAAAAGGGCAGGGGCAATATTATCCGGGTGGCCCTCAATGGGTGTGGCAATACGGAGAAGTTCATCCCTGGAAAGGCCAAGGCCGTGCAGCGCGTTGGCTGCCGCAGCGCCGCCTACGATGAGGGCCGCCGAGGAGCCCAGCCCCCGGGAGACGGGAATCTCCGTTTTCAGAAATTCGATGGAGAGCGGCTCCTCCTTCAGCCCGCAGGCCTCCAGAACGGCCAGATAGCCCCGGAAAGCCAGATTTTCCCGGTTCTGAAAACGCTCCGGACAGCCGTTTATTTTCAATTTATCCCCGCCGGGGATAAATTCGATTTCGTTCCAGCACTGCCAGGCAAGGCCGAAGCAATCAAAGCCCGGGCCGAGATTGGCGGAGCTTGCGGGTATCCTGACGCGCATTTAAAATCCCTCCCTTTCCGAGAGCACCCTGAGCACATAGTCCGTAAGCCCGTCTTTTTCGATGCTGTCCCGGTGCAGAGGCACTTTCGCTTTCAGTCCCGAGAGATTTCCGGGAATTTCTACTCCGGCGAGCCGGGAAAGGCGATCCATCTGCGCAAACGCGTCTCCGCTCCTATCTCCGCCCAGCGCCTTCAAGACAGCACCGGGGAACTTGAAGGGGGAGGCGGTGGACAGCACCACCACCGGGGCGTCGCCTGCCCTTTCGGCCTTGTATTCCTCCGCCGCCGAGAAGGCCACGGCGGTGTGGGGGTCGCAGAGATAGCCGTAATCCCGCCAGACGCGGGCAATGGTCTGGGCTGTCCCCGCCTCGCCGCAGGTATAAGCGGAGAACTGGGCGCGGATGCTGCCGAGAACAGCGTCCCCCACGCTGTAAACCCCGTCCCGGGCCAGGTTCTCCATGCAGGTTTTTACAAAGGCGCCGTCCCCGCCGGAGGCGAGGAAGAGAAGCCTTTCCAGATTGGAGGACACCAGAATATCCATAGAGGGGGAGCTGGTTTTTATGAAGTCCCGCCGCCGGTCGTAAACACCGGTGCAGAGAAAATCCGTCAGGATCCGGTTGGCGTTGGAGGCACAGACAAGCCTGCCTACGGGCAGACCCATGAGCTTGGCGAAGTATCCGGCCAGGATGTCCCCAAAATTCCCGGTGGGCACCACAAAGTCCACCCACGCCCCGGCCTTTATCCGCCCCCGGCGCAAAAGCGCCCCGTAGGCAATGAAATAATAGACCACCTGAGGGGCAAGCCGGCCGATATTGATGGAGTTGGCAGAGGAAAGGCGTAAGCCCGTTCCTGCCAGAAGCGCCTCCCGGTTGATTCGGGCGAAGCACTCCTTCACGCCCCGCTGGCAGTCGTCGAAATTTCCCCTCAGGGCGCAGACCTTCACATTGTCCCCCTCCTGGGTGACCATCTGGGCCTTCTGCACGGGAGACACCCCGTCCGCCGGATAAAAGACGATGATGCCCGTGCCGTCCACATCGCGGAAGCCCTCAAGGGCCGCCTTGCCTGTGTCCCCGGAGGTGGCGGTGAGAATGATGATTTTATCCTCAACGCCCTCCTGGGCCCTTGCCGCCGTCATAAGCCGGGGCAGCATGGACAGGGCCACATCCTTAAAGGCGCTTGTGGGTCCGTGGAAAAGCTCCAGAACATAATCCTCCCCCACGGGCACAAGGGGCGTCAGCTCCGGGGCGGAAAATTTGCCCTCATAGGCCCGGTGCACCAGAGCGTCCATATCCTTAAAGCCGGGCAGCAGGTGGGCGAGGATTTTTTCCGCCATGCCCAGGGGCGGAAGCGCCAGACAGCCCCGCCAGTCAAAGGGGCGGCTCCCAAGCGCCGGGTCGATATACAGCCCTCCGTCCGGGGCGATGCCCCGCAGAACGGCCTCTGTGTCCCGGGCGGTGAATTCCGCTCCGCGTGTGCTCTGATAAATCATGTTTTCCTCCTTATTCCACCGCAAGCAGGCGGGGATTTTCCACTCCGGGCGTGTTCTCTATGGCGGCCAGCAGGTCTGACAGCGAGCCGGGCATGGAGCTGATGTCCAGAGAAATGGTGACGCTGGCCTTGCTGTGTATGGGCAGGCTCTGGGTAATGGTCAGCACGCTGCCCTCCGCCTCGGATACCCGGGCAAGCAAAGCGCTGAGCACGCCTGGCTCATGGTCCAGCATGACCGACAGCACGGCCTTGCGCCCCTCGGCCATGTCCGAGGGTTCAAAAATAAAATCCTTGTATTTGTAATAGGTGCTGCGGGAGATGCCCACCTGCTTTACAGCCTGGCTTATCTCCCTTATCCGGCCGCTCTCCATCAGACGGCGCACCTGGAGCACCTTCTCGTAATACTCGGGCAAAATGCTCTTATGAATAATCAGATAGTTCTCAAGCATTGGTCAATCTCTCCAATTCTGAAAAATTTGCGGAAAAGGGGCTTGTTTTTCCTCATGCCATATGATACACTGTCGCCATTCAAAAAACAAGTGTCTTTTTATCACGGACAAGAAATTTTCGGAGGCAGATATGAAAGTTGCGGTTCTGGGGTACGGTACGGTAGGTCTGGGCGTATATGAAATGCTCAAGACGGCGAAAGGGCTGGAGCCCGGCCCGGTACTGGTCCGTCCGGGGAAGGACGATGCGCCCTTTAAGGTCACGTCGATCGAAGCCATAGTGAACGACCCGGAGGTGGGCGCGGCGGCAGAGGTCATGGGCGGCGTAGAGCCGGCTTTCAGCTACGCTGCGGCAGTACTGAGCGCGGGGAAACATCTGGTGACCTCCAACAAGGCGCTGGTTGCCGCCAGGGGTATCGAGCTTGCAGAAATCGCCCGGGAGCACGGAGCGGCTTTCCTGTTCAGCGCCGCCTGCGGCGGGGGCGTCCCCTTCCTGCATCATCTGTCCCTCGCCAGAGAGAGCGACGAAATTCTCTCCCTTGGCGGCATTTTGAACGGCACCACCAATTACATGCTGGACGCCATACAGCGTCTGGGCCTGGAATATGAGCAGGCCTTGAAGGATGCGCAGCGCCTTGGCTACGCGGAGGCGGACCCCACGGCGGATGTGTCCGGCCTGGATGCGCTGAGAAAGATCATGCTGGCCTGCGCTGTGGCCTGGGGCCGCCTGCCCCGGGAGGGGCTTTTGAACGAGGGCATTGCGTCCGTGACTGCGGCGGACGCAGCCCATTTCATGGCCCGGGGTTATACCTGCCGCCTCATGGCCCGGGGCGGCAAAACCGGCGACGGAATATATGCCTATGTGGAGCCTGTGCTGCTGCGGGAAGGCGCGGCGGAGTGCTCCGTGCTGGAAAATTACAACATGGCCCGCTATGAGGGGGCCTGTGCGGGGCCGATCATCCTGATGGGCCAGGGGGCGGGCCGCTGGCCCACCGCCTCGGCGGTGCTGCGGGATTTGGGCTGCATTCTGCTGGGCCACAGGGAAATGCTGCCCGCCTGCTGCGCCGAAGTTCCGGCGGACAACGGCGGCGTGAGCCACCTGTATTATGTGCGTCTGCCCGCGCACCGGGCGGCGGCGCTGCCCTGCGAGAGCGCGGAGAGCGCCGGGGGTGTGGCGAGGCTTGTAACAAAGCCTATGTCCGTCGCCGCCATGCACGCATTCGCGGCAAAAATCAGGGCTGAGGGCGGGGAGATCTTCTTCGCCGCCCTGGAGCAGTGAGGCAAAGAATGATAAAAGTAGCGAAATTTGGCGGCTCATCCGTCGCGGGGGCCGAACAGTTCAAAAAAGTCCGGGCCATAATTGAGGCGGACCCGGAGCGCAGGCTGGTCGTGTCCTCAGCGGCGGGCAAGCGCTTTGGGGACGACCATAAGCTTACGGACCTTCTGTATCTCTGCCACGCGCATCTGACTTACGGGGTAAGCTGCGGGGAGATCATGCATACAATAGAACAGCGCCTTGTGGAGATAAGAGACAGCCTTGGCCTTAAATACCCCGTGGAGCGGGAGCTGGAAGAACTGAAAGCCCGGCTTAACCGGGACATGTCCGTTGACGAGCTGGTGTCGAGGGGGGAATATTTCACCTCCCGGCTTCTGGCGGAATACCTGGGCTTTGCCTTTGTGGACGCGGCGGACTGCATATTTTTTGGCTTTGACGGGCAGATAGACCGGGAAAAGACCGACGCGGCCATAGCCGCCGCCATAATGGAGTATAAAAAAATACTCATTCCCGGCTTTTACGGCAAGCTTCCCACCGGCAGGATCAAGGTCATGACCCGGGGCGGGAGCGACATCACCGGCGCCCTGGCCGCCGCGGCGGTGAACGCCTCGGTGTATGAAAACTGGACGGATGTGTCCGGGATCCTTATGGCCGACCCCAGGATCGTGGAGAACCCCAGCCCCATCGCCAGAATCACCTATGCCGAGCTTCGGGAGCTTGCCTTCATGGGGGCCACGGTTCTTCATGAGGAGTCCATCCAGCCGGTAAAGGAGCGGGGCATCGCACTGAACATCAGAAACACCAACCGCCCCCAGGACGCGGGCACCATGATCGTGGAGAGCATAGAGGAAAAGGAGCAGAGCCGGGAGCGCTTTATCACCGGCATTGCCGGCCGCCGAAACTTCACCATTCTCACCGTCCAGAAGCGGAACATCAACATCAGCCTGACGCTGCGCCAGGCCCTCGAAATTCTCGACCGCTACAAGGCTCCTGTGGAGCATATCACGCTGGGCCTGGATTCTTTTGCGCTGGTGGCATCCTCCGCCGCCCTGGGCGACGGGCTCTACGATGTGATTGCCGATATTCAGAAAACCTGCCGCCCGGACGATGTGCGCGTGCAGGACGGAATCGCGCTGGTGGCCGCCGTGGGCAGGAAGATGACATTCCGCCCGGGCATATCCGGCAAAATTTTCCAGGCTCTTGGCGAGAGCGGCGTTAATATTCGCACGATTGCCCAGGGAGCGGATGAGCTTTCCATCATCGTGGGCGTTGAAAATGACAAATTTGAGACCGCGATCCGCGTCCTTTACGACGGCTTCGCGGGATAAAGGGGAGGATTTCATCGTGAAAGAACTCAGAATAGGCATATTGGGAGCCACCGGGGCCGTGGGGCAGGAAATGCTGAGGGTGCTGGAGGAATACGGCATCCCCGTATCGGAGCTGCGTCCTCTGGCCAGCGCCAGAAGCGCCGGGGGCACAGTCTGCTTCCGTGACCGGGAGATAAAAATCCAGGAGGCGGCGGAGGACAGCTTCAAGGGGCTTGACTATGTGCTAGGCGCCGTGAAAAACGGCATGTCCAGAGCGTTTGCCCCGGCCATCGTTGAAAGCGGCGCGGTGTATATTGACAACAGCTCCGCCTTCCGCCTTGACCCGGATGTGCCGCTGGTGGTGCCGGAGATCAACGGGGAGGACGCCTTTACAAACAAGGGCATCATCGCAAATCCCAACTGCTCATCCACCATCACCCTTATGGCCGTGGCAGGCCTGGCGAAGCTTTCCCCCATAAAGAGCATGGTGGCCTGCACCTATCAGGCTGTCTCCGGCGCAGGGCAGAAGGGCTTTGACGAGCTGGAGGGGCAGATGCGGGCTGTTCTCGCCGGGGAAAAAACCGAGAGCAGCGTGTTCCCTACGCAGATCGCCATGAACGTGATTCCCTTTATTGGCGAAGAGCTTGAAAATCTCTATACCGACGAGGAGATGAAGATGCAGAACGAGGGCCGCCGAATCCTGCATCTGCCTGCGCTTAAGGTGAGCTGCACCTGTGTGCGCGTGCCCGTCATGCGCTCTCACTCCATCTCCGTCACCGTCCGCACGGAGCGGAAGATCTCTGTTGAGGAAGCCAGGGACGCCGTAAGAGCATACCCCGGCTGCCGCCTGGTGGAGGACTGCCAGGGCCGCAATTATCCCACGCCCCTGGACACCAGCAATCAGGATCTGGTCTGGGTTGGCCGTATAAGGGAGGATTTGACCGACGAAAGGGGCCTCACTCTCTGGTGCTGCGGCGATCAGATCAGAAAAGGCGCCGCCAGCAACGCTGTGCAGATCCTCAGACTCATGGCGGAGAGAGGATAAAAGCGGCGCAACAATCGCTCCCCCGCCGCCGTGCGCGTCACGGAGGCGGGGGAGTTGCTGTCCAGCGGCCAGAAGGCTCGCTTTCTATTCCTTTTTGCCCTCTCCGTCCCCGCTTTCCTGGGTGCCCTTAAAAACGAAAAAGCGTTGGCCCACATAGTTCAGGGCCACAAAGAAGCACATTCCGGCAAGCATGGCCATATTCTCCTGCAGGGACTGGGAAGCGCCGGAGAAAATCAGGCGGGCGAGGGGCTTTGCGCCGCCATAGGCCAGAAGATAGCAGAGGGATATGTTCACAACGAAGCGGAGCATGGTTTTCCCGGTGTTGGTCTTGCTTTTGAAGGTAAAGGTCTTGTTGAGAAAATAGCTGAGAATACTGCCGAAAATGTAGTTCGAGGCGGAGGAGACCCAATAGCTGAAATGGAAAACATTATAAAATACGAACATGATCCCTGTTCCGAACAGGGTGTTGGCAACGCCAACCAAAATGAATTTCCAGAAAGTCAGGTCAAAGAAACGGGAGCAAAATTCTTTTATCCGGGTGGAAAAGCGGTTATTATCCTTCATTATTTTTACCTCCGCAGGTTTCGGAAATGATGAAACGGGGCCGGCCTTTGAGCTCGTCATACATGCGGGCGATATAATAGCCGATAATACCCAGGCTTATCATGATAACGCTGCTGGAGAAGAGCAGCAGGAGGATCACCGTGGTAAAGCCGCCCAGAGCCTGGCCTGTGATTTTCTGCACCAGAGCGATGGCACCCATGACCAGAGAAACTGCCAGCATCAGAAAACCCAGCAGGGTAATAATGTGCAGCGGGGCGGAGGAAAAGGAGCTGATATTGGTGAGGGCATATTTTATAAGGGAACAGGTGGACCATTTGCTCTCCCCGGCCGTCCGTTCCCGGACCCGATAGCTGACGCTAGCCTTTTTAAAGCCTACCCAGAAAGACAGGGCCCGGAAGAAAACATTCCGCTCGGGCATCTGGTTCAGGGAGTCTACCACCTTGCGGTCAAGAAGCTTGAAGTCCGAGGAAGAGGACATGTCCATGCCGGTGGCCCGGCTGATGAGACCGTAGAAGCGTTTGGCGGCAAAGCGGTGCAGGCAGCTCTCGTCGCCCCGGTCCTCCTTGATGCCTTCGACCACCTCGTAGCCCTGTTCCCAGAGCCGGTACATTTCCACAAGCTTTTCCGGCGGATGCTGCAGATCACAGTCAAGCACCGCACAGCAGTCCCCGGCGGCCTGCTCAAGCCCCGCAAACATGGCCGCTTCCTTGCCGAAATTGCGGCTGAAATGGACCCCTCGGATGCGGCGGTCCTTTTTGGAGGCAAGGCATATCTGGTCCCAGGTTTCGTCCCTTGAGCCATCGTCCACAAACAGCAGCTCGAAGTTTATCCCGGACTCGTCCATTATTCGGGCAATGACCTCGGCGGCGGCGGGTATCATTTTTTCCTCGTTATAGGCGGGAAGAATTACAGAAAGCATAGCGGGTTCACCTCGATATGAAGCATGGGGACGAACAGGTTCCGATTCTAAAAAAATATTATACGCCAGCAAGGTATTTTTCGCAACAGTTTTCACGCCGCCCCACTTTTATGGGACGAAAAACGGCGCTCCGGTACGACCGGAGCGCCGTTTGCATCAGGTGCTGGCTCAGTCTTTGTCCTCGTCCCGGCCCTCATCCTCGGTGGAAGTGACAATATCGTCAAAATCGCCTATTTCCACGTCGATATCGGGCTTATGACCCGGAGCGTCGAACTCAGCTTTCATGGCGTTGATCTCTTCCTCCTTGCTGAGGATGCTGTTGCAGAGCGCCTCGGCCTGGGCAAAGAGGGGGGCGAAGAAGCCCTCGGGAGCGTCTTTGGCCTGCTCATAATAGAGCTTGCCTATTTCGGTGTATACCCGGCGCAGTTCCTCGCTTTCACCGTTCATTTCCAGCGTGAGCTTGGCGATACGCCCGTATGACTTGGCCCGGGTGGCGCCCTGCTCATAGAGATTGCGCACGGCGCCGCTGTCGGCCACTTCTTTGACCTTGCCCACCAGATTGTTGAGCGTGCCGGCTATCATGTCCTTGTAATCCGCCATTGTTTTTACCTCCTGTTTGTTCACGGTGTTTGTTTTGTTTCTTCTTTTTCGCCGCCCTCCGCCGGGGCTGACCGGTTCACAAACAGAGCCTCGGGGCCGTGGGGCCGGCGGCTTTGAATGATGAGCACGGCGAGAGATATCAAGGCAAGCGCAATAGACAGCGCCTGTGATACGCGTATGTTGCTGGCGCCGATATAAAGGCTGTCGGTCCGAAGCCCTTCGATCCAGGCCCGGCCAAGGCCATACCAGAAAAAGTAGATAAGAGTGCACTGGCCATCATAGCGGCGCTTGCCCTTATTTGTCCAGACCATGAGGAAAATAAGGCCCGCCAGATTCCAGAGGCTCTCATAAAGAAAGGTGGGGTGGACATAGATCGTGGTTCCGTCCGGTGCAGTAAGGCCCATGCGGCAGAAAATCTCCGTCTCGGTCCCAAAAGCCTCCCGATTCATGAAGTTGCCCCAGCGGCCCAGGATCTGCCCGATGAGCAGGCCAAAGACCACAAGATCCAGCAGGGCGGCCACGGGAATTTTTTTGTGCCTGCACACAAGCCAGGCTACGATGATCCCTGCGATGACCCCGCCGTAGATGGCCAGCCCCCCCTCCCATACGGCAAAGATTTTGAGAGGGTTTTCAAGATAGTCCGCCGGCTGGAACAGGACGAAATAGAGCCGGGCGCCGATGATGGAAAAAGGGATGAGCCAGAGGGCAAAATCATAAAAATCGTCCTGCTTTATGCCGAAGCGGCGGCTGTTGTGGGCGCAGTAGCTTATCGCCAGGAGAAAGCCCAGGGCGATGAGCACGCCGTAGAAATAGATGTTCTTGCCGAAAATGGTGAAATAAGAAGGGGGATTGATGGAAAAATCCCCCAGCATGGGAAAGCTGATAGCGGAGTCCCGCTGTATGGTCTGAAACAGAATAGGGAACATTTTTATGACCTCTCAGGTTCGATTATGGACATGGCCAGCTTTTCCGGAGCCAGATTTTCCCGGATAAAGCCCTCGCAGTCCTCTTTTGTTATACGCTCCAGCATGGCCGGCGCGTCGAAAGCGCAGTAACCGTCAAACTGCCCCAGGGCCAAGGAAACGCAGACGTTTTCAAAATCCTCCAGCCCCCGGAGCCGGGCGCCCAGAGAGGCACGCCGGGCCCGTTCAAAGCGGGCGGGGTCGATGCCCTCGCTGCAGATACGGGCGACCTCCCGCTGAAGCTCCTCCAGGACCCGTTCGGGCTCCTGACTCTCGCCGCCGATGATGACGGTGCCGGTGCCGGCGGAAAAATCCGCCTCATAGTCAAAATCCCGGTTTAGAAGGCCCTTTTCGTAAAGCCCTGTATAGAAGGGAGAGGAAGCTCCCGCCAGCAGGCGCAGGGCAAGCTGGGAAACAAGGTGCTGCTTCAGCGCCGCCACGCCCGCCGGGGCGGGACAAAGCTTTGCGCCGATAAGGAACTGAGGAGCGGAGACGGACATGGCCTCCCTCCTGAGAGGAGATACGGGCAGGGGCCCCTCCTCCGGGCCGAAATCCGCCGAGGGAACCGGGGACCGGTCCTTTGGCAGAAGCTCCTCCGCAATGGCACGGATCTTCTCCGCGTCCACATCCCCCTCCACGCAGAGCGTCATGTTGCTGGGGGCATAAAAGACTTTGTGGCAGTCGTAAAGGGTTTTATCCGAGATCTCCGCTATGCTCTCAACGGTACCGGCAACTTTATCCCGGATGGGGTGGTGCTCATAGAGCAGCTCCAGAAGGTTATAATAGATAGCCGAGCCGGGGCTGTCCTCGCCCATGCGGATTTCCTGGGCGATGATGCCCTGCTCTTTCTGCACGGTCTCGGGGGTAAAGTAGGGGGTTGAAACAAAGTGCAGCAGCATACGGAGGTTTTCCTCAAAATGCTCCGTGCACTGGAAGTAGTAACAGGTAACGCCGCTGGAGGTAAAGGCGTTGGGATCGGCCCCGTTGGCGGAGAGAATGTTCAGGGCGTTGTCCCCGCCGGGCAGGTCAAACATCTTGTGCTCAAGAAAATGGGCCACGCCCGCGGGGGTATCCGCCTGCCGCCCGTCCACAGTGAAGCGCCGGTGGGCGCCGCCGTAGTTGGCGGCAAAGACGGCATAGCAGGTGGAAAAGCCCGGCTTCGGGACCACATTCAGTTTTAGACCGTTGGAAAGCGTGGCACAGTAGAGCGTTTCGCCGATATTGGGGTAGTTTTTACTCTGCATCCTCTTCCTCGTCCTCTCCGGCGTCCCCGCCGCCTTTCAAAAAATATATCAGATCGCACTCCACGCTGTTGGCGATGGCGACCACATCCTCTTTCGTGACGCTTTCCGCCAGCTCCGCCAGCTCCATGGGGCCGTAATCTGCCCCATCCAGAGCCTGGGCCAGGTAAAAGCCCTCCAGCTCACCCTGACTGTCCATAAGGGAGCGCAGATCCGAGGCAACGCCGGCTTTGGCGGC
Organism: Clostridiales bacterium UBA1701; assembly: GCA_002320035.1. Classification (GTDB taxonomy): domain Bacteria; phylum Bacillota; class Clostridia; order Oscillospirales; family Oscillospiraceae; genus Limivicinus. The sequence goes on along the minus strand of DCJL01000007.1, from coordinate 15,169 downwards.
GTTGAGTTCCGCCTCTGTAATCTCGCCCCGCTTCATGGCCTCCAACTGGGCGAGAATCTCATCCCGGGCAGCGCCGAATTTTTCAAACTCGATGCCCGAGGCGACCAGCATGATGCCCTTGTGAATATCTATAATGGAGCTGGCGTAGTAGCAGAGGGAAAGGCGCTCACGCACGTTCATAAAGAGCTTGGAGCTGGTTCCGCTGCCGTAAACACTGTTGAAGACATGCAGCGCCGCGATATCCGGGTCCTCCATGCACTCGCCCAGGCGGAAGCCGATAACCAGCTTGCCCTGGCTTACAGGCAGTTCCTCCTCCACATAGCGGGGGGCTTCCTCCAGCGCGTTCATGCGCACATCCGTACCCAGGTCATAGTCGATACCGCCCCGGGGCAGGGCGGAAAGCGCGTCCCGCGTGGCGGAGGCAACTTCATCCTCTCCCGCCCGGCCGCAGTAGAAAATTTCCAGAGGGCAGGTCTGAAGCAGGGCGCGGTAATGCTTTGTGAGCTTTTGGTAATGGATGGCCTGGCACTCCATCTCGCCGCCCAGGCGGCCCACGGCAAAGTCCTCGTAGCAGCACATTTCCTCTATGCAGCGAAACAGAGAATAGCCGCGTTTCTCGTTGATCCGGCTGCGGATTGTGTCAAGCATTTTATCCCGTTCGCTGTCCACATACTGGGGCAGCAGCAGCCCGCCCCGGGTAGCCGGCGACAGAAGCAGCTCACCCATGAGCTCTGCCGTGTCCCGCAGCACGTCCTGTCCGCCGGGGAGATATTCCCGCTCCGGAAGACTGGCGTAAAAGCCGACGCACTGTATCTCCCCAATGCGGCGTACCACCGGCTCAACCGCCGCGCCGTAGAGCTCCTCAAGCCTGGCCGAGAGCGCCTCCATATCGCCGTAGCGGGTGGTACCCCGGCGGAGCACGTAGGGAATAAGGGCATTCATGGAGGCGCTGTCCCGCTTTAGCTGGGTCAGCAGCGTCAGGCTCATGCAGGCGGTTTTAAATTTGTCCGAGCGCAGGTGGTTGAGCCATACCCCGGGCATCAGCTCCGTCCTTGTGATTTCCATAGGGCACCTCCGTCTGTTGTTATTTATAGTGTATTATATCACATTTGGGCAAAAAATGGTAGCCCTATTTCAGCCGGCCCAGGGGCCCGCCCAGATATTTTTCACCGTCCACTGTGACGGCTCCCTCCTCAATGGAGATATGGTGCACCGTGCCGCCGCCGTCCCGCCAGTCGAAGCGGCAGGAGGACAGCGCGGCGGGCAGGTTGGGGGAGAGATACAGAAGCCCGTCTTTCAGGCGCAGGCCCAGCATGCACTCTGTCACTGCCCGGAAATACCAGGCCGCAGAGCCGGTATACCAGCTCCAGCCCGCCTCACCCTCATGGCCGGGGGCGGAGTAGACGTCCGCCGCCAGCACAAAAGGCTCCGCCTCGTAACGGCTCTGATCCCGGCCGCCGGGGAGCAGCAGATTCAGAAGGTTCCAGCCCTCGTCGGCCTGTCCCAGCTTAAAGCAGGCCATGGCCAGCCACACCGCCGCATGCGTATACTGGCCGCCGTTTTCCCGGAAGCCCTCCCCATAGCTGACGATATAGCCGGGATATGGCTCGGCGGCGGTGAAGGGCGGGTCAAAAAGCTTTACAAGGCCCTGCTTTTCATCCACAAGCCGCCGCAGCGCCGCCCTCACGGCCCGCTCCGCCCGGCCCTTGGGGGCGCAGCCGCTGAGAACCGCCCAGCTTTGGGGCAGGGAATCGATCCGGCTCTCACCGCCCAGAGGGGAACCGTCCGGCAGAAAGCCCCTGGGATAAAAGCTGCCGTTAAAGGCCAGGTCCGCCGCCCGGGCGGCGTTATGAGCCAGCGCCCGGTAATTGTCTGCTTTTGGCTTGCCCAGAGCGTCCAGCAGATCCGCGAAACGCCCGGCGCAGTCTGCCAGAAACCAGCCCAGCCACAGGCTCTCGCCTTTTGTAGCGTCAAGCCCGTCATTCCAATCTCCGCTGCCCATGAAGGGCAGGCCGCGGGGGCCGAAGCCCCGGGCTGCGCAGCAGTCCAGGGCGGCCCGGGCGTGAAAGAGCACGGGGGCGCTTTTCGTGGAGATCTCCGGCGTCTCGTAGCGGTCCCGCTGGCCGGGGGAGAGGGGCGGTGAGCTGAGATAAGGAACTTCAACGGCGCAGAGCGCCCTGTCTCCGGTGGCCTCCACATATTCGCACAGTGCCCAGCAGAGCCAGAGCAGATCGTCCGAGCAGTGGGAGCGGATGCCGCGGGAACCCTCCGGATGGGGATGCCACCAGTGCATCACGTCCCCTTCTTCGTACTGATGGCGGCAGGCGTCCAGAATCCTCTCCCGGGCAAGCTCCGGTGTAAGCAGGAGCATGTTTACCGCGTCCTGGAGCTGATCCCGGAAGCCAAAGGCGCCACCGCTTTGATAGAGGCTGGCCCGGCCCTCAAGGCGGCAGGCGATGCTCTGATAGGCTGCCCAGTGGTTCATATAGCGGTCAAGATAAGCCACGCCGGTCCGGCAGGAGAACCGGGAGAGAAGCTGCTGCCAGCGTTTTTCGGCGCGCGCCAGCGCCAGGCGGGCCGCCTCCGGATCGCAGAGCGCCTTCAGCTCTCCCCGGGAGATGCAGCCGCATACCAGCACGGTCGTGTCCTCCGTCCGGACGCTCATGAGCATGGCGGGCGGGCAGAACTCCGTCCGGCAGGAGCAGGGGGAGCTTGCACCCGCCAGAAGCACGGTCCCCGGCAGATAGGCCTCCGGGTTTTCGGCAATAAAGGCGCCGTCCTCAAAGCGGCAGCGCAGGGAGGAGGCATCCCTGGCGCCCAAGCTGGGCTTAAGCCCCCATTTGAGCGTCATTCCGGCTGCGCCATTTATCATATAAACTCTGGCGTCCTGCCCCATGGGGACGAAGGCGGTAAGGTTCAGGGTCCGGCCCTCAGCCTCCTTTTCCCAGCGGGCAAGCCCCGGAGAATAGGAAACGCGGCAGGGATATCCGTCATTGGCGGCAAAGAGGCTGACCGGCCCTTTTTCCGTCTCCACCCAGAGCGCCTCGGAGCCGGAAACGGCGCGGATATCCTCCGGCGGCGGGTTCAAGCGCATCTCCCGGGCATTTTCAAGCCACATCAGGCCCATGCCGCAGTCAGAGACAATGCAGCCGAAACGGCCGTTGGTAAGGAGCTGCTGCCAGGCCCGGGCGGGCAGGGAACGGTTTACATAATATTCGAAACCGGAGTCTTTCCAATGGCAAATGGGGACGGCACCCGGTTCCCGCGGTGCGCCAAAGGCCGGCAGGCGCAGAGATTCCCGCTCGCGGCGGGGCCTGCCGATGGCCACGGCGGCCCGGCTCTCGATGATTTCGGCGGCGGAGAGCGGGACAAAGTGCACCCCGCCCCGGCTGCCCGCCAGTTCCTCCAGACCCAGGGCCGCCAGTGCCTCGTTCACCCGGCGGCGCAGGGGCTGACGGTATTCCCCCTGCTCGGCGCTGAGATACACAAGCTCGCATTCGGCTCCGCAGCTCTTTAAAAGGCAGAAGCGCCGTAAAAGCGGCAGGCACTCCGCCGCATCCGCCCGGCAGCAGAGTATGGGCAGATCACCGGAGATACCGAAGGGCCAGAGCTCCCGCCGGGGGGCCGCATGGCAGACCGGGGAGAGCAGGGCCGGCAGAAGCTCCATGGCTGCGCCGATCTCCGCCGCGCTCATGCCCAGCTTCATGGCCGCCGCGCCCGGAAGATTCCCCCGGTCAGCGCCGGAAAGGATGCGCCCCGCTCCTTCCAGCGCCTCCCGGCGGCTGAGGCCCAGACAGAGGGCGAAGCGGACAAGCCTGCTTTCGCCGCCTTTCAGGCTCAGAGGCGCGCGAAGCTCCGCAAAGGGCTCCGAGAGCCATCCGGAGGCTGTCGTTGCCGGCAGCTCCACAGGCGTGTCGCAGCAGAGACAGAGCCAGATTTCCCGCCTGTCTCCCCGGCGAAGGCGGCGCAGCAGCAGGGCGCCGCCCTCTCTTTCGGCGTGGATACCCAGCTTCCAGAAGGCTCTGTGGTCGCTGTAATCCCCATATTCCGCCAGAATAGGCCGGAAGGAGAGCCGCAGAATGAGCTCCTCATCCCGCTCCGCCCTCAGCTCCGCGCAGCGGAGCTCTCCCCAATCCCCGGCGGCAGCTGCCAGGGTGGAGGTACAGCTCAGGCCATCCCGGTTGAGCGTCCAGCGGCATTGGTCCTCGGACAACTCCCAAAGTTCCGGCTGTCTGGCCGGGAGCAGGGGCATCAGCTCCCCGCGCCGGATGAGCTCCAGCCGGGGTGCGCCTTCCATGGGCAGGCAGGGCGCGCCGTAAATCGACAGGCGGCCGAAGAGAGCGCAGCTCTGCCCCTGACTGCCGGCGATGATATTATAGGCGCCGTTTGACATGAGCGCGCAGTGAAGCTGCCGGTCCTGGACGCCGCCCCTCAGGCTCCAGAAACCCTCCGGGTTTCTGGGGGGCTTTTCCTGAGGCTCCGCCAGCTCCCGGCGTATTATGAGCCCGTCGGCGGGCAGCCGTTCCTGGAGCAGAAGGCTGTGGGCGGCCATGGCGCTCTGGGACAGGAAGCGCTGCCGGATACTGCCCTCGCAGAGGGCGTTTGCCGCGGCGATCACGCTCATGCCGATATGATGGGCCATGTAGCAGCGCACCTTTTCTCCGCTGTCGCTGCGGCAGCGGGAGGGGCTGAAATCCAGCGCCTCCATATATCCGAAGCGGCCCGAGGCGCCAAAGCGCCGGAGACTGTGCAGGTTCCGGACAGCCGCCTGCGGCTCGATGGCCAGAGCCAGAAAGCTGCTGTATGGGGAGATGACCATATCCGCCTCCTGCCCCCGCTTCAGTGCCAGGGCGGGGCAGCCGTTGGCCTTGTAGCGGTAGTTGAGCGCCGGGTCGAAGGAATAAAAGGCACTCTCGGAAATGCCCCAGGGCTTGCCGGCAAAGGCCCGCCTTTTTTGAGCATAGACGCAGAAGCGGCCGCTCTCATACAGGAGGCTGCCCCGCTCATAAGGCAAAAAGAGGGCGGGCATAAGATACTCGAACATGGTTCCCGTCCAGCTTGCCAGACCTCGGAAGCCGTCCTTCTGCAGTTGGGCCCGGCTCAGGCGCCGCCAGTGCTTTACGGGCACGTCGCCCCGGGAAACGGCGATATAGCTGGTGAGCATGGCTTCGCTCGCCATCAGGTCGTACCAGCCGCCGGCGCCCCGGTTTTTGGCTGTGTCGTAGCAGATGTGGAAAAGACCCCGGTTCTGGTCATAGAGGGGGCTGAAGTCCATGGGCTCCAGAAGCTTTTTTATCCGCTCCGCAAGTTCCGGCCGCCCGGCTTCCTCCATGGCGAGCCCCGCCGTCATAAGCCCGGCGAATAGATTGCCGCTGTCCACGGTGGAGATGAAGGCGGGGCTTAAGGGCGCCAGGGTGCGGGTGTCATACCAGTTATAGAAATGTCCCAGGGCCCGGGGCATTTTTTCGAGGCTTGAGACGATCCGGCCGATATATTCCGCCGCCTCCCCGGCCTCGATTATGCCCATGTCCATTGCCGCCGCCGCAGCGGCCGCGGCAAGGCCGATATTGGTGGGGGAGCTGCGGTGCGCAAGGCCCACGGGAGGCTGCTCCTGAAAATTATCCGGCGGCAGGTAGTTGTCCAGCGCCGTGGAAAACTCCGTCAGATAGCGGAAATTCTCCCGGGCGGCATTTAAGAGGAACTCGCGGTCGGCCCCGGAGAGGACTGCCTCCCTGTGGGCAGGCAGGGCCAGCGCTGCCGCTGCCAGGGGAGACAACAGCCACATGAGCCCCGCGGATTTTCCGATGATGGCCGGGGAAAACAACAGCAGCAGAAGCCCCAGCGGCAGGGAAAACCACATGGCACGCAGATGGGCCCTAAGCCCCTCGGTGCCGCCCTCGCTCTGCTGGGCGGTCTGCCACTGAAGAAGCCTTTTGTGGCTTACAAGCATGCGCCAGAGGGCCATGGCTATGGCGGAGAGACAGACCCAGGCCTCAAAGGGCAGCAGCCACAGGCGGATAAAGGTGCGCACCATGGCCCCGCCCACGCCGGTAAGAAGCCTTGTGTAGCGCCGCAGGCGAACTTTTTCCCGCCGCCGGGCCCCACTCTCCGCCAGAGAGAGGAAAAGGCTGCTCAAAAGGGCCAGCAGCGCCGCCCAGGCAGCCAGAGCCAGCCCGCCTTCCGGCAGAAAGAACCCGAAAACGAGGGCGAAAAGGGTCATGGGCGGAAGAAGGCTCCGGCGGAGGCTGTCTAAAAGGCGGAAGCGGTCCATGGCCGCAAAGTCCCGGGAAAACACCCATGGAAGATTCTGCCAGTCTCCCCGGATCCAGCGGTGAAGCCTTTTGTAATAAGCCAGGGGCCGGGCGGGAAAGGTGTCGGAAAATTCCGTGTCCCCCATGTAGGCTCCCCGGAGGCATGCACCCTCCAGCGCATCGTGAGAGAGCACATGGCCCTCCGGAAAGCGGTCAAGGGTGCATTTTATAAAGGCACGGGCGTCGATTATGCCCTTTCCGGCAAAGCCCCCGCTGCCAAAGGCGTTCATGTACAGCTCGCCGCAGAGACTGCCGTACGGGTCGCAGCCGCCGGCCCCGGCGAAGATGAGGGCAAAGTCCGTGGCGTTGGCGCTTTTCAGCTCCGTGTCCATGCGGGGGTGGATAATGGCGTGGCCCCGAGTTACCACACGGCGCTTTTCGTCGAACACGGGCCGATTCAGCGGGTGCAGGGCCGCGCCGATCAGCTCCTCGACCGAGCCGGGATAGACCCAGGTGTCGCTGTCGAGGGTAAGAATATAATTCACGCCGCAGAGAGCGTCCCTGTCCCCTGTGACGGACAGCTCGGAGCTTAAATCGCAAAGCAGCCGGGCAAGCGCCGTGATGGCTCCCCGCTTGCGTTCCCGGCCTGTCCAGCATTCCCCATCGAAGCTTCGGGGCCGGGTAAAAAGGTAAAAGCCGCCGCCGTATTTCCTGTTCAGGGCGTTTACGGCGCTGCGGGCGGCGGAGAGAATGGTCTCGTCCCCCTCTGCCTCAAAGCGGTCCGCTCCGGGCAGGTCCGCCAGCAATCCGAAGCTGACACCGCCGCATTTGCAGCAGCGGCGCAGCAGTTCCAGCCGCCTGGCCATGCTGGCGGCGGCGTTTTCATCCGTCAGCAGGGCGGAGATGACGCAGATCGTCCGCCCGCCGGGGGGCAGGCCCTTTTCCGTGTCCATGCGGGGCAGGCGCCTGGGCGCGGTCACATGGAGCAAAATAAAATCAAGCACGCTTTTCACAAGCTCCGACACCGGCAGCAGAAGCAGCAACGCCGCCGGAATGCTGTCCAGCATAAAGGCGGGCAGCAGGGAGAGAAAGAGTGTCAGCAGAACAATGGCGGCGATATACAGCCCCGCCCACCGGCCTGCAGTCTCCGGAAAAAGATAAAAACCCACATGCCGCCCATCCGCTTTTGCTTTTTTGATCAGGCGGCGGGCGAATACATGCTCCTCCAGCCCCTCACGGCGGGCCATCCTCTCTACCCGGCGCAGATAGCTGAGCCTTGTGCCTGCGTCCATATTCCCGTACTCTCCGCTGGGGTCCGCAGCCAGCACGGCGTTTGTGACGTCGGCGGAATTGATGAGCTTTTCTGCGTCAAGAACGGAAAAAAGGCGCAGGGTGGTGAAAAGCGCCTCAAAAGCGGCGGCGTGCTCGCCGGTCTCTGCGGCATAGCGCATTTTGCCGCAGACGGCGGCAATGGCGCGGATAAGCGCGGCGCGGAGCGCGGCAGGGAAAATATCCAGCTCCGCCCGGCGCAGCACGGTTACGGACTGAAAGCCGTCCAGAAACAGCCTGCAGCGCTCCTCGGTTACGGCGCCCTGACCGGATTTCAGCAGAGCCTGGCAGAGTTCCGTTATAAGAAGCCCGTCTCCGGCCCGCCGGAGCCTCCGGGCGCGGCGGAGGGCCAGGGAAGCGGAGATATATTCCCGCTGAACCATGTACCAGTTATCCAGCAGCCACTCGCAGGCGGCGGGAGGGGAGGGCAGATCGCCGTAGCGGCGCTGAATCTCCCGGTGGGTTCGGCGTATTTCCTCATACCCGGCCTTGAGCGTTCCGGCGGCGGCGCCGCCGGAACGGGTCACACCGGGCTTTAGGAGCCGGGCGGAGGCGGCGGCGTAGTCATAGAGCCGCTTGTCGTCTATATACAGGCCGGAATCAAGCACATCCATGAAAATCTCCTATCTGAAAAACAAGATAATACACATTTTTCCCCTGAACTGGAATAATATGCACAGCGCGAAAAAAGCGGGGCTTGACAAGAAAAAACACTTGACAGGGCCGGCGTATGGGTATATACTCTGTGAAGCTGATTTACTTGACAGGGGGTTCCGCCGTGAACGAGAGCAGGCTTATGCAGAGTATGCTGCTGGATTTTTACGGGGAACTGCTGACGGAGAAGCAGCGGGAGTGCTTTGACCTGCACTATAACGAGGACCTGTCCCTTTCCGAAATTGCCGAGCAAAGCGGGATATCCCGCCAGGGCGTATGGGACAATATCCGCCGCGCTGAGGCCGCGCTGCGTGATACGGAGGCCAAAACCGGCCTGATCCGCCGCTTTTCCGAGACAAGAGAAGGTCTTGAAAGGCTGCGGGGGCAGCTTGAGAGCCTGTGCTCCATGACGGAGGGCAGTGCCAGGGAAACCGCCGCGGCGGCTTTGAGCCAGGTTGAAGCGCTCATCGCCGGCGGCAGCGACAGGGGATAACACATGGCATTTGAAAGCTTATCCGAAAAACTCAACGCCGCTTTCAAGCGGCTCCGGGGCAAAGGCCGCCTCACCGCTGCCGACGTGAAAGAGGCTATGCGCGAGGTACGCATGGCGCTTCTGGAGGCGGACGTGAGCTATAAGGTGGTAAAGGACTTTACCAAGTCTGTCACCGAGCGGGCCAGCGGCGCGGAGGTGCTGGAGGCCCTGTCTCCGGCCCAGATGGTCATTAAAATCGTCAATCAGGAGCTCCGCGCCCTTATGGGCGGGGAAAACCAAAAGCTGAACATCAGCTCCAAAAGCCCCAGCGTTGTGATGCTGGTGGGCCTTCAGGGCGCAGGCAAGACCACCAACGGCGCAAAGCTGGCCGCCTATATGAGAAAGCAGGGCAAACGCCCTCTGCTCGCCGCCTGTGACATTTACAGGCCCGCCGCCATAAAACAACTGGAAACCGTGGGCGCCCAACTGAACCTTCCTGTTTTCCAGATGGGGCAGACAAACCCCGTGGAGATAGCCAAGGCCGCCGTGGAGCACGCCAGGAAGCACGGCAACGACTTGGTTTTTCTGGATACCGCCGGCCGCCTCCATATTGACGAGGCCTTGATGGAGGAACTGAAGAACATCAGGGACGCGGTAGAACCGGCTGAAATCCTTCTGGTTGTGGACGCGATGACCGGCCAGGACGCGGTAAACGCTGCCACCGCCTTTGATGAGGCGCTGGGCGTCACCGGCGTTATGCTCTCCAAGCTTGACGGCGACGCCAGGGGCGGCGCGGCCCTGTCCATCAGAGCCAGCACCGGAAAGCCCATCAAGTTCATCGGCGTAGGCGAGAAGCTGGACATGATAGAGCCTTTCCATCCCGACCGCATGGCCTCCCGCATTCTGGGCATGGGAGATGTGCTGACGCTGATTGAAAAGGCCGAGCAGAATTTTGACGAGAAAAAGGCGCTGGAAGCGGCCGAAAGGCTCCGCGCCAACCGCTTTACTCTCAGCGATTATCTGGACCAGATGGGCCAGATAAAGAGCATGGGGGATTTGGGTGATATCGCGGGGATGCTCCCGGGCATGGACGCGAAAGCCCTTCAGGGCGCGAAGCTGGACGAGAAGGCCATGGCCCGCCAGGAGGCGATCATTCTCTCCATGACCCAGGCTGAGAGGGACAATCCTTCGCTTCTCAACAGCAGCCGTAAGAAGCGCGTGGCCGCCGGCTCCGGCACCTCGGTTGTGGATGTGAACAGGGTTTTGAAGCAGTTTGAGGCCATGCAGCAGATGGTCAAGCAGATGAGCGGTAAGAACGCCAGAAAGATGCAGAAAAAAATGGGCCGCCTGGGCGGCATGGGCGGCTTCCCCGGGATGCCCGGCGGTTTCGGCTTCTGATCGTGTTGTTTACTTACGCCGAGGCGTTTGTAATATACAGAGATTTTACATGGAGGTGAATATACAATGGTTAAAATCAGACTTCGCAGAATGGGCGCCAAGAAGGCTCCTTACTACCGTATTGTCGTCGCTGATTCCCGCTGCCCCCGCGACGGCCGCTTCATCGAGGAGATCGGCATCTACGATCCCATGGCCGACGGCGAGAAGATCAAGGTCGACATGGAGCGCGCCAAATACTGGATCGCCAGCGGCGCTCAGCCCACCGACACAGTCCGCGGCCTGCTCAAAAAGGTCGAGGCCTAATAAGGAGTTTCTACCGGCATGAAAGAACTTTTGACCTACATCGTGCAGAACCTTGTGGATAATCCCGGCGAGGTCTCTGTGACCGAGCGCAAAGCCGACGGGGAAACCGTGTTTGAAGTGCGGGTCGCCGACGGCGATATGGGCAAGGTCATTGGCCGGCAGGGCAGGATCGTTAAACAGATCCGTATACTCATGCGGGCCGTAGCCCAGAGAAAGGGCAAAAAGGTTTCAGTTGAGATTCTGGACTGAGATAAAAAAAGCAGAGGCTTTTGCCTCTGCTTTTTTATTGAAAAAACAAAAAAATAAGGGTAGAATAAATAAAGAGACCAACTGAAAATGAAGCGAAAAGGAGAATTGTATGAGAAGAATCAGGAAAGCGGCAGCGCTGCTTCTGGCGGTGCTTATGCTGCTGAGTCTCAGCGCATGCGGCTCCTTCGGCACAAGGGCAGCCAGAGCGGCGGCGAAAATGAGCGCCCTTGAGAGCCTGCACATGGACCTGGATGTGCAGCTTGGGCTGAAGCTGTCCCTGCTGGGCAGAGACATGGACATGGGCATGAGCATGACTGGCGGAACGGACATGCAGAGGTCACCGATGCGAATGCTCTCAGATATGACTGTGGAGGTCATCGGCGTGAAGCAGAAAATGCTGAACTTTATGGAGCGGCGGGAGGACGGCTATATGGTCTCCGTCTCCACCGATGGGGGCGCCACCTGGTCCGAGCGGCTGACAAGCCCGGAAGAGGCCCCGGGGCAAATGAATTTGAAAGAGTGCATCAGCCTTTTTGCCGACTGCGCCGACAGCTTTGAGAAAGTGGGCGTGGAAAAGGTCATGGGCTCGGAGGCAGACCGCTACGATGGGGAGATACCCGGAGAAGAGCTTGGCAGGGCCATGGAGCTCTGCGGCCTGCGTGATATGCTCAGCGGCAACATGGGCGTGGAGCTTGAGGAAGAGGCCCTGGAAAATCTCGGGGATATTCCCGCCAGCGTCTGGATCGACAAGGACTCCGGCATGGTCACCCGCTTTGACCTGGATTTGGGTGAGGCGGCCCACAGCATTGTGAGCGGGGTGCTTGACCAGCTTCTCCAAAACGCCGGAATCGGCGGCATTGGCTTGAAGCCGGAGCTTGAGAGCATGACCGTGAAGGTCCTTCTCTCCCGCTTCGACAAACTGGGCGAGGTAACAAGACCCGGCGCCTGACGGGATAGGCGGCCGCAGGAACTTTAATGAAAGAGCGCCCATTGGGGCCCTCTGCAAGAAAACGATTGGGCGGCAAGCAGAAAGACATTGTCGGTTTCCGCTTGCCGCCCAATATAACAGGAGCAACAAATCAGAAACTTTGAAAGAACATAGGAGCTTATGAAATATATTCTGCTTCATGGCCTGGGACAAACAGCCTCCAGCTGGGAAAAGACGGTTAATGAACTGCAAAACAAGGCAGATGCTGTGTGCCCGGATCTGTTTTCACTTCTTCAGGGAGAAGAAATCAATTATTCAAACCTGTATCAGGCTTTTTGCAGGTACTGCGAGCCCTTCCCTGAACCGTTTGCTGTTTGCGGTTTGTCCTTGGGCGGTATTCTTGCGCTGCAATATGGAATAGAGAACCCCCAAAAAGTCAATTCTATGGTACTTATCGGAACCCAATATGTTATGCCGAAAAAATTGCTGAAATTTCAGAATATGCTTTTCCGCGTGATGCCGAAAAGAACATTTATGAGCATAGGACTTGCTAAAAACGAGGTAATCCGCCTTTCAGAATCCATGATGGATTTGGATTTCCGGAAAGATTTGCATAAAATAAAATGCCCGCTTCTTCTCCTCTGCGGGGATAGGGACAAGCCCAACATTCGAGCCTCTTTGAATCTAAAAAAGCGTATACCAGATGCGGATTTTGCCGTTATTGAAAAGGCAGGGCATGAAGTAAATATTGATGCCCCCAAAAGCTTGGGCGCGGTATTGAACGATTTTTTTGGGAGCTAACTTCCGGCTTGCCGGGAAATCTCCACGGAAAAAGGCTTTCCGGCCGTATTTTCCGCAATGAAATGGATTGTCCACCTATTTGGCAGCTCAGTGATGGCAAGCCTGCGCAATGGGCGGGACAAAGGCTTTGAGGCTGTGAAGCTCAACGAGGACGGTGCGCGGGCACCGTCCTCGTTGAGCTTTTTATACAGAGCGCGGTTTCGGATGCTTACGGGAAATTACGGCTCTTTTTTACCGCGCTTTTTAATATAGATCCCCGCGCCTGCGGCGGCAGCGGCGCAGAGGGCCATGAGGGAGACCCACAGCCAGATATTGGTGTCATCCCCGGTTTTTGGAGCCAGAGAGGCCAGCGTGTTGTAGACGGTAAAGCCCTCGGTGCTGTATCCGGTCACATAGCCGTCTACCTTGGTAAGCTCCACCAGGCTGTATTTGATCTCTTTGCCCTTGTCATCATATCTGGGTAGCTCCCGGGTGACGGCCCAGCCGTTTGCGCCGGAGAGGATGATTTTCTCAATTTCTTTTCCATTTGCCCGAAGACTGATCTCCACGCTCTCGGTGCGGCCCTTGGTTTCGCCGTTGTCCACCCAGACCTTGGAAATATTTGCGTTTACAAAAGCCTCGTTCAAAACAGCAATCTTTCCGCCGTCGGTTTCGGTGAGGCACGGAAGGTCGCTGGAAATCTCAAAGTCAAGGGCCGTACGGTAGGTTTTGCTGACTACCTCGCCGTCCTCCAGCACGTTCTCCGTTAATTTTTCCGGATTTTCCAGAAGTTTGACGGTGAATATGGCGCTGAGGGGATGATAGCCCCCGGCGGCCTTGGTCTCCTTCATATAATAAATGCGCTCAAGAAGCAGGCCAGGCAGGGTAACAAGGCCGGTTTCATCGCTTATATAGTTGCCGATTACCTGGGTGCAGCCCTGGTCGGCGTAGAGGGTGAATTTAACACCGGGGACAGGCTTGCCGGTGACGGAGTCCAGCTTGAAAAGCTTCGCATCCGCCGGGACAATTTCATCCAGCGCCGGAATCCCGTGGGCGGCTTTCAGGGCTACGGGGGCGCTGAAAGCGCCGGCGGGGACGGCTTCAGCATGGAGACCCTCAAGGCTGTGGGGGTTCCAGCGGACGGTCTCGCCGTCCTCATACCAGGCGTCTATGGGCTTGAGGCAGTCGCCGGTGCCTTCGGTACCGTCAAGACTCTGACCCTGGGCCACCGGGCCCAGCGTAACAGCGCCGGTGCTGTATACATCGTCGCCGGCGGTGGCGGCATGGTTGTTGCAGAGCACGACCGCGCTGCCGATTTCGGCGGTACCGGGGTTGAATATGCCCCCGCCGTAAGCGGAGCTCATATTTCCGCTGACAAGACCGGAATTCATCACAAGGCTGCCTTCAACATGTATGCCGCTGGCAAAATTGTTTATGATCTGCACGTCCGCACCGGCATCAATGACCGCCTTTCCGGAAGAACCCAGAACGCGGAAAGCACCCTTAACAACGCTTGCCGCATTGCCGCTGACCAGAACATGGGAGGCGGCATCGACGGCGGTGTCCCGGGCAACGATGCCGTTGTACTTATTGTTCAGCGCCTCTACCGTGGAGCCGCTTATGTAGAGCTTGTCTGCGGAGAGGCCGTGGGCGCCGTTTGCGTCAAAAACCACAGTGGAGCCGTTTTTTACGTAGAAATTGCTGCCATTGGAGCCGTTGCCGCGGCAGCCGCTGACGGTCAGGGAGGAGGCGTCCACAGTGACTTCATAGGTGTTAGTCACGCCGCCGTTGCCGGAGCCGCTGATGGTGACGGAGGAACCGCCGGTGATGTTCAGGTATGCCGCGCCGTTATCCTTGGCGATGCCGTTGCCGACGCTGCCGCTGATGGTGACGGCGGCCCCGGCAAAGTTGATGACGGCGCCGGCGTGGCCGTAAATGCCGTCTCCGGCGCAGCCGATGATGCTCAGGGAGCCGCCGGATACGTTGAGGCTTGCGCCGGGATTGACTACAATGCCGTACTTTCCTCCGGGAGCGTCCCCGTTATGGCCGCTGGGCACGTTGGGCAGGCGCACGGCACAGCCGGAAAACTGCAGGCTCACGCCATTGGCAACGCAGAAGCCGTAGGGAAAGCTGAGCGCAAAGGAACCGCTGAAGCTGAGATTCTTGCGGAAAGCATACCCCTCGGTCCAGGCGGCGGCGCAGTCGGCCAGCAGGATGATGGTCTCCCCGGCGGCGGCGTCGGCGATGGCGGCGTCGATGGTTTCAAAGCTTACATCCGTGCCTTCCCGGACAATCTTGGCCACATAGGTCTTTTCAGGCCCGGGGCTGGGATCCGGACTCCGCTCCGCGCCGGGGCTTGCCACGGGTGAGGGAAGGGGACTGGCCGCAGGCGAAGGGCTCGGGCTTGAGAGGGTGGGGGAGGGCGGCGCTTCCTCTGCAAAGGCCGTGGGGAGCAACGAGAGCGTCATAAGCAGCGCCAGAGCCAGAGACAGCAGGGCGCGCGTATTCTTTCGTTTCATAGCGGTTCTCCTTTCAGATTCTCCGGCTGAAAATACCCGCCGGCGGCAGCGACAGCGTAGCTGTCGGATATGGAAAATTTAATGTATATTAATAATACCATTTCATCCAATGCCCTTCAAGGCAAAAGAAACAATTAATATCTTAAGATATTGTACAAAATATTGCATCAAAGCCCATCCTTTGACAGATTTTTTGACCTTGGGTTTAAAAAACCGCAGACTATTGGCAAAATAACCTGTTTGTGATAAAATAAAATAATTATAAACTTATAATATTATTCAACCT
>DCJL01000009.1:62149-63845 GCA_002320035.1 Clostridiales bacterium UBA1701 | reverse complement strand
CGGGAAGATAGGTCAATGCCAACATCTGAAGCTTCTCTTCTTTGAGGAGCTTCTTTTTTTCTTGTTTATTTTATTTGACCTGTGGTAAAATAAAGTGTATAGTGTAGACACAACATGAAAGGAGTTTTATTATGGCAAACAAATATGCAGGCACAAAGACCGAGCAGAACCTGAGAGAAGCCTTTTCCGGTGAATCCCAGGCAAGAAATAAATACACCTATTTTGCCTCTGCGGCAAAGAAGGCGGGCTTTGAGCAGATTGCCGCGATTTTCCAGCAGACTGCCGACAATGAAAAAGAGCACGCCAAGCTTTGGTTTAAGGAACTGAACGGTATTGGAAACACCGCGGAGAACCTTGTAAGCGCCGCTGAGGGCGAGAACTATGAGTGGACCGACATGTATGACCGCATGGCAAAAGAGGCCGAAGAGGAGGGCTTTACCGCCCTTGCCGCAAAATTCAGAGCGGTAGCGGCCATAGAGAAGACCCATGAGGAGAGATACCGTGCGCTGCTCAGAAATGTGGAGACGGCTCAGGTCTTTGAGAAGAGCGGTGTGCAGGTATGGGAGTGCCGCAATTGCGGGCACCTTGTCATGGGCACCAAGGCTCCTGAGGTTTGCCCCGTCTGCGCCCATCCCCAGAGTTATTTTGAAATCAGAAAAGAAAATTATTGAGTATAATATAAAGCTGCCGCCCGATTTCACATCGGGCGGCAGTTGTCATAGTTCCGTTAGCGGAATAGAAACAGTATCCGGCTTAAAATAAATCCCAGCGTGGCGCTCCCGAGTGTGAGAAGAATGCTCTGATAGGGCCGTTTTCCTATTTCGCGCTGACGGCTGATCTCGTCCAGCGGTTTTCCTTCGCAGAAAGCGCTTATTTCTTTAAACGTTTGAATATTGTATTTTTTCTTGAGCTTCTCCACTTTTATTGACACCGCCAGAGCCGTCAGTGCAAGTATTCCCTCTATCACAAGCCCCTTTGCTCCAAGCAGGAGGACAAGGGGGACGAGGGCAATAATCATCAGCACATACATTATTCCAAACAGAGCGCCCCGACCCGGATTTTTCTCAATTTGGGCCAGGGGCGCTCTTCTGCACTTTATTTTTTGCTTTTCGCGGCATATCTGAACATCCAGATTACGATTGCCACAAGGGCCACGAAAACGGCAAGGCCAAGAACTGCGTCAATCAGCCCGCCNNAGCAGGCTGAAAGCGCCGGATATGAGCTTGACAGCCAGAACAATGATTCCAATTACAACCAGAAAGGCGATTATTGAACCGATTATTTTACCAGCTTTCACTTTTGCTTCTCCTTTATCCGATTACTGGGCCGAGCTTAGAGAGAACGGCCGTAAAATACTCAGGAAGCTGAGATTGGAGCTGAATATGCTCACCGCTGCGGGGATGAATAAATTTAAGCCGCCTTGCATGGAGACACTGGCCCGCCAGCCCTTTATCCGGCGAGGGGGCGCCGTAGGTATAGTCACCCAGAAGGGGGTGGCCGATGCTGGCCATGTGGACGCGGATCTGGTGGGTCCGGCCGGTCTCGAGACGGCAGCATATACGGCAGTAACCCTGATAGCGGGCCAGAACTTGCCAATGGGTCACGGCAGGGCGGGAATTTTTTTCTGTGACAGCCATGCGTTTTCTGTCTGTGGGGTGCCGGCCAATAGGGTGGGAGACCGTGCCGCTGTCTTCCC
>DCJL01000009.1:61241-62143 GCA_002320035.1 Clostridiales bacterium UBA1701 | reverse complement strand
GAAACTGCCCCTGGCCACGGCCTCGTACTCCCGGGAAAGGCTTCTGTCCGCAAGCTGTGCGGAGAGCCGTTGATGAGCAAAGTCATTCTTGGCAGCGATCAACAGGCCCGAGGTATCTTTATCGATCCTGTGAACGATACCCGGACGTTTCTCTCCGC
This sequence comes from Clostridiales bacterium UBA1701, assembly GCA_002320035.1. GTDB lineage: Bacteria > Bacillota > Clostridia > Oscillospirales > Oscillospiraceae > Limivicinus. The sequence continues at coordinate 61,985 of DCJL01000009.1, read as the reverse complement.
CGATACCGGAGAGAGAATCACCGCAATGCCACAGCAGGGCATTTACCAGAGTGCCGTCCGGATGTCCTGGGGCAGGGTGTACAACAAGCCCCCGGGGCTTGTCAACTACAATCAGATCCTCATCCTCGTAGACGACATCAAGCGGGATGTTCTGAGCAACAAGGGGCGTTTCCTCAAGCGCGGGGAGGCGCAGCACAAAGCAGTCTCCTGCGGTGCATTTGTAGTTTTTCCGCAAGGGTGCGCCGGCCATTGTTACACAGCCATCCTCAAGAAGCTTCTGGGCAGCGCTTCGCGAGAGGCCTTCCACGGTACGCGCAAGGAGAGCGTCGATACGCTCGCCGCTCTCCCTGGCTGTGACAAGAATTATATTCTCATCCATGCTGTTTACTTGAACTCCGCCAGAATGTCATCCAGCGAGAAATCTGCATCCTGGCCTTTCGCGGGCGCCGGCGTTGGCGATGGTGCTTGCTGCGCCGGTGNNGGCAAAAGGCGCGGGTCGTGCCGGGGCGGGCTGCTGCACCGGCATGGGGGCTGCGGGAGCAGGGGCCGGGGCAGAGGGCCTTACCGTCGTCGCTGCCGGCCGGGCAGGAGTGCCTTGTGTGGCCTGAGCCGGGCGGCGGGGAGCGGTGTACTGGCCGGAGGGAGTGATTCCCGCCGCTCTGGCTGCGGGGCTGCTGCGTTGCTGACTTTCCACTTTGGCATTTGCCTTTTCCCACTCGGCAAAAGGATCCGCCGGATTAAAGA
>DCJL01000009.1:32098-61216 GCA_002320035.1 Clostridiales bacterium UBA1701 | reverse complement strand
GGGCTTAGTCCCCTGGGCGGGAGCGGCAGGAGCTGGGGACTGCTTCTGCCGGGCGGCACGGGCCGCTTTGTACTGCTCGTACTCGTCCTCATATTTGGCTTTGCGGGCTTTACGGCTCTTCTTCTCCGGTGCACTTTCAGTCACTGCGGCATCGGGAGCGCTCTTTTTTTGTTCGCGAAACTTGCGGCGGGGCGGACGGTCCTCCTCTTCATCATCCTCGTCGTCAAACTCATCGTCATAATAGTCGTCTGGGCGATCCTTTTCGAAAATTATGGCAAAAACAAAAACAAGGCAAAAAACGGTAATGAAAATATCGGCCACGTTAAAGATGGGAAAATTAAAGAGCTCAATCTTGAACATGTCCTGTACATAGCCGGAGATGACCCGGTCAATGCAGTTGGAAAGACCTCCGGCAGTCACGAGGACGATGCTCCAGCGTGCTACGCGGCCGGAGATAAAGTTTGTTGCCAGGGCCAGGATGACCGCCACGGTGAAAACACCGGTGAGAATAATGAAGTAGATACGGGCGCCGCCGCCGCTCAGGAAACTGAAGGCAGCGCCGTCGTTGTGAAGGTTCACAAGGCTTATGAGACCCGGGATAAAGGTTTCGCCGGTAGACTCCATCGCAATGGCGCCGGCCACCCAATACTTCACCCATTGGTCAACGATTATGACCAACACAGCAACTATTGCGTACAGCATATCTTTCTCCTATCTGCCCCGGAGCGCAGCACCGGGACGCGCGAATTCTTTTTGCGCCGCCGCGGAGGCGGCGCTGGATTTCTAAAAATCAGAGAGCTGCTACAACTGCGGCGCAGCGGGGACAGAGTCCGGTTTCCGGATCGGAGGCCTCGGAATGCATCCAGCAGCGGGGGCATTTTACACCGGGGGCCTCGACAACGGAGATGGACAGGCCGGGATTTCTGACACCCTTGCCGGTGACGGCTTCGGCGCCCTCGTCCCCATCCTCGCTGATGAGGCACTTGGAGACGATGAAAAGCTCTGCCAGGTTCATGTCGGATACGCTCTCCACCATGGCGCGGGATTCTTCATCTCCTGCCCGAAGGGTGACGGCGGCCTCAAGGGGTTTGCCGATGCGCTTGGAGGCGCGGGCGGCTTCAAGCACGCCGTTTACATCGTCCCGCAGGGAAATGAGCCTGTCCCAGCGGCGGAGCTCCTCATCAGACAGAGCATACTGCTCAAAGGGCTGATTCATGCAGTTGAGGACCACATTTCTCCCATCGTCTCCCTTCCGGTGAGGCATCGCCCTCCAAATCTCATCACAGGTGAAAGCCAGGATAGGAGCAAACATTTTCGTCATGCTGTCCAAAATCAGGTACAAAGCGGTCTGGGCGCTGCGGCGTTTGAGGCCATTGGGCTCCTCGCAGTAAAGCCGGTCCTTGATAATATCCAGATAAAAACTGGACAGCTCCACAACGCAGAAATCGTTTATGGCGTGGGAGACAATATGGAACTCGTAGTTGTTGTAGGCTTCGGCAACTTTGACCATAAGCTCGTTGAGCTTGGTGACGGCCCAGCGGTCCAGCGCGAGCATCTCCTCGGGCTGGACCAGATTGTCCGCGTCGAAGCCGTTGAGATTGCCCAAGCAGTACCGGGCGGTATTGCGGAACTTCAGATAGTTCTGACTCAGCTGCTTGAAGATTTCCCTGGAGCAGCGCACGTCCACATGATAGTCGGCGGAACCGGCCCAGAGGCGGATCATGTCCGCGCCGAACTCTTTGACGATGTCCGCCGGATTAACGCCATTGCCCAGGGACTTGTGCATGGCCTTACCCTCGCCGTCAACAGTCCAGCCATGGGTCAGACACTCTTTATAGGGAGCGCCTTTGCCCAGTGCGCCGACAGCAACCAGCAGAGAGGACTGGAACCAGCCGCGATACTGGTCGCCGCCCTCCATGTACATGTCCGAAGGCCAGAAGCCCTGGTCGCGCTGCATGGCGGCGTAATGGGTGGAGCCGGAATCAAACCAGCCGTCCAGCGTGTCGGTCTCCTTGGTGAAGTGGATTCCACCGCAGTGGGGGCATTGGAACGCCTTGGGCAGAATATCCTCCGCCTCCAGCTCAAACCAGGCGTTGCTGCCCCGCTCCTCGAAAAGGGAGGCCACGGATTCGATGGTCTCCTCGGTGCAGACGGGCTTGTGGCAGTCCTCGCAGTAGAACACGGGNNTGGAGCCGCAGTGGGGGCAAGTGAAGCCCTCCGGCAGGATCTCCTCCGCCTCTTTGGCGAACCAGGCGTTGGAGCCCTCCTTGGCAAAGAGGGCGGAGATGGCGGCGATGGTCTCGTCGGTGCAGATGGGCTTGCCGCAGTCCTTGCAGTAGACCACGGGGATGGGCAGGCCCCAGCGGCGCTGACGGCTGATGCACCAGTCGGAGCGCTCCCGGACCATGGCCTTCATGCGGTCCTTGCCCCACTCGGGCACCCAGCGCACATCGTCGCAGGCGGCGCAGGCCTCGTCCTTGAAGGCCTCCACGGAGCAGAACCACTGGGGAGTGGCGCGGAAGATGATGGGGCTCTTGCAGCGCCAGCAGTGGGGGTAGCTGTGGACGATCTCCTCGGAGGCAAAGAGGGCGCCGCTCTCTTTCATGTCCTTAAGAATGACCGGGTTGGACTCGTCTGTGCCCATGCCGGCGTATTTGCCGGCATAGTCGGTGTGGCGGCCCTGATCATCCACGGGGACGACCATGTCCATGCCGTAGCGCAGGCAGGTGAGGTAGTCGTCGGCACCGAAACCGGGAGCGGTATGGACACAGCCAGTGCCGGAATCCATGGTGACGTAATCCGCAAGGAGCAGGCGGGAGGTCTTATCAAGGAAGGGGTGCTTTGCCAGCATGTTTTCGTAAAAGCTGCCGGGATGCGTCTCAAGGATCTCATAGCTGTCAAATCCGCCGATACGCATGACCTTCCCGGTCAGGGCCTCGGCCATGATGTACATTTCGCCGTTGGGGGCTTTCACGACGGCATAGGCCTCGTCCGGATGCAGGGCAATGGCCAGGTTTCCAGGAAGGGTCCAGATCGTAGTGGTCCAGATGACGAAGTTCAGGCGGCTCAGATCCAGGTGGGAAAACTTGCCCAAATCGTCGCTCATGGGGAATTTAACATAAACGGTGGTACAGGGATCGTCCTGATATTCGATCTCGGCCTCGGCCAGCGCCGTCTCGTCCTTGGCGCACCAGTACACAGGCTTCAGGCCCTTGTAAATGTGCCCGTTCTGGTACATTTTGCCGAAAATACGGATTTCGTCCGCCTCAAAGCCTTTATTCATGGTCTTATAGGGGTGCTCCCAGTCGCCGATAACGCCAAGGCGCTTGAAGCCGTCCATCTGGCGCTTGATGTACTTTTCTGCGTAGTCCTCGCAGGCGGTGCGAAAATCAGCCACGGACATGGCCTTGTGGTTAAGCTTCTGCTCTTTTATAATGGCGCTCTCTATGGGCATGCCGTGGTTATCCCAGCCGGGGATATAAGGGGTGTAGTACCCTCGCATGGCATAGGAACGGACAATAAAGTCTTTAATGGATTTATTGAGGGCATGGCCCATATGAATGTCGCCGTTGGAAAAGGGAGGGCCGTCATGAAGGGAAAAACGGGGCTTGCCCTCATTCTTTTTCAGCAGCTCATTGTAGATATCCATCTCTTCCCAGTTCTTAAGCATTTCCGGCTCACGCTTGGGCAGGCCGGCCCGCATAGGGAACTCGGTCTTCGGCAGGTTCAGGGTTGCGTTGAAATCCTGTGACATATAGCGGTATCTCCTGTTTCTGTATAGAGTTTATAAATCAAACAGCGGGGCGCGCGCAGCCGCGCCCGCCCCGTGTCATTCAATGAATTAAGAGAAAATCAGATGGAGAAGGGCTGCGTGCTGTCAAAGCCCCTGGAAGAAGCGGACGGGGCGTCCGCGGGCTGGTCGAGGTCAATTTTAATCTGGGAATCAGGCTGTATTCGCGCCACAGAGCTCTCAATGCTGCGTACAGCGGCGTCAACGCCCGGAGTGCCGGCGGCTGCGGGAGCCTCCGGCCTGATCATTATGCCGCTGCTGATGGCATCAAGATTTTTGAGTTGGGCGTTGCACATGGCGCGCATGCCATCGATGAATTTCGTGGTGGCGGCCTTGGCGTCGGCCAGGCGCCGTTCCTGATTGGCGGTTTCCTCCTCAATAGAGCCTACCCGGGCCTTTACCTGCCTGTCGGCCTCGGCCAGCATGGCGGAAGCTCTCTGGCGGGCGTCGGTCTCTATCTGGACGGCCAGCTTCTGGGCAGAGAGAATGGCCATGTTGAGGGCCTCCTCGTTCGCCCGGTACTCCTCGATCTTATCTACAAGGACCTTCATCTTGCTTTTGAGCACGGCGTTTTCCTTCTGAGAGGAGGTTATGTCGTCTGCCAGCTCCTCAAGAAAATCATCCACGGAGGCCATATCGTAGCCACCGAACTTGGCCTTTTCAAAAGTCTTTTCGCGAATGTCCTGAGCGGTTATCATATGCTTATCCACCTTTCACTGTTTGTTTCGGGAAAGCGCGGCCGCGCCCGCCCGCTCTCCGCCTTCATCTGGGAAGGGGAGCTTAAAAATACTGCCCGTCACTCTCGGGCTGCCCGGCCTGGGAGCCCAGTATATCTACATTCTGGGGAGTGACAAAGTAGGTTTTTGCAGACACAGGGGTTATCTTGCCCTGCAGGGCATAGGTTATGCCGGAGAGAAAGTCCAGCAGGCGGCGGGCGGTCTCCGTGGGCAGACCCTCCAGAGTCATGACCACTGAGCGGCCCTGCAGCAGATGGTTCATAAGCTCTCCCGCCTCGTCAAAAGACTTGGGGCTGAAGAGGATAACCTGAGTCTCGCTGCCGCCGAAATTAACAAGGCGCTCCCGGTGGGGGGCCTTGGGCTTGGCCGGCTTTTTAACGCCGCGGCTTCCAAAAAAGCCCGCGCCCTCTCCCGCCGCCTTCGCGCCCTTGCGGGAAGCCTGGCCGGCGTCAGCGGAGAATTCTTCCTCAAAGGAGTCCTCAGGCTCAGCCTGAGCGCTTTCCTGCCGGACAGACGGTCTCAGACTGCCGTCGGCACCTTCAAAGAAATCTTCCTCGTCATCATAGGGTTGGGTAAGTTTTCGCAGCGCCTGAATAAATCCCGGGTTAAACATGTTTTGCCTCCAGTGATGCTAGTCGTAGACACGTGCGCCGAAAATGGCGCTGCCTACCCTGACCATGTTCGCCCCGCAGTTCACCGCTTCGGTGTAATCGCCGGACATGCCCATGGACAGAAAATCCATGCATACATTATCGTATTTTTTTGCCGCATTGTCAACAAAAAGCTGCTTCATCCGGAGAAAATATGGCCGGTTTTCCTCCGGAAATGCGCAGATAGGGGGAATTGCCATCAAACCCCGCGTCCGCAGCGCGGGGAGACGGGCTGAAAATTCCAGGGCGGCGGGGATATCCTCCGGGGAAAACCCGGATTTTGAAGCTTCACCGCCGATATTTACTTCCAGCAGCACATCCTGTATTATGCCCCGTTTTTCAGCAATTTGGGAAATTTCCTCCAGAAGCTCCCGGCTATGGACGCTGTGGATAAGCGCGGCCAGACCCACGACCTGCCGGACTTTGTTTTTCTGAAGGTGACCAATGAAGTGCAGCGGCGCCCCGCGGTAGGCCCCCAGGGCGTTTTTTTCCAGCATTTCCTGCACCCGGTTTTCCCCGCAGACATCAACGCCCGCGGCGATGGCACGCTGAATCCTGCCGGCGTCGTTCATCTTTGTGGCGGCCACCAGAAGGATCTCCCCGGCGTTCCGGCCGGCCTCCGCCGCGGCGGAGGCGATGTTACGGCGCACCAGAGCTACATTTTCTTCTATGCTCATGGCTCTGCCACCTCTCCCTCGCTCAAATTCTCTCCGGAGACGATGAGCGTCTCGCCCTCCCGCAGGCTCTCAGCCCCGGCTGAAAGGGCGGCAAGCCAGAAATCCCCGGATTTATATATTATCTCAACCTCACGCTGCCGGATTGTCCCGGCGGAGAGGGTATATACGTATTCATTGCCTTCCCCGTCCTCCCGGACAGAACCCGGAGGCAGCCGAAGGCCAGTATAACTGGAAAAAATCAGCTCTGCCCCGGTTTTCCGCAGGGACAGGAATTCCCGGCCCTCCAGAGTCAGGCGCAGCAGCAGGGCGGCTCGGCTGCCGTCCCGGCTCACCGAAAGAAGCTCTGCGGGGACGCTTTGATCCATGCCGTCAAAAAGCAGGCTGCACCGGCCCTTCTCCGGAAGTGTGCCGGCAGTTTCCGCCACGGCGGCAAAGTACCAGCCGCGGCCGGTCACAAGGCGGCCTATGGCGCCGCTGCGCTCCTCTGCCCGGGCGGAGAGAAGTTCCTCGACCCTGTCCGGGCTCAGACCCTCCAGCATGGCGGGGTTAAGCGCTTCAAAGCCGTCCGTATCGCTGAAAAATATGGCCGAGCATGGGCAGAGCAGGGCTTCGCCGCCCGTTTCCCGGGCGAATGCGCCCCCCGCCGGAAGGCGGCTGCCATCCCGGGCCAGAAGCTCCGCCGGGGCAGAGGGGCAGACAGACTGCTCCTCCCTCACGGCCACGCCCCGGAGACTGAGGCTGTCATAAAAGCTTATCCGCCGGACCGTCTCCGTCTCCAGTTCCCGGTGCAGCTTCCCAAAGAGCGCGGCTCCCATATAGGCGCAGGCGGCGATGAAAAGCAGCGCCGCCACCGCCCTTAAAAAGCCCTGCCCCGTCCCGCTCTTATGTATCCGCCTCAAGGCTGATCGGTTTGGGGGGAACAATGGTGGATATGGCGTGTTTGTAAATAAGCTGCTGCTTGCCGTCGGAATCCAGGATCACGGTGAAGCCGTCAAAGCCCTTTACCACCCCGTGAAGCTGGAAGCCGTTCATAAGAAACATGGTGACCGTCAGCCGGTCTCTTCTTGCAAGGTTCAGGAATGCGTCCTGGAGATTCTGCGTTTTCTGCATTTCAGCCAACTCCTTTTTTTCTGGAAGCGGCTGTCCCGGCCGCTTCATCATAGTGTATCCCGCTTTTTGGCGGGGTACTCTATGATATACCGCGGCTGCGCGAAAACTCCGTCGAAAGCAGTCGGGCCCGTTCAAAATCGGGCTTGCCCTGCCAGCTTATCCGCAAAGCGTCCTCCCAGCGGGAGAACCAGGTGAGCTGCCGCTTGGCATAGCGGCGGCTGTTCTGTTTTATGCGTGCCAGTGCCTCCTGCTCCGGAATGCTGCCCCTTATGCAGAGGGCGGCTTCTTTATAGCCAATGGCCTGCATGGCCGTGCAATCCGGCGCAACGCCCTCCTTTAAAAGGGCGGCGACCTCCGCCATAAGCCCGGCTTCGGCCATCTTGTCCACCCGGCTGTCTATGCGGGCGTAAAGGGCCGCCCGGTCGGCATAGCCCAGGACGATCCGGGCGGCCTCGTAGCGCCCGGGCAGCTCCCGGCTGCGCCGGTCATGCTCGGTTATGGTGGTGCCTGTGAGCGTGTAGATCTCAATGGCCCGGATGATGCGGCGCTTGTCCGCCGGGTGCAGTTTCCCGGCCCGCTCCGGGTCAAAGGAGCGGAGCCTTTGGAGCAGGGCCTCGCCGCCCAGCGCCTCATATTCCGCAGCCAAAGAGGCGCGGAGCTTTTCGTCCCCCTCCTCCCGGGCCGCAAAATCCCGGCCGGACAGGAGCGAGTCGATATAAAGCCCGGTGCCGCCCACGATTATGGGCAGCTTTCCCCGCCGGAGGATATCATCACAGCAGGCGGCGGCGGCCTCCACATAGCGGGCCACGGAGTAGTCCTCCCAAGGCTCGGCCACATCCAGCATATGATGGGGCGCGGCGGCGCGCTCCTCCGCCGTGGCCTTGGCGGTGCCGATATCCATGCGGCGGTATACCTGCATGGAGTCCGCCGAGACAATCTCCCCGCCCAATTCTTGGGCAAGCGCTATGCCAAGCCTGGTTTTCCCGCAGGCCGTGGGGCCTGCCACAACGATTACTTTCGGCTGCATGGCGGCACCTCATACGATACGCTTGAACTGTTTGTCAAGCTCTTTGCGGGTCATGACAACGGAGACGGGCCTGCCGTGGGGGCAGTATTTTACCTCTCCCGACAGCACAGCCTCCACAAGGCGCTCAAGCTCCTGCCGCTGGGTGTCCCAGCTGGCTTTTATGGCTGCCTTGCAGGCCACAGTGTGGAGAATTTCGTCCCGGGCGTTCTCCGCCTCGGGGCTTCTGCCGCTGCGGAGCTTTTCGCATATCTCCTCCAGCGCCGCCGCCGCATCTCCCGGGGCCATGTCTGCGGGGACAGCGCGGATTATAAACTCATTCTCCCCGAAAGGCTCGATTTCAAAACCAAGCGCCGCCAGCAGCTCCCCGTTTTTTTCCAGCAGCTCCCCGTCCTCCGGGGTCAGGCGTAAGGGGGAGGGACAGAGAAGGCTCTGAGCCATCATCCTGCCGCCCCGCGCCTTGAGCCGGTCGAAAATTATGCGCTCATGGGCGGCATGCTTGTCGATAAAAATCAGCTCCTCGCCCCGCTCCACGATGATATAGGTCTTTAGTGCCTCACCCACTATCTTGTGGTCGGGAAAGGGAGAACTTTCAACATTTTGAACAGAGTTTTCAACATCAATTTTCGGCGCCTGGACTGCAAGCCCTGTCGCGGCGGGGCTTTTTGCCTCGAAAGAGGCCGAAATGGGACGCGAGGGCAGGGGAATGCTGGTCTGATAGGGCTGGTCATAACTTTTGAAGCTCACGGGAGCGGGCTTTTTGAGGGCGCTCTCCCGTGGGGGCGCCGGGACGGCGCTTCGGACGGAGTGCACGGCGCCGCCAGAACCGACGGCACGCGTGTCACGGTAAAAGGTTGCCCCGGATTCCTGCGCCGCCCCTCTCTCCGCCGGCGCGGGAGCGGGCTGGGGCACGGGGAGCGGGGCGGAAGTCGGGGGCGTAGCGGCCATCCGGCTTTCGTTCTCAAGGGCGAAGCGGGCAGCGTGATAAACAAGGTCGAAAACCTGCCGCTCGGCAGCGAATTTCACCTCTGTTTTGGCCGGGTGCACGTTCACATCCACGCTTCCCCAGCCAATCTCCAGATACAGGGCGCAGGAGGGATAGCGGCCTGTGAGCAGGCTGTTTTTATATGCCTGTTCCAGCGCGCTCTGGAGCAGGGGGGATTTAATGTAGCGCCCGTTGCAGAAAAAGTACTGATTGCTCCTGTTGCCCCGGCCGGCGGCGGGGGAGGAGATAAAGCCCCTGAGCTTAAGCCCTCGGTCCTCGCTCATGCAGGGGAGCATGGAGGAGGCCAGCTCGCGCCCCAGCAGGGCGTACACGCAGGAGTCTTCCCGACCGTCCCCGGGGGAGAAAAATTCCTCCCGGCCGTCCCGGATAAAGCGGACGGAGACCTCCGGCCGCCCAAGGGCGCAGCGCAGGGCCGAGAGCAGGCAGGCGGAGGCCTCGCTGCGGTCGGATTTCAGGAACTTCAGCCGGGCGGGGGTGTTGAAAAACAGATCCCGGACGATCATGCTGGTCCCGGCGGGGCAGCCGGCGGGGACCATGTCCTTTATATCTCCGGCCTGAAGCCTTACGAGGGTACCCTCGGCGTCGTCCCGGCGGCGGGTGCGAAGTTCAATATTGGATACAGCGGAGATGGCCGCCAGCGCTTCGCCCCGGAAGCCCATGGTGCGGATGGCCTCAAGGCCCCTTTCATCGCGGAGCTTGGAAGTGGCGTGGCGCAGGAAAGCCACGCCCGCGTCCTCCGGGGCCATGCCGCAGCCGTCATCGGTGACGCGGATATAGGTGGCACCGCCGCCGCGGATCTCCACGCTTACATTTTTGGCTCCGGCGTCAAAGGCGTTTTCCATCAGCTCCTTGATGACCGAGGCGGGGCGCTCCACCACCTCGCCTGCGGCGATCATGTCCGCAACATGAGGGGAGAGTATATTGATAACAGGCATTGTTTACCTCCAGAATCTTAAAGCGCTTTCATTATACAGGATTTTTGTTGAAATTTCCACTTAATTTGTGTTAATATTGAATGAATACAGATTTAAAGGACAAGTAAAAATGAGCTACGAAAGAAAAGTTATAGATATTGAGAAGATAAAGGAACAGGAGGGCATCTGCGCCCGAATTTCCGCCCGCTTTGCCGCCGAGGGAAAGCGGCCGCTGGCCATGGTGGACACCTACGGCTGCCAGCAGAACGAGGCGGACAGCGAAAAGCTCCGGGGATACCTGGCGGAGATGGGCTGCGGCTTCACCCAGAACGAGTTTCAGGCGGATATCATCGTCGTGAACACCTGCGCCGTCCGGGAGCACGCGGAGATGCGCGTGCTGGGCAACGTGGGGGCACTGAACCACTCCAAGAAAAACAAGCCGGAGCAGATTATCGCCGTCTGCGGCTGCATGGTGCAGCAGGAGCATATGGCGGAGAAAATAAAGAAATCCTATCCCGTGGTGGACCTGGTTTTCGGCCCCCACGAGCTCTGGCGCTTTCCGGAGCTGATCAGCCGGGTCATGACCGGGCACAGGCGGGTCTTTGCCGCAGAAAAGAGCGACGGGGTCATGGCCGAGGGCATTCCCCAGCAAAGAGACGGCGGCGTGAAGGCCTGGCTGTCCATCATGTATGGCTGCAACAATTTCTGCTCCTACTGTGTGGTGCCCTATGTGCGGGGCCGGGAGCGCTCCCGCCGCCCGGAGGATGTGGTGGCAGAGGCCAGGCAGCTTGTGGAGCAGGGCTATAAGGACATTACCCTGCTGGGCCAGAATGTGAACTCCTATGGGAAGGATCTGGGTGCCGGCGTGGACTTTGCCGACCTCATCCGCATGATAAACGACATCCCGGGGGACTTTCTCATCCGCTTTATGACAAGCCATCCCAAGGATGCAACGGAGAAGCTTTTTGAAACCATGGCCGCCTGCGAAAAGTGCGCCCATCAGCTCCATCTGCCAGTCCAGTCCGGAAGCGACAGAATTCTGAAGCTTATGAACCGCAGCTACGACAGCGCCAAATATCTCCGCCAGGCGGAGCTGGCCAGAAGCTATATGCCGGATCTCGTCCTCACCACGGATATCATCGTGGGCTTCCCCGGCGAGACTGAGGAGGACTTTGAGGATACCATAAGGCTCTGCGAAAAGGTCCGCTTTGACGCCATGTTCACTTTTATCTATTCCAAGCGCGTGGGAACGCCTGCGGCCTCCATGCCCGACCCCTATACAAGAGAGGATAAGCAGCGGCATTTCGACCGGCTTATGGAGGTCTCCAATCGCATCTCCTCCGAAAAGCACAGGGAGTATGAGGGCAGGATTCTCCGGGTCCTGGTGGACGGAGAGACGGGGCGGGACGAGTATAATCTCTCCAGCCGCACAAACGGCGGCAGGCTCGTGCATCTCAGGGGGAATCCCGCCCTTATCGGGCGCTTTATAGACGTGAAAATATGTTCCGGGAATACCTGGGCGCTGTATGGAGAGATAGAAAATGGCTGAGCTTACCCCGATGAAAAGGCAGTACAACGAGATAAAGAGCAAACATGAGGATTGTTTGCTCTTTTTCCGCCTGGGCGATTTTTATGAGATGTTCGACGAGGACGCGAAGCTGGCCTCCAAAGAGCTGGACCTGGCCCTGACCACAAGGGACCGCAATGTGGAAAACCCGGACGAGAGAACGCCCATGTGCGGCGTTCCCTATCACAGCGCCGAGGCCTATATTGCCCGGCTCATAGCCAAGGGCTATAAGATAGCCATCTGCGAGCAGACCGAGGATCCGGCGCTGGCCAAGGGCCTTGTCCAGCGGGACGTTATCCGCATCATCACCCCTGGCACGGTCACCGAGAGCTCCATGCTGCAGGAGGAGCGGAGCAATTATATCTGCTCCGTGTATCTGAACAACGGCCGGGGCGCGGCCGCTTTCTGCGATATCTCCACGGGAGAATTCTGCTGCGCCGCCTTCGAGAGCGACGCGGTTTCCCATATCCTCAATGAACTGGGCCGCTTCGCCCCCCGGGAGGCGCTGCTCTCCTCCGGGGCGGAGCAGGAAGGCGCCCTGAGGGACTTTCTTACGAAAAAGCTCTCCGCCATGCTGGAGAGCGGGGACCGGCGCTTCGACTTTCTCTCGGCCGCCGCGGGCGTCTGCGCCCAGTTCGGCTTTGACGACGTGGACCAGAGCGGCCTGGGCGGGAACAACGCCGCCGTCTGTGCCTCCGGGGCGCTGCTGAGCTATATTGCCGACACGCAGAAATTCGACATGAGCCACATAAACCGCCTGGACGTGTTCTACGACGGAAGATACATGGAGCTGGACTGGACCACCCGGCGCAGCCTGGAGCTTACGGAATCCCTGCGCAGCGGGGAGAAGAGGGGCTCTCTGCTCTGGGTGCTGGACAGAACGAAAACCCCCATGGGCGGCAGGCTGCTGCGCTCTTGGGTGGAGCGGCCCCTGCTGTCCCCGGTGGCCATAAAACGCCGGCTGTCGGCGGTGAATGAGCTTTTCAGGGACAATGTAAAGCGGGGCGAGCTGATAGAGAGCCTGCGGCAGATAAACGATATGCAGCGCCTTGTGGGCCGGGCGGTCTACGGCACCGCCGGCGGGCGGGACCTGCGCGCCCTCTCAAACTGCGCCGGGGCCCTGCCGGGGCTGAAGGCCCTGCTGGAGGGCTTCAAATGCGCGGAACTGCGGGATATCCGGGGCATGGACGCTCTGGAGGATATCCGGGAGGAGATAGACCGGGCCATCTGCGACGAACCGCCTTTTTCTGTCCGCGAGGGCGGCATCATCCGCCCGGGCTATGACGAGGAACTGGACAGGCTTCGGAACGTGCGGGACAATGGCGCCCAGATGGTCACGGAGCTGGAGGCCCGGGAGCGGCAGCGCACGGGCATCAAAAAGCTCAAAGTAGGCTATAACAAGGTTTTCGGCTATTATATCGACATTCCCCGTTCCGCCGGTCTTGAAAAGGTGCCGGAGGACTATATCAGAAAGCAGACCCTTGTCTCCAACGAGCGGTATTTCACCCAGGAACTCAAGGAACTGGAAAATACCCTGCTTACGGCCCGGGACAGAATAAACGATTTGGAATACGGTTTCTTCTGCCGGATTCGGGACGCTGTCGCCGCCCGGGTGGGCAGGATTCAAGCGGCGGCGGATGCCGTTGCCCGGCTGGACGCCCTCTGCTCCCTGGCGGAGGTGGCCGTCCGCAACGGCTATACCATGCCGGAGGTGGACGCCTCCCGGGAGCTGAACATAAGCGAGGGGCGGCACCCGGTGGTGGAACAGACCCTTAAGGATGTGCTTTTTGTCCCCAACGACACTTACCTGAACGCCGGTGAGGACCGGGTGGCCATTGTCACCGGGCCGAATATGGCCGGTAAATCCACCTATATGCGCCAGACGGCGCTCATCGTGCTTATGGCCCAGATCGGCTCCTTCGTCCCGGCAAAAAGCGCTACCATCGGCATCGTCGACCGGGTGTTCACCCGCATCGGCGCTTCCGACGATCTGGCTTCCGGCCAGTCCACCTTCATGGTGGAGATGAACGAGATGGCCAATATCCTGCGCCATGCCACCCCCGCTTCCCTGCTGATTCTTGACGAGATCGGCCGGGGTACCTCAACCTTTGACGGCATGGCGATTGCCAGGGCCGTGCTTGAATACTGCGCGGACAAAAAGCGCCTTGGAGCCAAAACCATGTTTGCCACTCATTATCACGAGCTTTCCGCCCTCGAGGGGGAGATCGGCGGCGTAAGGAACTATAACATTACTGCAAAAAAACAGGGAGGCAGCCTTGTTTTCCTGCGGAAAATCGTCCGGGGCGCAGCGGATGACAGCTATGGCATAGAGGTGGCCAAACTGGCGGGCCTGCCAGAGCAGGTCATAAGCCGGGCAAAGAGCTGCCTGCGCCAGCTGGAGGCTCAGGGCGTTGCCGCCCCCGCCGCTGCCGCCGGTCCCGCGGAGGAAAAGGAGCAGATCAGCTTCTCCGATCTCGGTTCCGACCAGGTGCGGCAGACCCTGCTGGAGACAGATCTGAACACCCTTACGCCCATTGAGGCTATGAACCTGCTCTTTGAATTGCAGAAGAAAGCGAGGGCCTGATGAACAGGGAACCCACAACAGAGTTTGAAAGCCGCATGAGCCGGGGCGAGAGCCTGGCGGCGCTGCTGTATCTGCCGGTGCATATCCTGGCGCTGCCGCTGCTGCTTACCTGGATCATGCTCCGAGGCTGGGTCGGCGAGGCCGGGGTCAATCTCCTGTGCTATGCGCTGGGATTTATGTATATGCTGGCCTTTGAAGGGCGCTTTCTCCGCCGGGAGTTTGACCCTCTCTGCGACAGGCCCGGCCGCTGCCTGCTTGAAATCTGCGTCAGTTACGGCGTTATGCTGGGGCTGAACCTCTGCGTCAATGGCCTGCTCACGCTTCTGCTGCCTGCGGAGAATCCCAATAACGCCGCCATTATGGACATGGCGGGCATGGAGATGGGCAAAATCTCTGCTATGGCGGTGTTCCTGGCCCCCGTCGTGGAGGAGCTTATGTTCAGAGGCGGGGTTTTCGGCGTCCTCCGCCGGAAAAACCGTGTCCTGGCCTACGCCGCCAGTATGCTGCTCTTTTCCGTGTATCATGTCTGGGGCTATGCCATGGCGGAGCCGCTGTACTGGCTCTTTATCATCCAGTATCTCCCCATATCCTGGCTGCTCTGCCGCTGCTACGAGAGAACGGGCACCATCTGGACCAGCATCTTCCTGCACATGCTGGTAAACGGTATCTCTCTCAAGGCCCTTTCCATGCTTCAGGAGCTGATGTAAAAATGGAAGAATATAAAATAAAGCCTGTCGCCCATATGAAAAGCGACTTTCCCACGAAGTTCGGCATCCCCCGTCAGGCGGGCATCGTGCCGGCGCTGGAGAGCCGGATCGTTTTTGAGCCGGAATACGGCGACAGGGAGGCTCTGCGGGGGATAGAGGGCTTCTCGCATCTCTGGCTCATCTGGGGCTTTTCCGAAGTCCGGCGGGAGGGCTGGTCCCCTACGGTGCGTCCGCCCCGGCTGGGGGGCAACGTCCGCATGGGGGTTTTCGCCACCCGCTCCCCTTTCCGGCCAAACTCCCTGGGCCTGTCCTGTGTGCGGCTTGTTTCCGTGGAAAAAGACGGCTCTCTCAGGGTTTCCGGAGCGGATTTGATGGACGGCACCCCGATTTTTGATATAAAGCCCTATGTGCCCTACGCCGACAGCCATCCGGACGCCGCCTCGGGCTTCGCGCCAGACGAGGGGCGGAAGCTCCGCGTGGAATTCCCGCCCGGCAGCGCCGCCCGGGTACCGGAGGAAAAGCTGGAAGCCCTGCGGGGCGTCCTGGCCGGGGACCCCCGCCCCAGATACCAGAGCGAGCCGGGGCGTATATACGCCATGGAATTTGCCGCCATGGAGGTAAAGTTCACTGTGGAGGGAGATCTTCTGGCTGTTGTTTCAATTGAAAAAAGCGTATAGGAAGGGATAAAGAGCATAAAAGCTCTGACGGCTGCCGGCGCTTTCAAATTATGGGCAGAACCGGTTTGCTCGCAGGCAAAGGCCCGCTTGCGTATGCTGAGGGCGCACAGGGGCGGAAAATGTAAAGCCTCTTTCTTCTCCGGCTTTTTGCGGGGCGGCGGATTCCTTCTTGAGGACAGGGTTTATGCAGAAAGAAACCATCCAGTTGAATACTTGCCTGCCGCTGATCGCACGCTGGTATGCCTGCGCCAGACGGGACTTACCCTGGCGCCGGACGCGAGAGCCTTATCACATATGGCTTTCGGAAATCATGCTCCAGCAAACGCGGATAGAGGCGGTTATCCCTTATTATCATCGTTTTCTCAGCCGGTTTCCGGACATCCGGGCGCTTGCTCAGGCAGAGGATGCGCAGTTGGTGAAGCTTTGGGAGGGCCTTGGTTATTACAGTCGGGTGCGGTATTTGAAAAAGGCTGCGGTTCTGATAATGGAACGCTACGGCGGAGAACTTCCCCGGCAGGCGGCGGAGCTGAAAAAGCTGCCCGGCATCGGCGACTATACTGCCGGGGCCATTTCCTCCATTGCGTTTGGCGAGCCGGAGCCGGCGGTCGATGGCAATGTGCTTCGCGTGATCACGCGCGTATTGGCCTGCGGGGAGGATATCCGCCTTGCAGGAACCAGAAGCCGTATAACAGAGCTGCTGCGGCGATGCTATCCCGCCGGGGAGGATGCGGCGCTTCTGACGGAGGGGATCATGGAACTGGGAGAGACGGTCTGCATTCCCAACGGCGAGGCCAGATGCCGGGAATGCCCGCTTCAAGCCCACTGTCTCGCGCATAAAAATGGCATTGAGGCCCAGTTTCCTGTAAAATCCCCTATGAAGAAACGGCGGGTGGAGGAAAAAACTGTGCTGCTGTTCCACCGGGAGGGAAAGTACGGGATCCGCCGGCGCCCGGATAAGGGTCTTCTGGCAGGGATGTGGGAGTTCCCCAATGCGGAGGGCCGCCTCAGTCAAACAGAGGCGGAGGCATATGGCGAAGCGCTTGGCCTGTCTGTATATGCCTGCTCGCCCTGTGCGCCGCAAAAACACATTTTTACCCATGTGGAATGGCAAATGAGCGCCTATCTGATAGAATGCGCGGGAGAGAACGGGGATTTACTTTGGAAGAGCCCCGAAGAAATCCGAAAGGATTATGCGGTCCCTGCCGCTTTTCGGTTTTATCTGGAATCAATAAATTGAAGATAGTTCCGGGCCGGCTTTTTTGTGTGTAAGCCGGCCTGTGCTCTCCCTCCTGACGCAATCATCGCCCCTGCAAATAAAAAACCCTCCCGCGTCTGCGGGAGGGTGAAAAACCGGACGAGATTTATTTCAGGTACTGCTTGTCGTAGTTATCCTGAATGGCATGGACGACCTTGGTGAGAATGTCGCAGGTGGGAGTGGGGATGCCCAGTTCCCTGCCGTACTCGGCGATCTTGCCGTTGAGTACGTCGATCTCGGTCTGGCGGTGGTTAAAGAGCATGTCCTGGCACATGGAGGGATAATAGTCGCCGATGTTGGTGACGATGTCGGCATGGTCATGGGCAATGAATTCGTCTGCGTCCATGGGGATGCCTCTGGCCGTGGCGACGGCGCAGGTCTCGCGGATGACGCCGTGAAACAGCATCTGCCCCCAGGGATCGGCCTCAACCTCGGCGATCTTCAGGCGCAGCACGGCGCAGACGGTATTGACAGTCGCATTGACGCAGACCTTTTTCCAGATAAACTTATAAATATCGTCGACACGCCAGTAAGCGTCGCAGCCGCCCTCGCGGTAGCACTTGAGCATCTCTGCGCAGGCCGCGTCGGTATACTCGGAGCGAACGGCGCCGCCGAAGTTCATCTGCACGCCGCCGGCGGGAGTGGAAACACAGTGGGCGGGTGCGGGCAGCGCGGTGCCCAGAACACCGGAGCCGACGACGCAGCGCTCCTTGGGGAAAACCTTGAAGAGATTGTCGTCGTTGCCCAGGCCATTGATCAGAGAGACGGCCACAGTGGTGTCGCCGATGACGGGCATGGAGTCCTGAATGGCGGCTTCAAGCTGGGTGGCCTTGGTCATATAGATGATAACATCCACCTTGCCTTCGGCCTCGGCGGCGGCCTCGGCGCTGGTGTAGGTACGGAAGCCCTGGAGAACTTCGGTGATGTCTCTGTACTCGCCGCCCTCCTGGAGGTGGATGGTGAAGGTCATGCCTTCCTCGGCGACTTTCTTCATGTGGGCTTCGTAGCGGTCTATCAGGATGATATCCGCGCCGCCCTTGCGGAGGTAGGATGCGAAGACGCTGCCGGCAGCGCCGGAGCCATACATTGCAAATTTCATAGCGGTTTCTCCTTTGGTTTATGTAGAATTAGGTAAATACATTGTATATCAGAACGGGGCCGGATGCAAGATGCCGTGCCGGCGTTCCGAAGAAAAAACTTCAGGCGAAACAGATTGGGGCGGCAAACCGCCCCAATCTGACCAAGTTTTTTATTCTGCTTCCGCAGCCTTGGCGGCAGACAGCTTCTTGACGGCGGGGAGAGCCCAGATAATAGCGGGGATGAAGATGACCAGAACGGCCAGGTACCCGTCATAACCGTAGAGCATGGAGGTGATCTTGGTCAGGCCCAGAGGAGCGATCAGCAGGCAGAGGGTGAGGACGATGGCGCCAACGATAACACCGCGGGCCTTTTCGTTCTTGATGGCCGTGGGGAACATGATCGGGGAGAAGCGGTCAATCATGGAGAAAACCAGGGTGACGCTGGTGGAGACGAACGCGCAGAAGAGCAGGATGTTATATGCCCAGTACAGAGCCTTGAGCCCGGTAAGGGTGAGAATGGTCAGGTTGGGAATCGCGGTGGGAACACCGCCGAGAGCAAAGACACCGTAGACCTCGGGGCCGGCATTGGCAAGGCCCTGGAGCAGGGGATACCACTTGGCAAGCATGAAAGCGGAGAGCGCCAGCAGGAAACCGTTCATGATCCAGCCGAGAATGCAGGCGCGCTTGATGCCCTTCATGCTCAGCTCGGTACTGCCGGAGATCATGCTGGGCAGGGATACGCACTGGAAGGCGGCGTAGATGACGATGCCGCGCCAGGGGGCGTTAACGGGCTCGTTGACATACTCAGCGAGAGTTACCTCGGGGTGAGCGGCGAGGACGGCGTCGATGGTGCCGCCGTAGGCGAAGCCGACAATCACCACGATGACGGCGGTGATGATAATGGCCACAGACAGGCCGGTGGAGACGATGCGGATAAGATTCAGGCCGAAAATGGACAGCAGGATCAGGGCGGCGGTGGCGATGAGGTTGTAGGTCCAGGTGATGGCGCCATAACCGGCAGCACCGTAGTTGGTCTCACCGACTATTTTTGCCATGATCTGAGCCGCGCCGGTGATGCAGCCTGCGACAGCGGCCAGAATGATAATGATATAGAAGATTTCAAAGAGAATTTCCATCCAGGGCTTGGGGTATACAGACCGGAAAGTGTCCTTATAGTTTGTGAATCCGTTGAGCTTGGCGTACTTCATGTAAACATACATGACAAGCGCCAGGATTCCCATTGCCAGAATGGGGAAGAAGGGGGCGATCCCGCCGTACTTTGAGAAATAGCCGACAACCTGATTGCCGGTCGCAAAGCCCGCGCCGACATGGGTGCCGAACCACATGGAAGCGATGGTGAACGCAAAGCCCCATGAGCTTTTGTTTCTGATGTTTTCGTTCATATTTTTTCTCCTATAAATAATTTTTTATTTTTTTATTGCCGCTGCATAGCAATAAATTTTTCGGATTGAAAGGTCCGGGAGTAGACGGAGAAGATTGTCAAAAACAAAACGAGAAAGCCCGCGCACCCGGAAAGCCATGAAACAGACGATGTTTTCTTACAGCTTTCCCGATGCGCGGGCGGTAATTATATTTTGATTGAGCGGCCAGAGCGAAAAAACGGGGTAAGGTGCGGGGCAAAAAGGCTCCGGCATCAATTCAGGGGTTTGGTCCTGCGCTTCCGTTCAGCATGGTTTGAGACTAACATACTTTGCCGCATTGTGCAACAAAAGATAAAATGTTGTCATTCTTCCATGCGAAAGACTTATGTCAGAGCCTCTCAAAGCCGTCCTCCGGCTGAACTTCGGCCTGCTGTTCTTTCTGGCGCAGATTTTTTACCATGATCCAGTTCCAGAGTACCAGCATCAGCGCAGAGGAGAGCAGCATCAGCTGCATGCCCATGTAGCGCTCGTCGGCCAGGGTCATGACGCACAGAAAAGTGCCGAACATGGCGGCAAACATGCTGCGCCAGGCGTTTGGCGCGCCGAAAGCAAAGCCTGCAAGACGGAAAAAGGCCAGCATGGCGGCAATAACGGCGACGATCTCAATGGCGTAGGACCAGACCACGCTGTTTATGTCGTTCATCTTATAGCTGGTGATGAGCCAGAAAGCAAACATGAGAATGGGCAGGAAAGAAAGCAGGCATAAAAGCCTGGGGCGGGAGACAGGGTGATTTGCGGCGGTGAGCAGCAGAGGGAAGGCAAGGCCGGACAGAAGACCCAGCAGCGCAAGCACGCGAAGCATACCCGCCTGTTTGTCCGTCTCGCAGTCTGCCAGAAGCAGCAGGGCGCCGACGCACATCATCCCGCCGGCGAGCCAGCGGAAAACCGTGAACAGCGTACCCTTGTTTTCAAGGGCCCCGCAGAAATCCTCCGGCAGATGCCAGCGGTCGTTACGGGTCCTGTCCACATAGCGGAGAAAGTACAGGGCCACGGCAAGGATAAAAAGCGGAACCAGCACATGGAACACGCTCTTTTCCGCCAGACCCGCCTCGTTGAAGGCCGTCTGATCCTGCAGCCAGCGGAAAAAGACCCCGAAAGCCCCCGCCCCGCATACATAACAGCTCAGCTCAAGGGCTTTTTTGTTCTGCTCCCGGATAATTCGCTCTTCTTTTTCCTGCGCGGGGCTTTTCTTCTCCGGCTCAGTCCTCTGAGCAGAAGGCCTTTCCGAAGTGATTTTTTGAAAAATTCGCATAAGTCAATTCCCGTTTCAATAACAATGGTTTATAGGGCGCGGAAAATCGGCTCCGCACCGGATATATATGCTGATTTTATACTCATTTCCATATTCAGTCAAGCCGAAAAGGGAGGAAGAGCCTTGAAGAAAACTCTGCTGCTGGCGTATATTGCGCTTTTTATCACTTTTCTGGGCCCTGTCCTGCTGCGGGACAGGCCTGCCGGAGAAGATGAGGCAGCCCCGGAGACGCCCGCTCCCGCCGCAAGCGCCGGAGCGGAGACCCCTGTGCCTGCGGCCGGCGCGGAGGCGGAGACCGCAGCGGCTCCCGCCCCGGAAACCATCTGCCTGCTGTTGGAGGGGGAGACTGTGACCCTGGACATGCAGGAGTATCTTGCCGGCGTCCTTGCTGCAGAGATGCCGGCCTCCTTCGAGCCGGAGGCTCTGAAGGCCCAGGCCGTCGCCGCAAGGACTTATGCGATGTACTGCGCGCTGGGAAAAAAGCATGGGGACGCCCAGGTCTGCGCCGACTTTGCCTGCTGCCAGGCCTGGCTGGCAGAGGACAAGCTCCGGGAGAACTGGGGGGATCAATATGAAGCCAACATGGAAAAAATACTCTCCGCCGTCGCGGAGACGGAGGGAGAGTATTTAAGCTATGAGGGGAAGCCGGTATTTGCCGCTTTTCACTCCTCCTCCGCCGGGGCAACCGAGGACTGCGGCCAGGTCTGGAACCCCAGGCCCTATCTCGTCAGCGTCCCGAGCCCGGAGACGGCGGAGGACGTGCCCAATTACATAAGCACCCTCGACTGCGCCCCGCTGGATTTTCGGGACACGCTGCTCTCCGCTTATCCCCAGGCTGATTTTACCGGGGAGGAAAGCGCGTGGATAGGAGAGAGGGAGCTTGACGAGAGCGGCCGGGTGGCCTTTGTGACCCTGGGCGGCGTGAAGATCAAAGGCACGGAGCTGAGAAGCCTTTTTTCCCTCCGCTCAACGGCTTTCACACTTGAATATCGGGACGGCCGCTTCCTGTTTACCGTTACCGGCTTCGGCCATGGTGTGGGAATGAGCCAATACGGGGCGCAGGTCATGGCCGGGGACGGCGCGGACTATACCCAGATACTGGCTCATTATTATCCCGGGGCAGTGCTCATCAGCTGACACGCCGGTAGGTGCAGAAGCAGTAGCGCAGCCCGTTCTCCTCCTGCCAGGGGCCCTGTTCTTCACAGCGCCAGTCGGGGGCGCGGTCCAAATTGGGAAAGAAGCTGTCTGAGTGGGGAATAAAGTCGATTTTTGTTGCGTAAATACAATCAAGGTGGGGGAAAAACTGCTTATATACGCTGGCCCCGCCGATAACCAGGCAACGGGGATGCACAGCCGCGGCGGCCAGGGCCTCCCCGGTGCTGTGGACGACCTGTGCGCCCTCGATTTTAATATTCTGCCGGGTGACGACAATATTGTGCCGCCCTTTGAGGGGCCTGCCGCCGGGAAAATCTTCCAGTGTCCTGCGTCCCACGATGACAGCCGCCCCCTCCGTTACCTGCCGGAAATGGGCCCGGTCGGCTTTCAGCACCACGGGCTGAGTGCCGCCGCTGCCGATGCCCCAGTCGGAATATACCGCGACGATTGCTTCCATGGCGCCTCCTCAAAGGGCCACCGGAATCTTTCCGGCAAAGTCCGAATACTGGTAGTCCTCCACGCGGAAGCTGTCCCGGGTGAATTTGTAGAAATCATCCACAGCAGGGTCGATGATAAACTTCGGCGCGGGCTTGGGCTCGTTGGCAATGATTTCCTCAATGGCAGGGACATGCCTGTCGTAAATATGGGCGTCGGCGATAACATGAACAAACTCCCCCGGCTCCAGCCCGGATACCTGGGCCAGCATCATTGTCAGCACCGAATACTGCACCACGTTCCAGTTGTTGGCCGCGAGCATGTCCTGAGAGCGCTGATTAAGAATGGCGTTGAGTTTATTTCCGCTGACGTTGAAGGTCATGGAGTAAGCGCAGGGGTAAAGGGCCATCTCCGAAAGGTCGGCAAAATTATAGATATTGGTCATAATGCGCCGGGAGGCGGGGTTATGCTTCAGGTCCCACAGGACCTTGTCCACCTGGTCCATGTCCCCCTCCGGGTAATGATGCTTCACGCCGAGCTGATAGCCGTAGGCCTTGCCGATGGAGCCGTTCTCGTCTGCCCAGGCGTCCCACACCCGGGTGCGGAGCTCGTTTACATTGTTGCTCTTGGCCTGCCATATCCAGAGAAGCTCGTCTATGGCGGACTTCCAGAACGTGCGCCGGATGGTGAGGATGGGAAACTCCGCGGAGAGGTCGTACCGGTTTACAATGCCGAATTTTTTTACCGTATGGGCGGGGCTGCCGTCCTCCCAGCGGGGGCGGACCGGAAGCGCCGTGTCCCAGATTCCGTTTTCCAGTATATCTCTGCAATTTTGAATGAATATTTCGTCTGCTCTGCTCATAGCTGACACCGCCTTGTTCTCAGTTTGAAGACTATTTTACCATATGAACCGCTCCCTGTCCAACAGAATAGAATGAGAGCGTGGAGGTGATGCGGGAGTGAAATTTGCCGTTGTGGGCGGGGATAGGCGTTCTGCCCTGCTATGCGCGCTGCTTTCCCGGGACGGGCACAAAGTGTACAGCTTCGCGCTGGAAAAAGCGGAGCTGCCGGAGGAGGTGCCCCGGGCGGGCTGCCTGCAGGGCTGCGTCTACGGCGCGGACTGCGTAATACTGCCGGTGCCGGCCGAAAAAGGAGGGCTCTTGAACAGCCCCCTTTCCTCGGAGACACTGAGAATGCCGGAGCTTATCGGCGCCCTTTGGAAAGGGCAGATCCTCTGCGGCGGAAGATTCAGCGACGCCAGCTGCATGGCGGCCATAAAGGGGAAACTGCAAGTGGAGGACATCATGCGAAGGCCGGATTTCGCGGTTGGCAACGCGGCGCTGACGGCGGAAGGGGCTCTTGAGCTGATGATGGCGGAGAGCGAGCGTGCGCTCTGGGGCAGCCGGGTCCTGGTAACGGGCTGGGGCCGCATAGGGAAAATCCTGTCCCTGCGGCTCTCTGCGCTGGGCGCCCGGGTGACTGTGGCCGCCCGGCACAGCGGGGATCGGGCTATGGCCGCTGCACTTGGGCTTTCGGCGTTGAGCTTTGGCGCGCTGGAAGGGGAAATGGGGGACTTTGACTTTATTGTGAACACGGTCCCCGCCAGAGTGATAAGCGATGCCATGCTCTGCCTTGCACCGGCCGGGACCCTTCTCCTGGAACTGGCTTCCCCGCCGGGGGGCTTTGACAGGAACCTGGCGGAGAATATCGGGCTGAAAACCGTCGCGGCCCCGGGTCTGCCGGGGAAATGCGCCCCCTATACGGCGGCGGAGCTGCTGCGGGATACGGTGTATGACATAATAAAAGAGCAGGAGGAATAGCTGTGAGCGAAAAAAAGCGAGTGGGGCTCGCCCTCTGCGGCTCCTACTGCACCTATGAGAAGCTATTTGCCGCCGCTGTGGGCCTGGCGGCGCACTATGAGCTTGTCCCCATCATGAGCGATACCGCCGCCGAGACCGACAGCCGCTTCGGCAAAGCCTCGGAGCACATAAAACGGCTCATGGAGCTGACGGGGAAAAACGTGGTCACCACCATTGCCGAGGCAGAGCCTCTGGGCCCGGCGGAGCCTATGGAGGCCCTGCTCATCGCCCCCTGCACGGGCAACACCCTTGCAAAGCTTGCTCACGGCGTTACGGACAGCGCTGTGACCATGGCAGCCAAAGCCCACCTGAGAAACGGCAGGCCGGTGGTGATCGCTCTGTCCACAAATGACGGGCTCTCAGGCTCGGCGGAGAACATAGCGCGGCTGCTTAACAGAAAAAATATTTTCTTTGTTCCTTTCGGCCAGGATGACCCGGAGAAAAAACCGAACTCCCTTCAGGCGGATTTCTCAAAGCTGGATGAGAGCCTTGAGGCTGCCATGCAGGGCAGACAGCTTCAGCCTCTGCTGAGACAATGAGCGGCAAAGCGCCCGGGAATTTTCCCGGGCGCTCAGCTTGTCAAAAAAGTCCATACCGGATTTTTTGGCGCGCTTTCCGCAGTGTATACGCAGCAGAAAACGTATTTAAATGATTTCCCGCCTGCCAAAGGGCTTTTCTTGACAGCGGGGGGCGTAAGGAATAGAATTACAGGCAAAAACCGGGAGGGCCGGGATGAAATACGCAATAGAGAAGAAAGCGGGCCTGCCCGCTTACATGCAGATTTATAATCAGCTCCGGCAGGATATCGCCTCGGGCCTTATTCCGGCGGGGGCGCGGCTGCCCTCAAAGCGCTTTCTGGCGGGGGAACTGGGGGTAAGCGTCATAACCGTTGCGCACGCCTATGAGCTTCTGGTGGACGGGGCTTATGCGCAGGCCCGCCAGCGCAGCGGCTATTACGCAGACTTCGGCCCCGGCTGCGGCCAGGCGTCCGCGCCCGGAAGGGCCAAGCTCGCGGACATGAGCGCAGAGCTTGCGGACATGGAGGACTTCCCCTTTTCGCTCCTGGCCAGGACGATGCGCCGGGTCCTCTCGGACTACGGGCGGCGCATACTCGTAAAATCCCCCAATTCCGGCTGCATGGAGCTCAGGGAGGCCCTGGCCGCCTATCTGGGCCGGAGCCGGGGGCTCTCCGTCAGGCCGGAGCAGATCGTCGTGGGCTCCGGGGCGGAGTATCTGTATTCCATGGCGGCTCAGCTTTTGGGCAGAGAGCGGGTTTTCGCGCTGGAGGAGCCCTGCTATGATAAAATCCGCCGGG
Organism: Clostridiales bacterium UBA1701; assembly: GCA_002320035.1. Taxonomy (GTDB): domain Bacteria; phylum Bacillota; class Clostridia; order Oscillospirales; family Oscillospiraceae; genus Limivicinus. Next base: position 35,981 of record DCJL01000009.1, on the reverse strand, counting down.
TATATGAGGCAAACGCCGTGCGCTGTCTGCCTCTGCGCCTGGGGGAGGATGGAATCCTGCCGGAGGAACTGGCCGCCTGCAGCGCCGGGGCCCTCCATGTGACACCCTTTCACAGCTATCCCAGCGGGATAACCGCCTCCGCCGCCCGGCGGCACGACTACGCCCGCTGGGCCAGGGAGCGCGGGGCCTATATTGTGGAGGACGATTACGACTCGGATTTTGCCTCCGTCTCCCGCAGAATAGAAACCATCTGTTCCCTGGCCCCGGAGCGGGTGATCTATATCAATACCTTTTCAAAGATCCTGGCCCCCTCCATGAGGATGGGCTTTATGGTTCTGCCGGAGGGGCTTCTTGGCGAATATGAGCGGCGCCTGGGCTTTTATTCCTGTACCGTGCCGGTGTATGACCAGTATGTGCTGGCGGAATTCATAAACGGCGGACATATGGAGCGGTATATAAACCGCCGCCGCAGAAAGCGGCGGCAGGAGATTTTAAATATAACAAAAGATAAGACGGAGGACTGAAGCATGCTTTCATTTTTAAGCGACTATACCGACGGCGCCCATCCCAAAATCCTGGAACGGCTGGCGCTGCTGAACGCCGCGCCCCAGCCGGGCTACGGGGAGGACGAATTCTGCCGTGGCGCAAAGGAAAAAATCCGCCGCGCCCTGGGCCGGGAGGCCGAGGTATACTTTCTTACCGGCGGCACCCAGACAAACGCTGTGGTCATTTCTTCCATGCTGGAAAGATATCAGGCGGTGATCGCGGCGGAAACCGGGCATATAAACGTCCATGAGGCCGGGGCCATAGAGTACACCGGTCACAAAGTCATTGCCCTGCCTGCCCATGAGGGGCGGCTGGACGCGGGGGAGCTTGCGGAGCATATGGCCCGCTTTTATGCCGACGGGACCCATGAGCACATGTGTTTTCCCGGCATGGTCTACATCTCCCACCCTACGGAGCTGGGCACCCTGTATTCCAGAGAACAGCTCCGGGCCCTCTCGGCGGTCTGCCGCCGCTATCAGCTGCCCCTCTATATGGACGGGGCACGGCTGGGCTACGGCCTTATGAGCCCCGCGGCGGATGTAACGCTGGCGGACATCCTGGACTGCTGCGACGCGTTCTATATCGGCGGCACCAAGATGGGCGCCCTCTGCGGCGAGGCGGTGGTTTTCACCGGGAAAGCGCCGAAGCATTTTCTGACCATGACAAAGCAGCAGGGGGCTATGCTGGCCAAGGGCGGGCTTCTGGGCATCCAGTTCGACACGCTTTTTACCGGCGGGCTCTATTTTGAGATCGGCCGGCAGGCGGTAGAGCGGGCCTTGGAGCTCAAGGCTGCCTTTCTGGAAAAGGGCTATCCCCTCTACATAGACTCCCCCACCAACCAGCAGTTCTTTGTCCTGACGGACGAGCAGCTTGCAAGGCTCCGCAAAGGCGCTGCGTTCAGTGTGTGGGAAAAACTGGGAGAAGACAGGACCGCCGTGCGCTTTGTTACAAGCTGGGCCACGAGGCCGGAGGACATTCAGGCGCTGCGGGCGCTGCTGTGATTATTTTTCATCCTGAATGAAGGCCCGCAGCGCGAGACAGACAAGGCCGATGCCCAGCATACACAGCCCGGAGTTCCAATCCAGCGCGCCCAGTATGGACGAAACGATCACCGCCACGCCCATGGCCAGCGGAAGGGCTTTCAGCACCGCATCCCGGAGCTTTGCCGCCTGTCCCGTTTTTGAGGCGGGCTCCGGGACCTTTGCCGCCCGGAGCAGCGCATCCGCGGACAGGCCCAGTATATCCGCCAGAGCGGGAATGGAGCCTAGGTCCGGGCAGGAAAGGTTCCTCTCCCATTTTGACACGGCTTTGTCGGTCACATTGAGCTTTTCCGCAAGCTCCCGCTGAGTAAGTCCCTTTTCTTTCCTGAGAGCGCAGATAAGCTCTCCCATTGAACGCTCGGCCATAATAACAAGCTCCTTTAAAAAGTGTTTCAGGAGGCGGTGCGCCTCCTCCCTGAATATAGGCGCTCCCCGCCGGAATGTAAACCGACGGGGAGAAGAGTTTACTAAACCGGAAGTTTACAGGCGTCGTGGATGCCTGCTCCGGTCTTTTATTTTACACGGAAGCTGATTTTAAGCTCCACCATGTCTCCGCTGTCCAGCGTGAAAACGACGGTGGCAGTATAGCTGCCCTTCTCAAGCCCTGCGGCGGGGCGGACTGTCCAGGAGCGCGCGTCCCTGGCGCCCGCGGAGATGCGGCCGCCCTCCTCCCGGCTGAGAATAAAGTGCTCCGCGTCTTTTCCGGAGAGGGACACACGCTCTATAACAGCGTCTGCAAGGCCCGGGTTGTCAACGCGGATCCCCTGGGCTCCGGGCTGCGCATAGCCCTCGGAGACAGGCGCAAACGCCACGCCTTCAAAGGCGGGGAAGGCGTAGGCTGCCTGGGAGACATCGCTGAGCTCCGCCCCCGGCGCAATTGCCGCGGCCTTTATGACTGCGCCCTCCTCGAGGCTTATGGGGCCGGCGTATTTCAGGCTCTCTCCGTCGGGCTCGGTCCCATCCGTGGTATAGTATATCTCCGCGCCCTCGGGGGCGCTGATCTCTGCTTTGGGCGCTGTCTTGTATGTACCCGGCGCGGGGCTGAAAACCGGCGCCTCTGTTTTGAAGCGGAGGGTCAGCGTCAGGTTTTCGTCCGCTTCGGAGAGCGTGTAGCTCCCGTCCCCTCCCGCCGTCAGCTTTCCGGCGCTTGTCTCGGCGGCGGTGATGATATAGCCCTCCCGGGGCTTTATGAGGCAGCTTCCCTCCCGGCTTATGAGCAGGGAGCCGGAGGCGGTATCCTCCGTGAGGCCATCAAACTCCGCCATGGCGCTGTAATCCCCCGCAAAGTGCAGCTTATAATAGCCGTAGGCAATGCTGTCCTCTACCTCGCCGCCGTTTGTGTAGACGGCGGCGCCGTTGTTGTACACCTGGCCGGCGTTGTTATATACGGTACCGCCGTTGGCATAGACGATGCCGGCGTTATTGTATACCGTGCCGCCGTTGTTATAGACGAGGCCCGCGTTGTTGTAGACCAGGGCCCCGTTATTATAGACGGTGCCGCCGTTGTTGTATATAACGCCGCCCTCTTCCGCATACAGAGTTTCGCCCGCCTCGCTGTATAGCGCGCCCTCAGCGCGGGGCTCGGCGGGTTCTGCCAGTTCCGGGCCTTCGGTATTCTCCGGAGCGCCGGGCGCCGCCACCGCGGCGGAGGGGCTTTCTGTGGGATCCGGGCTCACCGCGGGCTCCGCCAGCGCCGTTGCGGGCAGCAGGCAGAGCACAAGCGCGGCAGCCAGCGCGAAAGCGTAAAGCGTGTTTATCTTTTTCATGGCTTCCTCCTTATCCGGATGCGGATATGCCATATTATATATCCGCCGCTGCGCGCTGTAAAGGAGCAGAGGCCGGGAAGAAAAGAAAAAGCTAAAAAACCGCTTTGCTATGGAAAATTCTCCGGCTCTGTGGTATAATTTCCAATTAAATCAGTAAAGCAAACACGGCGGAAAAGCTGGAGGAAAATATGCGTATAGTCATAAAACTTCATGCGCAGACAGCACACCACGAAAACGGGCAAAGCCATGCGCATGAAGTTTTCGTGCATCATTTCCGCTTGCCCCGAAAGGGTGCGGAAAGCTTTCCCTGAAAGGGCGGCCAACGGATATGCCCACGAAACCGGCGGCTGCCGCTGTGGGCCTGCGTGAACTGACAAGCGATAAATACGTCATAAACGGCAGCGGACAGATAAGATAAAAACAGCTTGACCGGGAAGCGGAACAGGTTCCGTTTCCCGGTCAAGCTATGAGACTGTCAAAAAACGTTTGCCGAAGCAAAAAACAACGGGGCCGCGGGGGAGCTTGAGGGGG
>DCJL01000009.1:0-31993 GCA_002320035.1 Clostridiales bacterium UBA1701 | reverse complement strand
GAAAGCGCAGTCAAAAAAGTCCGGAATGGACTTTTTTGACAAGCTGTCCTGCATATCAGAGACCCTCCCGGGTGAACGCCTCCCAGCTGCGGTGCATGTATGTCTCAAGCGGGATGGGACTGCCCGTATATTTTTCATCCCGGCCGTCGGCGAGAAATTCCGCCAGAAATTCTTTGCGCCCCGTAGTATGAGCCACGGGGATGCCGGTGAGCCGGGAAGCCTCTTTTATCACGTCGTAGCCCCGGCGCAGATCATCGGCACTGGCGCAGGTAAGAAGGTTTGAGTTGTTGACAAAGCCCGTCACCTTCTGGCGGGCAAAGCCCTCGATCTCTCCCATGAGCTTTATGATCTTCCCGGCGCTCTCGGACATGGGGCGGAACACGTTCACAATGTCGTAGACCTGCAGTTCCCCGCCGAAAGCCTCGAAATCCTGATGGTAGCGGCCCAGGGAGAGCGCTCCGGCGGCGTCCCCGCCCACATCAAAGACCACCAGCTCCCAGTCATCCGCGAAAGCGGAAGCCACCGCGGCGGACATATTGCTGGGCGTGACGCCCTGCCCGGCGAAGGTGGGGGAGACAAGGTTTATTTTTTTCTCCTTCAGCAGATCCACCCGGTCGGACATGCGGAAATAATCGTTGACCTTATCCAGATCGATAACCAGTGTCCGGAGCCCCTGCTCCGCGGCGTTTACGGCCAGGTTTACAGCGATCTCCGTCTTGCCGGAGCCGTAATTGCCTACCAGGACCACCATCTTTTTCATAGCCAGCCTCCCGTTTATTTCGTCTTTTTCTGCAGCTTGTGCTTTTTCCCGTCGGGGGTCTGAATATAAGTGTTTTCCAGAACGGAGATGGTGCTTCTGCGCCAGTCGTCCAGATATTCCCGCCGCAGGGCCGCTCTTTCGTTCTGTTCTTCGGCAGTCAGCGCCCGCTCCCTGGCAAGGCGGGCAAGCTCGTTTATTCTGTCAATTTTTGCCTGTTCCATTTTGTCCTCCTTCTATGGTCCCCAGCTCGTCCAGATCCAGCTCAAAGGCGGGGATGAAATGCGCCATGAAATAGTTTACTTCCGGCAGGGTGCTCTGCTCGAGGGCCTGCCGGGTCTGCTTTTCGGCGGAGAGGAACTCCCGGCTGCCGGCCTTGCGCTCCTCTATGCATTTTATATAGGCCGAGAGCTTGTCCGCGGCTTTGACAAGATCGTGCAGCCGCTTCTGGCTCTCCCCGGTCAGCAGGGGCTCGTAGGCTCCCCGAAGCTCCGGGGGCAGGGTTCCCAGCAGCTTCCGGCAGGCCAGCTCCTCAAGCTGGCCGTAGGCCCCGCGAATATCCTCGCTGTGGTATTTGATGGGGGTGGGCAGGTCGCCGGTGAGGATTTCGGCGCTGTCATGAAACAGCGCCACGGCGGCGCATTCGCCGGGATCACAGGGCTGGCCGAAGATCTCGCGCCGGATAAGGCCCAGGGCGTGGGCAATGACGGCCGCCATGTGGCTGTGCTCCTGCACGTTTTCGGGCAGGGAATTTCTCATCAGACTCCAGCGGCTTATATAGCGCATACGGGAGATGTAGGCAAAAAAACTATCTTTCATGATATCAAAGGCCCCGCTTTCGGCTTTTTTTTCGATTCTATCATGGATGGGCCCGCATTTCAATCGCAGGAGGGGCGGAGAACAAAAAAACGGGCCGCAGGCAGAAAACAGATATTTCCTTCAATATAATCTTGCAATTTTCATGGAGGGGTGTTAAAATTCAGCTTTGTGTTGAAAATAGTTAGAAAAAAGATATTTTACGCAGGGGAGTTGCGAAATCAATGGATAAACTCAGGAATGTAGCCATCATTGCTCACGTTGACCACGGCAAAACCACACTGGTGGACGAGCTGCTCAAACAGTCCGGCGTGTACAGGGAAAATCAGGAAGTGCAGGATCGCGTGATGGACTCCAACGACCTGGAGCGGGAGCGCGGTATCACCATAATGGCAAAGAACACCGCCGTATGGTACGGCGATACAAAAATAAACATCGTAGACACGCCGGGCCACGCCGACTTTGGCGGCGAGGTGGAGCGTGTGCTGAAGATGGTAAACGGCGTTATCCTGCTGGTGGACGCCGCCGAGGGCCCCATGCCCCAGACCCGCTTCGTGCTCAGCCGGGCCCTTGAGTTGGGCCACAGGGTCATCGTCGTCATCAATAAGATAGACCGGCCCGACCAGCGTATCCATGAGGTCATAGACGAGGTCCTGGAGCTGCTGATGGACCTGGACGCCACCGACGAGCAGCTGGACTCCCCCATGCTCTTCTGCTCTGGCCGTCAGGGCACCGCCAGCTATTCCCCCGACGTGCCCGGCGAGGATCTCAAGCCCCTTTTCGAGACGATTCTGGAGTACATCCCTGCGCCGGAGATGGATCTGGACGCGCCGTTCCAGATGCTGGTAAGCAGTGTGGATTACAGTGAATATGTGGGCCGCATCGCCATAGGCCGCATTGAGCGGGGCGTTATCAAGCAGAACCAGGAAATAGAGGTCTGCAACTACCACAGCCCCGACGCCGAAACCATGAAGGCCAAGGCGGTTTCCCTCTATCAGTTTGAAGGGCTGAGCAAGGTTCCCGTCACCGAGGCGGCGGCCGGAAATATCATTGCCATGAGCGGCCTGGGCGATGTGACCATTGGGGACACCATCTGCGCCAGAGGGGCCGCCGAGCCGCTCGCTTTCGTGAAGATCGGCGCGCCTACGCTGGAGATGACCTTCTCTGTCAACAACAGCCCTTTCGCCGGTCGGGAAGGCAAGTTTGTCACTTCCCGCCAGATCAGGGACCGGCTTATGCGGGAGACTCTGAAGGACGTTTCCCTTAAGGTCAGCGATATGCCCGACAGCACCGACAGCTTCAATGTGGCCGGGCGGGGCGAAATGAGCCTTTCCATCCTTATAGAAACCATGCGCAGGGAAGGTTATGAGTTCCAGGTATCTCCCCCCCGCGTGCTCTACCGGGAAATCGACGGCAAGATCTGTGAGCCTGTCGAGCGGGTGGTCGTGGACGTGCCCCAGGATTACATGGGTGCGGTCATGGAGAAACTTGGCGCAAGAAAGGGCGAATTCGTGGAGATGACGCCCGTGGGCAACCGCATGAAGATGGAGTTTCTCGTCCCCTCCCGGGGCCTTTTCGGATACAGGAACGAATTTCTCACCGATACCAAGGGCGAGGGCATTCTGGCCAGCGTCTTTGAGCGCTATGAGCCCTTCAAGGGCGATATCGCCCGCCGGGGCACCGGCTCTCTCATCGCTTTCGAGACGGGCGAGGCCGTGGCCTACGGCATATGGAACGCCCAGGAGCGCGGCGCCATGTTCATCACCCCCGGCACCAAGGTCTACGCGGGCATGGTGGTGGGCGTGTGCCCTAAGGCAGATGACGTTTCCGTGAACGTCTGCCGTACCAAGCATCTGACCAACACCCGAGCCTCCGGTTCCGATGAGGCTTTGCGCCTTACCCCCGCCCGGCAGATGAGCCTTGAGCAATGCCTGGAATTTCTGGCCGATGATGAGCTTCTCGAGGTCACGCCCAAAAATCTGCGCCTGCGCAAGCGCATTCTGGACCACGGCCTGCGGATGAAAACCGTTATGCGAAACAGATAAGCGCGCTGATATTAGGCGGCCCCGCTTTGGGGCCGCCTCAGACTGAAGGCAAACCCATAGGCAATGGACGGATATGCATGGGGGAAGCGCGGAGGGGGGACGGGAGTCCCCTCTTCGCGTTCAATATTGAAAATACAGGAACATTCTTGAATGTTTCTGTATTTTCGCTCAAGCCGTTGACACCTTGTCAACTGCTTGAGGCGGCCCCGCTTTGGGGCCGCCTCACAATTTTATAAAAAATATGCACGAAATCGGAATTAAATTTGACAATTTAATTCAGTACCGCACTGTATTTGACGGTGAAAGTGCACAGATTCAAAAAAGCTATCTTGACCTGAATTGCCGTATCCCACAAAAATGGGCTTCAAAAAGACAATAAAATTGAAAAGTACACGGGTTTAGCTTATAATATTAATTCATATAACAGAGCGTTAAAGCATAAAACCGGAAAATGAATACAAAAGCCGCAAGGGCATGCCCTTGCCCACCTTTTTTTCCAAAAAAGGTGACAGGCTTTTGAAAAGAGTAATCAAAAAGACATAAGGCGGTTGAAAAAATGAGTTCAAAAACCCTGCTGTATATCCTGAAACGGATAGGGCTTGCAATTTTGACGGTATGGGTAGTCATAACGGTGACCTTTTTCGTCATGCGCGCCGTTCCGGGCGGCCCTTTCATGAGCGAAAAGGCGGTTTCCCCCGCAGCGCAGGCCGCGCTGGAGGCCAAGTACGGGCTGGACAAGCCTCTCATGGAGCAATACATAACCTACCTGAAGGATGTGGTCACAAAGCTGGACTTTGGCCCCTCCCTCAAACAACGCGGCCGCACTGTTATGGCCATCATAAGCGACGGTATGAAAACCTCCGCAAAGCTGGGCATTATGGCCGCCTTCGGCGCGCTGGCCCTGGGCGTAGTGCTGGGCGCGATTGCGGCGCTTCAACGGAACAAATTTGTGGACAAGGTGATCATGGTCATTACCACGGCTTTCGTTTCCATGCCCTCTTTCATAATGGGTTCGCTGCTGCTGGTGCTTTTTGCGGTTAAGCTTGCCGTGCTGCCGGCCAACGGCTCCACAGCCCAGGGGTTGATTCTGCCGGTAATTACCCTGGCCCTTTATCCCATGGCCTATATTACCCGGCTTACCCGCTCCTCCATGCTGGACGTGCTGGGGCAGGACTATATCCGGACCGCCAAGGCAAAGGGCGTCTCCGGCGGCAAGATTATCTTCGGCCACGCGCTGAAAAACTCCCTCATCCCCGTCATCACCTACTTTGGGCCCATGCTGGCCTACATCGTCACCGGCTCTCTGGTCGTGGAGCAGATATTCGCCGTGCCCGGGATCGGCCGCGCCTTTGTCAGCAGCATCACCAACCGTGACTATCCCCTTATTATGGGCACTACCATCGTGCTGGCGTGCCTTATCGTCGTAATGAACCTGGTCAGCGACATTCTCTACAAGGTCGTTGATCCCAGGATCAATCTGGAATAAAGGAGGCGGCGGAAAATGAAAAAGAAACCCTTCAGCCTCCATGTGGATCTGGACGCTTTCCTGCCTGCTACCGAGGAAGAAAAGGAATACATGGTGCAGATGCGCCCCGCTTCCACCTTTTTCAAAGACGGCGTGAAAAGGCTGCTCAAAAACAGAGTGGCCACCATCAGCCTTATAATCATTCTGATAATAACCCTCTCAGCTATTTTTATTCCCATGTTCTGGCCCTACCAATATGACGCCATGCTGGGTGTGAACCCGGGCAAGCCCGTGGACGCCTCCTTCAACAACCTGGCTCCCTTCGAGTACGGCCGGACCGAGCTCAAGCGCATTGAGGCCGGGGAGCGCGTATTCCCCCATGTGTTTGGGACCGATTCATCCGGACGCGATTACTTTATCCGCGTGGTCTACGGCACCCGCATTTCCCTGGCCGTGGGCTTTTTTGCCAGCATCATCGTGCTTATCATCGGCCTGACGATCGGCTCCATCGCCGGCTACTGCGGCGGCAAGGTCGACCTTATCATCATGCGCATAGTGGATATCATCTATTCCCTGCCGGACATGCTCATGGTCATCCTCCTTTCCTCGGTACTCAAGGTGTCGCTGACGCCGGTGATAGAGGGCACGGTACTGGCAAAGATCGGCAGCAATATCATCAGCCTTTTCATTGTCTTTGGCGTGCTGTACTGGGTGTCCATGGCCCGGCTTATCCGGGGCCAGATACTCTCCCTGAGGGAACAGGAATATGTCCTGGCCTCCCAGGCGGCCGGAGCCAGGGGCGGATGGATCATAAAAAAACACCTGCTTCCCAACTGCATCAGCGTGGTCATCATTTCCACCGCGCTGCAGATCCCCAGCGCCATCTTCACCGAAAGCTATCTGTCTTTCCTGGGCCTGGGCGTCAACGCTCCCATGCCCTCCCTGGGATCCCTTGCCTCCGACGCGCTGAACGGTCTGACCTCCTATCCTTTCCGGCTTGTTATCCCCGCGGTGGTCATCTCCCTTATCGTCCTCTCCCTGAACCTGTTCGGAGACGGGCTGAGGGATGCTTTCGACCCCAAGCTGAGAACTTGAGAAAGGAGCGGAAGTTATGCCAGAACATATGCCTTTGTTAAAAGTAAGAGACCTGCAGACCTCCTTCTTTACCCCCGCGGGTGAGGTGAAGGCCGTCAACGGCGTGTCCTTCAATCTGGAGCGGGGTAAGGTGCTGGGCATCGTGGGCGAATCCGGCTCCGGCAAGAGCGTCACGGCCTACTCTATTATGCAGATTTTGGCCAGTACCGGCAAAATCGTCGGCGGCTCCATCAAGCTTGATGGGCAGGAGCTGGTCGGCGCCGGGGAAAAGGTCATGAAGACCGTCCGCGGCAACAAGATATCCATCATCTTCCAGGATCCAATGACCTCCCTGAACCCCACCTACACCATTGGCCGCCAGCTCATGGAGGCCATCCTGCTTCACACGAACAGGGACAGAAAGCAGGCATGGGACCGGGCGGTCGAAATGCTTCGCCTGGTGAACGTAAATGAGCCGGAAAAGCGCATGAAGCAGTATCCCTTCGAGTTTTCCGGCGGTATGCGCCAGCGGGTCATGATTGCCATGGCGCTGGCCTGTGAGCCGGACATTCTCATCGCCGACGAACCCACCACCGCCCTGGACGTTACCATTCAGGCCCAGATCCTGGAACTGATGAAGTCCCTCCAGGAGGAGCTGGGCATGGCGATCATTATGATAACCCACGACCTGGGCGTTGTGGCCCAGCTCTGCGACGAGGTCATTGTCATGTACGCCGGCTCAATATGTGAGCAGGGCACCGCCGAGGAGATCTTCTACAATCCCCGGCATGAGTACACCAAGGGCCTTATGCGCTCCATCCCCACCGCCGGCACCGCCGGCACCAAGCTCCATCCCATCACCGGCACGCCTATCGACCTTCTCAACATGCCCCAGGGCTGTCCTTTTGCACCCCGCTGCGACAATGCCATGAAGATCTGTCTCAGGGAGCGCTGCCCGCGCATGGAGATAAACGAGGACCATATGGCCTCCTGCTGGATGAACGTGAAATCCGGCATTGAGGACGGCAGCATCCTGCCCGAAGAGGAGAAAGGCGGCGAGGCAAAGTGAGCGAAAACCTGAATCAGCCTCTGGTAGAGGTCAAAAACCTGAAAGAGTATTTTAATATTAACGTGGGCATGTTCAAGTCCAAGCCCCTTAAGGCTGTGGACGATGTGTCTTTCGCCATAAAAAAAGGGGAGACGCTGGGCCTCGTGGGTGAGTCCGGCTGCGGCAAGACCACCGTAGGCCGCACCCTGCTGCACCTTTACAAGCCCACCGGCGGCGAGATCGTCTATAACGGCAAAGCAATAAAGACCAAGGAGGACATAAACGAGTTCCGCAAGAAGGCCACAATGGTCTTCCAGGATCCCTACTCCTCCCTCAACCCCCGCATGACTGTGTCCGACATTATCGGCGAGCCTCTCGATGTGCACAGAATGTATTCTGGCAGGGCCGCGCGCCAGGAGCGGATCCTGGAGCTTATGGACCAGGTGGGCCTCAACAGCGAGCATGCCTCCCGCTATGCCCATGAGTTTTCCGGCGGCCAGCGCCAGCGTATCGGAATTGCCCGGGCCCTGGCCCTGAAGCCGGACTTCATCGTCTGCGACGAGCCTGTTTCAGCGCTGGATGTATCCATTCAGGCCCAGGTTATCAATATGTTCGATGAGCTTCAGGAGAAGATGGGCCTGACCTATCTCTTCATCGCCCATGACATTCTGGTTGTGCGCCATATAAGCGACCGCATTGCCGTCATGTATCTGGGCAAGATGGTGGAGCTGGCGGGCGCGGCGGAGATCTACGAGCGGCCGCTGCACCCCTATACCCGCTCCCTCATGTCCGCCGTGCCCCAGCCCGATCCGAAAATCGCCCGGGCCAACAAGCGCATCGTTCTCTCCGGAGATATTCCCAGCCCTCTGAACGCGCCCTCCGGCTGCCCCTTCCGCACCCGCTGTCCCCACGCCGCGGAGGTCTGCGCTCAGTCCATGCCGGAACTCAAGGAGGCCGCTCCCGGCCATTTTGTAGCCTGCCACAGGGTAAATGAAATCGGCTGAGAGCCATAATGCGATTCAAACATATGCTCCGTCACCGCGGCGTGTATTTTTGAAAATATATTTTCGAAAGGAAATAACAAAATGAAGAAGATCCTTGCTCTGCTCCTGGCTGCCGCAATGGTGTTCGCTCTGGCCGCCTGCGGCTCTTCCGAGGCTCCCGCAGCCACCGAAGCGCCCGCCGACGCCACCGAGGCTCCCGCGGAAGCCGCCGCAAGCTCCCTGGCTGTGTGCCTGGCTTCCGAGCCCGACACCATCGACCCCGCGCTCAACTCCGCAGTTGACGGCGCTACCCTTGTCAGCCACCTGTTCTCCGGCCTTGCCAAGTGGGCCCAGGACGAGACAGGTGCCCTGGTTATCGTTCCCGACGCCGCTGCCGAGCTGTCCGAGGGCGTTGAAAATGAGGACGGCACCGTTACCTACACCTACACCCTGCGCGACGGCCTGAAGTGGTCCGACGGCCAGCCCGTCACCGCCGCCGACTTTGCCTTTGCCTGGAACCGCGCCGCTTCCCCCGCCCTGGCTGCCGACTACGGCTACATGTTTGAAGTGGTTGACGGCTACGCCGAGATGTGGGAAACCGATGCCGACGGCAACATTGTCAACCCCGATGCCAAGCTGAACGTTACCGCTGTTGACGAAAAGACCCTGGAGGTCACGCTGGCCAACTCCGTTGCCTACTGGAACGAACTGCTTGCTTTCCCCACCTACTTTCCCGTGCGCGAGGATGTGGTCGCTGACGAAGCCTGGGCCACCGATCCCTCCACCTATGTTTCCAACGGCGCCTACACCATGACCGGCTGGGAGCACAACAGCGTTATCACCCTTGAAAAGAACCCCAACTATGTTGACGCCGACGAGATCCTCATGGACAAGATCGAGTTCTATCTCTCCGACGACTCCAACAACATGCTCACCAACTTCGAAAACGGCACCTGGCAGCTGATTGACGACGTGCCCACCAACGAGATCGCGAACCTGAAGACCGAGTACCCCGAGGAGTTCGTGGTTGCCGGTCAGATCGGCACCTATTATGTCTGCTGGAACATCAACGAGGCGATCCTGCCTGCTTCCAGCACCCTCACCGGCGCTGAGGCCGAGGCCGCCAAGGCTGAGATCCGCAACGCCATTGCCCTCCTGTTCGACCGCAACTACATCGTTGAGGAGATCGGCCAGGCCGGCCAGGTCCCCGCTTCCTCCTTCGTCGCCATGGGTATGACCAATCCCGACGGCACCCAGTTCTATGAGACTGCCGGCAGCAGCGACGAGTACAATGGCTACTACAATGTTTCCGCCGACGCTTTCGAGGCCAACTTCGCCCAGGCGGTTGAGACCCTCAAGAAGTACTACACCTATGACGAAGCCACCGGCATGTTCACCGATTTCCCCACGCTGACCTACCTCTACAACACCTCTGAGGGCCATAAGGCCATCGGCGAATACCTGCAAAGCGCGCTGGCCGGCGTAGGCATCACCATGAACCTGGAGAACCAGGAGTGGAACACCTTCCTGAACACCCGTAAGGAAGGCAACTACTCCATCGCCCGTAACGGCTGGCTGGCCGACTACAACGATCCCATCTGCTTCCTGGATATGTGGGTCACCGGTTCCGGCAACAACGACGTGCAGTTTGGCAAGGGCGGGCACAAGGACGTCGCCATCTACAGCCTGGACCTGACCGACCTTGGCTACGAGCTGAAGGTTGAGAACGGCACCTGGGCCCAGACCTATGACGAGCTGATCTCCCTCATCAAGTCCTGCACCGACAACGAGGTCCGCTACGAGCTGATGCACCGCGCCGAGGACCTGCTCATGTCCACCGGCTGCATCGTTCCTCTGTACTTCTACACCGACATCTACATGCTCGATGACAGCGTACAGGGCTTCTTCTCTAACCCCCTCGGCTACAAGTACTTCATGTACTGCACCGTTGCGGGCTGAGAGACAGGGCCGAATAAGGATTCATTTCCGCTCCCCCGGGGCAATCGCCCCGGGGGAGTTTTCCCGCCTGCCCCTCCGCCGGGGGCCAGCAGGAGCTGAGTTTTTTGTTTGCGGCAGTATTTTTTGCGTTTTCCTATTGACTTTTCCCGGTCGGGAATGTTAATATACCACGGTATGCGCCCGCGTTCTAAGCTCTGGGGATATGCCGCCGAAGCGGTTGCCTTTCCGCCCAGTGCCTGGTCGCCGGGTATAGTATCATTAAGAAAGGGGTATCATTATGATCACCAAAGAAGTCAAGACTGCCGTTATCGGCGAAAACGCCACCCATGAGGGAGACACCGGTTCTCCTGAGGTCCAGGTCGCGATCCTTACCCAGCGCATCCGCGAGCTGACCGAGCATCTCAAGCGTCACCCCAATGACGACCACAGCCGTCTGGGCATGTACAAGATGGTCGGCAAGCGCCGCCGCCTGCTGGACTACCTGGCCAAGAAGGACATCGAGCGTTACCGCGCGCTTATCGCGAAGCTGAACATCCGCAAGTAATTTTTCTGTTCAGCCTTTTTCTGAGGGAAATGAAGGTTTTGAGAGGGATAATTGAATAATTATCCCTCTTTTTATATATTTAAAGCCCTCAGAGAGCCGTTATAAACCTCGAGACACCGGCGGATTAGTATTTGAAGCAGAGCCTGGGCGTCCCGGACCTTGCTTCAAGTGCTAAGATGCCGGCGATCCCGAAAAATATAAGGAGATACGCCATGATTATCACCAACAAACAGTTCCCCAACTACAAAAAGTACGAGATCATGTATGAAGGCCGCCCCCTGAGCATGGAGGTCGGCAAGATGGCGGAGCTTTGCAACGCCGCCGTTCTTGTCAAATACGGCAAGACCACCGTTCTTGTCACCTGCACGGCCTCCGCCCGCCCCAAGGACGGCATCGACTACTTCCCTCTCGCCGTGGACTTTAATGAGAAGCTCTACGCTGTGGGCCGTATTCCCGGCAGCTTCATGCGCCGCGAGGGTAAGCCCAGCCTGCCCGCGGTCCTGGCCTCCCGCTTGATCGACCGCCCCATGCGCCCCCTCTTCCCCTCCGATCTGAGAAACGACGTGGTTATCGCCTGCGAGGTCCTCTCCATCGACCGCGACTGCTCCCCCGAGATAACCGCCATGATCGGCGCTTCCGCCGCCGTGTCCATTTCTGACGTGCCTTTCAACGGCCCCATCGCCGGCATCGTGCTGGGCTGGGACGGTGAGAAGTATCTCTTCAACCCCACCAAGGAAGAGCGCGAGCGCAACCGTATGACCACTACCATTGCCGCCACCCATAAGAAGATCGTCATGATCGAGTCCGAGGCCGACCAGGTTCCCGATGACGTTATGTACCAGGGCATCGTCCAGGCTCATGAGCACCTGCAGCCCGTTCTGGACCTCATCGACAGGATGGTGGCAGAGATAGGCAAGCCCAAATTCCAGTATGAGCACGCCTCCTTTGACGAGGAGCTCTTCGCCGAGCTCTGCGAGAAGGAGTTCCAGTCCATGGAGTTCTGCATGGACACCGATGACAAGAATGTCCGCGAGGCCCGCGTAAACGACTGGGTCAAGATGGTTGAGGAGAAGTACGGCGAGGCGCACCCCGACCTGATGCAGTACATGGACGAGATCCTCTACAAGCTGCAGAAGAAGGTCGTCAAGAAATGGCTGCTGGCCGGCAAGCGGGTCGACGGCCGCCAGATGAATGAGATCCGGCCTCTGGGCGCCGAGGTCGGTGTGATCCCTGTGGTCCACGGCTCCGGCCTCTTCACCCGCGGCCAGACGCAGGTCCTCTCCATTGCCACCCTTGCCACCCTGTCCGATGCTCAGAAGCTGGACACCATCTGGGAGGACGAGGAGAAACGCTTCATGCACCACTACAACATGCCCTCCTACTCCACCGGAGAGGCCCGTGCCAGTCGCAGCACCAGCCGCCGCGAATACGGCCACGGCGCTCTGGTTGAGAAGGCGCTGGAGAGCGTTATTCCCTCCGTGGAGGATTTCCCCTACTCTATCCGCGTGGTTTCCGAGGTTCTCTCCTCCAACGGCTCTACCTCCCAGGGCTCCATCTGCGGCACCACCCTGGCACTGATGGACGCCGGCGTGCCTCTCAAGGCCCCCGTGGCCGGCATCTCCTGCGGCCTCATCCAGGACGGGGACGACTTTACCACTTTCATTGATATTCAGGGCGTTGAGGACTTCCACGGCGAGATGGACTTCAAGGTGGCCGGCACCAAGAGCGGCATCACCGCCATCCAGATGGACCTGAAGAACGACGGCCTCAAGCATGAGATCATCAAGGAGGCTTTTGCCATTACCAAGGAGGCCCGCTTCCAGATTCTGGATGCCATCATGCTCAAGGCCATTGCCGAGCCCCGTAAGGAGCTGGCTGAGACCGCGCCAAAGATGGTTCAGATCAAGATAAATCCCGACAAGATCCGCGAAGTCATCGGCTCCGGCGGCAAGGTCATCCAGAAGATCACCGCCGACACCGGCTGTAAGATAGATATCAACGACGACGGCTCCATCTTCATTGCCAGCACTGACATCGAAGCCTGCCGCGCCGCGCGCAAAATCATAGAGAATATTGTGTTCGAGCCGGAAGTGGGCGCTCTGTATTACGGAGAGGTCAAGCGCGTCATTTCCAACCTGGGTGCCTTTGTAGAGCTGGTTCCCGGCAAGGATGCCATGTGCCACATCAAGGACCTTGAGTTCAAGCGTACCGAGAAGGTCGAGGACGTTCTTAACGTGGGCGACAAGACCTGGGTCAAGTTCACCGGCGTGGACGAGAAGGGCCGCTGGAACGTTTCCCGCAAGGAAGCGCTCAAGGAGCGCGGCGAGGCCCGCTGAGGCGCTCTATATCCTTTTTAGAAAAGCTGCACGGCCCTTACCTGGGCCGTGCAGTTTTTACCGCTTTTGAAAAAGCACTTGACAAACGGGAAAATATTTTGTACCATAATCGAGCAAGTGAATAAAATAATCTTCAGGGCGGGGCGCAATTCCCCACCGGCGGTTACAGCCCGCGAGCCGAGCGGCTTATGCTTGGCAGGATTCGGTGAAATTCCGAAGCCGACAGTATAGTCTGGATGAGAGAAGATGACATAAACGCAAAATGTCTGCTCTGGAATATTTTATATATTCCGGAGTTTTTTTTGTGAGTTTACGGCCCTGTGAATTAATTTTCACAGGGCTTTTTCTTCTCCCGGCCCGCTTCACCTGCAAAAAGGAGCTGACTCAATGACGGATATAGACTATATGCGCCGGGCCATAAGTCTTGCCAGACTGGGGGAGGGCTGGACCAACCCCAACCCCATGGTGGGCGCGGTGGTCGTAAAGAACGGGCGCGTTATCGGAGAGGGCTATCACCGGCGCTGCGGCGAACTGCATGCGGAGCGAAACGCCTTGGCCGCCTGTACCGAGGACCCGGCGGGGGGGACCATATATGTGACCCTGGAGCCTTGCTGCCATCAGGGCAGAACGCCCCCCTGCACGGAGATCATCCTGGAAAAGAACCTGGCCCGGGTGGTGATCGGCTCCCGGGATCCGAACCCGAAGGTGGCGGGTAGGGGAGCGGGACTTCTGAGGGAAAAGGGGCTTCAGGTGGAGGAGGACTTTCTCCGGGAGGAGTGCGATGCGCTCAATCCCGTGTTTTTCCACTATATCACCACGGGCCTGCCCTATGTGGTGATGAAATACGCCATGACGCTGGACGGAAAAATCGCCACGGTCACCGGCGCTTCCCGCTGGATAACTGGAGAAGAGGCCCGGAAGCATGTTCACAGCCTTCGGGGCAGATACAGCGCAATTATGGCGGGCATAGGCACTGTGCTTGCGGACGATCCCCTTCTCAACTGCCGGGGCGGGAGCGGGCATCAGCCCCGCCGGGTCATCTGCGACAGCCGCCTGCTGATTCCGCTGGATAGCCGCATCTGCCGCAGCGCCGGGGAATACGCCACCATTGTGGCCTGCGGCGCGGCTGAGCCCGAGAAAAAGCGGGCTCTTGAAGCCATGGGCGTGGAGGTGCTGGCGCTTCCCGGGCCCGACGGCCGTGTAGATCTGCCGGCGCTTGTTAAGGAGCTGGGCCGGAGAGGGCTGGACAGCCTGCTGGTCGAGGGCGGCGGCGTTCTCCACGAGGCCATGCTCAGGGAGGGGCTTGTGAACCATGTCTGTGCCTATGTGGCCCCGAAAATATTTGGCGGCAGAGGGGCGAAAAGCCCCGTTGAAGGCATGGGCGTGGAAAGCCCGGACCAATGCGCCAGGCTCACCGGTCCTTTGATCACCCGGCTGGGAGAGGATCTGCTGCTGGAATACGACATACTGGGAGGAATGAAGGGTGTTTACAGGAATTGTTGAAGAGCTGGGAACCGTGAAAACCCTGGTTTCCGGCTCCGTCTCCGGGGAGATATGCATTCAGGCGAGAACCGTGCTTGAAGGCACCAAAATCGGCGACTCCATCGCCGTGAACGGCGTCTGCCTCACTGTCACCCGCCTGACCGGCGACGGCTTTGCCGCAAACGTCATGCCCGAGACCCTGCGCCGGAGCAATCTCGGCGCTCTCAGGCGGGGGGACCGCGTTGATCTGGAGCGAGCCATGGCGGCGGACGGCCGCTTCGGCGGGCACATTGTCTCCGGCCATATCGATGGAACGGGGATCATAAGCGAGCAGTACCGGGAGGGCAACGCCGTCTGGGTGAGAATCCAGGCGCCCGAGAACATCCTCGGCCTGATCGTGGAGAAGGGCTCCATATGCATTGACGGGATAAGCCTGACGGTTGCCGCCGTGAGCAGCCGGGATTTCAGAGTGTCCGTCATTCCCCACACCGGGGAGGAGACGATCCTGCTGAAAAAAAGGCCGGGAGACACGGTCAACCTGGAAAACGACATTGTGGGCAAATATGTGCAGAAGCTGCTGGCCCCCCGGCCCCGGGCCGGGGGGCTGAGCCAGGAACGCCTGGCCGAGCTTGGATTCTGAGAGAAGGGAGAAAAATAAAAATGAGCTTTAAATACAATACGATCGAAGAGGCCGCTGCGGCATTGCGCGCGGGAAAGATCATCATGTGCGCGGATGACCCGGACAGGGAAAACGAAGGCGACCTTATTTGCGCTGCCCGCTATGCCACAACGGAAAATGTGAACTTCATGGCCTCTTTTGCCAAGGGACTTATATGCACCCCCATGTCCGCGGAAATTGCCCGGCGGCTGAACCTGCCCCAGATGGTGTCCGAAAATACCGACAATCACTGCACCGCCTTCACCGTGTCCGTGGACCATGTGGATACCAGCACCGGCATCTCCGCCGCCGAGCGGGGCTATACCTGCCGGGCCTGCGCGGACCTGAATACCCGGCCGGAGGATCTTCGCCGCCCGGGCCATGTGTTCCCGCTGGTGGCCCGTCGGGGAGGCGTTCTGACCAGGAGCGGCCACACCGAGGCCACGGTGGATCTGTGCCGTCTGGCGGGGCTTGAGGAGTGCGGCCTGTGCTGCGAGATTATGAGGGACGACGGCACCATGATGCGCACGCCCGAGCTTCAGCAGATGGCCCGGGAGCACGGGCTGTGCTTCATCACCATCAAAGACCTTCAGGATTATCTACGCCGCTACGAACGCCACATGGTCCGGGAGGCCTGCGCCAAAATGCCCACTGCCTATGGCGATTTTCAAATTTACGGCTATATAAACGACATTACCGGCGAGCATCATGTGGCTCTGGTCTGCGGCGATATCGGGGCTGGAGAAAATATCCTCTGCCGGGTCCATTCCGAATGCCTCACCGGCGACGTGTTCGGCTCCGCCCGCTGCGACTGCGGGGCCCAGCTCCGTACCGCCATGGAGCGTGTGCAGAGGGAAGGCCGGGGAATCATCCTGTACATGCGCCAGGAGGGCCGGGGCATTGGCCTGATAAACAAGCTGAAAGCCTATGAGCTTCAGGAGAGAGGCAGGGACACCGTGGAGGCCAACCTGGAGCTGGGCTTTGCCGCGGACCTCCGGGAGTACTGGAGCGGGGCCCAGATCCTGCAGGACCTGGGCGTAAGATCCATAAGGCTTCTTACCAATAACCCCAGCAAAATATACGGCCTCGAGGGCTTCGGCTTTGAGATAAAGGAGCGGGTGCCCATAGAGATACAGCCCCAGAAGTACGATGCGTTCTATCTAAGGACCAAGCAGGAGAAAATGGGCCACGTCTATAAAACCATCCGCTTCGCCAAATAAATACAATTGAACCGTTGGAGGAACATACAATGAACATCAATCTTGTCGAAGGAAAAGTAATCGCCCCTGCCGGAATGAAGGTGGGCATCATCGCATCCCGTTTTAACAGCTTCATCGTCCAGAAGCTTCTGGACGGCGCGGTGGACGGCCTTGTGCGCCACGGCGTCGAGGAAGAGAACATCACCGCCGCTTGGGTGCCGGGGGCCTTTGAGATCCCCGCCTTGGCCCAGCGCATGGCCAGATCCGGCAGATATGACGCCGTTATCTGCGTAGGCGCCGTGATCCGCGGCGCTACCAGCCACTACGAGCTGGTGGTCAGCGAGACCGCCAAGGGAATTGCCCAGGCGGGCATGAATTCCGGAGTCCCGGTGCTCTTCGGCGTGATTGCCACGGAGAACATCGAGCAGGCCATAGAGCGGGCCGGCTCCAAGGCGGGCAACAAGGGCTATGACTGCGCCCTCTCCGCTATTGAGATGGTCAACCTGATAAAGCAGTTCTGATGCTCCGGACTCTGATTTTTGACTGGGACGGCACCCTCCACAATACCAGGGCCCTGTACGGCGGCGCTTTCCGGGCGGCCTATTCCTGGCTGGTTGAGGCCGGACAGGCCCCGGCGCGGCGCTATACCGATGAGGAGCTGTCTGTCTACCTGGGGATAAATGCCCGCGAAATGTGGAAAACCTTCATGCCCGGGCTGTCTCAGGAGCTGCGGGACCGGGCCAGCGCCATCGTGGGGGAGCGCATGGTGGCCGGGATAAAGGCGGGCCGCGCCATACTCTATCCCGGCGCGGAGGAGGCGCTGGAAGAGATAAAGAGCGATGGATACAGGCTGGTCTTTCTCTCCAACTGTAAGCGGGCCTACATGGAGGCCCACCGGGAGTGGTTTGGGCTGGACAGGTATTTTGACGGCTTTTACTGCTGCGAGGATTATGATTTTATACCTAAAAAAGATATTTTCCCCCATGTAGCGGAGACGTTTCCCGGGGACTATCTTATGATAGGCGACCGGAATTCCGACCTTGCGCTGGGCTTTGCCCACGGCCTCAAAACCATTGCCTGTGCCTATGGCTTCGGGGCGCCGGCCGAATGGGAAGGAGCCGACGGGCTTGCCCGGTCGGTGGCGGAGCTGCCCGGCCTTGTCCGGAAGCTGGCATAAATATGGAGGCGAGACCGCGCGGGGCGGAGTTTGTCCCGCGCGGTCACATTTTTCCGTCCGTTAAATGCCGGGGCCGGAAAGGGACAGGCCCGTGTGATTTTCCGGAAAAGGCTGCCGCAGGCCCTTTTTTCATCTGTATATTAAACCGGAAAACGAAAAAATTTTCTATTATCCGTGAAAAAGATACTATTAATTGTGAATAAAAGCTTTAAAATGAAGCTGTGATTTTAGTTAAATTTACTAATAGAGGTGGATTTATGGAAGAAGCGGTATTTCATTTCCTGCTGGACGGAAAGCCGGTATCCTGCCGGCGCTACGGCTGCGGCCATATAAACCGCACCTATCTTGTGAAAACGGACGCGGGGCGGCGTTATATTTTTCAGAGGATAAATTCGCTTGTGTTTCCGGATATAAAAGGGCTCATGGAAAACATCGCCGCCGTGACGGGCTTTCTGGCCGCCCGGGTGGAGGAACCCCGGGGCAGCCTGCGCCTTGTGCCCGCCCTGGACGGGGCCTGGGTCTGGGTAGACGGGGAGGGGGAGAGCTGGCGTGTCTATGATTTCATCGAGGACAGCCTCTGCCTCCAGCAGCCCGAGCGGCCGGAGGATCTATATGAGAGCGCCGTGGCCTTCGGATGTTTTCAGAACCAGCTCAGCGATTTCCCGGCGGATACCCTCCATGAGACGATAAAGGATTTCCATAACACCCCCGACAGATACCGGAAATTTCATCTGGCTCTTGAGGCAGACGCGCTGGGAAGAGCGGCCGGCGTGCGGGAGGAAATCGACTTCGCGCTTAAGCGGGAGGCCGCGGCCGGGGCGCTTCAGGCTCTGCGGGAGGACGGCTCCCTGCCCCTGCGGGTGACCCACAACGATACAAAGCTCAACAATGTCATGCTGGACGCCAAGACCCGAAAGGCTCTCTGCGTCATAGACCTGGACACGGTGATGCCGGGTCTTGCCGCCTATGACTTTGGGGATTCCATCCGCTTCGGCGCGGCCACCGCCGCCGAGGACGAGAAGAACCTGGACAAAATGGGGCTTGACATGAGCCTTTACGAGACGTATGCCCGGGGTTATCTTCACTCCTGCCGGAGCCTGACCGCGCTTGAGAAAGAGACGCTTCCACTTGGGGCGAAGCTTATGACGCTGGAGTGCGGCCTGCGTTTTTTAACGGACTATCTGGAGGGCGACCGCTACTTTGCCATTGCCCGCCCGGAGCACAATCTTGACCGGGCCAGGACGCAGTTCAGGCTGGTGGCGGACATGGAGAAAAAGTGGGACGGGATGCGGGCGCTGATTGCCCGGTCGGCAGAATAAGGGGGGGTTTAATGAAACGCTTTGATATTGAATTTCAGGTTAAAAACAAGCCCGAGCTGGATCCGGGCTTTATGCCTCTGCTGAAGTTCAACAGGGCCTATCTCAAAGGGGCCGGGAAACCCCTCGGCCTTGCTGTGGAGCGCAGCGGAGGCCAGGTAGCGGCGGTGAGCACCTTTATTCACGGCCGCCCGGAGACCCGGGAGGCAGACCTCTATTATATTGACAGGCTGGTTAAATTCCTCCTCTGGATGAAGGGCGGATTCAGAATCTGGGTCAGCGGCGACAGGGAAGCCTATGCGTATCTGCGCCGGGCCTACGCCCCCGGCGGCTCCCGGGATTTTGACAGGGAGCTTATGGCCGGAGTCTATGAACGGCCTTTTGAGGTCTGCTTCTGCAATCAGATCCCGGAGGAAAAATCCGCGCCCCAGGCCATCGGCCGCAATCTGAAAGGCTGCCGCATCGGCTTTGACGCGGGCGGCAGCGACAGGAAGGTTTCCGCCGTTATCGACGGGGAGCCGGTGTACAGCGAGGAGGTCGTCTGGTATCCCAAGACCAATCCGGACCCTGACTATCACTTTGAGGGGATTGTCTCCGCCATGAGATCGGCTGCGGAGCATCTTCCCCGGGTGGATGCCATCGGGGTCTCCTCGGCGGGAATATTTGTGGATAACCGCTGCATGGTTGCCTCGCTGTTTTTGAAGGTCCCGCCGGAACTGTTCGACAAAAAGGTGAAGGATATTTATCTCAGAGCCGCCCGGGAAATAGGAAATGTACCCGTCTCCGTCTGCAACGATGGGGATGTGACCGCCCTTGCCGGGGCCATGAGTCTCGGGGAGAACAATATTCTTGGCATAGCCATGGGCACCAGCGAGGCCGTGGGCTATGTGGACGAAAACGGCAGCGTCACCGGCTGGCTCAACGAGCTGGCCTTTGCTCCCGTGGACGCCTGCCCGGAGGCCATGGCGGATGAGTGGTCCGGGGATATCGGCTGCGGAGTGAAGTATTTCTCCCAGGACGGGGTTATCAAGCTGGCCGCCGCGGCGGGCATAGCGCTGGAGGAAGAACTGCCCCCTGCAAAAAAACTCAAAGCCGTTCAGGCACTGATGGAAGCCGGGGACCCCCGGGCGCAGGCCATATACCGCTCGATCGGCGTGTATCTGGGCCACAGCCTGGCCCTCTATCATGAGTTTTACGGCTGCGGCCGGGTGCTTCTGCTTGGCAGAGTCATGTCCGGAACAGGCGGGGATATTATTCTGCAGAAAGCCGGAGAGGTCCTGCGGGACGAATACCCGGAGTACGCTGAAAAAATAAAGCCAACGCTGCCTGATGAGAAATCCCGCCGGGTTGGGCAGTCCGTGGCGGCGGCAAGTTTGCCGGAAATGGGCTGACATAAGCGGAATATTGTGATATAATATTCTTCTAAGAACGATATTTCAGAAGGGGGCCCGCCCATGAATGTGCTGTTTAATACCGATAAGCTCACGCGCCTGATAGCGAACCTACAGACGTTTACAGGAATCAGGACCAATACCTTTGACGCTGCGGGAAAGGATATTCAGCTCAGCGGCGGGCATAGCGACTTCTGCCGCCTGATTAACGCCAGTCCCGAGGGGCACGCCCGCTGCGAGGCCTGTGACGCCCGGGCCGTTGAAAAATGCCTCACCGCCCGCAATGCTTACAGCTATCGCTGCCACGCCGGCGCCTGCGAGACGGTCCTTCCCGTCTTTGAAAGCGGCACGCCCATCGCCTATCTGGTTTTCGGCCAGCTTTTGGACGATTCTTCTGTGAAGCAGCAGTGGGAAAACGCGGAAAAGGAGCTGGGCTGGTATCAGGGGGATCTGGCGGAGCTTAAGGAGGCTTTCCTGCGCCTGCGGCGCTTTTCTCCCCGGGAGATGGCGGCCTACGCGGAAATTCTTGAGGCCCTGGCCCAATACATACAGCAGGAGGGAATCATCCGCTCGGCGGAGTATTCCGATCTGCAGAAGCTGGAGATGTATCTGGACAGGCATTATATGGAGAATCTTTCCCTGAAGCGGATCTCCGCAGACCTGCATATGGGCACCACAAAGCTCTGCACCCTCTCCAAAAAGCTCTCCGGCGGCCGGACTCTCACCTGGCTCATCGCCCAGCGGCGGGTGAACGCCGCCAAATCCCTCCTGCTGAAAAGCGATGAGCCCGTGTCCTCAGTGGCGGAGAGCGTGGGCTTCAGCGATTATAATTATTTTACCAAAATATTCAAATCCGTCACCGGAATAACCCCCAGCGCGTACAGAAAAACGAACCGAAGCTGAAAGCAGCGGGAAAATCCTGTCCTTTTTGGCTTGTCGTAAATGGGAAAAGAGGATAAAACAGTGTGATTTTTCGGTAACAGGATTATATTTCTAAAAAGCGAAAAAATTTCACTATAACAAACAAAAAACACCAAGTATAATCAAGCGTGTGGTAAGGCTTTTTGTGTAAATTGCTTCGCCGCCCTATATAAAGGGCAAGGAAAGGCGCCTTTCCTTTTGCCAGGATTTACAATCCTGGCAAAAGGAAGCTTTAACAGAGAAGGAAGGCGGAAACGCTTTTCGGATATAATTTTTATTAAGGAGAAATGAAAATGAAAAAGATTCTTGCACTGCTTCTCACGCTGGCAATGGTCTTTGCTCTCTGCGCCTGCGGCCAGACCGCCGCGCCTGCGGCCTCTGAGGCCCCCGCGGAGGAGAGCGCGGAGGCCCCCGCCGGAGACGAGATCACTCTGGACGTTATCATCTGCCAGTACGGCCCCAACACCCAGGAGTGGTTCCTGGGCTCCGGCATGGACGGCACCAACTTTGTAGATAAGTTTGAAGCCGCCAATCCCGGCGTCAAGCTGAACCTTGAGGTCGTCTCCTGGAACGACGTTTACACTGTTGTGGATACCCGCATCGCCTCCGGCCAGGCTCCCGATATTCTGAACATTGACGTGTTCGCAAACTATGCCAACGAGGGCCTTCTGGAGCCGGTCTCCCAGTACTGCCCCGAAGAGCTTTACAACGATTTCTTCCCCTCCTTCATTGAGCAGTCCGTTATTGACGGCACCGTCTGGGCCGTTCCCGACCTGGCCTCTGCCCGCGCGCTGTACTACAATGTGGACATGTTTGAGGAAGTGGGCATAGAGCCTCCCGCCACCTGGGCGGAACTTGAGGACGCGGCCCAGGCCATCGTTGATTTCTACGACGGCGAGGTTTACCCCTGGGGCATTGATATGACCACCGACGAAGGCCAGGCGGCTTTCGCTTACTACACCTGGGGCAACGGCGGCGGCTTTGTTGACGCCGAGGGCAACTGGGCGCTCAACAGCGCCGAGAACGTTGAGGCCATCGAGTACGCGATCGGCCTTGTGAACAAGGGCTACACCAACCCCAACCCCGCCACCCAGACCCGCTACGACCTGCAGGACATGTTTGCCGCCGGCAAGCTCGCCATGTGCATAGCCCCCAACTCCATGCCCACCTACTGCGCCGATAAGGGCTCCACCGTGAACATGGCTACCACTGCCATCCCTGCCAACGAGGGCAAGACCAGCTCCTCCGTGGGCGTTATGGACCGAATCATGGCCTTTAAGGACGAGGCTGCTCCCGATCAGGCCGCTCGTGACGAGGCCATTGGCAAGTTCCTTACCTTCTTCTACGATCCCGAGAACTATGTTGGCTGGGTTAGCATGGAGGGCTTCCTGCCCGCCGTCAACTCCGCCGTCGAGGCTCTCGTTGCCGCCGATCCCTCCTTTGAGGCATGGCTGGATGTTCTGAGCAGCTGCCAGTTCTATCCCACCGCCAAGGGCGAATGGGACGCCGTGAAGCAGGGCACCATCGCCGCCGAGCAGGCCGCGCTCACCGGCGCCTCCGTCCAGGAGCAGCTGGACGCGCTCCAGGCCCAGATCGCAGGCTGAGCCGCGGCAGCTGTTTAAAGAGTACTTCCGGGGGCCGGACACAGGTCCGGCCCCATTCTTTTTCAAAGAATACCGCCCGGCGCGGTGTTTTCTGAAAAGGAATTTTGGGTCAAGAGATTTTTGGATTTTTGAAAGAAGGGTGAGGCGTGAACAGAACCTTAGAGAAAAAAATTGAGCCGTATATCTGGCTGCTGCCCAGCTTAATCCTGATGGCGGTGTTTGTGGTGTTCCCGATTCTGATCGTGTTTAAGCTGTCTTTCAGCGAGGTCTCCAAGTCGGGGCTCGTTGGAGGCTTCATTGGTTTTAAAAACTTTGCGGACGCCATTTCCCTGCCTGCCTTTAAAACGGTCATGCTCAACACGCTCTATTGGG
The DNA here is from genome assembly GCA_002320035.1 of Clostridiales bacterium UBA1701. GTDB lineage: Bacteria > Bacillota > Clostridia > Oscillospirales > Oscillospiraceae > Limivicinus. The sequence goes on along the minus strand of DCJL01000009.1, from coordinate 8,846 downwards.
TGGTGTCGGTGGTGGGCCTGTCCACCATACTGGGCTTTGTCATCGCAATGGTGCTCAACCAGAAGTTCCGGGGCCGGAAGATCGCCCGGGCGATCGTCGTTTTTCCCTGGGCCACCTCACTTGTCATTCAGGCCTCGGTCTGGAACTACATAATCAAATACGAATATGGCAATCTGAACAATATCCTGCTGAACCTGGGCATTATCAAGCAGGCCGTAAACTGGCGCATGAGCTATCAGCTTGAATTTATCTGGGAATGCGGTGTGGGCATTTTTGTCACCATCCCCTTTGTCACCTTCTGCGTGCTCTCGGGCCTGCAGGCCATAGACAATTCCCTCTATGAGGCGGCGGAGATAGACGGAGCCAGCTTCTGGAACCGGCTGTGGCATATCACCATTCCCCTTGTGAAGCCTTCTCTTACGGTAAGCACTGTGCTGAACATTATTTATGTTTTTAACTCCTTCCCCATCATCTACACCATGACCAAGGGCGCCCCCTCCAACAAGACGGACACACTGGTCACCTATCTCTATATGCTGAATTTTTATGACCGGCAGAAAGGGCCGGCTACGGCACTGTCCGTGATCGGTTTCCTTGTGCTCTGCCTCTGCGCGGGCATATACATGCTGGGCGTCATGCGGAAGGAGGATAACGGATGAAAACTCCCGATGCTGTCAGAAAGCAGAACCGGGCCGCGCTGGCTCTTATGCTGGCGGCGCTGCTGCTTGTGGGTGTGTTTATGAGCCTGCCGGCATACCGCTTCTCCGCCGGGGTCTATACCCTCAAATCCGCCAACACCTTCGTGGGAGACGAGAAATATCAGCAGGCCCTTGAAGAAGTGAACGCCGTTGCCGAGGAATACCGGGAGAAGGGCTTTGATGTTTCCCTTGAGGAGAGCGTCACCGAGCGTACCAACTCCAAGGGCGAGAAAACCTCTCTTGTGGCCTTTACCCTCAACAACAGCTTCACCAAAAACGGCTGGTCTTTTCTTGGCGCGGGGCTGAACTCCTCCTGGGTGCTGCTGGCCATGCTGCTGTGCCTGCTGCTGGCCCTGGCCTGCGCTCTGGCTGGCTCTGTCTCCACTGTGAGCGAGCCGTATAAAGCCCTTGACGGCAGGGCGGCCGCTTTCCGTTCGGCGGCCTGCTGGCTTCTGCTGGCAGCGCTGCTGCTCCTTCCTGTTTTCTTCATGATGAACACCTACACCCTGTCCCGGCGTGTGCTGCTTTACACCGGCGGCGTGCTCACCGGGGGCAAGGAGGCGTTCTTTGCCCAACTGGACGCCTTTCTCTTCGGCGGCATTGCCGGGGAGGAAATAAACGGAGCCCTGAAGGGGCTGCGCTTCAGCGCCGGGGCCGCCATGTGGCTCTGCCTGCCCTGTATTTTCGCCATGCTTCTGGCGGCGATCCAGCTCCGGCATGGCTCTGTGGCCCATTCCCTGCTCCGTGGTATGCTGTATGCCTTCGTTATTGTCCTTTGCCTTTTTATTCTCTATCCCTATTATGTCATGCTGGTCACCGCTTTCCGCTCCAGCGCAGAGACGAACGACATGTATTTCCTGCACGTTTTCCCCACCGAGTGGAAGTTCAGCAATCTCAGGGATATCATTTCACGAGGTGTCCCCCGCTATCTGCTTAACTCCTTTTTGATCGCCGGCGGGGCCACGCTTATCGCCCTGCTCTGCGGCATCCCCGCAGCCTACGCCATGGCCCGAATGAAATTCAAGGGCAAGAAGCTCTTTCTCGGCTTTGTCATCATGAGTCAGATGTTCTCCCCCGTGGTTCTGCTTATCGGCATCTCCCAGCTTATGAGCGCCCTGCATCTGAACGACTCCATTCTGGGCCTCATGCTCATCAACGCGGCCTTTAACCAGGCCTTTGCCATCTGGCTGCTCCGGGGCACCTTCGTGTCCATCTCTCCCGAAATGGAGCAGGCCGCCCGCATAGACGGCTGCACCACCATGGGCTCCCTGCTGCATATCCTTCTGCCCATGGCCGCCCCCGGGATCGTTACCACCCTTATCTTCGTCTTTATAAACTCCTGGAATGAGTATACGATCTCCACGGTGCTCATCTCAACCGCGGCAAACAGGCCTATTACCGTGGGCATCACGCAGTTCTCCTCTTTCAATATGATCGAATGGCAGTACCTGTTCGCGGCCTCCCTGCTGGCCACGGTGCCGGTGGTCATCCTGTTCATGTGCATAGAAAAGCACCTGACCTCCGGCCTCACCTCCGGCGGTGTCAAGGGCTGACGGAAGCGAACCCACCCCGACAAAAAGTCGGGGTGGGTTAAAGAACAGGAAAAAAGGCGGCTGCTATGGAACAGATCATTGCGTATTTAAAAGGAAAATATGCGCCGCGGGCCATAATCGTTTATGGCTCCTATGCGGAGGGGTCAAACAACGAACACAGTGATTTTGACGCGCTGCTGATTTCAGAAGTCGACGGTGAGCTGCACGACGTCTCCTTTGTTGGCGGCGTGCAGCTTGACGTTTTTGTGTATCCGCCCTCCCGATTTGAGGGCGGTTTTGACTGCGGGGAATTTGCGCGGATATATGACGGCAATGTAATCCTGGACACGGAGGGCCGCGGCGCTGCGCTGAAAAAGGCGGTTTTGGATTATATCGGAAGCAGGCCCCGGAAAACGGAGGACGAGCTTCGGGCCCAAATTGACTGGTGCAGGAAAATGTGGCAGAGGACAAGGCGAAATGACTCGGAGGGAATGTTCCGGTGGCACTGGCTGCTGACGGACAGCCTGGAAATCTTCTGCGATACAGCCGGCCAGGCTTATTTTGGGCCGAAAAAGAGCCTGCGGTGGATGGAAATGCGGTATCCGGAGGCCTTTGCGTTATATAAAAACGCGTTGTTTAATTTTGAGCCAGCCGCGCTTGCGGGCTGGGTGGGATTTCTTGAAACGCTGGCCGGGCAGCGGGACTGAGAGCGCCGCCTTACGCGGCCGGATAAGGGCGGTATAATGGCGCTCTGTTCAGAAAACGCTTTCCGATGAAAAACAACTGAGCTGCGGGGCGCTTGAGGGGAGCGAAGCGGCGGCGTGGTAGGGAATGACATGCTGTGACCGAGCCGCAGCGAGAAAAGGCCCGCCTCAAATTGGATAAACCGCCGTTAAAAGGCTTGAAAAAAACAGGCCTTTTGAGCAAAGCTACCTTTTGATGCTATCAAAATGCCCGGCGGAAAGTGCAGTCAAAAAAGTCCGTCATGGACTTTTTTGACAAGCTGAAACTCCACACATCGTGCGGGGTTTTTCTGTTTCTGCCTTATTTGCTCAGCCGCCAGTTCTCCTTCGGCTGCCAGCCGGGGAGGGGAAGGCGCTGCATGGCGCCGAAGATTTTGGATTTCATGTCCGGGTAACTCCCGCTGAGTGTGCCCAACAGCGTTTTTATCTCGTGGCGCTTGCTGGCCTTGTCCTGGGGGCAGGAATTTTCGACGATTGGCAGGTTCAGTTCCTCCGCAAGGCGGCTGATCTTCTGTTCTCCGGCGTAGACAAGGGGGCGTATCTGGGTCACGCCGGAGCGGTCCATATAGGTCACGGGGCGGAAGCAGCTCAGCCGGCCCTCAAAGAGCAGGGACATCATAAAAGTCTCCACTGCGTCGTCAAAATGATGCCCCAGGGCAAGCTTGCTGATGCCCTGTGCTTTGATGGCGTCGTTCAGCGCGCCCCGGCGCATTTTGGCGCAGAGGGAACAGGGGTTGTCCTCCTTGCGTACATCAAAAACGATCTCCTTTATGTCGGTCTTAAGCCGCGTGTAGGGCACGCCCAGCCTGCGGCAAAGCTCCGCTACGGGAGAAAAATCCATGCCCTCAAAGCCAAGCTCGATCGTGATGGCCTCCAGCTCAAAAGGCCTGGGGTAAAAGCTTTTCAGGTGGTTCAGGGCGGCTAAAAGCAGCATGCTGTCCTTCCCGCCGGAGACGCCCACGGCCACCTTGTCCCCGGCCTGAATCATATCGTAATCGTCCACAGCCCGACGCAGGGTACCGGTAAATTCGTTAAGCGCTTTGTTCATAAAAAACCTCGCAGAAAAATTAAAAAATGGATTTAAGAATTTGAGAGTTTTAAAGAGATTTTAAAAGGAAAAAAGAGATATAAAAATCAGAATTAAAATCATGGTTGACAGGGCGTTCTTCCTGTGATATAAAGATAAAGCGCGTTTGGGGAATATTGTAACAACCTACGCCTGAATTGTCAAAACATTTAATTCTATATGGAGGCACAAACTATGTCTACTACCATGGTAACCAAGGAGACCGTTACCCGCAAGTGGTACGTCCTTGACGCGGCAGGCAAGCCCCTGGGCAAGACCGCCGCTCTCGCCGCCGATATTCTTCGCGGCAAGCTGAAAACCGATTACACCCCCCATGTTGACTGCGGCGACTATGTCATCATTGTCAACGCCCGGGAGGCCGTCCTCACCGGCAAGAAGCTGGAGCAGAAGTACTACCGTACTCACTCCGGATATCCCGGCGGCCTGAAGGAGACCCAGTACAAGCACCTGATGGCCAACAAGCCTGAGCTGGCAATGCGCCTGGCCGTCCGCGGTATGCTCCAGAAGAACACCATCGCTCAGTGGCAGCTCAAGCGCCTGAAGGTTTTTGCCGGCGCCGAGCACAACCACGCGGCGCAGAAGCCCGAAGTTTGGGCCCGCTAAGAGGAGGAAAAGAAAGATGGCAACTTATAAGTGCAAAAAGCCCTATATGTACGGTACCGGACGCAGAAAATCCTCCGTCGCCCGGGTTCACCTCATTCCCAATGGCAGCGGCGTCATCACCGTCAACGGCCGTGACATCGACGATTATTTCGGTCTTGAGACCCTGAAGCTCATTGTCCGCCAGCCCCTGGTCGCCACCGGCACCGTCGGTAAGGTTGACGTTGAGGCTACCGTCACCGGCGGCGGCGTTTCCGGTCAGGCCGGCGCCATCCGCCACGGCGTTGCCCGCGCCCTCCTGCTGGTCGACGAGAGCTACCGCGCTTCCCTGAAGGCCGCTGGCTTCCTGACCCGTGACCCGAGAATGAAAGAGCGTAAGAAGTACGGCCTCAAGGCAGCCCGTCGCGCACCGCAGTTCAGCAAGCGCTGATTCCATATTGCTTATCAAAACAGCGCCGCGAATGCGGCGCTGTTTTTTCAAGAGGAGAATTATATATTATGGACAAGAAAACGGCCCTGATTGTTATTGACATGCAGAGGGGCTTTCTGGACGAAAGCTCCCCCTGTTATATCGCCGGGGCGCAGGCTACCGTTCCGGCTTGCGCGGCGGTGATCGCCGAGTGCCGCCGGCGCGGCATACCGGTCTTTTTTGTCACCCGGCTTTATCGGGCGGATGGCAGCGATGTAGAGCATACCCGGCATGAAAGCTGGCTGCGGGGCGGCCGCCCCATCTCTCCCGGCTGCCGAGAGGAGATGTCCGCGGAGCAGCCGGAAGAATTCGGCGCCGACGAGAGAGACTATCACATCAGCAAGCCCCGCTACTCCGCCTTTTTCCACACGGAGCTGGACCTGCTCCTGCGCCGCCTGGGCATAAACAGCATTCTTCTTGCGGGTACCACAACGCCAAACTGTATCCGCGCCACCTGCTATGACGGCATTTCCCTTGAATATAATGTCGCCGTGCTCAGCGACTGCAGCTCATCCGCAACAGAGGAGATCCAGCAGAGCAATCTGCGGGACATGGCCAACGTGGGCGCACAGATTTTCTCCGGGGCCGATTTCATAAGCGGCCGGGCGGAGATTATCGACTCTGTGGATGCCGTGCGGCGGCGGGTTCGCGCTTAATTCCGGCGGAGCTTTTCATAGAATCTGCGCCGGTATTTGAGCCGGGCATAGTCATTTATCCGTTTCATGTACACTGCGTCATAGGCACCGCCCAGGGCACCCACAATGGGAAGGCCCTGGAGAAACTTCATGCACAGCAATTCCCCGGAGAGCCCGGCGGCAGCCTGCTTTGTAAGAGCGGCCTTGTCTGCATCAAGGGGATAACGGCCGCTTTCGATAAAGGTATTGAGCTCGGCGTCAATGCGCAGCAGCTCTTCTCCGTAGGCCATGGCCCCCGCAATAAGGCGAAGGATGAATTTTTTCTCTTCCTCGCTGTCATATTCAAAGCCGAAGCTGAGGGCGGTTTCGTAAACGCTCTTGAGCATAAGTCCGGTAAACAGAGCGATATCCGGCAGACCGATGCCCAACACGCCCAGGCCCAGGCCCGCCGCGCCGGACATGGCCAGGTTCAAAGCCCCTGCGCTTCCCGCCTTTTTGGAGAAGGAGCGCAGGGATTTTTTATCTCCGCGGATGCTGGCGGCGTAGCTGTCAATTTTGAACTGCTTTTCTTTCTTATCCCGGTTATAGCTCAGTTCGATTATCCCCGTGCCTTTTTCAAATACCAGAGCGAAAGCCTTGGCAAAGGCGGAAGCCAGTGTCTCCTGAAGCTTCTCCGGGGCTTTTTCCTCCAGCAGGCGATTCAGGGCGGATGGCTTTTTCTCACGGTGCTTTTCCAGAAAGCGATTTTCCTCCCGCGTCAGGCGGAAAAGCTCGGCGGCCAGAGGGTCTTTTTTTGCAAACATGGGGCGCTCCTTTCGCTTTTATTTTTTGAGCTGTCCGGGGCTGACGCCGAAACTCTCCCGGAAGGCGCGGTGGAAGGCGGAATAGTCGGAAAAGCCGCTGTCCACGGCTGCTTTGTTCACGGGCGCGCCTTCCCGGATCAGCCGGGCCGCCCATAAAAGCCGCTTCTGGCGCACATAGGCATGCACCGTGCTGCCGGTCTGGGCTTTAAAAAGGCGCATAAAATGATATTTGCTGAGAAAAACCTGCTCGGCCAGCGCGTCTACCGACAGCTCCCGGCTGAGATTTTCGTTTATATAGGATAAAACATGCTCTATTTTTGCATCGTACCGGTGCTCGGTCCGCTCCGGCGCCGCAGGGACCATCATACCCAGCAGAATTAAAAGCTGCATCATCAGCGTGTCCCGCATGGCCCTGGCTCCGAAACGCGGGTCGGCCATGGCCTGCTCAAAGGCTTGTATTCCAGCCTCCAGTTCCCTGCGCTGCCGCTTGTCGGGCACAAGCAGATGCCGCCCGGAGCGGTCCGCCCGCGCAAAGCAATCCATGAGCCGGGCCTCGGGCATGGCCCGCTCAAAATATTTTCCGTCCAGATATACAATTATCCGTTCATAGGGTTCTGTTTTGTCAATAAGGGCCTTATGTATCGTGTGATGCTTTATCAGCAAAACAGTCCAGGGCTCCAGCTCATAACTGACGTTCTCCACAACATAATCCACCCTGCCCGAAAGCAGCAGTACCAGCTTGTCAAACTCATGAAAATGAAAGTCCCGCTCCTGGCCCGCTGTGTCCTTAAGATGAAAATAGTGGTAATTCTCCTTTAGATAGCCCTCCCGGCTTACGGAACCCTCGCTTTCCATTACCAGCACCTCTCTTTTACAATTTGAAAAATTATATCGCACTTTTTGCAATGTTTCAAGCACCATATACAATTTACTTTGCATTACCTTGTAAATATAATATACCGTGTTAATCTTAATATTGAAAAGGGGATATGACCATGAAGGCAACGGGAAAGTTTTTCAGTAAATACTGGTTTCTCATCACCATGCTGATCGGCATTGTCGCCGGCTGTGTTACAGGCGCGGTCTGGCCGGGAGCCACAGCGCTGGAGCCGCTGGGGACGGTTTTCATAAACCTTATGTTCTGCGTCGTGGTGCCGATGGTGTTTTGCTCCATTTCCTCCGCCATTGCCAATATGGGCAGCGTGAAAAGGGCCGGAAAGGTCCTGGGCACAACGGTCATCACCTTTATGTGTACTGCGGCCGTGGCGGCGCTGCTCATGTACATAGTTGTGCGCCTTATCCCTATCACCACCGGCAGCTATGAGATCGTCGAGGGTGAGGTTGATGCAGGCCTGGGTATCGCGGACATGATAATAAACTTTTTCACCAAGCCCGATTTTGTTGAACTTTGGAGCCGCCGGGCGATCCTGCCTCTTATTGTGGCGGCCATTCTCTTCGGCTTCGGTGTGCAGATGGCGGGCGGCCCGGAAACCATGACGGCAAAGCTCCTGGCTGACCTTACAAACTGCATTATGAAGGTTGTTAAGCTCATCACTTTCTATGCCCCTATCGGCTTCTTCGGCTTCTTTGCGTATCTGGTTGCCACCTACGGCCCCGAGCTTATCGGCGATTACAGCCGCACGCTCATCATTTACTATGTGATGTGTTTTGCCTACATGCTCATTTCCTCCCCGATTTACGCCCGCTTCGGCGGCGGAAAGGGGGCGGCAAAGACCATGTTCAAGCATCTGTTCGCTCCGGCGGCGGTGGCCTTCGGCACCTGCTCCTCCGTTGCCACGATCCCCACCAACATGGAAGCGGCCGAGGATACCGGTATATCAAGGGATGTTGCTGATATTGTCATGCCTATGGGTGCAACCATGCACATGGACGGCTCGGCCATGAGCGCCATTATAAAGGTGGCTTTCCTGTTCGGCATCTTCGGCCTTGACTTCGGCACAGGCCGGGCCATACTTGCCATCATCGTGGCGGTGTTCTCCTCCGTGGCCATGTCCGGTATTCCCGGCGGCGGCGGCACGGGCGAGCTGGTTCTCTGTACGATCTTTTTCCCGGATCAGCTTGCCATCGCTTACCCGATAGCCATCGCGCTGGGCAACCTTGTGGATCCTCCTGCTACCATGGTCAATGCCGCGGGCGACTATGTGGTCTCCTTTATCGTTTCCCGCTTTGTTGACGGAAAGGATTGGCTCCAGAAGAAACTTCACAGAGTATAATAAAAAGGGAAAACGCCGGCAGATATGCATATCTGCCGGCGTTTT
>DCJL01000029.1:57314-65962 GCA_002320035.1 Clostridiales bacterium UBA1701 | reverse complement strand
CATGGACTTTTTTGACAAGCTGATGCTGTTTAACAGCATAACGGATGCTTTGACCGGACTGGAAAAGAAAAACTATGGGCTGGTACAGGAGATACGAAGGAAAGGACAAATGGAAGGGGAGGAACGATACATAGGAAATTGAACGGTATCCGCACTTGCAGAGCAGGGCGCAAAGGTTTATAATACAATTCAAATTTGCATTTTGTATCATCCTCGGAGGAAAAGTTTTATGAAGCTTTGCAACATCGCGGTAAACGGAGAAATTCATCTGGGCATCGTGAAAGAAAAGGGCGTTGTGGACGCCACCGCTGCGGGCTTCGGCCCGGACATGGAGCGGGTCATCTCCGGAGAGGGCATGGAGGAGCTGCGCCGCATGGAGGCGGAGAGCGGCCTGCCCCTGATTGAAGCCCCGGAATACGCCAATGTGCTCAGCCGCCCGGGCAAGCTCCTGTGCGTGGGGCTCAACTACCGGGCCCATGCGCAGGGGGTAAATATGCAGGAGCCGGATTATCCCATCCTGTTTTCCAAGTTCGACAACGCCCTGGCCCCGGCCGGTGCGGAGATCGACCTGCCCTCCTGGGAGACGAGTTACGACTATGAGGCGGAGCTTGTCATCGTCATGGGCAAAAGCGCCTGGAACGTCAGCGAGGGTGAGGCCATGGGCCTGGTATTCGGCTATACCTGTGGCAACGACCTGAGCTGCCGCGAGGCCCAGATGCGCAGCGGCCAGTGGCTCATAGGCAAGACGCTGCCCGGCTTCGGCCCCTGCGGCCCCTGCATCGTCACCGCCGACAGCTTTGATCCCGACGAGGGCAAGCGCATCCGCAGCTATGTAAACGGCGAATTGCGTCAGGACGGCAGCACCGCCGACATGATTTTTAACTGTGCCAGGATAATCAGCTATGCTTCCCGCTATATGAAGCTGGAGCCGGGCGACCTTATTTTCACAGGCACCCCCAGCGGCGTGGCCCTGGAGCGGCAAGAAGGCAGGCGCTGGATAGAGGCCGGAGATAAAGTCGACGTGTTTGTGGAGGGAATAGGCACCCTGAGCAACACCATGGTCTGACGGCTTCGCTTGAGACGGCCAAAAAATGCCTTCTGAAGAAGGAAACAACATACCCGGCGGAAAGCGCAGTCAAAAAAGCGAAGCGAAGCAGGAGGCACCCCAAAAGGGGCGCTTCCTGTTTCGCTTTTCCACATAGGGACGGGAGATGATTATCAAGTGACGGGCTTTTTGCCCTGCAGCACCGGGGCCAGGAGCGCGCGGGCCTTGTGATAAATGACGGCGGAGTGTCCTCTTCCTGCTGGGACGTGGGCCTTGCATTTTATCCGGCCCCGCTTAATGAAGGAATACAGAAAAATTTTGTATAACTTCATTCGCAGCGGAAAAATTTTATCCCCCCCGGGGGCTTGCGGGGAAAAAATGCCCGTTGTAAAATACAAAAAAGGAAGCCTGTCTGTGAAGCGGGGATATCCGGCCAGGGTTTCCTGAACGGAAAAAGACAAAGGCGGGCGGCCGCATCCCGGGCGGCACCGCCGAAAGGAGAAAAAATGAGAAAATTTCCGGCCCTGCTTTTATCTGCCCTGATGCTGCTGAGCCTTGCGGCTTGCGGCAAGGCCCCGGCGGCTGCGCCCCAGGAGCCTGTGGAAACCGGCGCCGAAAGCCGTGTAATTGTAGACGCCGCGGGCCGCCGGGTGGAAGTTCCCGAGACGGTGGAGCGCGCCGTCTGTGTCGGCGTGGGTGCTCTGCGATATAGCTGCTATGTCGGCGCGGCGGAGCGTATTTGCGGCGTGGAAGACTATGAGACCAGGGGCGGCATGTCGCGGCTCTATAACTATGTGAACTTTGACCGGTTTAAGGACCTGCCCGTTATCGGTACCAACGGCGAGCCGGATTCGGAAGCCATTATAACGGTGGACCCGCAGGTCATCGTTATGAGCTCCTATGCCGGGGCAGACCCGGATGATCTGTCTGCCCGGACCGGGATTCCCGTTGTGGTCGTCCCCGGAAGCGATACCACGCTGGACGACAAGGCATACGAGACGATAGGCATTCTTGGCGCGCTTTACGGACTGGAGGATCGCGCGGCGGAGCTGAGCGGATACCTGAAAGGCATCCAGGCGGATCTGGAAAAGCGCACCGCCGGAATTGCCGAAGAGGACAAGCCTGCGGTCTATGTGGCCGGCGTCTCCTTTAAGGGAATACACGGCTTTGAGGGGACAGAGGCTCATTATGGACCCCTTGCCCTCATAGGCGCGAACAATCTGGCCGACACCACGGGCCAGAGTCTGGCTTTCGATGTTGACCCCGAGCAGGTTCTGAGCTGGGACCCGGATATAATCTTCCTTGACTTCAACGGCATGGAGCTTATTAATGAGGACTTTGCCAACAACCCGGACTATTACAGGGCCCTTACTGCCGTCCGGGAGGGGAGGGTATATTCCCAGATTTCTTTCCGCTCCTATGCCTCAAATCTGGAAACCGCCCTGGCTGACGCCTACTACGCTGCCAGCGTCATGTTTCCCGAGCAGTTTGCCGATGTGGATGTGGAGGCGAAAACCGGGGAGATTTTTGAAATGCTGCTTGGCGCCAACCCCTATGATGACCTGAAGGAGGCTGGCTATGCGTTCCGTGCGATCACAATTGGAGAATAAAGGACAGAACAGCGCGTATAGAAAAAACCAGACCAGGAGCATCGGTTTTCTGATGCTCCTGGCGGTGCTTCTGTTTGCCTCCGCCCTGCTTTCCCTCCGGGCCGGGTCCTACAACACGCCGGTTGGGGAGCTGATAAAGGGCGTTTTCGGCCTGTCCGCAGACGGGAAAATCAACCTCGTGGTCCAGAATAACCGCCTTCCCAGAATCTGCACGGCCATACTGGCGGGCGCTGGGCTGGGGCTGTCCGGCTGCATCCTCCAGGCCATTTTGCACAATCCCCTGGCTTCCGCATCCACTCTGGGCGTATCCCAGGGAGCCACGTTCGGCGCCGCCATGGCCATTATTGTCCTGCATATGGGCGGCGGCCTGGGGATCTCTCTGCTCTCGTTTGCCGGCTCTGTCGCGGTGGCGCTGATCATTCTGGCGCTGTCCCGCTTTAAGCAGGTTTCACCGGAGGGGATCGTCCTGGCCGGCGTCGCCATCAGCGCCATGCTCTCGGGGGCCACGACGCTGATACAGTACTTTGCGAATGAGGTGGAACTGGCGTCCCTGGTTTTCTGGACCTTTGGCGACCTTGGCAGCACCGGCTGGGACGATATGAAGCCCATGGCCCTGGTTGTGGCCGTCCTGATCGTCTACTGCGTCCTTCACCGCTGGGACTACAACGCCCTGCTCAGCGGGGAGGAGACGGCGGTGAGCCTGGGAATAAATGTGAAAAAAATGACGGTGTTTAATATGCTGCTGTGCTGTCTGACAAGCTCCATCATTGTGGCCAATGTGGGTCTGATCAATTTTATCGGTCTGGCGGCGCCGCATATTGTGCGGAGGGTTGTGGGAAACAACCATGTATATCTGATCCCGGGCTCCATCCTGGCCGGAGCAAGCCTGCTTCTGCTCAGCGATCTGCTTGCCCGTACCGCCATCGCGCCGGTTATTCTTCCCATCGGCGCAATTACAGCGTTCCTTGGCGGGCCGCTGTTCCTATACCTTCTTTTCAGGGGGGGCAGGAGCAAATGATTCAGGCCAGAAATATCTGCTACCACTATAAGGGCTGCCCGGAGGTCTTGAAAAGCGTAGGCTTTGAGCTGGAAGCGGGGCAGTTCCTTGCCATTCTGGGAAACAACGGGGCTGGGAAAAGCACGCTTCTCAAGTGTTTTAACGGAATACTCAAGGCGGATTCCGGAGAATTTCTGCTGGATGGGGAAAACCTTATGGGGATGACCAGCAGGGAGATCGCGCGGCGGGCGGCCTTTGTGTCCCAGACGGTGGCAAATACCCAGATGACGGTTCATGACATGGTTATGCTGGGCCGCCGCCCGTATATGAAGTGGGGTGTCAGCGAGGAGGACCACAACATCGTCCACAGCGCAATGGAGCGGCTGAACATTTCGGACTTGCGGGGGCGGTTTTTGAATCAGCTTTCCGGCGGCGAGCGGCAGAAGGTCATGATCGCCAGAGCGCTGGCACAGCAGCCGAAGCTGATGCTTCTGGACGAGCCTACCAGTTCTCTGGATATCAGCAACCAGTATCAGGTCCTGCGCATCGTGCAGGACATTTGCCATAATGACGGCCTGGCCGCCATCATGGTGATTCACGACCTGTCCCTTGCCCTGCGCTTTTGCGACAGGTTCCTTCTGCTGCGCCGGGGCGAGGTGTACAGATACGGCGATTGTTCCGTTCTGGACGCCAGGGCAATGAGGGATGTTTACGGCGTGGAGGCGAAGATTGCCGAGCTGGAGGGGCGGCGTATTGTCCTTGTGGTGCAGTGAAAAATAACATGGGAGTATAAAAATAGATAAAAACAGAGTTCTGCGGGAAAAGGCGCGCATGGGTGACAGCGTCAAAACGCCCGGCGGAAAGCGCGGTCAAAACAGTCCGGCACGGACTTTTTTGACAAGCTGAGAAAAGCGTACCGGAAATTTTCCCGGTACGCTTTTCTCATATCTCCACCATGAAGGTGCTGCCCTTGCCGGGCTCGCTGTCAACGCTTGCCCTGCCGCCGTGAAACTCGGCAATCTCCTTCACCATGGCAAGGCCCAGGCCGCTTCCGCCATCCTCCCCCCGGGAGGCATCCGCCTGCCAGAAGCGCTGCCAGATTTTGTCCTGATCCTCCGGCGCGATGCCGATCCCGTCATCCCGGACACGGAGCAAAGCCCTGCCCCCGCGCTGCTCAAGGCCCACAAGAATATGCCCGTTTTCCCGGCCATATTTATAGGCGTTCTGCAGAAGATTCTGAACCACTCTGGACATGAGAGCCGGATTAAAGTCCGCCTCGATGCCGGGCTTTATATCCGTCTCCAGGCTTATGCCGCGGCTGTCATGGGGCATGAACTCCCCACAGCAGGACTCCACAAAAATGCTCAGGTCCGAGCGGCGCATGGGATAGCGGTCGGTGCCGTGCTGTATGCGGGTGAGGCCCAGGAGCTGCTGCACCAGCTCGGACATATGCTTCCCCTGCTCCTCAATCACGGCGATGGAGGCCAAAAAATCCTCTGGGCTCTTGTCTTTCCTTTTGGCCCTGTCGCATTCGGCCAGAATGACGGTTATGGGCGTGCGCAGCTCATGGGAGGCATCGGAGGCAAACTGCCTCTCGGCGTTGAACGAGAGCTCCAGACGGGCAAACATCCGGTCGAAAGCCCGGCTCAGCCGCCGCATCTCCGTGGGCCCCCGCTTTAAACCCACCCGGGCCGTAAGGTCGCCGCCGTCGGAAATGGAGTCGGCGGCGGCGAGGATTTTCTCCATGGGCCGGAATGCGTCCAGGGCGATGATCCAGCCGCCGCCAAGAGTGAGCGCCATCAGCGCAGGCAGCAGGGTACAGGTTAGGACAATAATGGTGTGCATCAGGCCGGAACGGTCCGAGGAGGACACAAGGCCGCGTATCCATATACCGGTGATATCCATGTCCACATAGCTGTCATAGCAGAAGTAGTCCTGCCCGCCTATGTTAACTGTCCTGATAATGTTCTTCTCAAAAGGCAGCGAGAGCTCTGTCATGCCCGGATCCTCGGCGGCCAGAAGCAGCTCCCCGGCCGTGCTGTAAAAGGAGCAGTAAACCCCCCGGCGGTATGGTTCAAGCTCCTCCCAGTCAAAGCGGCCGTTGTCAAACTCCACATCGTCCGCGTTGCGCAGGACAGTTTTTACAAGCCGCTCAGCCGGGTCGTCCGTAATGGCGGCACTGTTTATAACCAGCACGAAAACCAGCACCATGGCCGCCAGAATAAAGACCATCAGCGTAAACCAAAGTGTGAGCCGAAGCTTTGCTGACATGCTTTTTTACTCCTCTCTCAGCACCCAGCCGGTGCCCCAGACCGTGTGAATAAGCTTCTTCTCAAAGCCCGCGTCCATTTTTTTGCGCAGATAGCCCATGTACACGTCGACAATGTTGGTGCCGCCCTCATAGTCAAAATTCCAGAGGTTGTTTTCTATCATCTCCCGGGAAAGAACGACCCCCCGGTTCCTTATCATATATTCCAGAAGGGAAAATTCCTTTGCCGTCAGCTCGATGTTCCGCCCCGCCCGGGTAACGGTTTTTGCCGCCGCGTCCAGGCTCAGGTCGGCAATGGTGTAGACGTTGGAGCGGTTGCCGGTGTATTTTCTGGTCATTACCCGCACCACGGCCATAAGCTCCTTAAAGTCAAAGGGCTTGACCAGATAATAATCTCCGCCGCTCTCCAGCCCCTTCACTCTGTCCGCCACACTGTCGCGGGCGGTGAGAAAGAGCACGGGCGTGGCGCTTCCCTGAAGGCGCAGGCGGCGGACCATCTCCAGCCCGTCCATTTTGGGCATCATAATGTCCAGAATGATTACGTCGTATGCGGCGCCGGAGGCGTATTCCAGCCCATCCAGCCCGTTGAAGCAGCTGTCCACACTGTATCCCTCATCCTCCAGCGCTTCTGATATAATGCGGTTTAGGTGCTTTTCGTCCTCTACAACAAGAATTCTCATTCTTGCCCCCCCTCTCTTTCAGGAAAAATTTTAGCAGGGAAAAATAAGAATTAATTTAATGCTTTTCTTAAAATCTGCCCTTATAATGCAGCCATAATCAAAGAGCATGAAGGAGAACCAAGATGAAAAAAACTTTAAAACCCGTTCTTGCGGTAATTTTGATATTTGTCCTTGTGGGCGGCGCAGCAGCCGGATTCTTCATCTGGCGGCACCATGAGCGCAATATCGAAAAGGACGAGGCTCTTGAGATCGCCCTGGGACATGCCGGACTCAGCCGGGCAGAGCTTATCGACATGGATGTGGATTTTGACAGCAGCCGCAGTTCAGCCTGGTACGATATCGATTTTGAGACTCACGGCATGGACTACGAGTACACCGTAGACGCTGCCAGCGGTGAAATTCTTTACAGCCATTCCGAGCCGGAGCACGCCGACTGACAGAATAGCCCCCCCGCACTCCCTCTTTTCAGGCTTTCTCTCCCGATTCCGCCCGGTCGTGCTGCCGGGCGGATTTTTATATTATCCTGCCTGCGCCGGTTTTCGTTTTCCGGCCGTAGTAGTAGAAAAGCAGAATGGCGCTGCAGAGCAGCCAGCCCGCGGGATAACCCAGGGCCACGGCGGTGAGCCCGCCGCCCAGGCGGTAAGATATGTAGAGATAAAGCTGCCGGAACAGGACGAAGGAGCCCAGGGCGATGAGCATGGTGGCTTTTGTGTCTCCCGCCCCGCGCAGGGCGCCCAGGTACACCTGGTTTACTGCAAAGGCAAGATAAAAGGGGGAGATCATTCGTATAAACATGGCGCCGAAGCCGACGACCTCCGGATCCCGGTTGAAGAGAGCCGTGAGCTGGGGCGCAAAAATCATCAGGGGCGTCAGAATAATCAGCATCATGACAAAGCCGATTAAAAGCCCGTATCTGGGCGCTGAGCGGGCCCTGGCGTATTCGCCTGCGCCCAGATTCTGGCCCACAAAGGTGGTCAGGGCGATGGACAGGGACATCATGGGCATCATGGCAAAGGCGTCGATTTTGTTATATGCCGCCCAGCCGGCCATGCAGGAACTCTCAAAGCGGTTTATATATGACTGGACAAAGATATTGGAAAAAGCGGTGACGGCCAGCTGCAGCGCCGAAGGAATACCAATGGCGCATATTTTGCTCAGCAGCCGGGGACTGGCGGTCAGATGCAGAATGTCCACTCTGTATGCGGAGCCGGGCCGGGAGAGCAGCAGCATCACAAGCGCCGCCGAAAGGCCCTGCGCGATAACGGTGGCTACGGCCGCCCCGGCGATGCCCATGGCCAGATGTTTTACAAAAATAATGTCCAGCACAGTGTTTGTCAAAGCGGAGAAGATCAGAAAGTACAGGGGCCGTGTGGAATCTCCCACAGCTCTGAGTATGCCTGCCCCCATATTGTAAAGCAGCAGGCCGGACACGCCCCAGAAGTAGATGCGCAGATATTCCTCCGCCTCGGGAAAAACGTCTGCCGGGGTGTCCATCAGGCGCAGCATGGCGGGCGTGGCCAGCACGCCCGCCGCCGTCAGCAAAACACAGAGCCCAAGCGTCAGTACCACCGTGGTCTGCACCGACTGGCGCAGCTTCTCCTTGTCCCTGGCCCCGTAATACTGGGAGATGACAACCCCGGCACCGGAGGAGAGCCCGGCAAAAAGGCCAATCAGCGCATTGATGATGGGGCCCGTGCAGCCCACGGCCGCCAGGGCCTGCAGGCTTACAAAGTTGCCGACGATCACCGAGTCCACGGTGTTGTAAAGCTGCTGAAAAATATTGCCAATGAGCAGCGGCACGGAAAAGGCCAGCAGCAGCCGGAGAATCCCCCCCCGGGTCATATCCGTGTCCCGCTGGCGCAGAAGCGAAACCAAAAGACCATCTCCCACGAAAAATGTAAAATCAGCGCGCTATCAGTATATCCGCCGCGAAAAGCCTTGTCAATGAGACAGAAGCGCCCGTCCTGAGACGGGCGCTTCTGCCCAGCTTGTCAAAAAAGTCCGTGTCGGACTTTTTTGACAAGCTTTCCGCCGGGCATTTTGACAG
>DCJL01000029.1:0-57253 GCA_002320035.1 Clostridiales bacterium UBA1701 | reverse complement strand
CCCCCGCGGCGCAGTTGTTTTTCGCTTCGGTAAGCGTTTTTTGACAGTCTCAGACAGAAGGGGCTGTAGCAAAATTGATTTTTGAAACTATTGCCCTGATAATTCAACGGGAGAAACCGCAGATTTAATGCGATTTCTCCCGTTTTCTAAACTTTTAGACGGGGCTGTTTTCGCTTTTTTGCATTTTGCTACAGCCCCTTCTGCCTTTTGAAATTCAGCGGATAAAACCGCCCATACAGGTGATGAGCTGGGGGAAAGCGATCAGTATGGCTACCACGGCAAAGGCGCCGAGTATGTACCAGATGAGGTATTTTGTCGTCTGCCCCACGCGGATCTTCATCAGATCGCAGGCCACATAGATGCACATACCCACCGGCGGGGTAACAAGTCCGATACCGATCATAACGGTCACCAGCACGCCAAGAACGATGGGGTCTATGCCCACGCTCATGGCAATGGGGAAGATGATGGGCATAAAAAGCGTCAGCGCCGCGATGGACTCCATAAACATGGTCACAACAAAGAACAGCAGCAGAATCATAATGAGGATGACCGCAGGATTGGTGCTGAAACCCAGCATTACTCCGGTGAGCCATTTGTCAAAGCCGGCGGTGGTGAGCAGGATGGTATAGAGCTTGGCGCCGGCAATGACCACGAAGATGCGGGCCGATACACGGACGGTCTCAGTAAAACAGAATTTCAGATCCTTCCATGTGAGCTCCCGATACACCAGCCCGCCGCAGACAAGGCCGTAGACCACTGCGATGGCGCCTGCCTCAGTGGGGGAGACGAGGCCGGAGGAGATGGTTCCAATTATGATGACGGGCATTAAAAGCGCAGGCCAGCTTTTAAGGAAAGTGCGGCCGACTTCTTTTATGGAAAAGTGGCCAGGCTCCGGCTGCACGCCCTCTTTTTTGGCAAAGAAATAGGAGATAAGCATCTGGGAAATACCCAGAAGAATACCGGGGATAATACCGCCCAGGAACATTTTGCCGGTGGATATGCTGCATATCCCTGCAATTACGACCATGGGAATAGAGGGAGGGATGATGATGCCCACGGTGGAGGAAACGCCTGTAACTGTGACAGTAAGCTCTTTGGAATAACCCTTCTTAATCATTGAGGGCATGAACATGCCCGATACCCCCGCCGTGTCTGCAACGGCAGAACCGGAGATACCGGCAAAAATCATGGAAGCCAGCACATTCACATGAGCAAGGCCGCCGTAGATGTGGCCGACAATGGAATAGCAGAAGTCCATGAGCCGCTGAGAAATACCGCCCTTTGACATCGTGTAGCCCGCAAAAGTATAAAGGGGAATGGCCAGCAGGGCCCAGCTGTTCATGCCTTCAAACATACGCTGCGTCACAGTGACCAGACTGCCCCCGTCAAGAAAGAGGATGCCGCCCATGGCGGACAAACCCAGGGATATTCCTATGGGTACGCCCAGCAGCATCATGACCGCGAAGCTTATAAGAAGCCATGTTATCATTTTGCCTCAGCCTCCCCTTTTTCTGTTTTTTCCGCAAGGGTAACAAGCAGGTGGATCACAGCGGAGACAAGGCATATGGCCCCGGCAATGGGGAAAATGACATAAACCTGGCCCATTTTAAACTCCGGCATGGTGGAAACGGCCTGCACCGCCCTTTGGGACAGCTGCCAGCCGCTGACAGTCATTACGCTGTAAAAGGCTATGAGCGAGATATCAACAATGGAGCGCGTGAGTTTTTTGCCCCATAAAAATCTGCGGCTTATCCCGTCGATTATTTCCACACGCAGGTTAGTGCCCTGCGCCGCCACGCCGGCCGCGCCTATGAGCATGGCCCAAACATTGGCATACTGGCTGAATTCCATGTACCACTTAAAGCCGCCAACCGCGGGTATTGCCCGGAGGATAACATTGATCACAAGGACAAAGAACATGGCGGCAATGAGAAGGCTCGCTGTAAAAGTGGTGGCATTGTCGATCCATCTCTGAAGCTTCTTAAGCATAGCTTTTTCTCTCCAATCTCTCAAAAGGCGGTGCCGGGGAAAAATTTTTTGAACACAGGCCGCCGCCTTTGGGGCGGCGGCCTCATTTAAAGTCAATAGCTAAAAATCAAAATTTTTATCGTTATCCCCTGGCGGCTTTCCACTCGGCCATCCTATCCAGCAAGTCGCCGTAAGCGTCGGCGTTATCGGTGAGCACGGTCGCGGCAGCTTCGGCAAAGGGAGCGAGCTCGGGGTAGTTGATCTTCATGCCTGCTTCCTCGAGAAGCGCCACAAAGTCATCGGTTTGCTGCTTGTTCAGTTCGCGGTCCAACTCAGCGGAGTTCTGAGCGGCGGCGGCAAGAATCTCCTGCTGCTCGGCGCTCAGCTTCTGCCATGCGCTCTCGGCAATGGTAAAGCACATGCCGGAGTAAATGTGGTTGGTTACGGACAAATATCCCTGAACCTCATAGAGCTTGTTGTTATAAATAACAGGAATGGGATTTTCCTGGGCGTCGTAAGTGCCCTGCTGGAGCGCCTGGTACAGCTCGTTGAAGGCCAGAGGCTGGGGATTTGCACCCAGGGCCGTCATGGTAGCCATGATGACGGGGTTCTCGGGTGTGCGGATAAGCATGCCTTTCATATCGTCCGGCGTTTCAACAGGGGCCTTGCTGTTGGTGACGCAGCGGAAGCCGTTGCAGTAGTGAGCAAGAACGCGCATATTGTTGGCAAGAAGCTCTTCCTCCGCCTTGGCCTGCACTTCGCTGTCCATAAAAGCCCAGGCTTCGTCAAAGTCGGCGAACTGGAAGGGGAGGGCGGAAATGCCCATCTTGGGGGAGTAGGTGGCAAAATTGGAGGCGTCGGTAATGATGATGTCAACGGTGCCGGCGTCCAGAGCCAGAGAGTTTATCAGGTCTGCATCGCCGCCCAGCTGGCCGGCAGGGTAGAGCTGGCCGGTGACGGCGCCGCCAGTCTTTTCAGTGATCTCGTCAATGAACTGCAGGGCACCTTTGGCGCGGGGGTCTTCCTCATTGGTGGAGATGCCGATCTTCAGGACGACAGCCTTGGCGGCAGGGGCCTCGGAGGCTTCGGCGGCAGGGGCTTCAGAGGCGGCGGGAGCGGCGCTCTGGCCGCAGGCGCATAGGGCAAATACCATTGCCAGCGCAAGAATAACTGCAAAGAGCTTTTTCATTTTGTTGTTTCCTTTCCTATTAATTTATTCTTTTCTTCAGTACCCTCTCCAGGTACGGAATTCCTCAGATAAGACCCTTGCGCTCCAGCGCTTTTTTCAGCGCTGCTGCGCCGAAGCGGGGGCTGCCCAAAAAGGGTTTTCCATACACGCGCTCCAGATGGGGCTCGGCATAGGCCATGCTTCCCTGTGCCAGGACTACCACGTCTACCTTTTCCGCAATGGCGGCTGCGGCATCTGTGAGCCGGGCGCGAAACTGCTCCTGATCCAGGCCGAAAGCCCCGTCCACCAGACAATCCACCAGCTCAACATGCTTTCCCGCTTCCCGGGCCACCCGGGTCACAGTATTTTTAGTGGGGGTGAGAGTGGTAGGGAGCGTTGCCATGACGCCGATACGGCTTCCAAGCCGTACCGCCTCCCGGCACATCTCTTCGTCCACACGGACGATGGGCACGCCGATATAGCGGGCCGTGTCCTGGACGCAGTCGGCCACTTCGCCCACAGAGGAGCAGAGGTTCAGCATGGCGTCAACCCCTTCTTCGGCGGCCTTCATGTACATTCCTATAAGCCTTGCCGCAGGGGCCGTGGTTACATAGCCCGCCTCCCGGACCTCTGCCAGAATGCTGGGGTCCTGTAAGCTGAGCAGTTCAACGCCATCGCCCAGCTGCTTTTTCACTTCCTGTTCCACAAGCTCAATAAGCTCGGGCGTTGTGCTTGTATAAATCAGACCTACTTTCATATTCATACCTCTTATGCCGAAGATTTATCTCTAGTACATACTACATACTATGTTGACACAATGTTAACACGCCTAAAAGCAGATGTAAATTGGGACATATGACAAGATTCAAACAAGCGACTTGAACAGTTTGACTAAAAGGAAGTAAAAACATTGACGTATATCAGGTGGTTTCTTCTGTTTTAAACAAGTAAAAAAACTGCCCCGTCCAATTAAACGGAGGCAGCTTGCCATTTATAGGATTCCCGGATATGAAATTTTCTTAGATAAGCCCCTTGCGCTCCAGCGCTTTTTTCAGCGCAGCTGCGCCGAAGCGGGGACTGCCCCAAAAGGGTTTTCCATACACGCGCTCCAGATGGGGCTCGGCATAGGCCATGCTTCCCTGTGCCAGGACCACCACGTCCACCTTTTCCGCAATGGCGGCTGCGGCATCTGTGCGCCGGGCGCGGAACTGCTCCTGATCCAGGCCGAAAGCCCCGTCCACCAGACAATCCACCGGCTCAGCATGCCTTCCCGCTTCCCGGGCCACCCGGGTCACAGTATTTTTAGTGGGGGTGAGAGTGGTAGGGAGCGTTGCCATGACGCCGATACGGCTTTCAAAGCAATAAACGAAAAAGAACAGCCAAAAAATCTGACTATTGCATCGCTACGGATTGAATATTCGCTAAAAAGCTCAGTCAGAGTACCGCTCCCAGAAAACATAGTGGTCCAGCACGGCCCGTTCGATTCCGGCTTTGTCTCCCTGCTCTATCACATGGAACATCTGCCGGTGCAGGCGGATGTAGGAATCAATCTCGCCGCCGGCGATGACAGTCTCAGTGGTTTTTTCCCGGCTGGGAACCGTAATGCGGTTTATATACTCGGAGAGGGTCTTAAGCTGGGGATTTTCGGTGAGGGAGATAATGACATTGTGGAAGTTACAGTCGGCCTCGGTTATCTTTACCACGTCAAGGCTGCCGCAGCTCACAGCCGCCTCAAGGGCCAGAAGGGCCTCCCGAAGTTGGGTAATCTGTTCCTCACCCAAAGGCTTGCCCATGAGTACATAGAGAGTGCCGATGTCAATGGCCCGGCGCAGGTCCACAAAATCCTCCCAGCGGTTATTCTGGAGAATAAGGCTGTATAGCACAGGGGAGAGCATCTTGGGCTCAAAACTGTCGTTTACAAAGGTGCCTTCGGCCCGCTTTATATACACGACGCCATAAGCCTCAAGCTGCTTGATTGCCTCCCGGACGGAGTTGCGGCTGGCGCCCATGTTGGCGCAGAGTTCCGCCTCCGTGGGCAGCTTGCTGCCGGGGCGAAGACTGCCGCTTATAAGCTGATCGATGATCCAGTCCTTGACGGACTCCACCACAGAGGCGCTTTTTATCACCGAGTATTTTAGTTCAGGCTTATTGTTGTCCATGTCCCGCTCCATAAGTAAATTAGGCTGAAAAACCACTAATATATTATAATACTTGCTTAATTCCTGGCTGTCAATATGAATATTTTTTGGGCGGGAATCGCCGGAACCTGAAAATTGCACAATTTTGCCGGGTAAAAAACAGGCAAGTATACAAAAATCAAAGTCTTGACAAAGAATGGCTTTACAAATGGCGCGCTTGTTGGTAGGATTTAAACATCCTACATAGGATATTTAAAATCGGAGGTGCTATTTGATATGACCGTTGATGAACTCTCCCGCATAGCGAACCGCCTGCGTCTCGATGTGGTCGAGACCGTGCACGCGGCAGGTGACGGGCATCCGGGCCCCTGCATGTCCATTGCCGATATCATGTCTGTGCTTTTTTTCGACGAGATGAAGCTGGACCCCCAGAATCCCCGCTGGAATGAGAGGGACCGTTTTGTCCTCTCCAAGGGCCATGCCTGCCCCATCCTCTACGCGGCTCTGGCCCGAAAGGGCTATTTTCCCCTGGAGGAGCTGAAGGGCCTGCGCTCTCTTGACAGCTTCCTGCAGGGCCATCCCGACATGAACAAGATCCCCGGTGTGGATACGGTCTCCGGCTCCCTGGGCAACGGCGTGGCCATCGGCCTGGGCATGGCTCAGGGCTGCAAAATGCAGGGGATAGAGAACTATGTCTATGTAATTGTGGGCGATGGCGAGGAGGAAGAAGGCATCATCTGGGAGGCAGCCATGGCCGCCGCCAAGATGAAGGCCGGGAATCTTATCGTCTTTGCCGACCTGAATAATCATCAGTCCGGCGGAAAGGTAACGGAGCTGAGCAGCCTTTACCCGGTGCAGGACAAGTGGGAGGCTTTTCACTGGCATGTCCAGAGCATAGACGGCCATGATGTTGCCGCCATAAAAGAGGCCATAGCCCAGGCCAAGAAGCTTACGGACCGACCCTCCCTCATTGCCTGCAAGACGCTTAAGGGCAAGAACATCCCCTACATGGAAGACAACAACGCCTGGCACAAGAGGGTTCCCACAGAGGAAGAAGTTGAGCTCGCCCGTGAAGCGCTCAAGGACAAAATGTGAGGTGCAGAATGAATACGAAAAGTACCCGTGAAGCCGCAATGCTGGCGATCACCGAGGCCGCCCGCAGGGACGACAAAATCGTCATCATCTCTCCCGACGCCGTCGCCGCCGCCAGAGCCACCAGATTCCGGGAGGAGTTTCCCGACAGAGTGATAGAAGTAGGCATAGCCGAGCAGGACGCGGTGGATATTGCCGCGGGCCTTGCCACCACCGGCATGAAGCCCATCGTCGTCTCCTACGCGGGCTTTCTCACCATGCGTGCCTGCGAGATGATCCGCACCTTTATCGCCTACCCGGGCCTGAACGTAAAGCTCATCGGCCTCAACGGCGGTATGCTGGGCGGCGAGCGGGAAGGGGTTACCCACCAGTTTTATGAGGATGTGGGCATCCTGCGCAGCATGCCCGGCGTGAAAATCCTTACCCCCGCCGACGCGCAGCAGGCCTACGAGGCCGCCAAGGCCATGATGGCGCTGGAAGGCCCCGCCTACCTGCGCCTGGGCAGCGGCCGGGAACCGGAGGTTTTCCCCGAGGGAACCCCCTATGCGTTCGGAAAGATCCGGGAAGTGAAGCGCTATGGCGACGATGTGGCCATCTTTGCCTCCGGATTTATCATGAACCGGGCCATCGAGGCCCTGGAGCAGCTCCATGCCGAGGGGGTGGACGGAACGCTGATAGACGTTTCCACCGTCAAGCCGCTGGACAGTCAGGGCGTGGCCGAGGTGCTCAGACGGACTGACTGTGCCGTGGCCGTGGAGGATCATAACATTTACGGCGGCATGTCCAGTGCCATCTGTGAAGCAGCCTGCCATTACCATCCCTGCAAGGTGCGCCGCCTGGGCCTTATGGACATTTATCCCCGCAGCGGCAAGGCGGCGGCGCTGCTGGACGCTTACGGGCTCGCAGTGCGGGACATCGTGGACGCGGCAAAGGACGCCATGGCAAAGGAGTGAAAAGGATGCTTAACAGCGAAAAAATATATTCGGGCGTGGAGCACGCCGACGCCAGAAGCCTGCTGTACGCTACGGGCCATCTTCAGGAGAACATAGGCAGAAAGCCCCTTATCGGCGTGGTGAACACCTTCAATGAGATCGTACCCGGCCATTTCCATCTGCGCGGCATAGCGGACGCGGCAAAGCAGGGCGTTCTGATGGCAGGGGGCGTCCCCGTGGAGTTTCCCACCATTGCCATCTGCGACGGGATTACTATGGCCCACAAGGGCATGATGTACCCTCTGCCCAGCCGGGAGCTGATCGCCGACAGCATTGAGTCCATGACCATGGCCCACGGCCTTGATGGCCTTGTGCTGGTGGTAAGTTGTGACAAGACCATACCCGGCGCCCTTATGGCGGCGGCGAGAATGAATATCCCCGCCATCGTCATCAGCGGCGGCCCCATGCCCACCGGGCACTATCAGGGGCAGGTCTCCGATTACAGCGCCTGCATCGAAACTGTGGGCAAGGTGCGTAACGGGAATATGAGCGAGGAAGAGCAGGAGGAACTGACCCAGCACTGCTGCCCCGGCTGCGGCTCCTGCTCCGGCATGTTCACCGCAAACTCCATGAACTGTCTGGCTGAGGCTCTGGGCATGGCCCTGCCCGGAAACGGAACCATTCCTTCCTATTACGGCGAGCGCCTTGCCCTGGCGAAACGGGCGGGCATGAGCGCCGTGGAGCTTGTGAAGAGCGATATCCGCCCCCGTGACATTCTCACTGAGCGGGCCTTTGAAAACGCCATCCGGGTGGACATGGCCATTGCCGGCTCCACCAACACCACGCTGCACCTGCCCGCCATCGCAAATGAACTGGGCATCGCCCTGCCTCTTAAAAAGTTTGACGAGATCAGTCTCAGCACCCCCAACCTCTGCCATATCAGTCCCAACGGACATCACCACATGGATGACCTGTACCGGGCCGGCGGCATATACGCCGTCATACAGGAGCTGAATCGGGCGGGGCTGATCGACACCGGCTGCCTCACGGTGGCGGGAAAGACCGTGGGCCAGCTTCTGCCGGGCCACTTCGTGAAGGATTACGAGGTGATCCGCCACATAGATGCCCCTTACAGCCCCCAGGGCGGTCTGGCGGTGCTGTTCGGAAACCTGGCCCCCATGGGCTGTGTGGTTAAGGCCGCTGCGGTCTGCCCCCAGATGATGAAGCACTGCGGCAGGGCCAGGGTCTTTAACGACATGGAGGACGCCACCCAGGCCATACTGGACGGCAAAATAGTCCCCGGCGACATGGTCGTCATCAAGTGCGAAGGGCCCAAGGGCGGCCCGGGCATGAGAGAAATGCTTTCTCCCACCGCCGCCATTGTGGGCAAGGGCCTGGGTGAGACAGTCTCTCTGCTTACCGACGGGCGTTTCTCCGGGGCGACCCGGGGCGCGGCCATCGGCCATGTGTCCCCGGAGGCCATGGAGGGCGGCGTATTCGCTGTCATTGAGGACGGGGACAGCATCACCGTGGACATCCCCGGCCGCAGCATCAGCCTCAACGTGGACGAGGAAACCATCGCAAAGCGCATAGCCGCCTGGAAGCAGCCGCCGCTTAAGGTAAAGTCGGGATATCTGGTGAAATACGCCAGAAGCGTCTCATCCGCCGCCACCGGCGCCGTCACCACAAGCTACTGCGAGGGCGCGTTCTGATGTTCCTTTTTTACTAAAAATAAAGGGAGATTTTACAAAATGAAAATTGCCGTAGTAGGCTGCGGCGCCGCCGGCAGTGTCTTTGCCGGGTACCTGAGGAAGGGCGGCGCGGACCTGACACTCGTGGATTTGTACAGGGAGCACATGGACAAGGTAGGCCGGGACGGATTGGATTTTATAATCTATCCCGACACAAAATATCACCTTGAGGGCTTCAAAACTGCATATAACGCCGAGAATATCGGCGTTATGGACATCGTGATTTTTATCACCAAGGCCACCCAGCTTGACAATGCCGTAAAGAACGCCATGCCCTGCATAGGGGAGAACACCGTGGTCTGTTCTTTGATAAATGGCCTGGGAAATGACGATATTCTTCTCAGCCATTTCCCCGCAAACCGCATCCTCGTCGGCTCCGGTGCTTTGGGCACGGCCCTGAGAGGACCCGGCTGCTGCGTCAGCACCGAGGTGGAGGGGACGCTCGTGCACTTTGGGGCCATAGAAAACGGCCCCCTGACGGACCACGCCGGGAAGCACCTGGCGGCGCTTTTCAACGCCGGCGGCTGCCGGGCGGAGTTCAATGAGGACGACAGGCCCAATATCTGGAAAAAGGTCATCATTAACTGCACGGTCAATACCGTCTGCGCTTTGCTGCGCCTGAAAATTTACGAGGTTGCCCGGGACCCGTACGGCATGGAACTTTTTCGGGGCGTCGTACGGGAGGCCTGTGCCGTCGCCACGGCCAAGGGCTGCCCCTTTGACCCGGTGGAATTTGAAAATACCCATCTTAAAAATTTCATTGAGAACATGGGGGACTATTACCCCTCCATGGCCCAGGATATGCTCATAAACCGCCGCCAGACGGAAATAGAGGTGCTTAACGGTAAGCTCTCCGAGTATGGCCGCCGTTTCGGGATCCCAACCCCGGTGAACGACCTGCTCACGATGGAAGTAAAGGCCATCCAAGGCAATTATGACAGACAGTATCTGAAATAAGGGCCATCAGCGCAAGGCTCCCGCCCCTGAACTTTCGGGGCGGGAGTTTTTCTGCCGGGGAGCGCAAAAAAAATTAACACGGGGCTTCTCAAAAACGGTCAACGGCTTATAATGGTAATTGACCGATGCGGTCAGGACAGGAGGGGGAGCGTGAACGGGAAATTTTTCGCTCTGCCGGAGGAAAAGCGGCAGAGGATAATCAATGCGGGCTTCCGGGTCTTTTCCTCCGGGGCATATAAAAAATGCCCGGTGGCAGAGATCGCGGCGGAGGCCGGGATAAGCAAGTCCCTGCTTTTTCATTATTTTCGCGACAAGCTGGAGCTTTATATGTTCCTGTGGGATGAGGCGGCGAGGCTCACCATGGAATACCTGAACCGCTATGGCTGCTACGAGCCGGGGGATCTGTTCGAAATGATGGAGCGGGGGATGCGGGCAAAGCTTGAAATCATGCGGAACTATCCCGCCATGGCCGCCTTTTCCATCCGGGCTTTTTATGAAAAGGAGCCGAATCTCCAGGCGGAGATCCAGGAGAGCTATAAAAAATATTTTGGAATGAAGGCGGAAAAGGCGCTTGCGGGGCTGGACCCGGAGAAGTTTATACCGGGGCTGGACCTTGGGAGAATGTACAGGGAGATGTATCTGGCCTCAGTGGGCTATCTCTGGGAGAGCGTGCAATGGGGTAAGAATGTGGAGCCGGAGCGGCTGGAGGCGGATTTTAAGCAGATGCTTGATTTCTGGAAAAGCGTTTATCTGAGAAGGGAGGAGTAAAAATGGAGATCATAAAAACCAGCGGCCTCACCAAGTTTTACGGAAAAGCCAGAGGCATACAGGGCGTGGACCTGGCCGTCGAACAGGGGGATTTTTTCGGCTTCATTGGGCCCAACGGAGCCGGTAAGTCCACAACGATCCGCACCCTGCTGGGCCTTATCAGACCCAGCTCCGGCAGCGCGGAGATTTTTGGAAAGGACGTCATGAAGCACCGGGAGGAAATTCTGGCCGACCTGGGCTATCTGCCCTCGGAAGCGGCTTTTTACAGGAATATGAGGGTTGGGGAGCTGCTGCGTTTTTCGGCGGCCCTGCGGAAAAAGGACTGTGCCCGGGAGGCGGAGGCCCTCTGCGAGAGGCTCCGGCTGGATAAAAACAGGCGCATAAGGGAGCTGTCCCTTGGAAACCGCAAGAAGGCCGCTATCGTCTGTGCCCTCCAGCACAGGCCCGACCTATGTATTCTGGACGAGCCTACCAGCGGCCTGGACCCTCTGATACAGCGGGAGTTTTTCCGGATTCTGGAAGAGCGCGCGGGGGAGGGGGCCACAATTTTCCTCTCTTCCCATGTGCTCTCCGAGGTGCAGCGTCACTGCCGCCGGGCGGCGGTTATCCGGGAAGGCCGGGTCATCGCCTGCGACCGTGTGGAGGCCCTTGGACGGGCAAACGCCCGGCGTGTGGTTCTCCGGGGCACGGAAACGCTGCCGGAACTGCCGGAGATAAAGGATGCGCAGCGTCTGCCGGAAGGGGTCAGCTTCCTTTACGGCGGAGACGTGAACCGGCTTCTGGACGCCCTTGCCGCCATGCGCCTTACGGACATAAGCATAACCGAGCCTGACCTTGAGGAAATCTTCATGCATTACTACGAGAAGGAGGACCGGCAATGAGTATTTTCAAACATGAGCTTCGGCGGGGGACTAAATCTCTTCTCATCTGGGCGGCCTCCATCGGCTTCATGCTGGTGCTCTGCGTGCTCATATACCCGGACATGAAGGGGGAAGTGGACAGCATGGGGGATATGTTCTCCTCCATGGGGGCTTTCACCGCCGCCTTTGGTATGGACAGGATAAATTTCGGCAGCTTCATGGGCTTTTACGCCGTAGAGTGCGGCAACATTCTGGGGCTGGGCGGGGCTGTGTTCGCGGCCCTGCTGGGCGTAAGCGCTTTGGCGGGGGAGGAGCGGGAGCATACGGCGGAGTTCCTTCTGAGCCACCCCATAAAAAGAAGCCGGGTGGTGTTGGAAAAGCTGCTGGCGGTCTGGGCCCAGGTGCTGCTGCTCAACGCCGCCGTCCTGCTGCTGTCCGTCCTTTCGGTTCTGACCATAGGGGAGGAGCCGGACTGGAAGCCCTATTTGCTTCTGCATCTGGCAAACGTCCTGGCGCAGCTTGAGCTGGCCTGCCTGTGCTTCGGCCTGTCCGCCTTTTTAAGCGCCGGGGGGCCGGGGCTTGGCGTGGGGATCTCCATGGGCCTGTATTTCGTAAATATTGCCGCCAATATAAGCGAAAAGGCGGAAAGCCTCAAATATATAAGCCCCTTTGCCTATGCCGAGGGAGCGGACATTCTCAGCGAGAGTGCCCTTAGCGGAGCCTATCTGGCCGCTGGGGCGGCCTTCACCGCCCTGGGCGTCATTCTGGCTTTCATAAAATACTGCCGGAAAGATATCCGAGCCTGAAAAAATCTGACAGGGCCTTCCCGATCACGGGAGGGCCCTGTCACAGCTTGTCAAAAAAGTCCGTGCCGGACTTTTTTGACTGCGCTTNNGAGGCGGGCCTTGCCCCCTCAAGCTCCCCCGCGGCTCAGTTGCTTTTCGCTTTGCAAACGTTTTTTGACAGTCTCAAGACAGGGCCTTCCCGATCACGGGAAGGCCCTGTCAGATTGCAGACAAACCCATATAAGGCGGTTCAAATAACACAGCAGCGGGGGCGCAAGGGGGGAGGCATCCCGCCCCGCAGGCAAAAAATCGCCAAGACACCCAATCCGCAGCCGGCGGGGTCAGAGTATGGTGTCATCCCAACGGCTGACAAAAGCGCCGTTTCCATCCCGGAAGCGGCCGGTCAGGATGCGGATAAGGTCTATTACCCAGCCTATGCCGAAAAGACCGCCGGTGAAGAGGAAGAGGAGCCCCCGGCCCATGCGGCCCACATAGAAGTTGTGGGCGCCGGTCGGCCCCAGGAAAGCGCAGAGGAGCAGGGCGATCAGCCTGGAACGGGGGCTGATATATGGATAAAAGCCCTGCCCGCCGTAACGGGCCTGCTGCTCATAGCGCTGCTGCTGCCTGGCCTCATAGGCCTGCCGCTGCTGCTCCCGTGCCTCGGCTCGGGCCCTCTGGGCCTCCTGTCTGGCCTGCTGAGCCTGCCGCCGGGCGTGCTCCGCCTCGGCCCAGAGCCTGTCGTTTTCCTGCCTGCGGCGGCGCAGCTCTTCCTGAAATTGTTCGCCCTCCCGGGCTTGGGCGGCGGCGCTGCCGTTCTCCGGCTTCTTCTCTGCCTGCCCGGGCTCCTCAAAGCCGCAGGCCAGGCATTTATTCTGCCCGTCCGGCACATAAGCGCCACAGTTTCTGCAATATGCCATACTGCCCTCCGATTGCTCTCTCTTTTTTTGTCTGATTATATCATCGGCCGGGCCGGGATTCAACAGGGATTAATCAAATACCCAAAGTTGATTTCGTCCGCAATAAGCCGTACAAGTGCCTGCCCGGGCCGCAGCGAGAAAAAACCGCTGCGCATTGCAGAGGTTGCCGGCAATCGGGCTGATTGATCAGGCGCCTGCGAGCGGAGCGAGATTTTTGTAATATGGCGCGTTTACAAGAAATGGGGCCTTTGATTGTGTCTGTACGCTGAAAGGCCACTCTGAGAAAAACAGAATGGCTTTTGATGAAAGTTCCTTATTTCCCGCCGATGCGGCTGGCTATGTAGGGCTCGACGGCTTCAATGTCCATGCCCAGCGCCACGGCCAGCTCCCCGTGGAGCATGTCGCGCGCGCGGCGCATGGTGGCCTCGGCCCGGCTGCTCTTGGTCTTGCGCTCTGCCATGCGGCTTCTGAGACCCTTCACTATGGCCACCAGCGCCTCACAGCTATGCAGCTTGAAAAGCTCTTTATAAAACGCATCCACATGGTTGAAGCGGTTATCATTGCACACGGCGGGCTCAATGCCGGGGATGGCGTCGATCAGCGCCTCCGCTTCCTGGCGGCTCATAACGGGGCGCATGTATGCCCCGGAGTCCACAGGCGTGAAATAGGTCCCGCTGCCAACAAGAGGGCAGAGGTGATAGTAGAGCTTGTCCTGCGGCGCCCCGGACATGTCCAGCGGCGCGACTTTTTTTACCGTGCATACTCCGTTTTCCCCGTATACTATTTTATCTCCCACCAAAAACATTAAAATAATCCCCTATACTATTACTAATACATACATTTTACAACAGTTCTTCGAAAATTTCCAATACATTTTTAAAAATTTTCATATTTTTTGTTTTTCTTCCATACAAGGGGCTGCGTTTGCACATTGAGTTTGCCTTCCGGGTCTGCTATAATGAAATTATACCCGAAAAAAGGAATTTTCAACCGAATACCCGGGCTCAGGGATCCCCGGGCGGCACGGCGGAATGGGAGAGAATAGATATAATATGCGCTACACATGGTATCAGATGGCTTGGATTGTACTTATATATTCCTGCCTGGGCTGGTGTTCTGAGGTGGCTTTTGCGGCGCTTCGGCGGGGCGTGTTCGTTAACCGGGGCTTTCTTAACGGCCCTGTATGTCCCATATACGGCTTCGGCGTGCTGCTGGTGCTGCTGGTGCTGGAGCCGGTAAAGGAAAACCTGGCCCTGCTGTTTTTCGGCAGTATGGTTTTCTGCTCCCTGCTGGAATTTATCGTGGGCTTTGCCATGGAACGCATTTTCCACGACAAATGGTGGGACTATTCGGAAAATCCCTTTAACATCAAGGGCTATGTATGCCTTGAGTTCTCCCTTATGTGGGGCGCGGCCTGTGTGCTGGTGGTGGATGTGCTTCACCCGCTTGTTATGAAGCTCATAAACGCCATTCCCTCTGCCTTTGGTAAATGGGCTCTTCCGGGGCTTGTGCTGCTGCTGGCGGCGGACGCAGCGCTGACGCTGACGGAGCTTTTGAAGCTGCCGCGGCGCTTCAGGGCCATGGAGGAACTGGAGCTGGCCATTTCCGCCGTTTCCGACGCCATGGGCGAGAAGCTGATTTATGCTCCGGTGGAACGGGGCCGGGAGCGGCGGGACGCTTTTGACGAAAAACACCCGGACCTTGCCCGGCGCAGGCAGGAATATGCCAGGGATATTCTCGAAAAGCGCGGCGAGATAAACCGCCTTGCCAAAGAAAAGGAGGGCGCGGGCCGAGAGGCGCTGGCCCAGAGAAAAGCGGAACTGGAAGAACGGCTCCGGAAGCTCAGGGGCAGAAATCTTGTGCACCGGCGTATCACCATGGCCTACCCCGCCCTGCTTGAGGGCCGCTGCAACGGCCGGAACTTCCGCCGCCTGAAAGAGCACTATGAGAAACTGAAAACGAAAAACGGAGAGAAAAAGTGAAGCTGTACCTTTATGGACATAATTATAAATACGCCGTGGAGCAAATGCTCCTCACCATGTTTCCCGACCAGCGCCCCGAGTATCCGGAGGGGAAGCCGGCGGGGGACAGGCTGGAGCTCAGGCTCAGCCGGGGGGAAAAATATACCACGGCCGTATGCGCCCTGTATCTGGGTGAAGAGCGCTTTCGCGGCGCCGCCCGGGCCCGGAACACTGAGAATGAGAGTGCCCTGTCTGAGGACAGCCGCTGCCAGCGCCTTGTAAAAAATGCCCTGTACCGGGCAGCCCTGGCCTCCGGCGTCAGCCGCCCGGCCTGGGGGGCCCTGACAGGAGTGAGGCCGGGCAAGCTCCTGTGCGCCCTGCTGAACGCAGGGCTTTCCGAGCGTGCGGCGCTGCGTCGTTTCCGGGAAGAATACGACGTGAGCCCTGCGCGTGCGGCGCTGTGCCTGGATGTAAGCCGGGAGACGCTCCGGGCGGCGGCGGGGCTTTCGGAGCGGGACGTGTGCCTCTATGTGGGTATCCCCTTTTGTCCTACCCGCTGCGCTTACTGCAGCTTTGTGAGCCAGTCCGTGGAAAAGAGCATGAAGCTGATCCCTCCTTTTCTGGAGGCGCTGTACAGAGAACTTGAAGCTACGGCGGAGCAGGTGAAGAAACTGGGGCTGCGCGTTGTCTCCGTCTATATGGGCGGCGGCACGCCCACCACCCTCAGCGCCGGGCAGCTTGAAGAACTTTGCACCAGACTGGAGCGGCGCTTTGACTTGACGGAGATAAGGGAATACACCGTGGAGGCCGGCCGCCCGGATACGATCAGTGGGGACAGGCTCCGGGTGCTCCGCGCCCATGGGGTGGACCGGATCAGCGTGAACCCCCAGACCATGTCCGACCGGGTGCTGGAGACAATAGGCCGCAGGCATACGGCGGCGGATATCATCTCGGCCCTTGAAATGGTGCGCCGGGTGGGGGGCTTTGCGGTGAACATGGATCTGATCGCCGGGCTCCCCTCGGACACGGCGGAGGATTTCAGGGACACGGTGGACAGCGTCCTCGCGCTGGCCCCGGAGAATGTGACGGTGCACACGTTGTCGCTGAAAAAAGGTTCCCGCATCAGCCTGGAGGGCGCCGCGCTGCCGGCGGCGGCGCAGGTGAGCGCCATGCTGGACTATGCGGGGCAGCGCCTGCGAGCCGCAGGCTATGCGCCCTATTATCTTTACCGGCAAAAGTTCATGTCCGGCGGCTTTGAAAATATCGGCTGGGCCAAAAAGGGCTATAATAATTTATACAACATATGTATAATGGAGGAGCTGTGCAGCATCCTGGCCATGGGCGGCGGCGGCTCCACCAAGCTCATCCGGGGGG
The DNA here is from genome assembly GCA_002320035.1 of Clostridiales bacterium UBA1701. Lineage (GTDB taxonomy): Bacteria > Bacillota > Clostridia > Oscillospirales > Oscillospiraceae > Limivicinus. The sequence goes on along the minus strand of DCJL01000029.1, from coordinate 40,579 downwards.
ACTCCGGGCGCAACATCCGCCTTATGGCTCCCAAATACCCTCTGGAATATATAAATCAAATAGAAAAAACCTGTGCGGACAAGGAAAAAATAAGCCAGTTTTACCAGTGGCTGGCCACCGAGGAGGAAAACTGAATGGCATATCAGCTCAAGGAAATTAATTTTAAAACTGTCTCCGACCCAGCCGCCTTTGTGGCCGAGGGGGATGCCCAGTACCGGGCCAAGGTGGAAAAAGCCGCGGAGATGATAGCGGAGAACCGGAAAAACAGCCCCATCGTGCTGCTCTCCGGCCCATCCGGCTCCGGCAAGACCACTACCGCCATGAAGATAGCCGAGGAGCTCAAGCGCCGGGGCATCGGCACCCATTATGTGGGCATGGATGATTATTTCAAGACCATCGACCCCGCGACCGTCCCCAGGACGCCGGAGGGGGAGATCGATCTGGAGTCCCCCCTGTGCATGGATATGGAGCTTTTAAACCGGCACTTTAACCTGCTCGCCGAGGGGAAGCGCATCTTTGTGCCCAAGTATGAGTTCTCCCGGAAAATGCGGGTTCAGGAGCCCACAAAGTCAATAAAGCTGGGCGCGGACGAGGTCGTGATCTTCGAGGGAATCCATGCCCTTAACGACATGATAACCGACCGGCATCCCGACGCCTTCAAGCTGTATATCTCCGCCAGAAGCGATGTGGAGTTCGAGGGCCGGGTGGTATTCAAGCGCACCTGGTTCCGCCTGGTGCGCCGCACCGTGCGGGACTATAACTTCCGGGGCTCCGACCCGGCGGAGACGATGAGCATGTGGGCAAATGTCCGCCGGGGTGAAAAGCTGAACATCTCTCCCTTCAAAGACAAGGCCAATTTCCAGTTTGATACCTCCCTGCCCTACGAGCTGGCGGTCTTTAACCGCACTGCCACCGAGCTTTTCAAATCCGTGCCGGAGGGCATAGAGCGTTTTGACGAGTTGCGGGCCGTGCTTCCCGCGCTGCAGCTTTTTGGAGAGATAGACCAGAAATATGTGGCCGACGATGCGCTGATCAGAGAATTTATCGGCGGCGGAATATACGAATATTAAAAATAAGCCGCTGCGGAGAATGAAATCCGCAGCGGCCTGAATTTTGAAGGAAATTATCTGAATGAGATAAAAAACTTGAAAAACAAGGGAAGCTTGTGTATAATGGAATAAATGAGAGGATGGGATGAAGATGAAATTTGGCGCGATAATCGCCTCCCGGCGCAGGGAGCTGGGGCTGAATCAGGTGGAGCTTGCCTCAAGGCTCACGGCACGGGGCCTGAGCGTGTCGAACCAGGCGGTGTCAAAATGGGAAAACGGGCTGACGCTGCCCAATGCGAAGCAGTTTTTGATTTTGTGTCAGACTTTGGAAATTGACGATATCCGCGGCGTGTTTACCGGCGGCGGGGAGGGCCTGCTGCGTGGGCTGGACAAGGATGGCCGCCGCAAGGCGCTGGACTATATTCAGCTCCTGCGGGACAGCGGCCGCTATGCGCTGAGGCCCCGGGAGGAGGAGCCGGCCCGGCTGCGGAGCCTGCCGCTGTATTCTCTGGCCGTCTCTGCCGGAACCGGGCAGTTTCTGGACGGGGAGGACTACGAAATGGTGGAGGTCGGCGCGGAGGTGCCCGAGGGAGCGAACTTCGGCGTGCGCGTGGCTGGGGACAGTATGGAGCCGCAGTATCACGACGGACAGACCATATGGGTCCGCCAGCAGCGGAGCCTGATGACTGGGGATATCGGTATTTTTCTCTATGACGGTAGCGCCTATTTAAAGCAGCTTGTAGCCCGGGAGAGTTCCATGGCGCTCCACTCCTTAAACCCCAAATATGAGGACATCATCATTTCACCTGAGCTTCCCCTGAGAGTTCTCGGCAAGGTGATGCACTGAATAACCCGCCCGCGCTTATTCAAAGCGGGCGGGTTTTCAGGTCCGGCGCGGCAAACGGGGCGAAGCCGGGCGAAGAGAAAGCCCGCCGGCGCAGCGAGGGCCCCGGCCTGGCATTCTGAGCAGCGCAAAATGGTTCAGACGCAGGAAAGACTTTAATCCATATATTTTTCTGTGTAGCATTCCGCGGGAAGCTTGTCGGACAGGCCTACGAGCACCTCGCGCAGGCAGCTGGACATCCCGGGCGAGTGGAGCTCCGCATCGGTGGAGAGATGCTTTCCCAGAGAGACGCGCACCGTGGTGCCCTGGCCCGGGCGGCTCTCCAGCAGCAGGGTACCCCCGTGCTTTTCGGCGATGCCCCGGACAACCATCAGCCCCAGCCCGGGCCCGGCGCCCATGCGCGAGGGCTCAAAGCTGTGGCGGTAGCGGTCGAACACGGTGGGAAGCTGTTCCGGATCGATGCCTTTGCCATCGTCGCTGACGGAGAGAATAACATTTTCTCCGGCATCTGTCAGGCTGATGCTTATGCGGCTGCAGCCTTCCGCGTGGACAAGGCAGTTGGAGATAAGGTTCAGAAGAAGCTGCCGGATCAGCGTGGGGTCCGCGGCCAGGCAGATGTCCTCACCGTGGTTTACGGTGACGGCCGGGTACGGAATTAAGTCCTCCACCGCTTCTGTCATGGTTATTAAAAAATTTGAAAGATTAAGCCGGCAGGGGCAGAAGGCAAAGCCATCCCCGGACATGGCCAGAACCAAGGAGGCGTTTGCCGTGACCCGAACGAGCCTGAAATAGCTCCTCATGAGGGAGGACAGCGCGGTCAGCGCGGCGTTGTCGCCGTGCTCCTCGGCCTGCTCTCTCAGCCGCTCGGAGGACATGCCGATGTTCATAAGGCCGCTGCGCATGGAGCACAGAAAGGGGTCGTTGAGGATGGCGGGCACAGGCTCCGGGCGGGTAAAGAAAATCACATTGCCCTCATTCATCCTGGACACCCGGACAATGAATGGCTTTTCGCCGATGGTGGCGCTGGCGATGAAGGACGGTGCCTGGGCTCCGGCAATATCTGCCCCGAAAATGGCGGCCACGGTTTTTCCCGTACAGTCCTGACCCAGGATCGCCTGGGCGCTTGGGTTGGCGTAGGCAATCCGGCCCCGCCGTATCAAAACAGCGGCTTCACTTGTAAGAGCGAGAATATCTGCGGACAATTCAACCAGCTTCCTTTCCTGTTTCGCCGTGCCGACGGATGGCGTTTTCATTCTCTGAGCGTCTCTTAACTGAGATTTTAACAAAAATAGACAAAATACACAAGAGAGACCGTGAAAAAAGCTCTGATTTGACGAAAATTTCAGCACATTTTTGGTGAAAATACATAGGGTGAAATATTGATTTTTGTTAATATTATATGTTACAATTTAAACGCTAAACAAGGCAGCAAGCCATATAACGGGGCTTTTGCATATATTTTTTTTCTGCAAAATATTTAATTGGAGGATATGTAAATGATTAAAGTCGGCATTAACGGCTTCGGCCGCATCGGCAGCCTGACCTTCAGAGCCGCCATCAAGTCTGAGGACATCGAGGTCGTCGCAATCAACGCTCCCGGCCATCCCGCCAGCCAGCTGGCCTACGCTATAAAATATGACACCGTTCACGGCAAGTTCGACGGCAGCGTCGAGGCCAACGACGAGGAGAGCGTTCTGGTCGTTGACGGCAAGACCGTCAAGGTCCTCTCCGACAACAAGTACCGCGATCCCTCCCTCCTGCCTTGGGGTGAGCTGGGTGCCGAGTACGTTCTCGAGTGCACCGGCAAGTTCCTCACCAAGGCTGACGCCCAGCCCCATATTGATGCCGGCGCCAAGGTCGTCGTCATGTCCGGCCCTGCAAAGGATGATACCCCCATGTTCGTCTGCGGCGTGAACCTGGAGAAGTACAGCGCCGACATGCAGTTCGTCTCCAACGCCTCCTGCACCACCAACTGCCTGGCCCCTCTCGCCAAAGTTATCAACGACAACTTCGGCATCGTCGAGGGTCTTATGACCACCGTCCACGCCTCCACCGCCACCCAGGCCGTTGTCGACGGCTTCTCCAAGAAGAACTGGCGCCTGGGCCGCAGCATTTACAACAACATCATCCCCACCAGCACCGGCGCCGCCAAGGCCGTCGGCAAGGTCATTCCCCAGCTCAAGGGCAAGCTCACCGGCACCTCCATGCGTATTCCCGCAGGCGATGTTTCCATCGTTGACCTGACCTGCCGCCTGGAGAAGGGCGCCTCCTACGATGAGATCTGCGCCGCCGTGAAGAAGGCCTCCGAGAACGAGATGAAGGGCGTTATCGAGTATGTGGACGAAGAGGTCGTCTCCTCCGACTTCCGCACCGACGCGCACACCTCCATCTTTGATGCCAAGGCCGGCCTCTCCCTGAACGATAACTTTGTCAAGCTCATGGCCTGGTACGACAACGAGTGGGGCTTCTCCAACAAGATGCTCGACCTGACCCGCCACATTGACTCCGTCCGCAAGGCATAAGCAGGAAACAAGCAGGGCATTTAGCCATTTTCTCAATCCCTCTTCCTATCGGGAAGAGGGATTTTTTTATTTCAGGCATTTGTGCCTTGAATAATGCCTGAAAGCTGTGCTAAACTGAGGTGCAAATGGATCTTGTAAAAAGATACTAGAATAGCAAGGTGCATTATGCAACATTTGAGGTGGAACGGTTTGGAGAGAGGATGAGATGACAAAGCAGGCCATATTAAAGTTTTCTGGGAGCGCGTTGGTAAGAGTTTTGCTGGCTGTTGTTATTGGAACACTGCTGCTGGCTTTGGCTTATACTATCCCGCAAAAGTATATAGATCCAAAGGTTGAAAGCGCTTCACATATAATAAAAGAGGAAGGGGTATATCCTTCTGTCACGAAGTTTGCAACGAGTGCGATAGACAACTGGACGGATTCCATTATGCTTCTGGAGGCGGCCTTTCCGAACGGTGACAGCCCTTTTAAAGACGCCATGCAGGTATACAGGTATGATTATGGAAATTTCAGACCTGACGAAGCATTGGTATACTATTATGAAAGCGGTGGAAAGTATGAGTGGATAACAGCGTATCCCCAATACTGGCATGGATATCTTGTGCTGCTGAAACCGCTGCTGGCGATTGCGGATTATTCTGTGATTCGTATAATAAACGGCATAGTACAGACATTCATTACTTTTTTTGTGTGCGTCCTGCTTTGGAGGAAAAAACTGAGGCAATATATTATTCCTTATATTCTCTGCATAGCGTTGCTTATGCCGACGGCCATAGCAAAATGTATGCAGTATTCAAGCTGCTTTTATATTATGTCCCTTGGCTGCATAGCAATGCTGCTGATAGGTGACGGAAGAGACAGCCCCCGAAAGCGTTTGCTTGTTTTTTTATACATAGGGGTGGGAACAGCGTACTTTGATTTTCTTACCTATCCAATTGCCGCATTTGGACTTCCGGCATTATTTTGTGTTAATATATCAGAAATCCAAAAACCACGGGATACCATCAGGCAGTTTTTTGCAGCCCTTATAACATGGGCATTTGGTTATGGCGCAATGTGGCTGGGGAAATTTGCCATTGGAAGTATTATAACTGGGGAAGATTTGTTTGCAGAAGCCATGACGCATGTGAGCTTCTGGATGGGGGATGACCATACTTTTTCTATTCCATATGTTTTTTATCATAATTTAAGGGACTTTGCCTACACGCCGGTTATGGCCGCGGCATTACTGCTGGCTGTTGTTTTGCTCGCCTTGATTATAAAGAGACGAAGGCAGTTTTCCGGAGATAGGGCAGGCCCTGCGCTGGGAGTGTTATTGCCTTATTGTATTGCCGCGGCGTTGCCGTTCGCATGGTATGTGTTTATGCTGGATCCTTCAGGCGTGCATTTTGGCCTGTTTGGAAACAAGAGCCTGGTCGTGACGGCGTTTGCCGGACTGAGCGGCCTCACAAGAGTATATGCTTTAATAAAAAAGCCTGTTGCGGGAGGAAAAGCGGCCTAAGAATCACGGCGTCTGGATTGCTTGCAGGGTACAGTGATAATCCGGGGAGCATAAACTCCCCGGATTTTCAGTTGTTTATGGTCTAATTCATAATTCGTTTACTTGACAGAAGCATTTTCCCGTGTTAATCTGAATGAGGATATATTTTAACTGCCCCGTTTGACGGCGTCTTCTTAGGCGGCGCTGGTCCGAGGCGGTTTGTTTTTTTGCCCTGAAAGGAGCATCAAGATATGAATTACGATGTTATTATTGTGGGCGCAGGCCCGGGAGGAATCTTTACCGCGTATGAGCTGGCAAAGGCCGAAAAAGGCCTGAAGGTAGCGGTTTTTGAGCTGGGCCAGCCTCTCGACAGGAGAAAGTGCCCCATTGACGGGAAGAAGATCAAAGCCTGCGTCAAGTGCCCTACCTGCAGCATCATGAGCGGCTTCGGCGGCGCTGGCGCTTTTTCCGACGGCAAATACAACATCACAAACCAATTCGGCGGCACTCTCTACGAGTATGTGGGCAAGCAGCAGGCCATTGAACTGATGCGCTATGTGGACAAGATCAACCTGAGCCACGGCGGCGCGGGCACAAAGCTCTATTCCACCGCCAACACCAAAATAAAGCGCATGTGCCTTGAAAACGGCCTTCATCTGCTGGACGCCCAGGTCCGCCATCTGGGCACGGATATAAACTATGTGGTCCTGGGCAACATTTATGAGGAGCTCAAGGACAGGGTAGACTTCCATTTCAACACCGCCGTCAGCGAAGTGAAAAAGATCGAGGGCGGTTACGAGGTCCAGACCGCAGGCGGGGTCTATACCTGCGAGCAGTGCGTGGTGTCCGTAGGCCGCAGCGGCAGCAAGTGGATGGAGCGCGTCTGCGGGAGCATGGATATTCCCACGAAGTCCAACCGGGTGGATATCGGCGTGCGCGTTGAGCTGCCGGCGGAGATCTTCTCCCACCTGACGGACGAGCTCTATGAGAGCAAAATCGTCTATCGCACGGAGAAATTCGAGGATCTTGTGCGCACCTTCTGCATGAACCCTCACGGCGTGGTGGTCAACGAGAACACCAACGGCATAGTTACAGTCAACGGCCACAGCTACGAGGACAAGGAAAAGCACACGGAAAACACCAATTTCGCCCTGCTTGTGAGCAAGCATTTCTCCGAGCCCTTCAAGGACTCCAACGGCTATGGCGAGAGCATTGCCCGCCTGTCCAACATGCTGGGCGGGGGCGTGATGGTCCAGCGTTTCGGCGATCTTGTCCGGGGCCGGCGCAGCACGGTTTCCCGCATCGAGGAAAACTTTGTCACCCCCACCCTGGCAGCCACTCCGGGCGATTTGAGCCTTGTGATACCCAAGCGCATTCTCGACGGCATTATTGAGATGATCTACGCGCTGGACAAGATCGCCCCCGGCACCGCCAACGATGACACCCTGCTCTACGGCGTGGAGGTCAAGTTCTACAACATGGAGGTGGAGATAGACGGCAATCTGGAGACAAAGAGCCCCGGCATGTATGTGATCGGGGACTGCTCAGGCGTTACCCATTCCCTGTCCCACGCCTCCGCCAGCGGCGTCCATGTGGCGAGGCATATCCTGCAGGGCCTTGGGGCCTGAGCCTTTTCCCTTGATTTTTCGGCGCGGAGCGGTTATATTTAACGGAATCAAGGCTTGTCAAAGCGGAAGGCGGGAGGGCGCTATGTCTAAAACAAAGGGACAAAATTATATGCACGGCGCGGCCATTCTGACAGTGGGCGTTGTAATCATGAAGCTTTTGGGCTTCATTTACAAAATCCCCCTCGGGAACATTCTGGGCGACGAAGGCTACTCCATGTTCCTGAGCGCTTACAACATTTATTTTATCTTCTTTACTCTGGCCACGGCCGGCCTGCCTGTTGCGCTGTCCCGCCTTGTGGCCGAGGCGGATGCCAACGGCCGGGCAAAGCAGGAGGAGAAGCTGTTTCGTGTTGCCTGGATGATGTTCTTTGTGCTGGGCACGGTTTTCGCACTTATCATGTTCCTGTATCCGGAGTGGCTGGCGGATAAATACCTGGAAAACCCCGACGCGGCGCTGAGCATAAAGGCCATGTCTCCGGCGATTCTGCTGGTCTGCCTTGTATCCGCATACCGGGGCTACTGCCAGGGCAACGGCAACATGCTGCCCACCACGGTGGACGAGGTGCTGGAGGTGCTGTTCAAGGTCATCTCCGGGCTGGTGCTGGCAAAGCTGATTCTTGACGCGGGGCTGGGAAAGCCCATGGGCTCCGCCGGGGCCATTCTGGGCGTTTCCATCGGTTCGGTCATCTCGCTCTTGTATATGGTCGTATACAAGCGCAGAAATTATAATACCCTCTCCGGCTCCTATACCGGCGGCCGGGCGGCGGACGATGTGCCCGGGGACGACGAGCGGGTGGACTCGGCCTGGACTATTGTGAAAAACATTATCTCCATCGGTGTGCCCATCGCTTTCGGCGCCTGCATTATGGCTCTGCTCAACTCGATTGACTCCAAGCTCTGTATGAACAGGCTCCAGGCTGCCGCCGGCTTTTCTTATTATGAAGCAAAGGTGCTCTATGGCGTTTACGGCAAGGCACAGACCCTTTTCAACCTGCCCGCCGCCTTTATAACGCCGCTGACCATCGCGATCGTTCCCGCCATATCCGGGGCCATTGTCCGAGGGGACAGGGCGGAGGCAATAAAGACCTCCGACGACTCCATGCGCATCTCTGCCGCCGTAAGCCTGCCCATGGGCGTGGGCCTGGCGGTGCTGTCCTTCCCGATCATGAAGGTGCTCTATACCAACAGCAACGCCGCCGGGCCGGGGCTGCTGAGCATAATGGGTGTGGCCTCAATTTTTGTCTGCATCGTTCTGATGGAAAACGCTGTTCTGCAGGCTTCCGGCAAGGAAAAGCTCACCATGCTCACCATGATAACAGGGGGCCTCGTGAAGATAATTATAAACTGGTTCCTGGTGGCTCAGCGCCCTGTCAACATTTACGGCGCGCCCGTGGGCACCCTTGTGAGCTATGCGGTGATGATGCTTATGAACCTGGTGTTTATCCGGGGCGCGCTCAGGCATAAGCCGGATCTGGCCGGTATTTTTGCTGCCCCCCTGGTGTCCAGCCTCCTTATGGGCGCCTCCGCCTGGGCCGTATACGGGCTCTGCGGGAAGCTGCTGGGAACGGGAGACAGGCTGCACATGCTCGTCTGCATGGCGGCGGCCATTCTGACGGCGGTTGTAGTGTACGCGGTGGCCGCGATAAACACGCGCGCCGTTACCGCAGACGATATGAAGCTCATCCCCGGCGGAGAAAAGCTGGCGCGGCTGCTGCACATGAGCTGAAGGGAAAAAATCGCGGAAAAGGCGGGTTTTCAGCAAATTATACTTGATTAACGCGCCGAAATATGGTAGATTTACAGCGTTGCGTTTTCGCCCCTTTCGTTTGGGCGAAAATCCGGTGAGTATTATGCCATGTTTTCGGGCAGACTCATCATAACATGGCATAGCGCCGCAATTTATAGGAGGAATTTACATGAATAAAGCAGAACTCGTTACCGCTGTGGCGGAAAAGGCCGGTCTGTCCAAGAAGGACAGCGAGAAGGCCATAAACGCAGCTTTTGATGCCATTACCGACGCTCTCGTAGCCGGCGACAAGGTCCAGCTTGTGGGCTTCGGCGCATTTGAGGTCAAGGAGCGCAATGCCCGCGTGGGCCGTAATCCCAAGACCAAAGAGGAGATCCAGATCCCCGCTTCCCGCGTGGCCTCTTTCAAGGTCGGCAAGGCCCTCAAGGACGCCGTTGCAAAGTAAGGCTCTTTGATGTTAAAATAGCTGTGTGCCGTATGGCGCACAGCTGTTTTTATTTTCGAAAAGATGGAGAGTTAGTAAATGAGGCTTGATAAATATCTTAAGGTGTCCCGCCTGATAAAGCGCAGGACGGTGGCAAACGAGGCCTGCGGCGGGGAGAGAGTCTCTGTCAACGGCAGGCAGGTAAAGGCAAGCTACCAGGTAAAGGTGGGGGATGTGATAGAAATCGCTTTCGGCCAGCGGAACCTGAAAGTGGAGGTCACGGAGATAAGCGAAAACGCCAGCAAGGCTGCTGCCCCCGCCATGTACAAGGAGATCATCTGAACCCATTGCCCAGCCGCCAGATATTTGACCCCGCGGCCGGCATAACGCCCCCTCCGAATTTCGGAGGGGGCGTTTAATATGATTTAAATTATATACTGCTTCACACTTTCCGGAGCAGCGGCGGGGTCGCAGGAGACGCTGATGACAAAGTCAATGCGCTCGTCCTCCGCGAATTTGACCAGCCAGTCTATAAAAGCCACCAGGGACTCGGAGCTGGGGTCGTTCACCAGTTTATAAAAGTTGTCAATAAAGAAGTGTGTTATGTCATAGTTGCCTGCGTGCACGCCGCAGATAATTCCTTTAAGGAATTCATAGCTGCCCACGTCATAGGCACCGGCGTCAATAAGGCGGGCCTGATAGGGGATGTCATAGGTGAGCTTGCGCTCTTTCTCAATGCACACCACATCTCCGCTGCCCTCGTTGACCGCCGCGCGGACAAGCTCCACCAGTTTCTTCGTTTTTCCAGACCCTTTCAGTCCCATGATAAGTTTAACCATGTTGACCACGCTCCTTTTTGTTTATATTTAAGTGTTATTGACAATCCATTCATCTGTCCTTGATAATAGCTTACCATTTTTCTTGCCAAGGTGCAATACCGTAGTTTGAATAAAAATGAACCGAGGGTTAATTTTCCTTATTTGGAAACTTTGGCGGAAATCAGCAAAGAGAAGAATGAATAGACAAACAGAACAATATGTAAGGACAGAAAAAGCTGGCCGACAGGGAAGCGAAAAAAGTAATGGTTTTTTTGCGCTGTATGGAAGATAGCGCCTTGACGGGGGGACCAGGATGTGATAACATTTTAGCAAATGGACAAACAGAGCATAGCCCCTCAGGGGGATTATTATATGAATTTAACAAAAAGAGGTGTACTGCTTGAAAGACCTAAAGCATCTGATTTACTTCGAGAATCTGCTTCAGGACGCTCAGAACGAGCTTGTTTCGAAGGCGGTGAACGAGGGAAAGCACGCGCTGGGGTATAACTGCTACTACATACCAGAGGTGCTTTTGAACCTCCCCGGCTGCTTTTCCAGCAGGCTCCGCGCGCCCCGCTGCACTTCCACGGACGTAGCCAGCTATTACATGACCAACCGCACCTGCCCCTATGTCCGCTCCATCCTTGAGCGCGCCATAGAGGGAGGGTATAATTACCTGGAGGCGCTTTTCGGCGCGGAAAACTGTGCCGCCATGGAGCGCATGGAGGAGCATTTCTTCCTCATTAACCCCGTGAAAAACGAGAAATTCTTTGTCACCCAGATTGACCCCCCTATGAAAGGGGACAAGACCAATCTGGACTATTACAAGGCCCAGCTTAAGCTGAAGGTGGTGGATGAGCTGGAGCGCCGCATGGGCGTGGATGTGTCCGAGACTGCCATGCGCGCCGCCATCGATGACCATAACGAAATAAGCCGCATTATCACCGCCATCGGCGAGTACCGCAAGTTGCCCAATCCCCCCATCACCGGTTATGAGTTCCATGTGATCCAGCTTGTGAGCCAGGTCTGCCCCCACTATCTGATAAAGCCCTATCTGGAGGAGACGCTGGAGGAGATGAAGACCCGGGAGCCGGAGGAAAAATTCCCCTTCCGGGCGCGAGTAGCCCTTGTGGGCTCCGAGGTGGATGATCCGGAGTTTACCAAGCTCATAGAGAGCTGCGGGGCCATGGTCGTGGCCGACAGATACTGTTTCGGCAGCTTCCCCAGCCGGGAGCAGATAGAAATCCTCTCCGGCGAGACGGCGTTTGACGCCATCTGCCGCCATTATCTTCATTGGAACCAGTGTGCCCGCTTTATGGACGGCATGAAGATAGACCAGCGACACAGCGAGGTAAAGCGTCTGGTGGACGAGTTTTCTGCCGACGGCGTGATCTACGAGAACATGAAGTTCTGCGAGTTCTGGAGCTATGAAAAGGTCCTGGCCTCCAATATCTTCATCAACGAGCTGAACATCCCCTGCTGCACAATAGAGAAGGAATACGCCCTGGGCGCCGTAGGCCAGCTGCGCACCCGTTTCCAGGCCTTTATTGAGTCTCTGGAAATCAAAAAAATTCAGGGAGGCAAGTGAAATGAAGATAACCGACAAGCTCATCGCTTCCATTGATAAAAAGCTGGAGCGCTTTGACCCCAAATGGCAGGCCGAGAACGGCGTCGGCGGCCAGAGAAGCCGCTATTATGATAAGACCGGCGTTGCCAAATGGCGCGAATGGCGCGGTGTGAAGGACACCTTTTATGACTACACCCAGTGGCTGAAGAATCTGGGCTCCATGGCTGCCATGGTGGGCTCTGCGCCGATCGCCTGCTTGAAGGGCTTCTGGGAATACCGTTGGATGGGCTCCTATCTGGGCACATTCATGTTTATTGACCGCCTGTTCGAGGGCTACCGAGGATATGAGCTCCGCATTGCCCACATGAATATGCATGCTATCGTTCAGAGCCTTACCAAAAAGATCGCCCTGGTCCTGGCAAATGATGAGCGTCTGGGCGGCGGCCCGCTGTCCGATAAGATCGTCCCCATGGACGAGGTTTTGCCCCCCCTGTTTCTCAAGGGCTTCAAGGACTTGGTGCCGGTACCGCTGCAGACCCTGCCCGAATTTATCGTCTGCGACGTTGACCAGCATCTCGACCCCTATTATATTGACGTAGCGGAGGCCTACGGCCTCCCGGCGGACGTCTGTTCCCGCTGTGCCGCCGAGACGGGCGTCGCCATCGACGACGCGTTCCCCATCTTCGGCCGCGGCTTCATAACCACCAACATGCCCTGCAACGCCTCCGAGGCCACTTCCATGTTCCAGCGCCGTCGTATAAAGCTGCCGGACTTCCCGGCCACCCTCGCCATGATTCACAACGAGCCCGGCGCCCATCCCTACTCCACCCAGGTCCTGAAGGACGCCATTGCCTTCATCGAGAAGGAATACGGCGTGAAGTACGACTGGAACGAGCTTTTCAAGTACGCCAAAGAGATGAACGAACAGAACACCATTGAGCTGGAGAAGTGGGACTATTTCAAGACCCCCTATTCTCCCCTTACCGGCATCAGCGAGACCCTGTACCGGCTCTATTCCTGGGCCTCTGTCAACGGCCAGGAGCACTACTTCACCAAGAATGACAGAAAGGTGATCCAGATAATCCGCAAGGCCTATGAAGAGAAGTATCAGCCTTTCGATGGCAAGACCCGCCACCGGGCTTTCCTGTGGGGGCCCTCCGCCGTGTATTATACGGACTTTCCCACCTGGACCCAGAACTGCTGGGGCATTAACATCGTGCTGAACATGGACTCCACCATGGGCCATAACATGATAAGCACCGACGATCCCGAGCAGGCCATAAAGGATCTGGCGCTCTTCTCCGAAAAAGCCGTTATGCGCCACCACGCCGTGGGTGGCTGGGACAATGTGAACGCCATTTGGGAGTGGGCCAGGAACTTTAACTGCGACATGGTTCTCTGCAACGACAATATTGCCTGCAAGGGTATGCTGGGCGTCCACGCGCTGCTCGAGGAGCAGGCCCGCGACCTGGGCTTCCACTTCATCTTCATAGAGCATGACCTTGAGGACTGCCGCACGGTCTCCCGCCAGGATATGAGAAACTGCGTGAACAAGTATATGTCCGTTGTTCTCAACGAAAAGCCTCTCGACCCCACCATCGTGGAGTTCGACGACTCCGGCGCGTACTAACAGAAAGGCGGTATCGAAAGTGAAGAAATTCCTTAAAATCCTTTTTAAAATCCTGGGCAAGACCCTGCTCATAGGCTTCATCACCTTTGTGGCCACCTTTGCCCTCTACATGTTCAACGGGGAGAACAAGCTCATCTACTATGTGGTGAGGCCCTTCCTGAACAAGCATTACGACGCTCAGGTGAGAGACAGAAGAATATAAAAACAGTTCCGGCAGTTTAAAGACACCCCATTTGTCAGACAGTATGATAAACTATCTGATAGATGGGGTGTTTTAACTGCTCAGAAAAAAACCGGATAAAAAACGGCGGGAGAGCCTGATATTATTTGGGCGGATTCTGCTGCGGCGGAAAAGGGGATAAAATGAAAATTGTATCAGAGTTTCAGGGACACAGTATAGAGTTACTCGCCGCATGGCAAGGGGGAGACCTGTTGGTGGAAATACGCGGGGGATGCAGACCGCATATTGGCTGCATAAGCACCTGTTGGTTCGAAAAGGGCGAAATGAAGTTTAAAAAGCTGCTGCTGCCGGAGCACAGAGATGATGTGATAGGCGACCGCTTTTCGAAAGCCCTGGCGCGGCAGCTTCATACAACGGTGTGCGTAGTCTGCGGCATTCATTATGATGGGGTCTCGAAGGACGACATTGCGGAGATCGTTGCAGAGACGGAACGCATGCTCTTCTCCCTTCAAAGAGAACTGTGCCAATGTGATAGCATGCCGAAACGGAAAGAAGAAAAGCCGGAATCCTGAAACAATAATTCTTCGCCGGGCAAATTTGTTGAGAAAGCAAGTAAAAGGCGATTCGTTATATTGGCAGATTTCCTCAAAATTTCTCTCAAAAAACTGTCTAATCTAGACAGTTTTTTGCCGTTTATTGCCCCTGTGGTGAAATAAATGCGTTTCCACCGTTTTGAAGATGAAAAGCAGGAAACACATCCACAAAGCTTTCGCCTTGTATGTTATAGTTTATCCAGAGCGGGAGGACAGGGGCTCCCGGCGCATGGCATACGGCTGTGCAGTAAGCGGAAAATAAATATGAAAAGGAGAGATTTTAGGAAATGAAAAACGATAAGGTCAAAAAATGGATATATCTTATCCTGATCTTCGGCGGTTTCTTTATCCTGCGCAATTTTGTTCCCAGCGGACTTGACCAGATGGGCTGGGACGGATTCCTGGTTCTGTTTGTAGCGGTTCTGCTGTGGCTCACGGAAGCGGTGCCTATGGCGGTGACATCTGTATTTGTCCTGTTTTTCGGGGCATGGGTAGGCTTTGAAAAAGAGGGCACCATTCTGGCAAACTTTGCCTCTACCGGCCCCTTCTTCCTGCTGGCAGCCATGATTATCGGCCAGATATTTACCAAGGTGGGCCTTGGCAAGCGGATATCCCTGTATGTTCTGCCTGCTTTCGGAAACAGGGCAAAAGCTGTCCTGCTGGCGATTATGCTGGGCACTTGCATTGTTTCCATGTTCCTTGCGGATATTCCCACGGCACTTGTGTTCTTTGGACTCTGCATGCCCATACTTGAGCAGAACGGCTGCGAGCCCGGAAAATCCAAGTTCGGTAAGGCCGTCATGCTGGGGATTCCCGTAGGCGCCGCCATTGGCGGCATCGGTACACCGGCCGGCAGCGGCATGAACGCAGTCACCATGTCTATGCTGAAAAACATCTGCGACGTTGAGATCAGCTTTGCTCAGTGGTCCGTGGTCGGCGTCCCTGTGGCTATCGCCAGCACCGTTCTCGCATGGTTGATTCTCTGCGTGCTTTACAAACCTGAAATCAATGTGGTCAAGGGCCTTGATTCCCTGAAAGAAGACAGAAAGAATATTGGATCTCTCAAGGGCAGCGAGCTTAAGTTTACCATTGTTTTTGCGATAATGGTCATCCTGTGGTTCATTCCCAAAAAGACCGGTATCGATATGTACATGACCGCCTGGACCGGTATATTTGTAATGTCTCTCCCCGGCATGGACATGGTTGACTGGAAGGATGCCAGTTCCAAGATAGACTGGTCTGCATTCCTTATCTGCGGCGCGGCTACTGCGCTTGCCACCGTTGTCGCGAATCTGGGCACTGGCCAGTGGCTCAGCGGCATTCTTTCAAACCTCTTCCTGAGCAAGGTTGCAGGAATGGGCGTTCTGGTGCTGCTGCTGGTCATAAACCTGATGATGGCCGTGGGGCACTATCCCATGCCGCAGGGTGTTTCTCTTGCCGGTCTGTGCCTGCCTGTTGTGGGTGCGCTTGCAATTGAGCTTGGCATGAATCCGATTGTGGTCTGCCTCCCTGTCTGCATGTCCACAAGCATGCTCCTTCTTGTACCCATCGACCCAACCTGCTTCACAACCTATTCCGGCGGCTACTGGAAGATAAAGGATATGATGGGGTCCGGCATTATCATTACTCTGGGGTATATTATAATTGCATCCCTTTGGACTGCCCTCATGGCTACCACCGGCATTCTGGGATAAAACCTTAATCAAATTTGTTTCTCCCGGGCAGCTATGTCTGTCCGGGGGAGAAGCAAAAGGAGCTGCAGTGATGGCGAAACTCGATAATACTGATTACAAAATACTGGAAATCCTGCAAAGCGATGGGAGAATATCCTATTCGGATTTGGCCGAGAAGGTCAGCCTTTCCAGAGCTGCTGTGCGCGAACGGGTAAACAGCATGAAGGAAAGCGGAATTATCCGGGGCTTTACCGCGATAATTGACGCAAAGGCCTACGAGAAATTTGCCAGTTTATATATGGATATTGAAGTTGAACCAAGCAAGCTTGAATATGTGGCTCATGAGCTGCTCAAGCTTGAGGAGATTGCCATAGTATCCCAGCACACGGGCTCCACAGGCCTGCATGTCCATGCCTATATAGACAGCGCGGACAAGGTCGCAAAATATCTTGAGGAAAACATTTTTCCGATAGATGGTGTAAAAGGCATTCACTCGGAGCTGCTTTTACACCAGTATAAAACAACCGCTTATCTGGCGCGCTACTCGGAATAAGCGCCGGAAAACGATTTCCAAAAGGAGGAAAACACCTGTTATGTGGGAATTCAGATTCTATTCCCGCGGCGGTCAGGGCGCCGTAACGGCGGCAAAGATTCTGACCAGCGCCGCCATTATTGAGGGAAAATACGCTCAGGCCATTCCGTCATACGGCCAGGAACGCAAGGGCGCGCCGATATATACCTACGGAAGGATATCGGAGGAGCCGATTGAAGTAAAGAGCTATGTTTACCGCCCCAACTGCGTCATATGTTTTGACACCAGCCTGGCCGAGATCGGCATAGACATAAGAGAAGGCGTCCGGCCTCACTCCACCCTTGTGGTCAATTCTCCCGACCCGGTGTATGAGGACGTGTTTGAAAAGGTGTTCTATTTGGATGCCGACAAGCTGACCCATGAAATGCTGGGCGAGGTTCCGCCCAATGTGGCGATGCTGGGCGCCCTGGCAAAGGCCACGGGCTGCGTGTCCCTGGAGAGCCTGCTTGAGGCAATTAAACTGAAGATCCCCGGAAAGGCTGGTGAAATGAATGCAAAAACTTGTGCAGCAGCGTTTGAAGAAACTTGAGGCTATGCCGAAGCTCATCGGGCCTGTTTCAGTCAAGGTTTCCGACGTACCTACCGGCACTTGGAGATACCGCCGGCCGGTGATCCGCCATGGCGACTGCGTAAAATGCGGAATCTGCGCAGAGTACTGCCCCTGCGGTGTAATAGAAAAAACCGAGGGGAAAATGGTAATTGACTATACATATTGTAAAGGCTGCGGCATCTGCACCACGGAGTGCCCGAAAAAGGCCATAGACTTTGTTCTTGAATCGGAATGCAATAAGGAGGGTGACTGATATGGGTGTTATTAAGGCATTAGACGGCAATGCTGCGATTGCTCATGGTGTAATGCGCTCCAAGGTCCAGCTTGTGGCCGCGTATCCCATTACCCCACAGACGCCTATCGTGGAAACCATAGCCTCGCTTATTGATAAGAAAGAGTATGAAGCAACATATATCACCGCTGAATCTGAGCACTCCGCTCTCAGCGCAATAATCGGCGCGGCTTCCACCGGCGTTCGCACCTTCACCGCCAGCGCCTCCCATGGCCTTGCTCTTATGCATGAACTTACGGGAACCTGTTCCGCCTCCCGCCTGCCGGCGGTTATGGCGGTTGTCAGCCGTGCAATCCCCGGCCCAATGGCCCTCTGGTGTGATCACTCCGATATTATGACTCAGCGTGACCAGGGCTGGATACAGCTGTTTGCCAAAAGCCCCCAGGAGGCGCTGGATTTCACCATGATCGCTTACAGAGTGAGCGAAGATGAGCGGGTGCTGACCCCCACAATGGTGGACATTGACGGGTTCTACTGCTCACACCTGACCGAGAGGGTCGATGTGCCCAGCGAGGAAGAAGCGGAAAAATTTATTGGGGACTTCAAAGTTGTAAACGCCCATCTTGATACGGATATGCCTTACGCAATGAACAATCTTACCTCCCCCGGCATCTTCACCGAGATCAAGCGCTCCCAGGATCTGGGCATGCGCGCTGCCTCAGGAGTTCTGGATGAACGCTTTGAAGAGTTCGGAAATGTGTTTGGGCGCCGTTACAGCCGGATAATATGTGACGATGTGGAAGACGCTGAGACGGTTGTGGTTTGCATGGGCTCCATGTCCGGTACGGCCAAGCATGTTGTCAAACAACTGCGCGCCTCCGGGAAGAAAGTCGGTGTATGCCGCATAGTAGCGTTCAGACCTTTCCCCTCCAGGGAGCTTTCCGGGGTGCTGCGCGGGGTGAGGAATGTGGCAGTTATTGACCGCGTTTCCGCAATGGGCTCCTTTGGCCCTCTCTATGAGGAGGTACTGGCCGCCATGAATTACGGCCGTATAGGCGCTAACGCGTACAGCTTCGTGGCGGGGCTCGGCGGGCGTGATATATGGGAGCAGACCATTGAAGACGTTATTGCCAAAGCCGAGGAACTGGGCGCGCGGGGCGAGACATGCCAGGCGCCTATTTGGATAGATTTAAAGGAAGAGAAGGTGGTGTATAATGCCTGAACTCGATCTTGTAAGCAAGGGTATGACTACCTGCCAGGGATGCGCCATGGAGCTGATTGCCCGCGCTGCGCTGGAGGTTCTCGGCCCCAAGACCATTACAATGACGCCTCCAAGCTGCTCGGCCATCATTACAGGAAACGGTGATGAAACCGGCTGGGGTATTCCCTGCGTACAGACTGTGCTGATGAGTCTGCCGGCTTTTGCCTCCGGCGTGTCCGAGGCCCTGAAAATTCAGGGAAAGAACGATGTCAAGGTCATGGGGTATGCCGGTGACGGCGGCACATTTGACATCGGCTTTCAGGCGCTGTCCGGCGCCATAGAGCGCGGCCACAAAGCAATATATATTTGCTGCAACAACGAAGCCTATATGAATACCGGCGGCCAGCGCTCCAGCGCGACTACGATTGGCGCCACTACCAAAACCACGCCGACCGGAAAGAAGGAAGTAAGCAAGAACATAGATTTCATGCTTTTGCACACGCCTCTGGCCTATCAGGCAACCGCCTCCGTGGGCGATATCAGGGACTTTAAGCGCAAGGTGGCAAAGGCCGCCGAAAAGGACGGACCCTGTTTTATCCATGTTATGAGTCCCTGCCCTTCCGGTTGGAAATACCCCACAGACCAGACCATCGCCATTGCCAAGAAAGCCATCCGCAGCGGCATGTGGCTGCTTTGGGAGAGGGAGAATGGAAAAATAACCATTAATCGCAAGCCCGCCGATTTTGACGCCATTCCGGAATATCTGCACAGCCAGAAGCGCTTTTCGCGCCTTGATGATGAGACCACCGAAAAAATCATTGCCGAGGCCAGGACACGCTATCAAACTCTGCTCAAGCTCTCCGAGCTGGAACTGAACTGAAGGAAAAGCGCAGGATGCCCGGCTGGCATTCTGCGCTGCTCCTGTTTTCCGATTTTTTTAATGAGGAGAAACATCAATGACAAAGATTATTTCTGCCCGGCAGGCGGCTGGTCTTCTGCGTGACGGAATGACGGTAGGCGTAAGCGGCTTTGGCGCTTTCGCCTCACCCGACAGTATACTCGAGGCGATAAGAGAAAAATTCAGAGAGGAAAACAGCCCCCGGGATCTTACCATTGTCTCCGGCGTTGCGCCCGGGGACTTTGTTGAGGACGGCTGTGGCCTTTCAAAAATCAGGGACGAGGGAATCATCAGTACCCTGATAGCCTCTCATCTTCGTATGTCCCCTGCCATTGGCCGCGCCTGCAGCGAGAATAAAATAGCCGCTTTTTCCATGCCTCTCGGCGTGTATGGGCAGCTCATGGCGGCTATCGGCGGCAAGCGCCCCGGCATACTTACCCATGTAGGACTCAATACGTATGCCGATCCCCGCCAGGACGGTTGTAAAATGAACGATCTGGCCAAGGCTCAGGACAGGGAAATTGTTGAGCTTGTCCGGCTGGACGGACGGGACTATTTGTTTTATAAGGCCTTTCCCATAGATGTGTGCATTCTGCACGCGAGCTACGCCGATGCAGACGGGAATATCTCCCTGCAGGATGAGCCTGTACACGGTGACCTTCTGGAGCTGGCGCTGGCCGTGCATAACAATGGCGGTACCGTCATCGTGGAGGTCAAGGACATTCTTGAACCGTGCTCTCTCGACCCCAGGCATGTGCTGATACCAAAGTTCAGCGTGGACTATATCGTAAAAGCCCAGGGTGAAAACAATATAGCTTTGGCATATCATCCCGAAATGACCGGGGACCTGCGCGCAATGGCGGACAGCGTCAAGCCCCTGCCTTTCTCTTATAAGAAGGTAATTGCCAGACGCGCCGCTATGGAACTTAAAAAGGGAGACCTTGTCAATTTGGGCATCGGCATACCCGCCAGTGTTGCAAATGTTGCAAACGAGGAGGGGCTAAGCCGGGATGTGACGCTTTCTCTGGAAACCGGCGTGTACGGCGGCGTACCTCTGGACGGCCCTCTGTTCGGCGCCGCGGTGAACCCGGATTCCATATCCAGATCTGCAGATGCATTTACCGTTTATGACGGCGGCGGACTCAACATGACTGTGCTCGGCTGCGCAGAGATAGACATGGCCGGCAATGTGAATGTTTCTAAATTCTCCGGCCGCTGCGTGGGTCCCGGCGGCTTTGTAAACATCTCCCAGAATACCCCCAAAGTCTGTTTTGCCTTTGCCTTTACCGCTGGAAAATGCGACATTGCGGTGGAGGGCGGAAAGCTTGTTATTCGCAATGACGGCAAGGCCGGAAAGTTTATCAAAGCCTGCGATCATATTTCTTTCTCCTCACAGTTCGCGCAGGAGACAAACCAGACTGTTCTGTTTATAACCGAGCGCGCCGTGTTTGAACTCAGAGACAGAAAACTTATTCTCACCGAGATCGCCCCTGGCATCGATATGGAGAAAGATGTGCTGCGCCTGATGGGCTTCCGGCCGGAGATATCCCCGGAGCTGAAGCTTATGGACGAGAGACTTTTCAGACCCGGGAAAATGGGCCTGTCTTTCGGCGAATGAAGAGAATAATCGTCGGCATCAGCGCGGCAGACGGTGTAAGCATAGGCGTCCGCCTGCTTGAACGGCTCCGAGAAATTTCTGACCTTGAGACACATCTGGTGGTGAGCCGGAATTCGGATGTAAATCTCCGGATGGAGTTGGGGACAGAGCGTGAAAAAATTCTGGCTCTGGCGGACAGAAGCTACGAGCCGGAAAATATGGCGGCCGCCATATCCAGCGGTTCCTTCCCCACAGACGGGATGATTGTCGCCCCGTGCAGCATGAAAAGCCTGGCGGCAATATCCAACGGATATTCCGGCACACTTTTGGCGCGCGCGGCGGATGTGTGCCTTAAAGAGCGCCGCAGATTGGTTCTGATTCCACGGGAAGCGCCTCTAAGCCTGATTCACCTGCGAAATATGGAGCGGGTGGCCGAAGCGGGAGGCGTGATACTACCCTCCGTTTTGACCTTTTATAGCGGCGGACGGACAATTGAGGAGCAGATAGACTGCCTTTTGGGCAAAGCGCTGCTGCAGTTTGGTATTATGCTCCCGGGCTACCGGGCCTGGGAGGGAAAATGAGCGCAGGAAAACTCTTATAAGGAGACGACGATGGATTTAAAAGACTGCTTAAAAAAAATGGAAGCCGCCGGCCGCCTTTCATATGTGAAAACAGAGGTGGACGCGGTACATGAGCTCTCCGGCCTGTGCGCAAAGCTCGAAGGCGGCAAAGCGCTGCTGTTTGAAAAAGTAAAAGGATATGACATACCGGTAACCAGCGGAATGTGGTGGAACAGAGAGAATATTGCTGCTGTTTTTGATACCCCGGCAGAAAAGATCTCCGCCCTGTTTTCCAGCGCGGTTGCCTCACTCCGGGAACAGCCCGTCGCACCTGTGCTTGTGGATAACGCTCCGGCTCAGACAGTGGTCATGTCCCGGCCTGATCTGACGAAGCTTCCCGTGCCGACCCACGCGCTGAAAGACGGCGGACCCTATTTCTCAAACTGCGTTATCATCGCCAAAGACCCGGATACAGGTGTGCGTAATACCTCTATCCATCGTCTCATGGTTACCGGAGAAAACAGAATGGGAATCCTGATGGACATGGGCCGCCACCTCAGAGATTACTATGAGCGGGCGGAGGCCAGAGGCGAGCCGCTGGAAGTAACAATCAACAACGGACTGCACCCGGCGTATTTTGTCGCCGCCACGACTCCCAGCTCCGCTGCACCCCTTGATGTGGATGAACTCGCTGTGGCTTCTTTCCTTTTGGGCGAGCCGGCCAGGCTGTGCCGCAGCCTTACAGTCGCTCCGGAGGGCATAGCAGACGCGCAGGTAATAATGGAAGGGGAAATCCTCCCCTATGTCCGGGAGCCGGAGGGACCTTTCGGCGAAGTCAGCGGATATTACGCGCAGCGGGAGGACAGATGGGTCGTTAATGTGAAAGCGATTACGATGCAGAGCGAGCCTGTGCTTAGTATGCTGCACCCTGGAAAAGAGATAATGAACGGCCAGGGACTGGGTGTGGAGGCAAATCTCCTCCAGACGATCGGCAAGCAGGTCAAGGGCCTTAAAAATGTCTATATGACCCATGGCGGAAACCATTACCATGTGGTTCTGCAGTTGGACCCGCCAAACGAGGGCATGGCAAAGCTGGCCATTATTGCGGCCTTTGCCGCTTTCCCAGATTTGCAGATGGTCACTGCGGTCAACAGCGATATAGATATTTACAAGCCCGAGGATATTGAGTTTGCAATGGTTACGCGCTGTGACCCGGCCAAAGACATTATCATCGTCAGGGGTGCCTTTGGGCATGAGCTCAACCCGCTTGTAAAAAACAACCTGGCTGCAAAAATGGGCTTTGACTGTACCTGCCCTGTCCCGAAGCCAGAGGAATATACACGCATAGCCTTTAAAGATGTAAACCCCGCGGAATATAAAATAAGATAGACCCGCAGAGAACGCGGCGCGGTTCTGCATGCTGCCGGCATACAGAACCGCGCCGCGTCGTATGTACAGCCGGAGTTTTCCCGGCCCTGTGCCCGCAAGAGCGCATTTTCGCGGGAAAAACAGGGTCAGGAACGCCGAGGGGGGCTGTGTGCCTGGATCATCCCTGCGGAGAGACAGTTTTCCCGCTCTGGTCTCCCCCGGTCAGCAGCAGTCCCGCGCAGAGGGCGGTGAAGGGGGCCACGGTCACAAGGCCCAGAGAGCCGATCATCGTGTGAATAAGCTCGGCGGCCACATATTTGTAGTTCAGGATGCTGTCAAGGGGCGTGCCCTGGGCCATGAATACCATCAGCAGGGCCACATAGCCTCCGGAATAGGCAAAGAGCAGCGTGGTGGTCATCGTGCCCATGGCGCTGCGGCCCACGTTCATGCCCGAGCGGGCCGCCTCCCGCCAGCTCAGGTCCGGCCGCTTGCGCACCACCTCGTACACGGCCGAGCAGATATCCACGCTCAGATCCATTACTGCCCCGGAGGCGCCGATGAAGATGGAAGCCATGAAAATGCTGGTGAGATTAAGATGCTGATAGCCGGCGTAGAGCAGGCTCTCGGAGTAAGCCATGACCGCGCCGTGGATGCGGAAAGCGCCGGTAAAAAACATACCCAGAAGGCAGGTGACCAGAATGCCCAGAAAGGAGCCGGCCACGGCGGCCATGCAGCGCCGGTCAAAACCGTAGACCAGGGCGATTATCAGCACGGTCAGCCCCAGCGTCACCAAAAGTCCCGCCCAGATAGGGTTCGCGCCGCTGAGATAGGCGGGCACCAGCACTTTCCAGAGGCATAGCACCGTCAGCGCGAAGGACAGCACCGCCCGAAGCCCTGTCCTGCCCGCAAAAAGCAGCAGGAGCAGGATGAAAAGCCCGCCCATCACAAGCTCCCAGTCGATGCGGTACAGATCCGTCATGGAGACCCGGAGAATTTCGTCCTCCGAATGGCTTATGACCACCATAGCCTTGTCCCCCGGTTCAAAAAGCTTATCCTGCTCCAGCGAACCGGTCAAAAGGTTTACGCCGGTAACGGTACGCCCTTTGAAGCGGCCGGAGAGAATTTCAAGGGAGCACTGCTGCTCTCCCGAGCGGACAAGACCCGTGTCTACGATGCTCTGGTTATCGGCGGAGAGGACCCTGGCGATGCATCGCTCCGCGTCCCTGTATTGCAGCGCCCCCTCATAGCCTGTGGGCAGGAGCAGCAGGAAAAACACCGCCGCCGCGCAGACAAATAGGGGGGCGTAATATTTCCAGTTGATTTTCTTGAAAAATGCGGCCATGGATATAACCTCGTTCTAATTTGAATGAAACGGCTTCCCCGGCAGGTTAATACCGGGGAAGCCGTGGGGATGAGGGCGCCTCTCAGGCGACCCGGAGCATGGTGGCAAGCTTGTCGTAGATGGCGGTGTTGTCATAGTAGCCGTTGAAAACCTCCGCGTTCACGCCCTGGGCCAGCACGGCCACAGGCAGACCCGTGTGGCTGTAGGAGGTAAAGGACACGCCGGCTTTATTGTTTAGAATATGGGTGATGGTGACGGTGAGGGGCTCATAGCTGCCGTAGAGCACATATTCCTCCTGCTCGTACTGGCTGGCGGCCGTTCCGTTCATGGTCTTTTCGTAGGCGGCCTTCAGCCGGCTCAGCTCATAGTCGGTGAGAACCAGCCTGTCATCCTCCCCTCCCTGCGCCTTCAGGCCGAAGAGCGTTTCAATGTCGGCCAGGACAGTCTCAAAGGAGGCGGCGTTTTCCTTGTATGCGGAGACATAGTCACTGTCAAACTTGGCGTAGGAGATGCGCTGGCTCTCAAGGAGGCTCAGGTAGGTGTCGTAATCAGTGCCGGCAAAGCCGATGGTCAGGCCGCCAGTCTCATGGTCGCCGGTGACAAGAATGAGGGTCTCATCGGGATGCTGGGAGGCGAAGTCCACGGCCACCTGCACGGCGTCGGCCAGGGCCAGGGTGTCCTGCACGGTGGAAGCGGCATCATTGGCGTGGCAGGCCCAGTCTATCTTGCCGCCCTCGCACATCATGAAGAAGCCTTTGTCGTTATCCAGAACCTCTATGCCCTTTTCCACATAGTCTGCCAGGGACCACATGCTCTCGTCCCGGTCAAGCTCGTAGGCCATGGCGCTGGAGTCAGCCAGGTTCTCGTCGATGATAATGACGGGACCCTCGCTGAGCTTCTCCGCCTCGCTCTGAGTCTGGACAAGGGTGTAGCCCGCCTTGGCGGCCAGATCGTATAGGCTTTCCTTGTCCTTATCGGAACCGGTGGGCTTGAGAAGGCCGCCGCCGGCGAAGTACTCAAAGCCGGACTCGATCAGCTCAAGGCCGATCTCATAGTAGCTGGAGCGGCTGGCCTGATGGGCGTAGAAGGCGGCGGGCGTAGCGTGGTTGATGTTGACGGAGGAGATAATGCCCACCTTCATGCCAAGCTGCTCGTGCACCTTTTCGGTGATGGTCTCGTAGGCGGTGGTGAAGTCCTCGCTCATGTTGATGGTGCCGGAATAGGTCTTGTGACCGGTGGCGATGGAGGTGGCGGTGGAGGCGGAGTCGGGGGCAAAGCTGTTGGAGTCGTAGGTGACGGCGGAGCCGGCGGCTTCAAAGTTCATAAAGTTCAGGTACTCAGGCCCGTCCAGAATGGCGCCGCCGTTGTCGTCCAGGCTGGGTTCAGCGGCAAAATAGTCCTCATCGGTCAGCGCGCCCAGATAGTCGGAGGCGGACTGGATCTGAGGATAACTCATACCATCGCCGATGAACAGAAACACATATTTGGGAGCGCCGGGGATTTCAGCCGCCGCGGTCTCTGGGGCGGGCGTTTCCGCGGCAGGGGTCTCCGCTGCGGCGGGAGCCGTGCCGCAGGCGGCAAACAGTGCGATGCACATGACCGCCGCAAGGACGGCCGCAAGGATTTTTTTCATGTCTTTCCTCCAAAAAAATGATTCTCAGGTACGGCAGAATTATAAGATCCCGGCTGTAAAACCCGATATCCCCGGACAGTAAAATCTTGGTAAACAGAAAAACGCCCTCCGGGAAACCGGAGGGCGGAGAAAATATTTTTTTCGGAACCTGTCACACCGCACCGGGCTTGCCCAGCATGCGGAACATGTTTTTCTTATAGGCCTCCACGCCGGGCTGGTCGAAGGGATTCACGCCGGACATGTACCCGGAGATGGCGCAGGCCATCTCGAAGAAACAGACCAGGGAAGCGAAGCCCTCCTCGTTCCTCATGGGAGCCTCAATGACAATGTTTGGTACGCCGCCGGAGATATGGGCCTCCTTCACCGCGTCCGCCGCCACATGGCAGACCTCGGCGATGTCCCGTCCGGCGATATAGTTGAGCCCGTCGGTATCGTCTGCCTCAAAGGGGAAGGGATAGGTGCGGCGGCTGTGGGCAAAGCGGACGACGGACTCCATCAGTGTTCTGGGGCCGGACTGGATGTACTGGCCCATGGAGTGCAGGTCGGCGGTGAACTCCACAGAGGCGGGGAAGATACCCTTGCCGTCCTTGCCCTCGCTCTCGCCGTAGAGCTGTTTCCACCACTCGGCCATAAAGCGGAAGCTGGGCTCGTAGCAGGCCAGAATTTCTATTTCATAGCCCTTGCCGTAGAGATGCTGGCGGGCGGCGGCATATTTCCAGGCGGGGTTTTCAGGGGAACGCAGGTCAAGGGCCTTGAACTCCGATATGGCAGCTTCTATGACCCGGCGCACGTCTATCCCGGCCACGGCCATGGGCAGCAGGCCCACGGCGGACAGCACGCTGAAGCGGCCGCCCACATCATCGGGCACCACAAAGGTCTCCCAGCCATGCTCATCGGCCAGAGATTTCAGCACGCCCCTGTGGGCGTCCGTGGTGGCGAAAATGTGCTCGTCGGCCTTGGTGCCGTATTTCTTCTCCAGAAGCTCCCGGAAAATGCGGAAGGAAACCGCAGGCTCCAGCGTGGTGCCGGATTTGGAGATGATGTTCACGTCAAAATCCACGTCGCCCAGAAGATCCAGCGTGTCGCAGAGCGCGTCGGCGGAGAGAACGTTGCCCACAAAGAATATGCGCGGATCGCCGGGGCCGGGGATGGGCTTGAGAAGCTCGATGGCGCCTCGGGCTCCCAGATAAGAGCCGCCTATGCCCACCACCACCAGCGCACTGGAGCGGGAGCGGATCTTTTCGGCGGCGCTGATTATTTCATCAAGCTCTCCGTCGAGAATCCGCTGGGGCAGCTCCAGCCAGCCGGTGAACTCCGCGCCCAGACCGCTTTTCTGGCTGAGAGTTCTGTGGGCCATTTCCGCCAGAGCGTAATCGGGGCCGGCGCTGGTGAAAAACTCGGCAGCGCCGGATAAATCGACTTTAACCATAATGCCTCCTGTAAAATATAAATGCTTACAGGCACATTATATACCATTTTCCAGTAATTTCAACAGAAGAAAAAGGCCGCTGCCCTATATCCCCAGCAGGCTTCCGGCAAGCCTTCCCAGAATTCCCCAGAAGCCCAGCCGGGGCACATCCTCCGCCGCCAGCACCGGCACCTGGGCAATCAGCTCCTCCCCAATGCTGACTTTAAGGCACCCCAGCTCATCGCCAGCCTTTACCGGCGCGGAGACCCGCTCCGGCAGGCTCAGGCTGTATTGGGCCTCGCCGCTGTTTTTGGATACAAGGGCATATTCCTGCCCGCCGTAGCAGAGGGAGAGGGAGGCGGCCGCGCCTGTGTCCACGGGCAGCCTGGGCAGAGGCTCCGGCGGGCGCAGAGAGCAGAGGGAGAAGCTGGCAAAGGCATAATCCAGAAGGCTCATTGCGTCGGCGTTGCGGGAGTCTATGCTTTCTCCGCCCATGATCGCTGCAATGTACTCCACGCCATCCCGCTCCGCCGTGGCTGCGAGGCAGTACATGGCCGCGGAGGTGAAGCCGGTCTTGAGCCCGGTGCAGCCCTCATACCACTTGACAAGCCTGTTGGTGTTGCTCAGCCCGAATTCACCGTTGCGGATGCTGTCCATCCAGATCGTGGTATAGTCTTTAATAAAATCGTGTTTTATAAGCTCCCGGGACATAATGGCCAGGTCGCGGGCGCTGGTATAGTGCTCCGCGTCGTCAAAGAGGCCGGTGCAGTTGGTGAAATGGGTGTTCTCAAGGCCCAGCTCATCCGCCCTCCGGTTCATCCTGTCCACAAAAAGCTTTTCCGAGCCGCTCAGAAACTCCGCCATGGCCACGGCGCAGTCGTTGGCGGAAACCACGGCGATGCATTTGAGCATCTCGTGCACGCTCATTTTTTCCCCGGCCTCCAGATAGACGCAGCTTCCGCCGAAAGAGGCGGCTCTGGCGCTGGCGGTAACCGTATCTTCCGGCTTTATCCGGCCCGCCTCCAGATCCTCCACAATGAGCAGCATGGTCATAACCTTGGTGACGCTGGCCGGGAGCCTCCGTTCGTCGGCATTTTTCTCATAGAGCACCTCTCCCGTGCTCTTTTCCATCAGCAGGGCGGAAGGGGCCTTTATCTCTATGTCCCCGTCCCGCAGCGGCTCCGCCCGGGCACTTGTGATAAGCAGAAAAGAAAAAATCATAATAAAGCAAAGCGTGCGTTTCATGGCGTCCTCCTGTTTTGGGGCTGATTTGTCCTTAGGAAAGCTTATGCCTCCGCCCCGGTCCCTATGCTGGCATATCCCGCCGGAGAGAGGTTTACAAAATTATGCATATTTCGACAAAGGACAAATGCATATCCAATTAACGGGAAACAGGATTTTTACGGCAATACAAGGACTTGTCAACATTTCCAACAGAGTTTTCAACAGGCGTGTTATGAATATCGGGAAAAATATACGCAAATTGGTTTACATAATGCAATTACACCCGGGAAAAAGGCCGCTGACAAATCTAAATCAAAATTTAACATTTTTGCTGTTGACGGGTTTAGGCGCCGATAGTAGAATAGATATGTTAAAAAGGCCGGTGCGGCCTTGGGGAAGGGGCGGCGTATGAAAAAGCGTTTCAGGTGGGATAAAAAATACCTATATTGGGGAATAACGGGCTTTTGTGTCATTGCCTGCGCAATTTTGTTTTTTATGGCCCTGAACTATATTTCCGCTCTGGGCACGGCGGTAAAGACCCTTGTAAAGATTCTCAGCCCCTTTATCTGGGGGCTTGTTATATGCTATCTGCTGGCCCCTCTTATGAGGGCGCTGGAGCGGGGCGCGTTTCTGCCTCTGGGCAGGAGGCTTTATCAAAAAAGCAAAAAAAGCAATGGGGAGCGTTTTGCCAGGAATCTCTCGGTGCTGGTGTCCGAGATCATCATGCTGGCTCTGATGGCGGCGCTGGTTTACCTTATCCTGCCCCAGCTTTACAGCAGCCTGGAGACCATTGTTGTAAACAGCAACACCTATATAGCGAATGTCACAAACTGGGTCACCAAAATGCTGGAGGACTACCCGGAGATAGAGCGGTACGCCAGCCAGCTGCTGGGCACTGTGAACACGAACCTGATGGACTGGATCCAGGGCACGGTTCTTCCGGAACTGGGAAGCCTGGTGACAAATGTCACCACGGGAGTCTACTATGTGTTGATGGGGGTATATAATCTTGTCATCGGCATTATTGTCTCCGTCTATATTCTGAGCAATCTGGAGGGCTTTACCGCCAGCGCCAAGCGTATGCTGTACAGCCTTTTCCCCGTGGAGACGGCGGAAAAGATCCGGGAGGGCTTGGCCTTTACGGACAGGACCTTCATGGGCTTCATAAACGGAAAGCTGCTTGACTCGGCCATCATCGGCCTCATCTGTTACATTGTCTGCGCCATTTTGAAGATGCCCTACGCGCTGCTGGTCAGCGTGATCGTGGGCGTTACCAATGTGATCCCCTTTTTCGGGCCTTTTATCGGGGCTGTGCCCAGCGCCATCATCATTCTCATGGTCTCGCCCCTCAAATGCCTCATCTTTATTGTCTTTATCATCATTCTCCAGCAGGTGGACGGGAACATCATCGGCCCCAAGATTCTGGGCAGCTCCATCGGGATAAACGGTTTCTGGGTCATGTTCTCCATCATCCTGGGGGCGGGGCTTTTCGGCTTCTGGGGGATGCTTCTGGGCGTGCCGGTTTTTGTGGTAATCTACACCGCCATAAATAGCCGCATAGAGCGCCGCCTCAAGGAGAACGACCTGCCCTGGCGTGTGGAGGAATATTCAGAGCTTGACCATATTGATCCCGTTACCCGGCAGGCTGTAAAAAAAGCCCCCCCGGAGGACGGGGAGGCGGAAAGCTGAGGCTTCAGGAATGGGCCAGGGTATCATGGGCGTCTTTGAGCGCACGGCAGAGCGCGTCGATATCTTCGCTGCCGGTAAAGCGGCTCAGGCCCACTCTGATGGCCCCGTCTATGGTTTTCGCGTCCAGACCAATGGCTTCCAGCACATGGCTCCGCCCGCCTTTTTTGCAGGCGGAGCTTTTTGACACGTAAATCTCCCGTGCCTCCATGAAGTTCATCAGCACCTCGCTGCGCCAGCCGGGCAGGGAGAGGCTGAGAATATGGGGGGCGGGGCTGTGGATGTACCGGAACTCCGGTATTTCCCGGCTCAGCCGCTCGATGGCATGGGCTTTCAGCGCCGCCATGCGCGCCCCATGTTCGAGGACGTTCCCCGCGGCCTGGCAGGCGGCGCCGAAAGCGGCGATCTGGGGCATGGCCTCCGTTCCCGCCCGGCGGCCGCTTTCCTGCCCGCCGCCCATAATGAAGGGCCGGAGCTTAAGTCCGTTTTTTATGTACAGCGCGCCCACGCCCTTCGGGGCGTGAATTTTATGCCCGCTGAGGCTTATCATATCCGCGCCAAGGCTTTTGGCAGAAAAGGGCAGCTTCATAAAGGCCTGTACCGCGTCCGTGTGCAGCAAGGCCTGGGAGCCGGATCTTTTCATTAATTTGGAAATAGCGGAAATGTCTGTCACGCCGCCGGTTTCGTTATTGACCAGCATGAGGGAAACGAGTATAGTATCAGGGCGGAGCGCGTTTGCCACGGCCTGAACGGGGATGGCCCCCGTGCCGTCGGGCGAAAGCCGCGTCACCTCAAAGCCCCGGCTTTCAAGCACATCCAGCGCTTTGCGCACCGCGTCGTGCTCTACGAGGGAGCTAATAATATGCCCGCCCCGGCGCTTCATGGCCTCGGCGCCGTTGAAGACGGCCCAGTTGTCGCTCTCGGAGCCGCAGGAGGTAAAGACCAGTTCCGAAGGGGCGCATCCCAGCGCTGCGGCCACCTGGGCCCGGGACGCGTCCAGTAGTTTTTTCGCCTGCCGCCCCAGCGTATGGGTGGAGCTGGGATTGCCGTATATCTCCGTCATGGCCTGCATGGCGGCCCGGGCCGCCTCGGGGCAGACTTTCGTTGTGGCGGAATTATCAAGATAATGTTCCATAGATCGCACTCCATAAATGATAAAAAGCTTGGGAGAAAACCATGAAATACATTATATCCACTCTTGGCTGCAAGGTCAACCAGTATGAGACGCAGGCCATGGAAACCATGCTCCGCGCACGTGGCCATGAGAGCGCCGCCCCCGGAGAGCAGGCCGACGCGGTCATTGTCAACACCTGCGCCGTCACCGCCGAGAGCGGCCGCAAATCCCGCCAGACCATCCGCCGGCTCCGGGACGAGAACCCCGGGGCTGTGGTGGCCGTCTGCGGCTGCTATTCCCAGCTCAGCCCCGCGGAGGCCGAGGAGATCGGCGCGGCGGTCATCTTCGGTGCTGCGGACAGGGCGGGCTTTATAGAGGCCGTTGAAAAAGCCGCAGAGACAGGGGAACACTGCCGGGAGATAGACGAGCCGTTCCGGCGCCGGGACTTTGAAAGACTTCCGGCCGGAGCGGTATCCGGCCGCACAAGGGCCATGCTCAAGATTCAGGACGGCTGCGTGAATTTCTGCAGCTACTGCATTATACCCTACACCAGGGGCCGCCTGCGGAGCCTCCCTCTGGAGGATGCTGCCCGGGAGACGGAGCGGATTGCCGCCGAGGGATACCGGGAGCTCGTCCTCACCGGAATTGAAGTGGCCTCCTACGGCCTCGACCTGCCGGGAAAGCCGGGCCTTGCGGATGTGATAGAGGCCGTTGCCGCCGCGGCGGGGGATATGAGGATACGGCTGGGTTCTCTGGAACCCACTGTTATAACCGAGGACTTCTGCCGCCGCCTGGCGGCCGCGGGGAAGCTCTGCCGCCATTTCCACCTCTCTCTCCAGTCCGGCTGCGACCGAACACTGAAAAATATGAACCGCAAATACGATACGGCCCGCTTTTATCAGGCCGTGGAGCTGCTGCGGGCATATTTCCCCGGCTGCGCCATAACCTGCGATCTGATAACGGGCTTTCCCGGAGAGACGGAGGCCGACCAGGCTGAGACCCTGGCCTTTATCCGCCGCTGCGCCTTTTCGGATATGCACATTTTCCCCTATTCCCGCCGTCCCGGTACCCCGGCGGATAAAATGCCCGGGCAGACAGAAAACGCAGTGAAGGCGGAGCGGGCCCACCAGGCCCAGAAAATCGCCCGGCAGATGCATGGGGACTTTCTGGAGCAGAGCCTTGGCCTGACGCTGCCCGTGCTTTTTGAGACGGAGGAGGGGGGCTTTTCTTTGGGCCACAGCGACACTTATCTGCTTGTAAAAGCCCCCGGTACAGGGCTTCGGGGCCGGGTTTTGGACGTGAAAATCACCGCGGTCGAGGACGAGGGACTGCTGGGCAAAATGATTTGACCTTTTCATTGGAATAATGTATAATCTGCTTTCACAGACAGAGTTTTTGAGCCGGGGAGTGAGCGCTATGTCAAGAGAGAATGTATTCAACTTCTCCGCCGGGCCTTCCGTTATGCCGGAGAGCGTGCTGGAGCGGGCCCGAAGAGAGCTTATGGACTACGGTTCCTTCGGCATGTCCGTCATGGAGATGAGCCACCGGAGCCCCATGTTTCAGGAGATTTTCAGCTCCACCAAGGAAAAACTGAGAAAGGCGCTCTCCGTACCGGAGAGCCATGAGATCCTTTTCCTTCAGGGCGGGGCCACGCTGCAGTTTGCCGCCATCCCCATGAACCTTATGGACGGGGGCGGGGCGGACTACGCCGTGACCGGCAACTTCTCCGGCAAGGCCGCCGAGGAAGCGAGGAAATACGGCGCGGTCCATATCGCCTGCGATTCCGCCGCTGCCGGTCACAACAGGATCCCAGCCCAGGACGAGCTTCGGCTCAGCGCCGGGGCGAGGTATTTCTATTACTGTGCCAACAACACCGTATACGGCACCGAGTGGCAGTATGTCCCCGAGACTTCCGCTCCGCTGGTGTGCGACATGTCCTCGGACATCCTCTCCAAGCCCGTTGACGTTTCAAAATACGGTCTTATCTTTGCCGGCGCCCAGAAGAACATGGCCCCGGCGGGGCTCACGGTTGTGATCCTGGAGAAAAGCCTTGCCGGCCGGGAGCTTCCGTATACGCCCCAGGTGATGAGCTATAAAAATCTCATCAAGGCCGATTCCATGCTCAATACCCCGCCCTGCTGGTGTATCTACATGCTGGGCCTGACCCTCGACTGGCTGGAGAGCCGGGGGGGCGTCTCCGGCATGGAAAAAAGAAAGCGGGAGCGGGCCGCCAGGCTTTATGAACTGCTGGATAACAGCCGCCTCTACAAGCCCCATGCTCTGCCCGGTTCCAGAAGCGACATGAATATCACCTTCCGCACCGGGGACGCCGCCCTGGACGCGGAATTTGTCTCCGGCGCTGCGGCGAGGGGACTTCTGAATTTAAAGGGACACAAGGTGGCCGGCGGCATGCGGGCCTCCCTGTACAATGCCATGCCCATGGAGGGCGTCACGGCGCTGATAGATTACATGAAAGAATTCGAGGTTAGACAGCATGTTTAGGATAAAGACCATGAACGCCATTTCCCCCGCCGGCACCGGCCCTCTTGAGAAAAAGGGTTGCCTTGTGGGGCCGGATGTGGAGGCGCCTCAGGGCCTGCTTCTGCGCAGCGCCGATCTGCACCGCTATGACTTTGGCCCGGAGCTTCTGGCCATCGCCAGGGCCGGCGCGGGTTATAACAATATCCCCGTCGAAAAGTGCGCCGAGCAGGGCATCGTGGTGTTCAACAGCCCCGGGGCCAATGCCGAAGCAGTGAAGGAGCAGGAGATCTGCTCCCTTATTATGGCCTCCCGGGACATCCTGGGCAGCATCGACTGGGTCCGCTCCATCGCCACCGAGGGGGACAGGATCCCCGCCCTGGTGGAGAAGGGCAAGTCCGCTTTCTCCGGGCCGGAACTCATGGGCAAGACCCTCGGCGTGCTGGGCCTGGGCGCGGTGGGCGCGCTGGTGGCCAATATCGCGCTGGAGCTGGGCATGGTTGTTTACGGCTATGACCCTTTCATGTCTGTGGACGCGGCCTGGCGGCTCTCCCGGGAGGTCATCCGGGCGGAGACTGTGGACGAGATCTATGAAAACTGCGACTACATAAGCATAAACGTCCCCTATAACGAGCAGACCCACCATATGCTGGACGGGGAAGCCCTGGCAAAAATGAAGAAGGGCGTGCGCATCGTCAACGAATCCCGGGCCGAGGTGGTGGATGACGAGGCCATGACCCGGGCGCTGGACTGCGGTTGGGTGGCCAAGTATGTGACGGATTTTCCCAATAAGGTCATCCTCAGAGCGCCCAACGTCATCGCCATGCCCCATCTGGGCGCCTGCACGCCCGAGAGCGAGGACCGCTGCGCCCTTATGGCCGCAAATGAGCTCTATGACTATCTGCTCAACGGCAACATCAAAAATTCCGTGAACCTGCCCGATGTATCCTTAAGCCGCATGGGCGTCTGCCGGCTCTGCGTTATCCACAGGAACGTCCCACGCATGATCACCCGGATACTGGACTTTATAAGCGCCCTCGATATAAACGTGGAGCACATGATCAACAAGCCCCGGGGCGGCTATGCCTGCACCATTGTGGATCTGGGCGCCGAAATAGGCGAGGACACCGCCGAAAGCATCCGCGCCATGAGCGATGTGCTCCGGGTCCGGGTGCTGTAAGGAGAAAAGGCATGAAAAATATCGGCATGATTGTGGCCGTGGAGATGGATTCCGTCCGCAAGCGCTATGGCCGCCCCGCAGGGGAGACACTGGCCGGAGGCTTTCAGATCTCCCGCTATGCGCTTTCGGGCTGTACGCTCCATGTGCTCAACTCCGGCATAGGCGAGCTTGCCGCCGCCGCTGCCGCCCAGCTGCTTATTGACCGCTTCGGCGCGGAGCTTATTGTGAACTTCGGCGTTGTGGGGGGGCTTACAGAGGAAATGGCCGGGGCCAGGACCTGCGTGGTTGAAAAACTGGTACACTATGATTTTGATCTCTCGGGCATTGATCCCGTAAAGCCCGGCCAGTATCCCGGCTATGAGGACGAGTTTATCCCCCTGGATCCGGCGCTTGTGGCGCTGGCGCTGGCCGCCGAGCCGGGGCTGAGAAAGGTGACCTGCGCCTCAGCGGACAAGTTTATCGGCAGCGGCGAGGCAAAGAAGCGGCTCCATGAGAAATTCGGCGCGGAGATCTGCGAGATGGAGGCCGCCGGGATCGCCCTGACTTGCCGGAGAAATCAGATCCCCTGCCTCTGCGTCAAAACCGTGGCCGACGGTATAAACGGCGGCGCGGACGCGTATTACAAAGAGCTTCAGCGCAGTTCCGAAATCTGTCTGGAGATCACTGAGAAAATAATGGAAAAGCTGTAAAGGATCCGCCGCTTTGCGTACGTCAGAGCGGCGTTTTCCATATGCGCGTGCTTGCCGTATGCAGCCAAAAATGTTATGTTATAAGCGATTAAAGCCCAATTGGGGCGGGGAGAAGAAAAGATGACCGAAAAATTATACTATACAGACAGCCACATCCATGAATTTAAGGCCCTTGTGAAAAGCTGCGCGACCTGCAGGGAGGGCTGGGCCGTGACGCTGGACAAGACCGCTTTTTTCCCCGAGGGCGGCGGGCAGGCGGCGGACACCGGGCGCATAGGCTGCGCCCGGGTGCTGGACGTTCAGGAACGGGACGGAGAGATTCTGCACTATACCGACCGGGCTCTTGCGCCGGGCGCGGAGCTTGCTTGTGCCCTTGACTGGGAGCAGCGCCGCCGCCGCATGCAGAACCACTCCGGGGAGCATGTGGTCTCCGGCGTGACCCACAGACTCTTTGGCCTGAACAACGTAGGCTTTCATATGGGCGAAGAGTGCATGACCATAGATTTTGACGGGGAACTGAGCCGAATGCAGCTTGAGCAGATCGAAACGCTTGCCAACGAGGCCGTCCGTGATAATCTTGAGGTACGGGCCTGGTTCCCGGAACCCGGGGAACTTGCGTCTCTGGAATACCGCAGCAAGCTGGCGCTGCGGGAAAATGTACGCATTGTGGAGATCTCTGGCGTTGACCGCTGCGCCTGCTGCGCGCCCCACGTGAAACGCACCGGGGAGATCGGCATGATAAAGCTCCTGGAGGCCGAAAGGCACCGGGGCGGACTGAGGATTAGCCTTGCCTGCGGGATGGACGCGCTGGACATTTTCCGCCGCCGCCAGGAGAGCGCGGCGGCCGTCTCCGCCCTTTTAAGCGCCAAAAGGGACGAAGCGGCGCCAGCGGTGGAGCGGCTCCTGAAGGAACAGTCCAGGCTCAAGGCCCGCGCGGCAGAGCTTGGGATGGCCTGCGCCCGGCTTCAGGCGGCGGGCTTTGCGCCCCGGCAGGGAAATATCTGTGTTTTTGATTCCGTTCTGGACGAGATCGCCCTGCGGGAGCTTGTAAACATGCTGGCGGAGAGGTGCTCCGGTCTTGCCGCCGCCTTCTCCGGAGACGGGGCCGGGGGCTACCGCTACATCATCGGAAGCCGGCATGCAGACCTGCGCGCGGCGGCGAAAAAGATAAACGCCGGCATAGACGGCAGAGGCGGCGGCAGCCCTGAAATGATACAGGGCCGGGCCGCGGCGTCCAGGGAAAAGATACAAAGATTCATGGATACGCTCAATGTTTAGACAAAACTATCCAATATGTATAAGAAATACATAAATTTATGAGACACTTTTCGTCAAAAATGCCCAAAATTCAATTGACAATTATATGACGCTTTGCTAAAATAGGGGTGTGAGAGTGGGCATATTATGCCCTGCGGCGAAAGCCGGGCGGCGCCCCGGCGGCCTCGCCAAATTGAAAAATTAAATATGGGGGGTTATCTGTGAAAGATCTCAAGCATCTTATCTACTTTGAGAATCTGCTCCAGGAAGCCAACAACGAGCTTGTCCAGAAGGCGCGGTCCCAGGGCAAGTACGCCATTGGCTACACATGCTATTTCATGCCTGAAGTGCTTCTCGACCTGCCGGGCTGCTTCTCTGTCAGACTGAGAGCGCCGCGCTGCACCTCGCCGGACATCGCGACATATTATATGTCTGCCCGCGTCTGCCACTACGGCCGGAGCCTGTTCGAGCGCGCCCTTGAAGGCGGCTTTAACTTCCTCGATGCCCAGATGGCTACGGAAACCTGCACTGTCACCTGCCGTTTCCAGGAGCACCTGAAGAAGAAAAACCTTGATTCCGTCAAGGACATGGATGTTATCCGAAACGACAATTTCTTCTGCGAATTTATCGACGTGCCATTCAAAAAGACGGAAAACAGCTACCTGCATTACAGGGAGCAGCTCCGCCATCATGTGCTGGGCGAGCTGCAGAAGCATTTTGGCATAGACGTCTCCGACGAGGCGCTGATGAAGGCCATCGGGCAGCACAACGAGGTCTGCCGCCTGATAAACGAGATTGGCGACTACCGCAAGCTTGATGTGCCCACCATCACCGGCTACGAATTCCAGATCATTCAGCTTGTGTCGCTGGTCTGTCCCAAGGAGCTGATCCTGCCCTATCTGCGGGAGACTGCCGAAGAGATGAAGACCCGGGAGCCCGACGACAGGTGGCCCTTCCGCTGCAAGGTGGTCCTGGCCGGCTCAGAGAATGACGACCCGGAGTTTACAAAGCTCATAGAGAGCTGCGGCGCGGAGGTCGTGGCGGACAGGCATTGCTACGGCGCCGTGGAGAGCCGGATCCCCATCGTGGTGAAAGAGGGCCAGGAACCGCTGGACGCGATCGCCCGGCACTATCTGGACACCAGCAACTGTCCCCGCTTCATGCCCCAGGACGAGATGCGGGCCAGAAAGCAGCGCCTGGCGGATCTTGTGCGGGACTACAACGCCGACGGCCTTATCATGGCTTCCAACAAGTTCTGCGAGTACTGGAGCTATGAGAGGGTTATCGACACGGTCGTGATGAAGCGCGACTTTGGCATCCCCGTCTGCTCCATTGAAAAAGAATACATAAACTCCGCCTCCGGCCAGCTGCGCACACGCTTCCAGGCTTTTGTGGAAAGTGTTGAGATCAAGAAGATCCAGGAGGGCAAGTGATATGGCGAAGAAGAACATCGACTTCAAAAAGCTCAAGAGGGATTTCCTCTACGGCAAGCCCCATGAGGAGCGCAGGCTGGGCGATCTGTATATTGATAAAACCGGCCTGTATAAGCACCGCGAGTGGCGCGGGCTGAAGGACACACTGGATTATTTCTATAATATCTGGCTCTATAACTATTTCCACATGGTCATCGATGTGGCCCGTTTTGGCGGCATTGTGAACTTTGCCAAGGGCGTGTGGAGATACCGCTGGGTCGGTCAGACCTATCTGACGGTTATGCACTGGTTTGACCGCGGCATGGAAGGCATGCGCGGCGAAGGCATGAGGGCCTCCGCCTGGCATTACCGGGGCATGGTCTGCGAGACGATCCGCCAGTTCCAGCGTATGTTTGCCGCCGACGCCAATCTCCACGGCGGTGAGCACAACAAACTCTGGCACCACACCATGGCCCACAACGAGACGGTATGGGGCGGCGTGTTCTACCCCTGGTCGGATAAGTTTGACAACGTGGCCATGGAGATGATTCCCTATTTTGTCACCTGCCATGTCAATTCCCACACGGTCCACAACTACATTGACGCCGTTCAGTCCATCGGCCTGCCGGGCGATCCCTGCCCCATGTGCCAGGCGGAGTCCGGCCTCTTTGTGCTGGACGATATCCCCGACTATGCCCCCTTCGTCGTCACCTCCAACGAGGCCTGCGACGGCTCTGTGGCCACCTCCATCCTGCAGGACTGGTTCCTGGACAAGCCCCTTTTTGCCATGCCCCAGCCCATGCAGTTTGACGATCCCCTGGTCCATCAGCACTGCCGCCGGGAGATAGAGGAGTGCTGGCGCTTCATTGAGGAGCAGACCGGCGTCCCCTTCAACTGGGATCAGCTTGTCTACAAGCTGGAGCGGCAGAACCAGCTCCAGGAATTTGAGCGGGAAAAATGGGAAGTGGCCGCCAAGACCAACTACTATCCCATAAACGGCGTCGCCCAGGCCCTCTACCGCATTTACTACTCCCAGGACGGCGACCGGCAGATCTGGCACGATGTGGATGCCAAGGTCCGCAAGATCATGGACAGATGCGTCGCCAAAAAGATCAACTCCTTCCCCAAGACCCGCCATCGGGTCATCGCCTGGTCCTGCGCCCCGCTGTATTATTCCAACTGGTGTACCTGGGCCTACAACTGCTGGGGCTTGAACGTCATAATCAACATGGACTCGCTCATGTTTGACATGACCATCCGCACCGATACCTATGACCACTGCCTGGACGACATGGCGACCTACCACATGTGGGCCCCCATGCGCCGCATGGCCGTGGGCGGGATGCACCATATCTTTGAGCTCTGGGAGAACATGGAGAAGTTCAACTGCGACTTTGTGATGATGTACGACCAGCTCCAGTGCAAGGGGATGCAGGGTGTGCACGGCCTGTTTGAGGACGAGTTCAGAGAGAGAAATGTCCACGCCATCTGGATGCCCCATGCCCTGCCCGACAGCCGCACCGTTTCCCGGGCGGAGATCCGCCGCATCGTCAACGACTATATGACCACCGTCATGCACGAGGAGCCGCTGGATCCCACTTTGCTGGATTTCGACGACTCCATGGGCTGGTAAACAGGAGGATAGAACATGAAAAAATGCAAATGCAAAAGCGGGCGCAGGCTCAGGGGCTTCATCGCAAAGCTTTTTGCCGGGCTTGTTCTGGCAAACGCGGCTCTGTTCGCGGTGTTCTTCTTCGACCTGGACGGCAAGCTGCTCTTTAACGTGGTCGAGCCTTTCCTGAAGAAGCATTACGACAATATGGAGCGCAAAGACACCCTCAAGAGCCCCTACGACATGGACAAGTTCCCTTCCTACGAGTATTAAAAATAAAACATATAAATGGAGGCGCAAATACAAATGAAGTACTTTGGCGGCTGCGACGTAGGCTCAACCTATACGAAGGCGGTAATACTGGACGAGAACGGCAAAATAATGGCGGAT
>DCJL01000004.1 GCA_002320035.1 Clostridiales bacterium UBA1701 | reverse complement strand
CATGCGGAGCTCCTGCGTCATAAAGGGAACGAAAATAGCCGTGGAGCTGGTGGTCATGCCGCGCTTGATCTCAATGCCGTTATGGCCCAGCGGCAGGCTGGAAAGAAAACCGTCCTCCTGCTGGAAGTCCAGCCGCTTCAAGGTGCAGTTGTATTTCTGAACGATACCCGACACCGTGAACAGGTCGTTGTCCAGCTCCCGACGGGTCGGGGCCATGTTCACCACAAGGAAGGTCAGAAGGAACATTCGCTCGTTCCGGCTCTGCAAATCTTCCAAGAGGGTCTTTGCGTCATTGCTGTAAGTTACAAGGTCGGGCGGGAGTATGTCCATGTCGTACCCGGCCCGGGCGGCCTTCTTCTGTTCCTCCACCTTCATCTTGTCAATGTCGGAGACTTTGGCCTTGATGGATTTCACGGCGGCGGCCTGATCGACGGTCTGGATATGGAGCGTGATCGTCATTTCCGCATCCATTTCCAAAAGCTCCGCCAGCAGCTTGTCCGAGAGCTCCGAGGCCAAAATCTGCAAATAGGAGGCCGCGCCCCAGGTCGTCCCTACCCGGAACAGGCGGCTGAAACGGAAGTCGAAGCTGTCCGGGGCAATAAAGTCCTTTGTGGAAAGGCCGGTCTGGGGTATCATATCCCACGAAAACCGGAAAGGGTCGGTGCCGCCGGGGTGGAGCTGCCCGTGAAGAAGCTCCAGCCGTTCCAGCCCCGAGAGGGAGCGGCACTTGACACCCAGCTTTTTGAAGTTGCCGCAAATGTCCGCCTCCACGCGCTCCAGCCTCGCCCTTGCGGTGGAGAGGTCGTCCACATTCACACCGAAGGTCAGGAGCTTTGTGCGGACAATGCCGTTGTTGCTTTTGGCGATCTGGTTCTCCAGCATTTCCACATATTCACGCCGGACGCTGTTGTAGTCGTCCTCCTGCATGGGGATGTTGACGCTGTACCGGCTGCCCGGGCGGCTCCGGTGGTTGAGGAAAGAAAGCTGAAACGGCAAGGAGCTGTCAAAGTAGTTCAGACAGGCGCTCCACCCGTCAAAGATGGCCGCCTGATCTTCGGTCTGGGCGAGCTGGTAGTTGATGTCCTCATATTCAATGGTTTTGGTGTAATAGCGGTCCTCCACCCGGCACACCCCATCCCGGTACATTTCCCGGTAAGGGAGGGTTTGCTGGGCGGTGGTGGGAATGTCATTTCCCTTTGTGAACAGGCCGAGAAGGCCCGTCTTGTCAGGCTTTTTGCCTGCGGGCTTTCCGGCCCTTCTGCTGTTTCGCAATCGGCTGCGCCTCCTTTCTGGCGCCAAGCAGCGCATAGAAGTTTTCGGTTTTGTAAGGCCGCACCCGGGGATAGAGGAACCGGGTGCGGATGATGTTTTTCAGCACCTTTTCCAGCGGCAGGCCGTCCCGCTCATACATGGCGAAAAAGAAGAACGGGAGCATGAGGCCGATCATCAGGAACATGGCGGCGCTGTTTCCGATACTGCCACGGGAAAACAGGTAGGCCGGAAGGCCCACCGCCGCCGCGCCGGAAAAACAAATAAGCTGGCGCTTCGTGAGATTGAAGGCCAGCTTTGTCTTGATTTTGGACAGGTCTTTGGGTACTGGCACATAGGCCATTTTGTTACACCTCCTTTGCCGCTTCGGGCCAACATGGCCCGAAGCTACCTTGCGGCCTCTTTGGCCGGGGCTGTGCTGCGGGCGGCTTCGGCGGCCTCCCGTCCGCTCTGTCTTGCCCGCCAGTATTCGGGATTGTATTGCCGGATGGACTGATTGAGGTTTTCTTCAAACCGCTCTTTGTCCTTGATACGGTCGGGGATCTTCCAGAGCTTTTTGTCCAGCAGCTCCCGGAGCACCACGCTTTCCTGTGCGTCCTCCTCATAGCAGATATAGCCCTTGTCCTTGAAACCGCATTTTTTCGCCGCCGGAGAGAGGACGGCGGCCACCTCGTTTGCTACCATCGTTCCGCCGTGGCTGGCGGTGGATACCAAAAACACGCCCGGACAGAGAACTTCACAGTTCTGCACCTCTCCCCACGGGGAGCTCCGGGGCGCATGGAACATCCCGCCCGTCCGGTTCCGGTTCGCCTGCATGAGCGCCGCCTTTTCCAAGATGGCCTTCAGCTCCGGGGAAAAGTAGGCGTATTCCCGCAGGACACGGGCGGCATCCCCGCCGCAGGCGTTCATCAACAGGGTATAGGCGTCGCTGTCCGCTTTGGTACAGCGGCCCAGCAGCTTGCCGTCATAGTAGCAGGCCGCGTCATAGCCCGTCCGTTTGCGTGGCATGGGGTTCGCCTCCTTTCCGCTTCGGGCCAGCATGGCCCGAGGTCAACGCTCCGCACCACGGCTGGGCTTTTCCTTCGGGGGCCGTTCCGCCTTTGCCTGTTCGGCAGCCGCTTTCCCGGCCTTGAGCTGTTCGCTGATGGACGCACGCCCGGCAGAGCCGCGCTCCGCCATCTGTTCCAGCTTTACTTCATAGGCTTGCAGAACAGCGGTGTTGAGCTGTTCCCGGAACTCCTTCGTGACAGGATAGGCCATATCCCGGTAGCCGCCCTTGCCGTCCGGCTGGCTGGGCATCCCCACGAAAAGGCCCTTGCTGCCCTGCACGATTTTCAGATTTTCCACTACAAAGCAGTCGTTGAATTTCACGCTGGCAAAGCCCATCAGGTTTTTCACAGGTTCGATGACCCGCACGCTTACATCCAGCTTCAACGGTGCGGCGGGGGTGGCGTCCGCAACCTTTTCTTGCATGGTTTCCTCCTTTCCGGCGGGAACAAGGTTCCCGTCCTTGTAGTCATAGCCTTCCGCCCGGAGTGCCGCCAGCGTGTCCGCCGATACGCACCCGGACAGTTTCAGATCGGTTTCCACCATAAAGAGCATGGTGTCTGTTTTAGAAAATTCCTCGGGGAGCTTTCCGTAGAAAGCCGGGTGCGGCTGTCCGTCCGCGCCCTGTTTGTAGCGCCGGGGCATACCGCCTCCTTTCCGCTTCGGGCCAACATGGCCCGAAGTCTCTTAATGGCAGCCGAAGATGGATTTTGCAAGGCTGCCCGTTTTGAACAGGGTAAAACACAGCAGCACCGTATAGCCCACACAGCCCCAGATCGCCCCGATGGGGTCGCCGTCGGTGGCGATACTCTGGATAAGCACCGCATAGATGGCGACACAGACCAAAATGAGCAAGCCTTGAAAGCCCACCGCAAAGAGGGAGCGG
This sequence comes from Clostridiales bacterium UBA1701, assembly GCA_002320035.1. Taxonomy (GTDB): domain Bacteria; phylum Bacillota; class Clostridia; order Oscillospirales; family Oscillospiraceae; genus Limivicinus. The sequence continues at coordinate 17,364 of DCJL01000004.1, read as the reverse complement.
AAATAGTTCTGCCCCATGTGTCCGGTTTCCCGGTTGGGGACGGTGGCAAACGGGATGGGTGCCAAACTTGTGAGTAAGTAAATTTCAATCATACGGCCATATACGATAACGAAGATCACAATGTTTAAGGCAATCATGGTAAGCTGAATCAGGAATGACTGGAGCCAGAGGCCAAACAGGGGGCCTAACTCCATTGCCTCCAGTTCGGTCCGCAGACTGTCCATTACATCCGTTGTGATCTCTGTCCCGTTCTGGATAATGCCCGCCGATTGCTGGATGACGTGCTGGCTCACGTCAAAGACGGCCAGCACGATATTGAAGGTATTCGTCAGGATCATTACCGCCACAAAGGTTTTGAACACCCACTTGAAAAACATCCATGTGTCAACGTCATGGAGGTTGTTGCGGTCAATGAGCATTTGTATCAGCTCATAGGTCATTACAAAAGTGAGGATGACCCCGGCGATTGGCAGGATGGCGGTTTCAGAGATTTGCCGTATCATGGAAAAGACCCCGGCGTTCCAGTCCGCCGGGGTCGTGCCTACCTGTGTGGCGATCTCGCCAACGCTCTGATTGACGTTATTGAAAAGGCCATCCAGATTTCCCATGATACCATCGACAAGCAAACCTTTGAGCCATTCAACGATTGCGTCGATGATAAAGTCCATACATCAGCTCCTTTTCTGGAAAAAGGGACAACGGGTAAGGGTTAGCTGAACAGGCCGGACAGCAGAGGGATAAGCTGCATACCGATCAGGACGACACCGCCGCCCGCCATGAGCTGCTTAATGCCCTGGCTCTTTGCCGCGGGGTTGTCGGACCCGTAACCTTCCAGCAGGTTGATGACGCCCCACACCGCCAGACCAGCGCCCAGAGCCATGACCAGAATCTTGAGAATGTCGATAGCAGAGTTGAAAAATTCCATATACGTTCCTCCATTTTGTTTTTTGGTTTTGGGTACAAAAAAAGCCGCCCACATTGGCGGCGCTTCGGGCCATCATGGCCCGAAGTTACACAAACTCGTCGCTGTCCAGATCGTCGAAATTCAACAGGTCAGCTTCTTCGTCTGTGTCAGAGCCGTCCACCTCGTACACCGTGTATTCGTCCTCCGGCTTTAGTCTCAATGGCCGGTGGCGGAACAGGCTTTCCAAGTGGAAGGCGTTTTTCTTTTTGTCAAACTCGGCTGTGTACTTGTAATTGGGGTGCTTTTTCAAATCATATTTGGGAGAAAAGAAGGGCGGAAGCCCTCGAAGCTGCAAGATACACTTGTCTCCCGGCATGGTGGTGATCTCGCTGGTCGTCATCAGCTCCCGGCCAAGCCGCTGCATATTCTGGCTGTAACTCTCGGACTGGCCCCGGCTGCGGCCCTCGGTCTGCATGGAGATGGTGGCCTTGCCCAGCCAGTTTTCCGAAATATCCTTTAGGGTGGAAGCCTCCCGGCCTCCGAGGAACACGATACTGTCCATGTTTCCCATGATAGTTTCGGAATGGTCCTTGTACAGCGCCTTACATTGGCTCATGGCCTGATAAAAGAGCGTCAGGCTGATCTCCCGGGAACGGATAACGGCAACGATTTTTTCCAGCCCCGGCACCTGTCCCGTGTTGGCCGCCTCGTCCCACAGCACCCGTACATGATAGGGCAGGCGTCCGCCGTAGGTGTTGTCGGCCCGTTCACACAGAAGGTTGAACATCTGCGAGAAAGCGAGGGCCACAAGAAAGTTATAGGTGGTGTCCGTATCGCTGATAAGGAAAAACAGCGCCGATTTTTCATCCCCCAGCCGGTCAAGCTCCAGCTCGTCATAGGACATGATCTCCCGAAGCTGGGGAATGTCAAAGGGGGCAAGTCTGGCTCCGCAGCTAATCAGTATGCTCTTAGCTGTCTTGCCGCTTGCCAGCTTGTACTTCTTATACTGCCTCACAGCAAAGTGCTGGGGACTCCGGCGCTCCAGCCCGTCAAACATATAGTCCACCGCATTTTTGAAGGTTTCGTCATCCTCCCGGACTTCCATGCTGTTTATCATTTCCACCAGCGTATTCATGTTGCGTTCTTCCTCCGGCCCCTCAAACACGATGTAGGCCACAAGGGCGCAGTACAAAAGGGTTTCGGCTTTGGTCCAGAACTCGTCGCCCTCCTTGCCGTCGCCTTTGGTGTTGGCGATCAGGGCGGTGACGAATTTCAGCACGTCGCTTTCCGTTTTGATGTAGGCCAGCGGATTGTAGTGCATGGATTTGGAGAAGTCGATACTATTGAACACCCGCACCTTATATTTCTCCCGTTGCAGGAATCGCCCGCACTGGTCGAGGGTGCCGCCCTTCGGGTCCACCACCACATACGAGGAATGGGCTTGAAGGAGCTGCGGGGTCAGCCAGAACCTTGTCTTGCCCGAGCCGGACGAGCCGATGACGCAGGCGTTTAAGTTGCGGGCGTTGGCGGGTATCTTCGGGCGTGTGTTCATGGTAAGGAACTCTGTCCCGGTCAGAATGACATTGTTCTGAAATTTGGGGTCTACAAACGGCTTTATATCCTCCTTTGTTCCCCAGCGGGCGGTGCCGTACTCCGCATCCCGCCGGAATTTCTTTGCCTGCTTGATTTTGGACTGTATCAGCAGATACACCCCAGCCGCACCGGCGAGGCCCACCAGCAGGTCAATGCCGCCAAGCCCCGGCCAGTAAGTTTCAAATGCTTTGGGGAAGGTGTCGAGCATCCCCATGAGCTTTGTCCCGAAGTCTGCGCCGGGGGCGATACGGTAGGCCGTCCCGATTTTGGAGAAAAACCAGAACACAAAGAAGTACGGCAGGTTGGGGAGCACATATTTTCTGATCTTGTCACTCAACGTCCGTCCTTCACCGCCTCTCTGGTCCGCTGCTTCTCCTTCGGCTTCGTCCTGATCTGCTCCGTGAGCTTGCGGAGCTGGCCGAGGATAGAAGTCTTGTCCTGGTCTTTGTTCAGCACCTTTGTACTGTATTTCTGGAAGGCCGCCGTGATGGCGTCCGCCTGGTTGGCTTTGAAGAACAGCAGGTAATGGCCGGGGCTCACTTTATGGAAAGCGTAGTCCACATGGAACTCCTTCGCTATCCGGTCAAAATCCTTCGGCGCACCCACATACTGCATGGCGTTTTTACCGCCGTAGTGATTCATCAGCTTCTTCACGCTCTGGCGGCCCTGCGGGGTCAGCGCCTTCCGGTGGTGCTTTTGCAGCGCCCGAACCACCTTGCCAAGAGCGGCGGCCAGCACTTTTCCCGTCAGCTTTGCCGTCTTGATCGAAAGGGCAACTGTTTTCTGGTTTACTTCTTCCTGCATAAAACCTCCTTTCCGTCAGGACTCTCGGTAGACGGGAGGCCCCCGTACACTCCGGGGCAACAGAAAACCTCGGGCCAATGTGGCCCGAGGCTTACCGCTCGGCATCCCTGCCGGACGGAGCTTTCTTTTCCGGCTCCGTCTGGACTTTTTCGCCCTGTTCCCGCATGGTCTGCAAGATAGAGGGCTTCTTTTGAAGTTGGGAGGGCTTTTCGCCGGACAGCGGCTTGATACATTCCAGGCGGTCAGCCGCCCGGATGGCGTTGTCCGTGAGCTGCCGCTGCCATGCGCCCACGCTGGGAGCCCAGCGAAAGCCGTTGCTTTTCAGCTCGGCCCGGGTGTCCGCGTCAGGTTTTCCGTCAAAGAACACCTGCAAGCGGTTGTCCTCCCGGTTCATTTCCACACGGCCCCCGTCAAACTCCCAGCCGGAAAACTCCCGCTGCGCCTGTTTGGAAAGCTGTTCGATACGGGCCTTTACCCGGCGGATCTCCGCGTTGTTGTTGGTAAGCTGGTAGCTTTCAAATGGCCTCGGGTCGCTCCGCCAACTTGACGCCATGCTGGCTTTCAGCTTTTCGATCTGGTCAGGCGACAGCAGCGCACAGCCGTCCAGCTTGCCATGCTTGCGGTAATAAGCGTTGACCTCCTTCATAATGAGCTGGGAGCGTTCCAGCCCGTCCAGCTTTTTCTGGAGCTTTTCAATGGCCGCCGGGTCATCGGCGCTGATACCGCCCATGCCGGTGCTGCGTATCTTATCCAGCAGCCCTTGAATATGCCGCCATTCCTCCATGTTGCTGTCCCGCGCCCGGTTCTGTTTTTCTTTCTTTCCCACCGGGAAATTGGAAGGCCCGGCGATCAGCACAGAGGGAACTCTTGCGTCAATGGCAAAGCCCTGGTTCATGTTTTCGGCCAGCTTGCGGGCGTAGGTGTCTAAAAGATGGTCGATCTTCTCATGGTACATGGGGTCCACCCGGGATTTTTGCTGTTCGGCTATGGCTGCGGCCTTGTCTACCATTGCCCGGTATTCCGCCGTTGCGCTCCCTTCCTTATAGTCGGAAAAGCTGTTCATTTCCTTTGCCCGGCGGGCGGCCCCTTCATTGATGGGGTAATAGTTGATGGTATGCACCTCCTTCATGCTTCGGGCCATGTTGGCCCGAAGTCTTACCGTTCCTCATGGGAAGGCCCCGCCTTGTCCTTTTGCGGAACGGGCGGGGCCTCTTGAAACCGTTTGAGTGCGCCGAGAATGGAATGGACGGGCTCGGCCTTTTCGGGATAGGCAAATACCCGGTGTTCCGGCGGTATGTCCTGCGTCCCGTGGTAATGCTCCTTGAAGCCAACCGGGTCCGCCGCCACATATCCGCCGGGAGCGAATACGCCGCCCTCGTTGATACGCATATCCCGCCCATATGCCTCATAATCGAAGTAGCCTTGAATGTGCTCCGGTATGTCGATGGTCCCCAGCTCGTCGGCGTAAAGATGGCCCAGCCCTTCATCATCGGAAATATCCGGGTAAAAGCGGTAGAGGTCAAGGTTCTGCGTCAGGTTGATTAGGTCCTTCACGCTGCCCGTGTGTTTTCCCAAGACAAGAGCGGCCTCAAAGGTTTCCAATCCGCCCTTGTCCCGTACTTCCAGCAGGGCATGGCCCAGCTCGTTCAGCTCGTCGATGTTCTCGTACTCGTCCAGATAGTCGTACAGTCCCAGCACATCGCTGTCAAAGCTGGTAATAAACACTTCGCTGTACCGCTTTCCGTCTATCCCGATTTTGGCAAGGGCGGCCTGTACCTCCTGTGTGGTCGTGGGGAAATGTACCGTTGTTCCTACCTCAATCCCCATCATGGGGTACAGGGCCGTGTTGGTTATATAGGCTTCAAACATGGGCTCAATCCTCCTTTCCGACCCTGTCTGCCAGCACTTCATAAATCCCGGCCATGATGTAATCGGCGCAAGGGAGAGCAATCGCATTTCCCAACGCCTTGTAGCGTTGCAGAGGCCGGATTTCCTCGCCGTCCGCCCCGTACTTTGTCCAGCCCTCCGGCAGCCCCATCAGCCGCTCACTTTCCGTTTCCGTCAAGAAGCGGATACAGCCGCCGTCCGGGTCGCCCTCGTACCAAAAGGCGAAAGGCGTCACGTCGCTGGCTAAAAGAGTGGGAAAAGGGTCAGTTGGTAATCCGAAGCTGTTTCGGAAGGCGGTTTCTTCCTGCCTTTTTGCCGCTCCCCGCATACGGAAGCATTGAAAGGGGTGGATGACTGGTATTTGCCGCCCTGTTTCAAAAGAAGATGTTCGATCTCCTTCGGCGGCGGTCCGCCCGCCCTCTCGGCAAGGCGGAGGAAGTGGGAGCATTGGACGGGGCTTAAATAGTATGTCGGCGGCACGTCTGCCTCTAAAATCCGCCACGATGAAAATTCGCTGCCTTCGCGCCAGCCTTCGGGAGCCTGCCCAATACTGGGCGTCCATGAGCCGCCAGCACACATCAGGCGTTCCCCCTCGCACCATTCCGGCGTTTCCCCATCTTCCAGAAGGAGGCATTGGAACTTCGGTGTCCGAGAAGGCGGATAGGACGGCTCTAAAATCCATCCGGTCATTTGTAGAAAACGCTCCCATGACGTTTTCCCAAACAGCGATAGCTGGATATAGGTTATCAGTGGCATCCCTCATTTCCTGTATGATACGAAACGCCTGATAAAACAGGCTGGATTTTGCCCCGGCAAGGCCGGAGCGGTTGCCGATCAGAGAAAGGTTCTGACAGGGAGAGCCAAAGGTTATCACATGGACAGGCGGGATTTTCCCGCCGTCCACCTTCGTAATGTCCCCCAAGTGCGCCATATCGGGAAAGTGCCTTTTGGTTATGGAGATCGGCGCTTTTTCAATCTCGCTGGCCCACACCGGACGGATACCGCAGCGGGAGGCCGCCAGAGGGAAAACGCCTATTCCGTCAAAAAGGCTCCCCAGCTTAATGTCCGGCATGACCCGGGCCGCCGTGTCCCTTCACGGCAAGAACCCCGTCCAGCGTAGTTGCCGCGATACCCAGCCGCCCGGCAACCGCAATATCGTTTTTCACATCCTCGTCCACCGCACCGCCGCAGACGATCAGGGTATGGGAGCGCCGCAGCATATCCCGGCGCATATCAATCCCGGCCTTATGTTCCTCGGGAACGCTGTCATTCAAGAACAGCGGAAGATACAAAAGCGGGCAGATGGGGGAAAAGCCCGCCTCATAGGCAAGACGGCAGTAGTGGGCTGCCAGCTCCATATCAATATCCGGCTCACCGCTCCATGCGGCGGTCAGATAGGCCAAAGGTCGTTTCATTGGTTCAACCTCCATTTCTTTCTGATTTGCGGAAAGCAAGGTTTCGCCCAACCCCTCCGCCCCTTCCCCCGGGAAGGGGAACGGCTCTGGAGAATTTATATCCCCGTCGCTTGTCCGGGAAAAAGCATAACCGGGAGAAATCCGTCAAGGGTGCCTCTGGCACCGCCTGCGGCGGCGTTGCCCTTGACTGATTTTCCCGGCTATGCTACGGAATAACTGGCGACGGGGAATAATTTATATCTCCAGAGCTTCGGGGCGCGGGGCAGCGCCCCGCAATCCTCGGGCCATCTTGACCCGAAGTTTCGGCTTACTTTTCCGGCTCGGTTTTCTTCTCCGGCTTTTCGTGTTCTTTCTGCTGGCCCTTCCAGTCGTCCAGCAGCTTGATGATCTGGTCCTTCATTTCCCTCGGCGTGGTTTCCTTGCCGAAGTATTTGCTCAGTTCCGCACCCGTCAGAATCACTTTGTCTACCTCCTTTTTGTCCTCCATCATAATGCCGTCGATCACATCCCCATTGAGCAGTTTCTTTTCGTCCAGCTCCCGCATACGCTTTGCCTGCGCCTGCGAAGGCGAGGACTGCTGGCTGTCGATGGCGACGGCGATATAGTTCTGGTTCTTCTTGCCGATGTAGGAAAGCTCCACCGCCGTAGTGAAGCCCAGCTTTTTCTCGTCCATCAGCTTCATCAGGTCGGGGACCAGCTCATTCAGCCGGATATACCGCTGTACCTGCTTGACGGCCATCTTATTCCGCTCGGCCACGATTTCGTTGGAGCGTTTGCCGGCGTCCTTCGGGTCAATCTGGCCCGAAGTGCGGGAGCCCTGGTGCTTGATGGCCTCAAGCTGCATTTTCAGAGCTTTGGCCCGCTCGCTGGGGAGGATTTCTTCGCGCTGGTTCAGATTGTCCTCCACCATCTGCGTGATGGCTTCATCGTCCGTCAGGTTGCGGACGATACAGGGCATATCCGCATATCCGGCAAGCTCGCTGGCCTTCTGGCGGCGGTGGCCGGACACGATCTCATAGCCGCCATCCTCACGGGGACGGACGATAGCGGGCTGGGTAACGCCCTTGTCCTTGACGCTGGACACCATAGCCCGCATTTCTTCATCGTCCCGGACCTCAAAGGGATGGTTTTTGAAGGCGTGGAGCTCGTTCAGCTTGATATATACGATCTGTTCCTCGCCACGGCGGGGAGCCTCCTTCGGTCCCTCGGGTTCCTTCGGAGCGGGAGCGGCCTGCACCGTGGGAGCCGCTTTTTTCTCCGGTTTCTCTTTGGGGGCCTTTTCCTGCTTTTTCTGTGAGGGGGCTTTGGGCTTCGGAGCGGCGGCCTTGTCCTTATCCTCTTTCGGAGGACGGCCCCGGCGCTTCGGCTGCTCGGGTTCTTTGGGCTTTTCCTGTTTTCCTTCGGCCTTTTTCGGAACCTCCGGCTGCTTTTCCGGTTTCTCCGTTTTTGCCGGGGCAGGTTTTTCCCCGCCGGAAGCTGCCGCCCGTTCCTCGGCTTTCTTTCCTTTCATAATTTCAGCGAAGTCATAGACGGACACCTGCGGGCTCTTTGCCTGCTGTTCCGTCTTTTTTTCGGTCTCCGGGGAAGTAGGCGTTTTCTCCGGCTCGGGCGGAGTTTCCTTGCCCGGCCCGGTATCCGTTACCGGCTGCTCCGGCATTTTCGTGGTTTTATCATCTGCCATAAGCATTTACCTCCTGTTTTTGGGCGTAAAAAAAGGGCTCAACTTTTCAGTCAAGCCCCGTGGGAAGTTCCTCCTTTCTCCGCCAAGATACAAAAATACCGCCCGTAGTCTCGTTTGGGCGGTACTTTGTGTAAGATTGGCAGTCCATTATTAAGTTTTTTATTATGTTCCCTTTGTACACCGTTGCAAAATTCCTTTGTGATAATTAAAAGGATAATGGCATTGTTTAATCATCTTCAAAGAACCAAGGATCAATAATATGTTTAGCCAGATGCTTGTAGATCAGAGCCTGTTGCCTCCAAAACGGAGCTGCAGGCTCTGCCTCTATTTCTAGATAATCCGTTTCACGATGAAACGGATTATCTGATTGTGCGAGAATTTGCAATCTCATTAAGTCCTGCTATAATTTCAAGCGGAAATTGCAATGGCGTTTTTTCCGAAAAAGCATCATCTGTGCTGTTGAAAACTTTCTATTTCGTTGCGACCAACCACGACAATTTTTGTAATATATTTATGAGAGCTCTTACACGAAGGAGGATCAGTATGGAAGACGCAGCGATTGTTGATCTATACTGGCAGCGTTCCGATCAGGCCATATCGGAAACGGATCGTAAGTATGGCAGGTATTGTCATACCATCGCGTACAATATTTGTGCGAGCAATGAAGATGCGGAGGAGTGTGTGAATGATACATGGTTTAGAGCTTGGAACTTGATGCCCGATAAGAGGCCTTCCGTTCTTTCAACCTTTTTGGGGTATATTACTCGCAATTTTGCCCTTAATCGGTATAAAGCAAGAACCAGTAAAAAGCGCGGCGGCGGTGAAACGCCCCTTGCCTTGAGTGAATTGGAAGAGTGCATCCCAACAGTAATCGACATAGAGCAGTTTTATGAAGAAAAGGAACTGGAGGCTGCGATTGATGCGTTTGTCAGCACATTACCCGAAACGGATCGTAGACTATTTATTGCCCGCTACTGGTTCCTGGAGTCTATTGCAGAAATATCAAAAAAGCTCGGCTATAGCCAAAGCAAGGTAAAATCGTCCTTATATCGGTCTAGAGGCAAGCTGCGTGCATACTTACAGGAGGAAGGCTTATGTTAGATACTTTTGCCTTACTGAGTGCCATGCGTGGTATTCGAGATGAGTATGTCATAGATGTGGCAAAGGCGCTTGGTTATACCGATACTGTGGAGCGCTCGAAAACCCGACACTTCAACCGGAAACTATGGAGCACATTGCTTGTAGCAGCTATTGTGATTTCCCTCTTCACTATGACCGCCTATGCCATGGGATGGTTCGGCCTGCGGGAACGCATGATCGAATCCGGCCCTGAATCGAAACCCGCTGTTACAGAAAGCGGTTCAACCGAGACTGCTGCTCCTGTACCTACAGCCGAGCCGAAGCGCTGGGTCTCGCTCAATGGCTACGCGGATTCCCCGGAATACTTGGCCAACGCCGAATGGCTGCGCTTCCGGGAGGAATATCTGGCTTCCCATACCATCACCAACGACAATTCGTGGATGAACGGGTTAGATGAGGAGACGGTCAACACATGCCACTATTACGGTGTCTATGATCGGAACATGCTGGATGAGCTGAATGCTCTGGCAGAGCAGTACGGCCTGCGCCTGCATACGCATCAGGTAACGCCTCTCACCTTAGAGGATTTTTACTGTGCAGCGGGAACAGGAGCATTTCTGACCGAGGGCGACGGCGGCGGCTATATCTATGAGGACGGCTCTTTTAAGATGGAAACTTGGGGCGAACTGGGCAAATACAACCTTTCCATTCTCAAAAACCTTTCTGGAAAGATTTTGCCACTTTCCAGCGGCATGGACAAGCCTGAGAATTATCAGGAGTGGGAGTATACCAACATCCACAGGGACACAGTACTAATGGCCTTCAATGAACACCGCGAGGACATTAGCGAGAGCATTGCTGACCTACGCATTTTCTTTGACATGGACGGCGTTTTTATCATGGCTCACGCCGTTTTTTACGGAGATGAACCCGTTAGCCGGGCAGACTGCGAAGCGCTTGCAGACAAGATCATTTTCCATGAGTTGCTGAAGACCGAAGTAAACATTGCATCTGTACAGCATGGTCCGACGATCTGCACCGACCCGGGAGAGGCGGCGATGCTGGCAGACTTCCTCTCTTCTCCGGAGGGGCAAGCGGCCAACGAGTACGTGCGCCTCCAGGGAGAGTTGCGCGGAACAGTCGAAGGCAATCAACGGCTGATGGAGCTACAATCGACAGTGGCTGAAAAATATGGCCTGACGTATACCCAAACGCACAGTCTGGTCTATTCGCAGGAAAACATCGACTCCGGGATGTATGACGATATGGATGTCGACCTCATTTCTCAGGAAGCCTTTGCCGCGCTGGGTTATGACAAGCAAATATGTGAGCAGTTTTATGAGGGCTTTGATTGCTACAACAATGGCCTGATCTGCGGTGCCACCGGCATGGAATGGCGCTATATCCCAAACGGGGCCTTTTGCCCCTTCCTGACATCGCCGATCGCCGCCGATTACACGCAACAGTGGTTTTATCGCACAAACTGCGGCGCTGTGGTGCTGATTGCCGCCGATCTTCCCGAAACAGAACGCACGCATGTGATCATCTATCGCACAGGAAAGGGCTGGCTGATCGGACAGGGCGGCTTGGTTCACAGCGCCTACGAGCTGGAATACTACGCTGACACGTTGGACTATACAGTGTTCCCGTAAGAAAGGATTTGACATGAACAAAAGAATACGGCTTTTGGCCGCGGTACTTGCGCTTTGCATTGCGCTGACGCTGGGGCTGTGCGGCTGCACACCCAAAACGGAATCAAGAAAAGAAAACGCACCCGCCCGCGAGGGCGTAAGCACTTATGGCGCCGGAGAAAATGTTGCCCCGGACGGAACGCCCTTTGAGACTGTCTATGTTCCTGGAATCATAGAATTTGACCGCAGTTTGGGTGCGATCTGCCAGTTCAAGACCTCGCCCAACGGCCTCTATGCCTATGACGATTTAGCTGAAACCCTCTATGAGTTTGACCCGGCGGGCCATTGCTTGAAGGAATGGGATGCCGATTGGGATGACTTCAATGCGCTCAGCGGCGGGGCCTCCGATGGCTGGCGGATCGAGATGCACGAAAACAAGGAGGATTATTACAATCAGTCCATTGACTACCGTGTACTGTACGTGCAGGACGGGCAGGAGTCGGAGGTTATGAACTTCCGCGACGAGCACGGCACAACGGGGCTCGTCGGCGGTGAGGACTTCTTTCTGCTCTATCATGTCTGGTGGGACGAAAGCAACACGGGGCATTTTGTCCTGGAGAGCTACAGCCGCGACGCCGAGCTGCTGCACTCGCAGGAGCTTTCCGAGTGGATGGAAATCTACCGGACGGATACGGGCATCTACTTCCTCGGGCGCGACAGCTACGATATTTTCCGCTATGACCCGGCGAGCTTTTCGCTGAACAAAGTGGACAGCGTCCCCGATGGCTGCCGCACCTGCGGCATAGCGGGCGATACGCTCTATCTGACAGACAACATCTATCTCTACCGCCACAAGCTGGGCAGCGGCGAAAGCGAGGCACTGTTTCGCTATGACCGGCTGTTTCTAAATGACACGGCGGCACCGGTTCCCATCGGAGGGACAGACAGCTTTTTCTTCAGGGACTACAGCAACTGGTCAAGCCCCTACCGTGTGGCATACCCTGTTGATAAAAACTCTCTTCCTGCGGAGAAAACCATCATCACCCTTGCCATTAACGAAGTAATACCGGAGCAGGCGATTCGGGGATACGGCAGCTATCACGATCAGATCACAGATTTCAACACCGTCAATCGGGAGTATGAGATCGTCGTGCGCAACTACGCGGAGAGCCCCGATCCTTTCCTCGCACTCTCCGCGGATATGGCGGGCGGCAACTCGCCGGATCTGATCGATGTGCGAGGCTTTGGCAGCGCGATCTGCTCGACCGCAACAGCGGAGGATCTGCTGCCGTATGTGGAACGGGATCTCGGCACAGACGCTTTTTTGCCGGGACCTCTTGCAGCCATGGAAACGGGCGGGAAGCTTTTGAGCCTGATTCCAAGCTTTTCGCTGACGGCGATCCTCGGCCCGGCTTCGCTGCTGGAGGGGCAGCGCATTGAGAGCTTTTCTGAGCTTGCCGCTCTTGCCGGAGGTGCGGAGCATGTGTTCTATCACAGCGTAGACCGTGAGGCCTTTATGAAATGGGTCTTTGCAGGCAATCATCGTGATTACAGCGCCGAGCAGGTAGCTGATTATCTTACCTTTGCCGCAGCGCTTCCGGAGGATGCAACGCAGAATCCCTATGGACTGACGGAACAGGAACTGAAGGAATCCCTGGAGCATGGAGATGTTTTTCCCCTTGACTATGGGCCGATCTGTGAGGGTCAACAGCTTTTTGAGCTCGCCGGAATCGCCGATCCGCTCGGACGAACCGAGCTTCAGGACGCTGCCAGCATCCCAGAGGCAGAGGGATGGTTTGGCCGACGCCTCTCGGCCATTGGGCTGCCGGGTGCCAAGGGCAGCGGCGTCTATCTCTCGCCCGATCAGGAACTGATGATGCCGAGCGCTGCGCAACACAAGGAGGGAGCATGGGCGTTTCTGGCCTTCCTTCTCAACGACCGCTATCTCGTCACTCCCTTTTCCGGCGGTTTCCGATACGGCATCCCACTCACGCGGTCGGCTTATGAACGGGAGATCGGCCAGTATTGGGCCTGGATGGACGGAAAACTATCCGGAAGTATCAACGGCGCTGACTATGAGCTTGCTTATGACGCGGACAACTGCAAAGCACTCTTCTTGTCTCTGCTTGACCAAGTGGACGGGATCTGCCGCGACGGAGATGAGATTTTCGATGCCGTCATGACGACCGCCAATGCCTATTTCGCCGGGGATAAGCCTCTGGAGCAGGCCGCCGACGATATTGCGAAGCGACTGAAAATCTACAACGCAGAGCGCGGATAATGCCTTTCTCAAGATCAACTCATTATTGATTCGAGGTGACTGAATAATGAGCGATGCACAACCGAAAGAATCCCTATGGCTCCCGTGCCCCAAGTGTGGGGCCAGGACGAAGATCAAAATCTATGAGGACACTGTACTTCTGAATTTTCCCCTATACTGTACCAAATGCAAGGAAGAAACCAAACTCGGCGTAATAAAATTCAAGATCGTAGTTAGCGACGAGCCAGACGCTTAAAGCGCAGAGCCTGCTACTCCATGAGTGGAGAAGCAGGCTCTTTTCTTATTTTACAGCAGTCAAGCTTTGGCCTTTTACGATCCCAAGTGCTGCCTCGACGATAGGAAGAAGGCAACGAATCTGATCGTCGCTGCAATCAGCCAGCAGGATTTCAAGCTGCTTTCTGGCCGGATCTTCAGGGGCGGTCTGAGGATAAAAGATTTCTGCGGGATTAATCATCAGCGTTGTTACAAGCGCGCACAGCACATCCAACTGCGGATTTCCCTCGCCGTGCTCGATTTTGCGGATCGTCTGTTCCGTGACGCCCGCTTTCTCTGCAAGTTCCGCCTGGGTCATTTTCTGACGCTTTCTATTCCGATAAATGCTCTCGCCCAAGTATTTTGAGTATTCCGCCATCCTTGTTCACCTCAAACCGATTGTACAGTATCGGTTTTGATGTTGGAATTTGTCATCTTTTCGATTTTACCGAAAAGATAATATAGGTTCTCGAAACGCGGGCGGTTTACATAATTTGTCGACAATGAGTGATTTTGATTGTTTTTCGGTGTGTCGATATAGGTATAAGTCGAGCGAAGGAACACCACAAATGCTGCCGGTTGCGGTAAAATATAGACACTGATCAGAAACTAAAACATAGGAGAAAGAGAATGTATAGCTTCCATCAAGAGAAAAGCAATACCACCATCCCGCCGGAGGAGATTGCTAAATTGCTTCGGAGCATTGGCGCTTCCGGTCGGCTTGTTGGGTTTAATTATGTCGTTTACATCGTGTACAACATCCTGCAGAAGCCGGACGAGCATTACTGGATCACCAAATGTGCCTATCCCGATACCGCGAAGTATTTTCAAGTGCGGCCTGCTTCGGTAGAACATGCGATCCGGACGGTGATTGCCTCCTGCTGGGATCGCTATGACCATTCTGACCTTAACCGCGTTGCGGGAATCGAGCTGGAAAACATGCCTACAAACAGCGAGTTTATAGACATTCTCGTCGCCTATCTCCGTTACGGAGCATACGAAAGGCAATAGAAGAAAGTGAACGGTTCTTCCCGTTCACAGAAGCGCACCAAAGATGGCGCGTTTCTGTGAGCCGGAAGGCTCAGACAAGTGAATAGGGCAAGCAGATACGTTCCGCTTGCGGGAAGCCAGGCAGCGGGTGCGCCAGGATTGTCAGCCGGTGAGGAGGTGAAATCACCGGCGGCAGAGCGAACAACACCACCGCTGAATGCAGCCAATGGCACGGCTGCCGGTCATGATCCGCAAGCGGGCATAATGATACCTACGTTGATGGCACGTCACAGAGTCAAACGTCCCGCCATAAGCATGGAGGGAGGCACGAAAAACATATCCTACGGAGCGGCCCGCCCCGCCGCCGTCTGTCCTTTGCCTTTGAAAACATCGTGATACCTTCGATCCGCACTACACAAGAGTGCGGATTTTGTCGTTTTTATTCGTTTCATCATGAAACGCATTTGGGAGGAAAACATTATGCTGCAGTTTTTTCTTGGCCTTATGGCAGGCGGTTTTTTCGGCATTTCCATTATTTGTGTTATGCAGGTTGGCAGTCGCAGTGACCAGGACAAAGAAGCTGTCACAAAGAAAGCAGAAATAGAATGAGGTGATTGTTTGAGTAAGGCAAATCCTCAGATGTTGCCGAAAAGAAAAAGAGAATGCCGCGACAATGAATTGCACATCATTTCCGTTGATGATGAAGCGCGAACCATACATGCACAGATCAACGGCTGCAGTATCACCGCGGTATGCCGGGAGAAAAGCAACCCGGATATATATGAGAGCATAAAGGGAATATTGATCCAGAGCGCCATTGAATAAGGCTAATATGAGTGTCCGGAAATTTGACACGATTAGACATATATGAGAAAATATGAATAGGAAGTTGGCACTATGTACCTTGAAAAGTTCATAAGTAAATGTGAACGTGCCAATACCAGCCCGTTGAAAGGACGGTATTGAAATGACAGAAACAAGCACGCTCGCAAGTTATACTTTCGATAAAGAAACAGGCTGGCGCACAGACCTCCCCTTGTACATAGAGCCGGGTACCCGCGTACTGTGCCTTTACCGCGTATCTACGGCCAAGCAGTTATATCATGATGCGAATAACGAGGCGGACATTCCCATGCAGCGCCTCCGCTGCCGTGCCTTTGCCGAGCAAAACGGCTGGACGATTGTATGTGAGCTTCAAGAGGAAGGTATCTCCGGCCATAAAGTCAGAGCGGAAAACCGCGACAAGGTACAGATGATTAAAGACTATGCCCTCAAGCAGAAGTTCGATATTCTTCTCGTTTTTATGTTTGACCGTATCGGTCGTATTTCAGATGAAACACCTTTTGTCGTGGAATGGCTTATCAGCCACGGGATCAGAGTATGGGCGTCAGAAGAAGGAGAACAGCGCATAGAATCCCATACCGACAGGCTGATGAATTACATCCGCTTTTGGCAGGCTGACGGCGAAAGCCAAAAGACCTCTATCCGCACGGCGAACAGCTTGCATATATTAAACGAGCAAGGCTTTTTTACCGGGCGTATCTGTCCCTATGGATACGAGCTTGTGAAATCCGGGCGCATGAACAAACGAAAGCATGAGGTACACGACCTTGCAATCTGCGAGGACGAGGCCGCTGTTGTCCGTGAAATGTTCCGTCTTGCCTATGTTTACGGATACGGTGCTCAACGGATCGCTAACCGGCTGCATGAGCTTGGATATAAAAATCGGGCAGGCGAAAACTGGCACCCTGCCACGATTCAATCTATATTGAGAAATGTCGTGTATATCGGAATCCTACGCTGCGGTGAATCCCAATCTCCCATCCAAGAGCGCCTGCGCATCGTGGACGATAAGACCTTTTACGAAGTAAAGGCTATGTTGGAAAGCCGGTCACGGCAATACCAGGACACGCGATCTGCCCCATTGAACACCCGCGGGAATTCACTTCTGGCCGGGAATATCTTTTGCGGCCATTGTGGGGCGCGTCTGTGCATCACGACCAACGGAAAAGGCCGTCCAAAGGCAGATGGAACCGACACAATCAGGACGCGGTATTGCTGCCAGACCAAAACCCGCAAGTACGGTGAATGTGACGGGCAGACCGGCTATACGGTCTATAAAGTGGATGATACCATCGACGCTTTTGTGCGGAACATCCTGGCAAGAGTGAAAGCGGTTGACCGCGGAGAGCTTATCAGAGCGCGAAATCAAGCCGATATTCTTTCCCGGAGGAATCATGTTAAGCAGCTGTTCCAAGCCGCTACAAAGGCCGAGAACGAGCTGCAGCGCCTACAGGGCGAGATCGTAAAAGCCCTTATCGGGGAAAGCGCTTTCACGCCGGAAATGCTCCGGCCAGCCATAGAAGCGCAGGAACGCAAATACGCTGCCCTTATGACCGAGTACAAGGAAGCTGAGGCCGATCTGCACGACAGCGAAAACAATCTCCTTGCCTTATCAGAGAAGTTTGATGATATGCTCCAATGGGCATACCTGTACGATAACGCCGATATTGCGGCAAAGAAAATGATCGTTTCCCGGATCATCGACCGCGTGGACATGTACCGGGATTATGAGATCAGAATCACACTGAATATCAGCATCGAGCAATTTCTGAACACCATTGAGCTTGTCGCATGATCCTGTTTCTTTCCCATTCGACACAAATGGGGGTATGTAAATGCTGGCTTGCGAGAGCGCTTGAATGGCATTCAAGAGGTCAGCGGTTCGATCCCGCTTATCTCCACCATCACAAAGAGAGTGTGAAGAAAACCTCACTTCTTCGGAAGTGGGGTTTTTGCTTTATGCGGCGATGGCAACGATGTCCATGCCCATGCTGAACTGCTCA
>DCJL01000013.1 GCA_002320035.1 Clostridiales bacterium UBA1701 | reverse complement strand
TGACAGCGTCAAAATGCCGCTTCGCCCAAACGGCCTGTTTTCAGGCCCTTCGACGGCGGCTTATCCCATTTGAGGCGGGCCTTGCCCCCTCAAGCTCCCCCGCGGCTCAGTTGCTTTTCGCTTTGCAAACGTTTTTTGACAGTCTCACGGAAAGCCCGGAGCGTTTCTCTCCGGGCTTTCCGCTTTCTTCATCAGAAGGATTCCGGATCCGTTCCCTGAGAGGGCGGCCCGTTTTCTATCAGCCTTAGTTTCTCCTGCCTCGTAAGCCGCTTGAGCTGGTACTCCCGGCGCATGGCAGTCTCTTTGCTTTCAAATTTTTCCTTATACACAAGCGCCACCGGCAGGCGGGAGCGGGTGTATTTTGCGCCTTTTCCGCTGTTATGGGCTTTCAGGCGTTTTTCCAGGTTGCTGGTCCATCCGGAGTACAGGCTTCCATCCGCACAGCGAAGCATGTAGGCCCAGCTCATCTTTTCACCTGGCGCACATTTTTTTCAAATTTAGCCCGTGGGCCCATGACCTCATGGCCGCAGCCCAGGCAGCGAAGCTTGAAATCCGCCCCGACGCGCAGCACCTGCCAATCCCGGCTGCCGCAGGGATGGGGCTTTTTCATGAATAAAACATCTCCAACCTGAATGTCCATTACTTTTTGACCTCCTCCCAGTAGCGTCTGGCAGCCTGTTCGGTTTTGTTTTCTCCATACTCATAGTATTTGGCGTTTCTCAGCTCTTTTGGCAGATATTGCTGCTTTACCCAGTGCCCGGGAAAGTTGTGTGGATATTGATAGCCCTGCTCCCGTTCAAAGCCTGTGCCATCCGCATGAACATTCTGGAGTTCCCGGGGCACAGAGCCTGTTCTGCCCGCGCGCACATCAGCCATGGCCTTGTCGATTGCGATGCAGGCGCTGTTGGACTTGGGCGCGGTGGCCAGAAGCAGGCAGGCCTGAGCCAGAGGGAGCCGGGCCTCCGGCAGACCCAGCTGCAATGCCGAGTCCACACAGGCCTTTACTATGGGCACGGCCTGGGGATAGGCGAGGCCGATATCCTCGCTGGCGGAGCAGAGAATGCGGCGGCATGCCCCAACCAGATCCCCAACCTCCAGAAGCCTGGCCAGATAGTGCATGGCCGCGTCCGCATCGGAGCCCCGGAGAGATTTCATCAGGGCGGAGAGTATATCAAAATGTTCGTCTCCGTCCCGGTCATAGCGCATGGCGCTGCGCTGCGAGATGGCAACGGCATCCTCGAGGCTGATTTCCTTTCTATCCCCGACCGCGGAAAACAGAAGCTCCACGGAGTTTATGGCCTTGCGCACATCTCCGCCGCAGGCGGAGGCAATGCGCTTTACCACTCCATCGGCCAGAAGCAGCGGGCGCTCCCTGCGGCCATTCATGATATCCACAGCCCGCCGCACCGCATTTTCCACATCGGCCGCAGAGACGGGCTTAAACTCAAACACCGTGGAGCGGCTCAAAATGGCGTTAAAGACGCAGAAATAGGGGTTTTCCGTTGTGGAAGCAATAAGGGTTATGCGCCCGTCTTCTATAAATTCCAGAAGGGACTGCTGTTGTTTTTTATTAAAATATTGTATTTCGTCCAGGTACAGCAGCACGCCGCCGGGAGCAAGAAGCGTGTCCAGCTCGTCTATAATGCGCTTGATATCCGCGATTCCGGCAGTGGTGGCGTTCAATTTGCGGAGGCTGCGGTTGGTCTGTTCGGCAATGATGCGGGCAACCGTGGTTTTTCCGGTACCGGAGGGCCCGTAAAAGATCATATTGGGGATCTGGCCGCTTTCGATTATGCGGCGCAGCATTCCTTCCCGGCCCAGAATATGCCGCTGGCCAACAACATCCTCAAGGCGCTTGGGTCGTATTTCATCTGCAAGTGGCTTATACATAATGCACCTCCGCTTTCCGGTGTGTTTTTCATGGATTATATCACGGGATAAGGGCTTTGTACACCGACGGAACGCCCGCCCGGATAAAAAAGCCAAGGGGACGCAGATTTCTGCGTCCCCTTAAGCGTTGCAATATATTTTACTGCTACTGAAATTTTAAGCCATTTTGTTGAGCTTGAGAGCCATTGCGGACTTCTTATGGGCTGCATTGTTCTTGTGCAGCAGGCCCTTGCCAGTCGCGCGGTCAACAGTCTTAACAGCAACTTTATAGGCACTGACGGCTGTCTCGCGGTTGCCTTCGGCAACTGCGGCGTCAAACTTTTTCATCATGGTCTTGAGCTCGGTCTTTTCCGCGCGGTTCTTGGCTCTGAGCTCCTTAGACTTTTCGTCTCTCTTGGCAGAAGATTTAATGTTGGCCATGCTTCAATCGCCACCTCCTCCTATAAAATTGAGTTAATATAACTCGCGTTTAGAGATTATAACAAAAACCCGCAGGAAAAGCAAGGGTTTTTTTTAAAAACTTTTCTTTTTTCTCTTTTGTTATTCAATCCCGCTTTTCAGGGAAAAATACACAATATATTGAAATAGGAGGCAGCAAAAATGGCGAACATTGCAAGAACAGATTTGGCCAGCGAGGCCGCGCGTCTATGGCGGGACAGTGCGGGAGAGACAGGGGAGCTTCAGGGCGTCAAAGCCGGGGAAGAGCACCTGAACGGGTTCTCCGTAAGTGCAGTTGAAATTCTCAATGAACTTGGTGAGCAGGCGCTCGGAAAACCCAGGGGGCGCTATTATACGCTGGAACTGCCCTCTCGATTTGAGCGGGGCGCTGAGGATTTTCCCTCGGCGGCGCAGGCGATTTCATCGCTTATTGCCCGCTGTGCGGATCTAAGCTCCTGCGCCAATTTTTTGATTGCCGCCCTCGGAAACCCGGATATTACCCCGGACGCGCTGGGCCCTCTGGCCGCCTCAAATATTATCGTGACCCGGCATCTAAAAAAAAGCGCCCCGGAACAGTTTAAAGCCTTCCGCACCTCCGCCCTCTGCCGTACCGGCGTGCTGGGAACAACGGGGATAGAAAGCGCCATTCAGATAAAAACACTGTGCAATGAACTGAAGCCGGACTGTGTTATTGCCGTGGATGCGCTTGCCGGGGCAGATGTATCCCGGCTGTGCCGCACGGTGCAGATCTGTGGAACGGGTATTTCTCCGGGCTCCGGCGTTGGAAATGACAGGGAGGCGCTGAATCAGGAGAGCCTGGGTGTGCCGGTGATTGCCCTGGGCATGCCTACTGTTATTGACGCGGGGATTATAGCCAATCAGCAGGGGCTTCAATCGATGTTTGTTACCCCGCGGGATATTGACAGCAGCGTCCGATCTGCGGGGCGGCTCATTGGCTACGGGATAAATCTTGCGCTCCATCCGGGGCTCACGGTGGCTGATATTGACATGCTTGTAGGCTGAGCTTCTGTTTTTATATGTTTCACGTGAAACTTTTCAATTTTTCCGCGTTCAAAAAAACAAATTTGTTTCATGTGAAACATTGAAATTGCCATGGGATACTGCTATAATATTTTCACTGATGAATGCAGGGAGAAAAAACATGGCAAAAATCATTGCAATCGCAAATCAAAAGGGCGGGGTTGGGAAAACTACTACCTGCGTAAATCTCTGCGCCGCCCTGACTATGCTGGGCCGCAGAACGTTAATGGCAGACTGCGATCCACAGGGAAACGCCAGCTCCGGAATGGGCGTTTCCAAAAGCCGCCGGCCAAACACTTATGACCTGCTGATAAATGATGCATCCGTGCAGGAATGCATTGTACATACCAATTACGGCGATGTGATCCCCACGGGAAAGGAACTGGCCGCGGCTTCAGTGGAGTTGATTGGAACAGAGAGGCGGGAATATGTTCTCAAAGAGGCACTGATGTCTCTTTTCAGCGACTATGACTATATTTTTCTGGATTGTCCGCCGTCTCTGGAGCTGCTTACGGTGAACGCACTTGTAGCGGCTGACAGCGTGTTGGTTCCCATGCAGTGCGAATACTATGCGCTGGAAGGAATTGCGGATTTGATGACAAGCATAAAAATGTGCTCCCGGCGGCTGAACCGGCGGCTGGAAGTGGAGGGAATCGTGCTTACCATGTATGACGCCCGGGCAAATCTCACCACCCAGGTGGCAAATGAGCTGAGAAAGTTTCTGACCGGAAAGGTCTATGACACCGTTATTCCCCGCAGCATCCGTCTGTCCGAAGCCCCAAGCCACGGAATTCCCGGCGTGGCCTATGACCGGCAGAATAAAGGAAGCAAAGCATACATGGCGCTGGCGGAGGAATTCATCGCCCGGTGTGAGGGATAAGGAGGGACAATGGCAGCAAAGGAGAAAAAAGGACTTGGCACAGGGCTTGACGTTCTTTTTGGAGCAAATAACTATGAGGAAGAACTGGATTCTCAGCTTCTTACCCTGCCCATAAGCAAGGTTGAACCCCGGGCAGAGCAGCCAAGAGAATATTTTGACCAGGAAGCTCTGCGGGATTTGGCGGACTCGATCTCCCAGTTTGGGCTGATTCAGCCAGTGGTCGTGCGCAGGCTCGATACAGGATACTATCAGATCATTGCCGGAGAGCGCCGTTGGCGGGCATCCAGGCTGGCTGGGCTCAGGGAAATTCCTGTTCGTGTCATTGAAGCGGACGATCGGCGCACGGCAGAGCTGGCGCTGGTGGAAAATCTTCAGAGGGAGGATCTGAATCCAATAGAGGAAGCCAAAGGCTACCGCACACTGATGGAGGATTACGGCCTGACTCAGGAAGAAACGGCAAAAAGCGTTGGCCGCTCACGGCCCGCCATTGCAAATGCGCTGCGGCTTTTGAATCTGAGCCCTGCCGTGCTGGAGCTGGTGGAAAAGGGAAGCCTCTCCGCAGGACACGCCAGGGCACTCGTCAGTATTGACGACAGGGAAAAACAGCTTGACGCGGCAAATCAGGTTATAAAAAAATCCCTCTCTGTCAGAAAAACCGAGCAACTGGCCGGTAGTATTATAAAAGAGCGGCAAAATGCGGTCAAAGAGGAAGAAAAAAGTGATAAAATCCGCGTTGACTATTCCGCTGAGATCGCAAACCAGCTCAGCCGGCAGCTTGGCCGAAAGGTAAAGCTTATAAACGGGAGAAAAGCCGGCCGCATAGAGCTTGAATTTTACGGCGCAGACGACAGGGAAACGCTCATAGAGCAGCTAATGAAAATCCGAGGAAAATAAATATCTGAATACAGGAGACAGGAGAAAAATCATGCTGGACATTAAGTTCATAAGAGAAAACCCGGACGCGGTTCGTGAGAACATAAAGAAAAAGTTTCAGGACGCCAAGCTTCCCCTGGTAGACGAGCTTTTGGACCTGGACGCAAAAAACCGGGCCGCGATAACAGAGGCCAGTGATCTCAGGGCCAGCCGAAACAGCCTTTCAAAGCAGATCGGCATGCTCATGGGACAGGCAAAAAAGGATCCCACAAAGCTGCAGGAGGCCGAAGCCATCAAGGCTCAGGTAAAGGCAAATGCCGAACGCCTGGCAGAACTTGAAAAGCTTGAGGAGGAATACTCCCAGCGCATCCGGGTCATTATGCTGACCATACCCAATATTATAGATTCCTCCGTTCCCATCGGCCCCGATGACAGCGCCAATGTGGAAGTGGAGCGCTTCGGTGAGCCCGCTGTGCCCGATTTTGAAATTCCCTATCACACGGAGATTATGGAGCGCTTTGACGGCGTGGACATGGACGCCGCAGGCAGAGTTTCCGGCAATGGCTTTTATTATCTTATGGGAGATATTGCCCGGCTTCACTCTGCGGTTCTCGCCTATGCCCGGGATTTTATGATAGACAAAGGCTTCACTTACTGCATTCCTCCCTTTATGATTCATGGCAATGTAGTCGAAGGCGTTATGAGCCAGACGGACATGGACGCAATGATGTATAAGATAGAGGGAGAAGACCTCTATCTTATCGGCACCTCTGAGCATTCCATGATCGGCAAGTTCATTGACCAGATCATCCCCGAGGAAAAGCTTCCCCAGACGCTGACCAGCTATTCTCCCTGCTTCCGCAAGGAAAAAGGCGCCCACGGCATTGAGGAACGAGGTGTTTACCGCATCCACCAGTTTGAAAAACAGGAAATGATCGTAGTCTGCCGTCCCGAAGACTCCATGGACTGGTATGAAAAGATGTGGCGCTTCTCCGTTGCCCTGTTCCGCAGCCTTGAAATCCCTGTTCGCCAGTTGGAATGCTGCTCCGGCGATCTGGCGGATTTAAAAGTAAAATCCTGTGACATTGAAGCTTGGTCCCCCCGGCAGAAAAAGTATTTTGAAGTCTGTTCCTGCTCAAATTTGGGCGATGCGCAGGCCAGAAGGCTCCGTATGCGCGTAAAAGGCCAGGACGGAAAAACTTATCTTCCCCATACTCTCAACAATACCGTGGTCGCTCCTCCAAGAATGCTCATCGCCTTTCTTGAAAATCATCTCCAGGCCGATGGCAGCGTTACCATTCCCGCCGTCCTGCATCCTTATATGGATGGAAGACAGGTTCTTATTCCCAAAAATTGAAAGGAATCCCGAAAAATGAAAAAAGGAAGAGGCTTAATAAATGAATTTCGGGCCTTTATTATGCGCGGCAACGTGCTTGATATGGCCGTGGGCGTTATTGTGGGCGGTGCATTCGGAAAAATAACAAGCTCTCTTGTCAATGATCTTCTCATGCCTTTTATCAGTTGGATCTGCGGCACAAGGGATATGAGCGTCTTAAACCTCGTGGTACGCCCGGCAGAAATTGTAAACGGCGAGGTCGTTGCCGAGGCGATAACTATTGGCTTTGGCAGTTTTATTGGTACTGTTCTTGACTTTATTCTGATCGCCCTGGTGGTATTCCTCATAGTAAAGGGCTTCAATAAAGCCCATACACTCATGGAAAAGAAAAAGGAAGAAGCTGAAATTCCGCCCGAGGAGCCAAAACCAGGCACGGATGAGCTTTTGGCACAGATTCTTGAGGAACTCAAAAAGAAAAACAATTGATATAACATAAACTGTCATTCCCGAACACAGAAAAGCCTGAGGCAGGCTCCTTTATCAGGCAGGGAACGACAGTTTTTTCATATTTCTGAAAGCCGCACTGCGTTTAAGTCTCTACTATATTATATTTATATCTTGCAAAAACCTGCTTTTTTTGGTATACTGATAAAGTTAGGAATATTGTGTTTTGAGAGGTATCCGAAATGAACTCACTCATGGATATATGGAACGAAATTATAAAAATTCTCTCCGGCCAGCTAACGCCCACCGCGATCACGACCTGGTTTTCAGACTGTGAGCCGGTTGAAATTGAAGACTGCCGCCTGGTGCTGCACACGAGCACGGATTTCAAACGCAGCATCATCGTCTCCCGTTTTGGGGAAACAATAAAGGCCGCCCTGTCAGACCTTTTTTCCTGTGACTTTGACCTTATTGTTCTGGCAGGGGATGAGATAAACGATTTTGTTTCAAAAAAGAAAGAGGAAAACAGCCTTCCCGAAATGGCCGGCTACACCTTCGACCGCTTCATCGTAGGAAACTCCAATAAATTTGCCCACGCCGCCGCCGTTGCCGTGGCGGAACGGCCGGGAAAAACCTACAATCCTCTCTTTATCTACGGCAATTCAGGACTGGGAAAAACCCATCTTCTGCTGGCCATAGGCCAGGCGATACATGAGCGGGAGCCAAACCGGAAGATCGCCTATGTAAAGGGAGACGAATTCACTATTCAGCTCGTAAAATCCATTAAAGACGGGACCGCCGAGGAATTCAGAACAAAATACCGGAATGTGGATTTGTTTTTGGTGGACGATATACAGTTTATTGCCGGCAAACAGCAGACCCAGAACGAGTTCTTTCATACCTTCAATAACATTTATGAGGCCGGGCATCAGATCGTTATCACCTCCGACCGTCCCCCTCTGGAGATGTCCCTTCTGGACGACCGGCTGCGCACCCGCTTTGAAGGCGGCCTCATGGCGGACATTCAGCCTCCGGATCTGGAGACGCGCATGGCCATTACCCGCAATAAGGCGGCTCAGCTCGGGCTCATTCTCTCGGACGACGCGGTGGAATATATCGCCTCAAACATAACCGCAAATATCCGGCAATTGGAAGGTGTGATAAAGCGTCTGACGGCATACAAAGAGATATTGGACGACATCATTACCATTGACTCTGTGAAGCGCGCCATAAAGGACGTAATCCGCATAGGCATATCCATTCCCACCCCGGAGCGCATCATCAGGGAAACCTCCCGCTATTACTCTTTGAAAGAGGAGGATCTGAGAGGCCAAAACCGCTCCAAAAACACAGCCATAGCAAGACAGGTATCCATGTACCTTATGCGCTCGCTTACCAATCTCTCTCTTAAGGATATCGGCGCAGAATATGAGGACAGAAATCATGCCACCGTGCTCAGCTCCATCCGCAAGGTTGAAGATCTTTTAAAGACGGATCCGGACATGGCGGGCACCGTGAGAGACATTACATCCAATATAAACACCGTCTGAGTTTTCCACAAATGGCTGTTGAATTTACGAAAGCTCTGTGTTAATGCTTTTTCAGCTCCCTCTCCATGTGGAAAGCCGAAAAATTTCAAACATTTCTCTCCACAAATAAAAGCTTGTGTTTTCAAGGCTTTTATCAAGTTTTCCACAAAAATTTTTTCTACTACAACAACTACAAGAATAATAAGATTTATTTATTGATTGATGAAAGAGTTCTCTTACAAGGAGGAAAAACAATGAAATTCTCTTGTGAAAAATACCTTCTCCAAAATGCCTGCGCGACCGCATCAAGAGCCGCCGCCTCCAAAAGCCCGATTCCTGCTCTGGAGGGCCTGCTGATAGAAGCCGGTTCCAGTGTAAAAATCACAGGGTACGACCTGAAGGAAGGAATATACACTTCCTTTCCCGCCGACATAGCCAAACCGGGGTCCATTGTACTGGGCGCCCGTTTCTTCGGCGAGATGATCCGCCGCCTGCCGGATGGAATTGTCACTGTCACAGCAGACGAGAGCAACAATGTAAACGTAAAATGCGGCAAAAGCGAGTTTAATTTTATGGGCATCAGCGCCGACGACTACCCCGAAATGCCGGTGGTAGATGGGCTCAACAATATCTCGCTGCCTCAAAAAATACTTCGAAGCATGATCAATCAAACCATATTTGCCGTTTCAGACAATGACGTGCGGCCAATTTACACAGGGACTCTCTTTGAAATAGAAGGGGATGAGCTGACGCTCGTATCTGTGGATGGATACAGGCTGGCAAAGCGCCGGGAAAAACTGGAAAGCGCAAAAATGGAAAATTGCAGCTTTGTTGTTCCCGGTTCCGCCCTTTCGGATATTGAGCGTATCTGCACCGATGAGGAAGAAGCTGTGGAAATTGCTGTCGGCGCAAAACATATCTCTTTTTCCATTGGAGAAACGGTACTTATTTCCAGAAGGCTTGAGGGAGAATTTCTTAATTACAGAAAGTCCATTCCGGACAGCTTCCGGTATAAGCTCCAGGTGGAACGGACCGAGCTTATGGCAAGCATTGACAGAGTAGCCCTGATCGTAAGCGAAAAAAACAGCAGCCCCGTGCGCATGAACTTCAACGACGGAAGCATTGATCTTCTCTGCGTCACCCCGATCGGCAAGGCGGAAGACATCTGCACCTGCGAGGGCAGCGGAGAAGGCCTTGAAATCGGATTTAACGACCGTTATCTAATGGACGCATTAAAAGCTGCCGGAAAAGATCTGCTCAATATCTGCCTGAACACCGCCTCATCTCCCTGCATCATAGAGGCCAGCGATGGAAGCGACGGTTTTACCTACATGATTCTTCCGGTTCGGCTTCGGGCGGGGGACTGATATATGAAAAATGTGGAAAAAATAAGCATAGAGACGGATTTTATAAAACTGGACTCTTTGCTTAAATATGCCGCGCTGGTGGGAACCGGAGGCGAGGCCAAGTATGCGATAAGCGAGGGGATGGTTTCCGTCAACGGAGAGGTCTGCACCATGCGGGGCAAAAAAATCTATCCGGGAGACAAGGTGGCCTTTGACGGGTACCGGCTGGAAGTCGAGAAAAAATGAGAGTTGAAAAGATCGCTCTCAGCGGTTTTCGAAACTATGAGTTCGAAACCGCGGAATTTGACCCGGGGACCAATGTAATTTCCGGCCAGAACGCCCAAGGAAAGACAAATCTTCTGGAGAGCGTGTATATGCTCTCCTGCGGGCGCAGTTTCAGGACAAGGTTTGACAGGGAGCTTGTTGGCTTCGGTTTTTCCTCGGCAGACATTTTGGCTGATATAGAGAGCCATGACAGAAAACAGACGGTAAATATCCGCCTGCGGCCGGGAACGGCAAAAAAAATTCTGGTAAACGGCGTAAAAAAGACAGGCTCCGAACTGTCGGAGACGATAAACGCGGTTTTGTTCTGCCCGGACGATCTGAATCTGATAAAAGAAGGCGCGGCTGTCCGGCGGCGGCTGATGGACAATGCCATCTGCCAGATACGGCCTCGCTATGCAGAAATTCTTACAGAGTTCAACCGTCTTTATGAGCATAAAACCAGAATTTTAAAAGACTGGCGGGAAAAACCATCCCTGCTCGACACGCTGGACGAATTTTCCGACGGCATGTGCAGGGCATCCGCCAATATAATCCGCTACCGGGCGGCTTTCGCGGCCCGACTCAACGCCGCCGCCCCGCCCATTCACAGGGAGTTTTCCGGCGAGGGAGAAAAACTGGATATAAAATATTGCACCGTCAGCAGCGTAAGAGATCCAGCCGCCCCCGCGCGGGAGATATATTACGATATCTGCGAGCATCAGGAAAAACACCGCCAGGCAGAGCTTGAAAGCGGCCAGTGTCTCACCGGGGCACATAAGGACGATTTGGAGATAAGCATAAACGGCCGTCCGGCCAGGAGCTTTGCTTCCCAGGGCCAGACAAGAACAGCGGCGCTGTCGATAAAGCTTGCCGAGAGAGAAATTTTTCTGGCCGAAACCGGGGAATACCCCATTTTGCTGCTGGACGACGTGCTCTCGGAACTGGATGTAAAAAGGCAGGAATTTGTACTCAATCGTATAGGCGGGGGTCAGACTCTCATAACCTGCTGCGAGGACGAGGGAATATCCAGGAGAACCGGCGGCAGAGTGCTTTTTGTGGAGAAGGGCAGGATACGCTGATGTATCTGCATTTGGGAAAGGGAAGAGTTGTAAACACCGGGGCGATAGTCGGTATTTTTGACCTGGACAACAGCTCTCAGTCCCATATAACGAGAAAATACCTGGCCATGGCGGAAAAAGCCGGACAGGTAATAAACGCGGCGGAGGATATTCCCAAATCCTTTGTTGTCTGCCGGGAAGACGGAAAAACGGCGGTCTATCTGAGTCAGATGGCCGCGTCCACCCTGCTGCGGCGGTGGGATTCCGGCATTATGTGATTTTTGGAGGAAAGAATGTCTGATATTACAGAAAAAGTAACCCAGGAATATGACGCTTCACAGATTCAGGTCCTCGAAGGGCTGGAGGCCGTGAGAAAACGGCCGGGTATGTACATCGGCTCTACCTCATCCTCCGGTCTTCATCACCTGGTCTATGAAATTGTGGATAACTCCATTGATGAGGCTCTGGCGGGCTATTGCAGCCATATCGAGGTCAGCATCGAGGAAGGCAATATCATCCGCGTTTCCGATAATGGCCGCGGCATCCCGGTGGACACCCAGGAGCAAACCGGCAAATCCGCCCTGGAGGTTGTTTTTACCGTGCTCCATGCCGGCGGAAAATTCGGGGGCGGGGGATATAAAGTGTCCGGCGGCCTCCACGGCGTAGGTGCTTCCGTGGTCAACGCCCTGTCCGAGTGGCTGGAGGTCCAGGTCCATAAGGACGGGAAAATCTACCAGATGAGATTTTCCAGAGGAGAAATCATCGAACATATCCGCGTTGTCGGCGAGACGGATAAAAGCGGAACCATTGTCCGTTTTAAGCCGGACCCGGATATGTTTGACGACGTCAATTACAATTACGAGATCCTTCACACCCGTATGCGCGAGCAGGCCTTCCTTAACGGTGGACTTACCATCACCATCGAGGACCAGCGCAAAGGCAGCGAGGCCCGGGAGCAGATGTGCTACGAGGGCGGCATAAGGGAATACGTTTCCTACCTGAACCGACATAAAAACCCCATTCACACCGATGTTATCTATCTCTCCGGCTCCAAGGATGACGCGATTGCTGAAATTGCGCTCCAATATAACGACGGCTATAACGAGAATCTTGTTTCCTTTGCAAACGACATTCATACCCCGGAAGGCGGCATGCATGAGACGGGTTTCAAAACGGCGCTCACAAGGGTCATAAACGCTTATGGCACAAAGAACAACATCATTAAAGGAGATGATAAAGTCTCCGGCGATGATGTCCGCGAGGGCATAACGGCAGTTATCTCCGTAAAGCTTCCGGAGGCCCAATTTGAGGGCCAGACAAAACAGAAGCTTGGCAACGCCTATATCCGTACCCTGGTGGACAGCATCGTATCCGATCAATTAACAAGCTATTTTGAAGAGCACCCCGCCACCGCAAAGGCCGTGCTGGAAAAGGCCATGATGGCGAACCGAGCCAGAGAGGCCGCAAGAAAAGCCAGGGAATCCGTCCGGCGAAAAACCGGGCTTGAAAGCGGACAAATGCCCGACAAGCTGCAGGACTGCAACGAAAGAGACCCCTCCCTCTGCGAAATTTATATCGTCGAGGGCGATTCCGCCGCCGGTTCCGCCATTCAGGGCAGGGACAGCCGCTTTCAAGCCATTCTTGCCATGTGGGGCAAGATGCTGAACGTGGAAAAGGCCCGGGCAGATAAGATTTACGGCAACGACAAACTCTATCCCCTGATCGTAGCCCTGGGCGCCGGAATCGGCGAGGAGTTCAATATCGAGAAGCTCCGCTATCATAAGATAATAATCATGGCCGATGCGGATGTGGACGGTTCCCATATCCGGACTCTGCTTCTCACCTTCTTCTTCCGATACATGCGCCCGCTCATAGAAAACGGTTATGTCTATTCCGCCGTGCCGCCTCTCTACAAGCTCAGCCGGGGAAAGACGCAGAAAGTGGCCTATTCCGATGAGGAGCGGGACAGAATCAGCGCCGAGCTCCGCGCGGATAATCCAAACGCCAAAGTGGACATCTCCCGATTCAAGGGCCTGGGCGAGATGGATGCCCACGAGCTCTGGGAGACAACCATGGACCCGGAAACAAGAACACTGCGCCGAATTACCCTGAACGACGCCATCGAAGCCGACCAGGTATTCACGGTGCTCATGGGCGAGGAAGTGGAGCCCCGCCGGGAGTGGATAGAGCAGAACGCGAAATACGTTGTCAATCTGGATATCTGAGGAGGTGAGGTCAGATGGCACATAAGAGAGATTATAAGCCTGAGGATATCAGCTTTCCCAATCAGGTAATCACAGAATCGGAGCTTGTCAGCGAAATGCAGACCAGCTATATAGACTATGCCATGTCGGTCATTGTGGGCCGCGCCCTGCCGGATGTGCGGGACGGCCTTAAACCCGTGCACCGGCGCATACTCTATACCCTGTATGAGGACGGACTTACAAGCGACAAGCCCTTTAAAAAGTCCGCCACCTGCGTGGGCGACGTGCTGGGCCGCTACCATCCCCACGGCGACGGCTCCGTGTACGACGCCATGGTGCGTCTGGCGCAGGATTTTTCCATGCGCTATATGCTGGTTGACGGCCACGGCAACTTCGGCTCCGTAGATGGCGACCCTCCTGCGGCCTACCGTTACACTGAGGCGAGAATGTCCAAAATCTCCGATGAGATGCTGCGGGATATCAACAAGGGTACCGTGGACTGGGACCCCAACTTTGACGAGACAAGGAAAGAACCGCGGGTTCTGCCCTCCCGATTTCCAAACCTTCTGGTCAACGGCTCCAGCGGCATTGCCGTGGGCATGGCCACAAATATTCCCCCCCATAATTTGTCCGAGGTAATAAACGCCTGCGTCTGCGTGCTGGATCATCCGGAAGCGGGCCTTCCCGAGCTGATGCAGCATATAAGCGGCCCGGATTTTCCGACAAAAGGCATCATCATGGGCAGAAGCGGTATCCGCCAGGCCTATGCCACCGGCCGCGGCCGGGTCGTTGTCCGGGCGAGGACGGAATTTGAGGAGTTTGGCCAGAACAGGATCAGGATCATTGTCACCGAACTTCCCTATCAGGTCAACAAGCGCCAGCTCATCCGAAACATTGCCGACCAGGTTCATGAAAAGCGCCTTGAGGGCATTTCCGACCTGCGTGACGAGACGGACCGCAACGGCATGCGCATGGTCATAGAGCTGAAGCGGGACGCCAACCCCCAGGTGGTCCTCAACCGGCTCTTCGCCCAGACCGCTATGCAGTCCAGCTTCTCCATCAACATGCTGGCTCTGGTAAATAACCAGTCTCAGCCCAAAATTCTTTCCCTCCGGCATATTCTGGACGAATATCTCTCTTTCCAGAAGGAGCTGATCGTCCGCCGCACCAGGTTTGACCTGAAAAAAGCCGAGGAGCGTGCCCATCTGCTGGAGGGCCTGCTTATTGCCCAGGATAATATTGATGAGGTAATTCACATTATCCGCAGCAGCTATGACGACGCAAAACAGAAACTCATGGAGCGCTTCGGTCTGTCCGATGTGCAGGCCCAGGCCATCTGCGATATGCGCCTGATCTCTCTTCAGGGCCTCAACAGGGAGAAGCTGGAAAATGAGTACAAGGAGCTGGAGGAGCGCATAAACTATTTCAAGACGCTGCTTGCAGACCCCGAGCTTATCAAGGGCGTGCTTAAAGAAGAGCTTATCGCCATCCGGGATAAGTACGGCGATGAGCGCCGCACCGAGATCCAGGATGTGGCCGACGAGATAGACATTGAGGACCTGATAGAAGAAGAGCAGTGCGTCTTTACCCTGACCCACAGCGGATATATCAAGCGCCTGCCCGCCAGCGAGTACCGGGCACAGGGCCGCGGCGGCAAGGGCATCCGTGCCATGACGACAAAGGAAGAGGACTATGTGGAAACTGTTTTTACAGCCTCCACCCATGACAGCATTCTGTTTTTCACAAGCCTTGGCCGGGTGTTTATCAAGAAAGGCTATAACATCCCTGAGGCAGGAAGAAATGCCAAGGGCAGCAATATTATCAATATTATCCAGATCGAAAACGGCGAAAAGGTCAGCGCGATGATCGCGGGCCGGGGCTTTGAGGAGGATTGCTACCTCTTCTTCGTCACCAGAAACGGCACGGTCAAGCGCATGAGCCAGTCCGCTCTCAAAAACATCCGCTCCAACGGAATCAGAGCCTTGACCCTGGACGAGGGAGACGAGTTGATTTCCGTCATCCCCACCACCGGGGACGAAAATATTCTTATTGCCACCAACCGGGGCATGGCCGTCTGCTTCAGCGAAACCCAGGTACGTCCCATGGGAAGGACTGCCGTTGGCGTGCGGGGCATAAGACTTCGGGAGGGTGACTTCGTTGTGGGGGCCGGCAGCACCAGCGCAGGCGAAGCCCTGCTGAGTATCACCGAAAAGGGCTATGGCAAGCGCACCGCCGTCGAGGAATACAGCGTGCACGGCAGAGGCGGCCTGGGCATCAAAAACTACAATGTAACGGAGAAAACAGGCAGCATCGCCGATGTGAAGATGGTAAACCCCGACGAGGATATTCTGGTGATCACCGATGACGCGACCATTATACGCATGGCGGTTGACCATATTTCCATGCTGGGCCGCTCTACCCAGGGTGTCCGCATCATGCGCCTGAATGAGGGCAGCAGAGTAATTTCCATTGAGAACACCGAGCGGGAGATTGAGGAAGAAATCGGCGGCGAAGAAAAGCCTGAAGAATAAGGAGAGGCTGCCATGAACAATCGGGAGAGAGACGGAAAGAAAAAAAAGAGCGGCGCAGGCTGGATCATTGCCGCCATAGTGGTTTTCCTGTTTAATATCATAGGCGAGAGCGGGGATATTTCCGGAGGAGATCTTGTTCCCGTTCTGATGATTGTTTTCATTATAGCGGCAATCATCTTTGCGGTTTATGCTGGGATAAGGGCCGCAAAAAAATATGCCGCGGGTTTTACATCGGGGTTTTCCTCCGTGAAAAAAACCGCGGGAATCGGCGCGGAACGGATAAAGGCTTCCTTTACCCGGGAGGAGAAAAGCCCTGAGCTTTTCACCCGGCCCTCCGCCCCCGCCCGGCAGGATGAAAAGCCCCGGTACTACGATGAGAATGCCGCTGCCGTAAACTTTGAGAGGGACCGGCAGCGCAGACTCGCCCAGTTGGAGGTTTTTCTAAAAAACGGCATAATCGGCAGGGAGGAGTACCGCATGCTACATGACCGATACGAGAGGAATCTATAAATTGGCTGAGAAGAAAACCGTAAGCATTTATACCGACGGCGCCTGCAGCGGCAATCCCGGCCCCGGCGGCTGGGGCGCCGTGCTGCGCTATAAAGAAACCGAAAAGGAGCTCTCTGGCGGGGAGAGGCAGACCACCAACAACCGCATGGAGCTTACCGGGGTGATTTCCGCCCTGCAGGCCCTGAAAGAGCCCTGCAATGTAGAGCTTTATTCGGACTCCAAGTATGTGATAGACGCTCTTTCCAAGGGCTGGGCAGTCTCCTGGCGCAAGCGCGGCTGGATAAAGGCTGACAAAAAGCCGGCGCTTAACGCAGATTTATGGGAAATTCTGCTGGAGCTTACGGAAAAACACAAAGTAAACTGCCATTGGGTAAAGGGACACGCGGATAATGCATACAACAACCGCTGCGATGAGCTGGCGGTTTCAGAGAGAGAAAAATTTTCCAGATGAGAGGGGGCCATGGGCATCAATTACAAGGACAGGCCGCTTAAAATTTTTATGGCGTATATCGCCGGACATAGGAGACTGTTTATCATTGACATGCTCTGCGCAGTGGCGGTATCGGCGATAGATCTGATTTTTCCCTACGTTTCAAGGCTATCCATGAACTATCTTCTACCGGAGAAGCTTTTTAAGGCTTTCTTTGCCGTCATGGCGGCGATGCTGCTGGCTTATCTCATAAAAGCAATGCTCTATTATGTTATAACCGTGGTAGGGCACAGAATGGGCGTTTTGGTCGAGTCCGATATGCGGTGGGACGTGTTTACCCATATGCAGGATCTCTCCTGCAGCTTTTATGACAAAAACCGCACCGGTGTCCTTATGAGCCGCATAACAAGCGATCTCTTTGAGGTGACGGAGCTTGCCCATCATGGGCCGGAAAATATCCTCATCTGCTCGCTCACAATCGTGGGAGCGCTGGTAATGATGTTTTTCATGCAGTGGCGCCTGGCGCTTGTGCTGGCGGTGGTGCTGCCGCTCTGCTTCTGGTTCACGCTTTCACAGAGGGTTCGGATGAAAAACGCCAATCTGGAGGTCAAACGGAAAACGGCGGAGATTTATGCCGCCATTGAGAGCAGCATCTCCGGCATTCGTACAGCCAAGGCCTTTGCGAACGAGGGCCAGGAAAGCCGGAAGTTTGACGCGGCCAACGCCATGTTCCGGGGCTCCAAGGTGGAATATTACCGGAGCATGGGGCTTTATATGAGCG
Organism: Clostridiales bacterium UBA1701; assembly: GCA_002320035.1. Taxonomy (GTDB): domain Bacteria; phylum Bacillota; class Clostridia; order Oscillospirales; family Oscillospiraceae; genus Limivicinus. Next base: position 10,814 of record DCJL01000013.1, on the reverse strand, counting down.
GCATGGAATTTACCACCGGCATCATGCAGGTGGTGGTGATTACCGTGGGCGGCGCGCTGATCATGGCGGGGCTTATGGACTACATAGAATTGGTGACCTTTTCCCTGTATGTATCCGCCTTTGTCTCCCCGGTAAGAAAGCTTGCGCAGTTTGCCGAGCAGTATATGCAGGGTTCGGCGGGCTTTGCGCGTTTTCTGGAGCTTATGCGCACCGAGGCCGCCATTAAGGACGCGGAGGACGCCCTTGTGCTTGAAAAGGTCAGCGGCCGCGTGGATTTTAACCATGTGAGCTTCGACTACGGCAACGGCGTGCCGGTTCTAAGCGATATTGAGCTGCACATAAGGCCGGGGGAGAGCCTGGCGGTGGTGGGCCCATCCGGCGGCGGAAAAACCACCCTGTGCCAGCTGATTCCCAGGTTTTATGACGTCTGCTCCGGCAGCGTCACCGTGGACGGGCAGGATGTGCGCCGGGTGACGCAGGCAAGCCTCCGGCGAAATATCGGCATGATCCAGCAGGATGTATTCCTGTTTGCCGGGACCATCCGGGAAAATATCCGCTACGGCAGGCCCGGGGCCACGGACGAGGAAATTGTAGAGGCCGCCGTCAGGGCGGAAATACACAACGAGATCATGGAAATGCCCGACGGCTATGACAGCTACATAGGCGAGCGGGGCGTAATGCTCTCCGGAGGGCAGAGGCAGAGAATATCCATTGCCAGAGTTTTTCTCAAAAACCCCAAAATACTGATTCTGGACGAGGCCACCTCAGCCCTGGATACTGTGACCGAGCAGCGGATCCAGGCCTCTCTGGACAAACTCAGCAAAGGCAGGACCACCATAATCATCGCCCACCGGCTCTCCACCGTGAAAAACGCGGACGTGATCGCCGTAGTGGACGGGGAGCGAATCATGGAGCTTGGAAGCCACAGAGAGCTTATGGAAAAAAACGGCGTTTACGCGCAGCTTTGCCGGGCGCAGGCGCTGGAGAAAGGAGATAGGCAATGCTGAACATCAGAAAAGGCGGCCACAGGGAGCTGCAGCGCTATTACACCCTTATGGAAATGGACTTCGACAGGAGGGAGCTGCTGCCCAGGCTTGCCATCCACAAGGCCCTGCTCAACGGCGATCAGGAGCTGCTTGTGATCTATGACGATGAGTCCCGGATGGATTTGGCCTATGCCCTGGTGTGCTGCCGCGGGCTTTACGGCTATGTGCTGCTGAAATATTTCGGCGTGCTGCCCTGGTACAGGGATCAGGGCCTGGGGGTGGAGGCCATGCGCCTCATAAACAAGCGCTATGCCGACCGGCAGGGAATCATCGCGGAGCTCACCGCCTTCGATGACGAGAACGGGGAGTATATAAAAAAGCTTCGGAAATTCTTTTCCCGCTTTGGCTATGTGCAGGCCAGGGCGGATTACCGCCTTGGCGGCGCTGAGGTGGAACTGATGGTAAAACCCATAAAGGGCACGGAAGAGATAAGCAGTGTCGCTCACAGAATAATAAATGATTTTTACTCCCGCTGCCTTGGCGCCCATGCCATGAGCAAAATGGTGGATATCAGGCCAGTTAAATAGAGCAAAAAATACAGAGCGTCCGTTTGGCTGACCCTCTGTATTTTTTGAGGGGCAGCATGGTTAATTGCGTGAAAAAACAGCGCTGGAAACGCCGTTCCGTTTACAGGGGAGCGCAAAGATTTTATAGACGGAAGATATGGTTATGTTGTTCATTTATTTTTCCCGCAGAGCATAAAGACGCAAAACGATTGCCTGCGCGGGAAATTGATGATATAATTCTCTGGCTATGAATATCCTGATCAATCAGATTTTTGAAAACAGGGAAGCCGCCGCCCTCCCGGGTCTGCTGGAGAGCGGGGGGCTTCCTGCGCTCGTTTCCGGGCTTTCAGCGGTGCACAGGGCGAACCTGGCCGCCGCGCTGAGGGACAAAACAGGGGCGCCCATTTTTGTTATCTGCCCTGACGACACGGCGGCGGAGAGTTTTGCACGGGACCTTCGCGCCATGCTGGGCGAGGAGGCGGCAAGCCTGGGCATGAGGGATTTTACCTTCTATGCCGCCGAAGCCGCTTCCCGTCAGGCGGAACAGAAGCGGATTTCCGTCTTATACAGGCTGGCCCGGGGTGAAAGCCCGGTAACGGCAGTTTCCATATCTGCCCTCCTGCAGAGAACGATACCACCGGAAACGCTTCTGAGCGCCGCCTTTGCAATCCGCGACGGGGAGAGCTGCCCCATAGAGCAGGCTGAGGCCGCGCTGCTCCGCTGCGGATATATAAAGACGGAGCAGGTGGAGGGGCCCGGCCAGTTTGCCCGCCGGGGCGGGATTCTGGATTTCTTCTCTCCGGGAGACAGGGAACCTGTGCGCGTAGAGTTCTGGGGCGACGAGATCGACTCCATGGGGCATTTTGACATTGGCAGCCAGCGGAGGGACGGGCAGGTAAAAAGCTGCGTCATTCTCCCGGCGGCGGAGACCTTGCCGGAGCTGACGGCAGGGGGCCGCGGGGCCCTGTACCGGGAGATAAACGCGTTCGCGGATAAATATGCCAGATGCCGGGGCAGCGACAATGCCGCGGCTCTTTCTGCTACGCTGAAAGGGGATGCAGAGCGGATTGGCGCTGGTATCGTCATGTCCGACGCGGACAGGTATCTGCCCCTTATCTATCCCATGGCCAGCGGCGCGGACTATATACCGAAGAACGCCATCATAATCTTCGACCAGCCGAACCGCTGTTCAGAGCGGGCCAGAGATTACGCAAAGCAGCTATCAGAGGATATAAGAGAGCTTCAGCGCCGGGGCCTTATCGCCATGGGGGCGGACAGCTTCCATCTACGCTTCGAGGGGCTTCTGAAACGCCTGGAAGAATTCCCTATATACATGGCGGATGCCTTTACCGTAGGCCGCAACCCCATACCGCCCAGAACCCTTACCAGCATTCCCGCAAAGCAGCTTCCCTCCTACGCGGGAAATGCTCAGACCGCGGCGGAGGACGTCAAGGTTTATCTCAGGCAGGATTACCGGGTGGTGGTTTTGGCCGGGGACGAGCGCCGGGCGAAGGTCCTGCAGGCACTGTTCCGGGAGAAAGAGATCCCGGCCCTTATATATGAAAAGCTGCAGAAGCTTCCCGATGAGGGCCGCTGCTGCATCGGTATCGGCTCCCTCTCGGCGGGAATGGAATATCCCGGAATAAAGCTCGCAGTGCTGACGGATGCGCAGCTTATCCGAGCCAGAAGCAAAAAAGACGGGAAAAAAAAGCTGCCCGCCAACCGGCAGCGAATCGAATCCTGCGCCGATCTCTCGGTGGGGGATTATGTTGTCCACGAGAACCACGGTATCGGCCGCTTTGCCGGCATTGTGAAAATGCAGGTGGACGGCTTTGAAAAGGATTATATAAAAATCAGCTACGCCGGGACGGACAGCCTCTATGTGCCCGCTACACAATTGGACCTGGTGTCCAAATATGTGGGCGGCGGCGAGGAACGGCCGGTGAAGCTTTCAAAAATGGGCGGCACCGAATGGGCCCGGACCCGCTCCCGGGCAAAGAGCGCCGCAAAGGACATGGCGAAAAAGCTCATTGCCCTTTACGCCCAGCGCCAGCGTCTGCCGGGCTATGCCTTTTCTCCGGACAGCGAATGGCAGAACGAATTTGAGGAAAACTTCGGCTATACCGAGACGGACGACCAGCTGCGCTGCGTGGCGGAGATCAAGAAGGACATGGAGGCCGCCGTACCCATGGACAGGCTGCTCTGCGGAGATGTGGGCTTCGGCAAGACCGAGGTAGCACTGCGGGCGGTGATGAAGTGTGTGCTGGACGGGAAGCAGGCCGCCATTCTGGTGCCCACCACGGTTCTGGCCCAGCAGCATTATCAGACAGCGCTCCAGCGCTTTTTCGGCTTTCCGGTGAACATTGCGGTGCTGAGCCGCTTTAAAACCGGCGGCCAAACCGCAAAGACCCTGGCGGATATCGCAAGCGGAAAATGCGACCTTGTCATCGGCACCCACAGGCTGCTGTCAAAGGATGTCAGATTCAAAAACCTGGGGCTTCTGGTTGTGGACGAGGAGCAGCGCTTTGGCGTGAGCCACAAGGAGCATATAAAGGAGCTGTCGGAGGGCGTGGATGTTCTGACCCTTTCGGCAACGCCCATACCACGGACCCTGAACATGGCCATGTCCGGAATCCGGGACATGTCCACGCTGGAAGAGCCGCCGGAGGACAGGCTCCCGGTGCAGACCTTCGTTATGGAACATGACTGGGGCGTAATTGCCGATGCAATACGCCGGGAAATCCAGCGGGGCGGCCAGGTCTACTATCTGCATAACCGCATTGACGACATTGAACGCACCGCCAAAAGGCTCACAGAACTGCTGGAGGATGTGACGGTGGCCGTGGCCCACGGACAGATGGACAAGACTATGCTGGCAAACGTGATGGAAAATGTGGCGAACGGCCAGATTCAGGTGCTGGTCTGTACTACCATAATCGAGACGGGTATAGACATCCCCAATGTGAACACGCTCATTATTGAGGACGCGGACCATCTGGGTCTTGCCCAGCTCCATCAGATCCGGGGCAGAGTGGGCCGCTCCACCCGCAGGGCCTCCGCCTATCTCACTTTCCGGCGGGATAAGGTGTTGACGGAGGTGGCCGAAAAGCGGCTCAACGCCATCAGGGACTTTGCCCAGTTCGGCTCCGGCTTCAAGATCGCCATGCGGGACCTGGAGATAAGAGGCGCGGGCAACCTGCTGGGCGCCGAACAATCCGGCCATATGATAGACGTGGGCTATGACATGTATATGAAGCTGCTCAGCGAGGCCGTTCTGGAGGCCCGGGGAATCCAGCCGCCTCAGCGGGCGGACTGTTCGGCGGATCTGGCCGTAGCGGCCAATATCCCGGACAGGTATATTCCTGCCTCCGAGCAGAGAATGGACATCTACCGGCGCATTGCCCTCATCCGCAGCGAGGAGGAGGCGGATGACCTGACCGACGAGTTGATCGACCGCTTCGGCGACCCGCCTCCCGGTGTCAATGCCCTTATCCATGTGGCGCTGCTCCGGGGCGAGGCGGGGAGGGCCGGCATTACAGACATCTCCCAGAAGCAGGGGTATCTGCGTTTTACGGTGAAGGACTTCGACATGGAAAAGGTTTCGGCCCTCTATGCGATGCCTCAGTATAAGGGAAGGCTGAAAGTAGAGGCCGGGTCAAAACCCTGTCTGAGCCTGAGGATAAAGGCCAAAGGCCGGGTCATAGATGAGGCCCGCCGCTTCACTGCCGATTGGGGCGGATACGGGGCGGAACAAAAGAAATAAATAATTAAATATCTCCACCGGGCTTGTTAAAACGGCGGACTGATGCTATATTTCAACTGTTGTATTGGGAAAGATACCAAGGAAAGGAACAAAAAAATGAAGAAACTAATCGCGGTTTTGCTGGTGGTCTGCCTGGTTTTTGCCGGAGCGATCGGATATATCAGCCACAAGAATGACCAAATCCAGGCGGGAGAGGCGAGCCCCGCTCCGGTGGAGACCCCTGCCGCGGAGGCCAGTGCCCAGCCCATCACGATCAAGACGCTTGACTATGACTTGCTCTATGCCAAATATGAGCCGGAACAGCCAGTCGTTACCATCGGCGAAGAGGAAGTTACCTGGGAAGAATATTTCTATATGCTCTTTACACAGGCCCGGCAGGTAACGGATTATTTCTCCGCTATGGCCAGCTACTACGGCATTGCCCAGAACTGGGACGATTTCATGGACGAAGAAGGGACCACCACCTATGCCCAATTCGTTGTGGACAGCACCGAAAGCGCACTGACCCAGCTTGCGGCCATCGAGCGCTTTGCACGGGAAAACGGCGTTGCGCTCACCGAGGAGAACGCCGCGGCCCTTGAGGAGCAGCGCAAGAGCGACATTGCCGCGACCTGCGGCGCGGACGGTACAGAGGAGGACTTTGAGGAATATCTGAGTACTATTTATATGACCCGGGAACTCTATGACAGGATCAATATGCTCAACCAGCTCTATCAGCAGAATTATATTCAGATTTATGGGGAGAACGGCGAGCTTTACAGCGACGAGGCGGCCCTCAAATATCTGAAGGACGGCCAGTATATCTCCGCCGGGCACATCCTTCTCATGACCACCGACCCTGCCACCGGCCAGGCCCTTGACGAGGATGCCGCCGCGGCAAAAAAGGCCAGCGCCGAGAAAATTGCCGCGGAACTTCAGGCCATAGAGGACCCGGAGGCGCTGCTGGCCCGCTTTGCAGAGCTGAAAGAGGAATACTGCGAGGATACCGGCAAAACCAGTTTTCCCGACGGTTATACCTTCACCCCCGGAACCATGGTTGCGGAGTTTGAGGACGCCTGCAGCGCGCTTGCGGAATATCAGGTGTCCGAACCTGTGAAGTCCAGCTTTGGCTATCATGTTATAATCCGTCTGCCTCTGGATGTGGACAAGGTGATGGAATACAGCGAGGACGGGACCGCGCTCAGCGCTCGCAGCATTGCCGCCAACGCGGAATACGGCAGCCGCCTTCAGAGCGTTCTTGATACGCTCAGCCTCAGCTATGTGGAAGGCTTTGAGAAAATCAATATCCTGGATTATCTTAAATAAATAAGTTTACCGCCCTTTCTCAAGTGAGAAGGGGCGGCTTGCATTACGGCCTTTTTTTCAGTCTGTCCACAAGGAGCAGCAGGCAAACAAGGGAAAAAACAAATAGAAGGTTTATAAGCGGAATCAGCTTTTCGGACCAGAAATCCAGGCTTATGTGGTTCGGCGCGATCAGAATACCGCAGGTAACAGAGACGGCGGCACAGACGGGAACGAGCCAGCGCTTGCGGCTTATGTTCAAAAGAGGCTCCCCGCGAAAGGCGGGGCTTTCGCCCATAAGCAGGCGCAGCGTGTGCTGAGCGGAGAAAAGAACAAGGGAGACCAGAAGAAAATCCGGGAATATCCACAGGGCCACAACCAGTGCTTCCATGCGTTCAAGGCTTTTGAAAAACACCAAATTTCGCACCAGCGAGAAAAAGGGACGGGTAAGCCGGGAGGTGAGCTCTGCTCCAAAGGTGCCCACGATAGCCATGTCCAGCAGCGTCAGCAGCAGCACCATCAGAAGCATCCAAACGCAGTAGGCACGGAAACACCCGGGGGCCTTATCCGTTAGCCCGCCGAGAAAGCAGCTTAAAAAAAGCATCACCGCGATGATCTCCGTCACAGTCATGGAGGCCTGAAATACAGGACCCGCATCCTGTGCCACAACAGGCAGCAGATTTGTAAAGTCTATGGAAAAAAAAGCGAAGACCAGCACAAGCGACAGCACACTCAAAACCACCGGCCGAACCAGCTTTGCTATCCGCACCAGAGAGCGGGCGGGCCCCAGCGCGGCCACAAGGCCTATAAAGCCCATGACTGCCGTGAACACCGCCGGGTCGCTGTCTGGAAAAATTGTGGTTATAAGCCGGTCGGCTCCGGAGCGAAGCACGAAGCCGCCGAAGAGCAGCAGCCAGGCGGAAATAAGCAGTAAAACCGCTTTGCCGGCTTTTTTTCCAAGAATGCGCAGGGTCAGCTCAGCAAGGCCCTCATTCTCCTTCATTTTATCCATGAGCCGGGAAATGAGCCAGATATACAGAAGCATAAGCGGGATGGCGGCGGGAGCGGACAGCCAGGCGGCCCTCCCTGCCAGCGCCGTATACCCGGAGGGAAACAGACGAAGAGCCGGGGCCATCAGGATAACCGTGCAGAGGGCCAAAAGTTGGCGGCGGTTAAAGCGATAATTGGTTTTCAGCTTTTGGAGGCCTCCTTTCTTCAGCGCCGGCGGGACGGCGTGTTTTTCAGTCTTTTATATCATTGCTATGGCTTAACTCTCCGCTTACGGAGATTCTCAGCTCCAGATCCGGCAGGCATTGCTCAAAACTCTCCGCCATTGCACGGAATTTCTCTGGGGCTTGGGTTTCAATTCGGCCCGCAAGCCCCAGAAAATCAGCGCTCAGCTTCTGGGAAAGCCGCAGCACAGCGCTGATGCGGGAGGAGACGGCGGCCTCCAGCCTGGAAGTGATATAGTCCGAATATTCCGGGCTGTCAAGGTTGCCGCTTTTTTCCATGTCCGCAACAGAAGCGCTGACCTCGGCGGAAACGTCCAGACCATGAAGGCTGCCGTCCTCAGCCCAGAGCGGGCGTATCTGAGAACCGCCCTGGCTTATTTCCAGCGTCACTTTGGAACCAGCCTGATCCTCTACGATGATTTCGTCCACGCCGACCCGGTTCAGAAGAAAGCCCACACCCACTGCGTCCTCCGCATCGATATAGGAAAGGAGCCTGCCTGCCTTCAAAACCCCATAACCGTTGATCGCCGCGGTTTTTCCACCGGATTTTTGGCCGGATTCCCCTCCGGAACTACTGCCGGCACGCTGATTGCCCGCCTGCTGGTTTTTTGCTCCGTTTTCCGCCGTACCGGAATTTTCGGATGCACTGGGAATCTCCGCCGCGTCCGCGTACTCAATCGCGCAGATAAGAGAGCTGCCGTAACGCTCGAAATTCCGGATTACCTCATTGGCGCCAAAGATACAGTTCTCGCCCTGGCGCTCCAGATTGTCATAAAGGGTGTTCATAATTTCAGAAATTCTATTCTGGTTTCTGCCCGCAGAGGACATGAGCTCCTCTGCTGTGGTGTCTTTTACGATGAACAGGGGCATGTCTATCCTGATATGGGGCGAGCGGCAGATGAAGGAGAGATAGCTGTCAATGCCCTGCCGGGCGGCCTCCTCTCCGAGTATCACAGTGTTGATGTGGGCAAAAAAGAGATCGTCCTCATTTGAATAATTCTGGGCGCGTTCCATGGCCGCGGTAATAGACACGCCCGCGCTGCTCAGGCACACCGGTTCCGACTCCGGCCCGGAGCCGGCTGCGGAGGCCAGGGAGATCCTCACTCCGCCCGGAATATAATCCAAACCCATTGTCTGAATGACCAGAAGCTGCTCTATTTCCCGATAATTGGTGTAAATAGAGCCGCAGCCGGAAAAGGACGGGAGGAAAGAGAGAATAAGGAGAACGGAAAGCAGCTTTTTCAACGCTGGCGCCTCCTGTCAGGGGTTCGCAGCAGCGGATCCCGAAATTTGTCCATAGGCTTTGGCACGCGGATAAGCAAGCGGAACAGCCCCCCGGGCAGACCGTCTGACAGGGGCGCGGTGTAGTTCACGCCGTAGCTGTCCATTCCTGCCAGTAACAGGAGAATAAGGCAGGTGGCTACCACTACGCCGAAAAGCCCCGCCGCAATGGCGGCAATCAGCAGGAGAAACTGCCCCAGCCGCACCGCTGAGCCCAGATCCTGGCTCGGCAGAGTATAGCAGGCGATTCCAGACAGGGCTACAACGATGATGGCAATGGGGGAGACCACTCTGGCCTCCACCGCACTCTGGCCCACGATAAGCGCGCCGATGATAGAAACCGTGTCCCCTATGGGGTTGGGCAAACGAAGGCCGGCTTCCTGCAGCAGGCTGAAAGAGAGGAGCATCCCTATCACCTCCAGAGAGGTTGAGAAGGGCACATCCTGCTTGGCCTCTACGATGGACAGCAGCAGCCGCGTAGGGATCATCTCCTGATGATACATTGCCACCGCCACATAAAGCGCCGGCAGGAACAGGCTAATTATCAGCGCAAAATATCTCAGTATGCTCAGAAAGCTTGCAACAAGAAAATGGCTGCTGCTGTCCCCCGTTACTTTCATAAATTCGGCCAGTGTAACCGGCAGCACCAGACCCACCGGGAGGCCGTCAACCAGCAGCCCTACACGACCGTCCAGCAAATACATAGCGAAGCGATCCGGCCGTTCGGTGTGAATGAGTTGGGGAAGAGGAGAGAGAGGGGCGTCAACAATATACTCCTCCAGGGCGCCCAAAGCCGCCAGAGAGTCCAGGTCGAGCCCAGCCAGCCGGTCAGACAGCTCCTGCACCGTCTCCGGGGCAGCAACCCCGTCTATATACATTATGGAAATTCTTGTTCGGGTCTTGCGGCCAAGGCTGCTCTCTTTGACCTTAAGTTCAGGCGCGCAGATACGGCGGCGCACCAGAGCGGTATTGATCCGCAGGGTTTCTACAAAGGAATCCTTTGCCCCTTTCAAAGATTTTTCCAGCGTGGGCTCCGATACCGCCCGGGTCTTGTCCGAGCGCAGCTCAAAGCAAAGAGCCACAGCCTCGCCGTCAAATATCAAAGCACAGTGGCCGTGCGTAAGATCGGAAACCGTGTCGTCTAGGTTGTCCCGGCGTTTTACTGAATAGCTGTACACCGAGCCGCTGAGCACGCGCTGTATGCACGCATCCTCCGTGTCTGTATCCCCGGCACGCACGGCCTGAGTGAGCGGACGAATAACATTCGCCGCCACTTCGCTTCCGGAGACAAGGCCATCCAGCCAGCAGAGAGAAAGGGAGAGCTTTCCCTCCAGACCAAAATCAAGGCGGCGAAATTCAAAGTCGCCGCAGTCGGCAAAAAGCGCCCCCAGACTTTCCATGGAAACAGGCTGCCTGTAACGGATGTCCGGCTTAGGATGAGGGGCGGGCCGCTTTAAATTCTTGTCATAATACATGTTGCGTATTATTCCCAAAAAAAGCCACAATATTTAGGACTAAAAAAATTTTTGAAAAAAGATGAAAAAAGTGTTGACATTAGCTACGCCAGGTGGTATATTATCAAAGCGCTTGTGAGGCAGGCACCGATTTCCAAGCCAAGCGGGAAAGAAAATTTGAAAAATTTGAAATTTCCTCTTGACAAACGAAACGAGCTATGATATAGTAATCAAGCTGTCGCCCCGAAAGG
>DCJL01000019.1 GCA_002320035.1 Clostridiales bacterium UBA1701 | reverse complement strand
CCTTTCGGGGCGACAGCTTGATTATCATAGCACAGCTCGTTTCGTTTGTCAAGAACTTTTTCAATCTTTTCTGACTGAATTCTCGGCTTAGATTCAAGCCCATAACCAGGCCCCCGGTGCTTGGATAATATAGCACCTGAAAGGGGCATTTGTCAACACTTTTTTGACTTTTTTCTTAATTGTTTTTTACGCTCTAAATCTTGTGGTCCGCTGGCAGTTTATGGTACAAAATAGCCTTACATCATGCCGAACCTGCCTATGTAAGGCAGAGGCTCCCTGCGCCCTGCGAGAGCGGAGCTCATACCTTTATATATACAGTATAGTCTGAAGAGCGTCAGTACCCAGCCGATGGGAATAATTTTTCCCACTACGTCCGCCAACACCCCGAACCCAAAAAGCACCGCGCCCTGTTTGGCGTGGAAACGGGCAAAGGGGTCATTGGGGCAGAGCAGGAAGGGCAGTATGAAAAGAACGCTCAGGTAGCTGAGCGCTGACAGGAGCCTGTTGGGCTCGGCATGAAATTCGCCGAAATCCCCGGAATCGTTCTTCGCGCCGTTGTTTTCTCCAGGCCCCCGCCCTTGCCTGCGGCGTTCCGCTTCCTGCTCCGCCCAGCGGCGGCTCCGCTCCTGCTGCACACGCCGCTGCCGTTCAAGTTCTTCCTTAAAGGAGGCCTTTCCAAAGGCATAGTCTGCCCCGCCGCCCTTTTTTGTCTCTTTCTTTTCGTTTGCTGCTGCCTCGTCATAGCCGCAGGCAAGGCAGCGTCTATGGCCATCCGGCACATAAGCGCCGCATTTTACGCAGTATGCCATCTTATCCTCCCGGTTTTTTTCTGACATTATACTTCACGCCGGCGCTCTTTTCAACTCAATTTGTGCTGTCAGGAGCAGAAACGATGCTTGCCTATGGTGACGATAAGGGGCCGAGACCATATCCAGGCGCTGGTGGCCGTAGACGGATTAAAATAGTAGATTGCCCCGTAGCTGGGATCATAGCCGTTCAGGGCCTCCTGGGCCGCTCTGTATGCGCTTTCGCTGATGGGCTGGTCAAACTGTCCGTCATACATGCAGGTGAAGGCGTCAGGCTGATAGATAACCCCCGAGAGGGAGTTGGGAAAGGAGGGATGATCAATCCTGTTGAGCACCACAGCTCCCACGGCGACCTGGCCTATATAGGGCTCTCCCCTGGCCTCCGCTGAAATAAGCCGGGCCAGCAGATATAAGTCCCCCGACTGGGCCGCCCCGCCGCCGGAATTTCCGGTCGGCGTGATGCCAAGGGCGGCCAGAGTCTGGTTTCCCACCTGTCCGTCGGCATTCAGGCCGTTCTTTCTCTGGAAATATTTAACGGCTTCCTCTGTCTTGCTGCCATAGATTCCGTCAACCGGACCGCGGTAATAGCCCCAGTCTCGGAGTTTTGACTGGATCTCCTTTACCGTCTGACCGCTGGCGCCTTTTTTATACAGATCCGCCGAGGCGCTGCGGGCCAGGGCAATGATAAACAGATTCACCGCGAAAATAAGCACAAGGGCCAGAATAAGTCTCTTTCTCTCCGCGCTCATAAAAATCACCCTCACAAACTTTTTTCCTTAGTTTGTGAGGGCAATCTGATTTTATTCCGTTTTTTACTTTGCCTTTGTGCTGATCTCTTCGTTAATCCTGGACAGGAAAGCGTCCAGAGACATGGCGCCCAGGTCAACCCCGCTCCGTGTGCGCACAGAGACGGTGCCGTTTTCAGCCTCCTTGTCGCCAACGACCAGCATGTAGGGCAGCTTCTGCATCTGGGCTTCCCGGATCTTATAGCCGATCTTCTCGTTGCGGAGGTCGGTCTCCACCCGGATGCCGGCCTCGTCCAGCTTTTCGGCCACACTCCTTGCGTATCCGGCAGCACGGTCGGTGATGGGCATGACCTTGGCCTGTACGGGAGAGAGCCACACAGGGAATGCGCCGGCAAAATGCTCGGTGATAACGCCAATAAAGCGTTCAATGGAGCCCAGAACCACTCTGTGGATCATAACGGGGCGGTGTTTCTGCCCGTCTTCGCCCACATACTCCAGCGCAAAGCGCTCAGGCATCTGCATATCAAGCTGGATGGTGCCGCATTGCCAGGTGCGGCCCAGGGAGTCCGCCAGATGGAAGTCCAGCTTGGGCCCGTAGAAGGCGCCGTCGCCCTCGTTGATCTCGAAGTCCTTGCCACGCTCCATAACGGCTTCCTTGAGCGTCTCGGTGGCAAAGTTCCAGTCTTTCTCCTCGCCGATATGATCCTCGGGCATGGTGGACAGCTCGATCTTATAGCGCAGGCCAAAGACGGAGTACACCTCGTCAAAGAGCTTCATGACGTTTTTAATCTCATCTTTCATCTGATCCCAGGTCATGAAAATATGGGCATCGTCCTGGGTGAAGCAGCGGACCCGGAACAAACCGTGGAGCGCGCCGGACAGCTCATGGCGATGCACCAGGCCCAGCTCGCCCACCCGCAGAGGCAGATCCCGGTAGGAATGGGGCTCGGACTTGTAGACCAGCATGCCGCCGGGGCAGTTCATGGGCTTGACTGCATAGTCCTCTCCGTCGATAACGGTGGTATACATATTGTCCTTATAGTGGTCCCAATGGCCGCTTCTGTGCCAGAGCTCCTGATTGAGAATGATGGGGGTGGATATCTCCACATAGCCGTATTTCTTATGAACCTGACGCCAGTAGTCGATAAGGGTGTTGCGAAGAACCATGCCTTTGGGCAGGAAGAAGGGGAAGCCGGGGCCTTCCTCAGCCAGCATGAACAGGCCAAGTTCCCTGCCAAGCTTGCGGTGGTCGCGTTTTTTTGCCTCCTCGATGCGGGCGAGATATTCGTCCAGCTCGTCTTTCTTCATAAAACAGGTGCCGTAAATTCGCTGGAGCATTTTGCGGCTGGCGTCGCCTCTCCAGTAGGCGCCGGTACAGGAGGTGAGCTTGATGGCGTTGCCCTTGACTCTGCCGGTGGAGTCCAGATGGGGGCCGGCGCAGAGGTCGGTAAACTCACCCTGGCGGTAGAAACTGATGACGGCGTCCTCAGGCAGGTCGTTTATCAGCTCCACCTTGTATGGCTCATCCCGCTCCTCCATGAATCTGACAGCCTCGGCCCGGGGCAGTTCAAAGCGCTCCAGTTTCAGCTTCTCTTTGCAGATTTTACGCATCTCGCCCTCGAGTTTTTCAAGGATCTCGGGGGTAATGGCAAAGGGGGCATCAAAATCGTAATAAAAGCCGTTCTCTATGGACGGGCCAATGGCCAGCTTCACCTCCGGATACAGGCGCTTTACGGCCTGGGCCAGGATGTGGCTGGTGGTGTGACGGTAGGTGTCCCTATATTCGGGGTTTTCAAAAGTATATTTTTTATCGTCCATTTTGTTCTCCTCCATAAAATGATAAAGCACCCATGGCGCATTTACGCCAAGGGTGCATGTCCGCACGGTTCCACCTTGAATTTTAACTCTTATGGCGCCGTAACGCGCGCCGGACGGGGAGGCATACTGTTTTTCTGCGTCCCGGCTCGGGAGTGGTCGCTCTGGAGCGCGTATCCGGGGCGGCTTGCAGCCTGTGACCGCCCTCTCTGCACGGTTTCGCCTCCGCGTTCTCCGTCAAAGCCTTTAGCTCTTCGTATGATAACACGCCGGAAAAGTTCTGTCAATCGGAATTTTGAAAATCCCGGCCGCATATATGCGGCCGGGAAAGCGGTTTTTGTTTACTGCTTTTTGCCAAGACGGCGCTGGACGAGCTTCACAAGCTCCACAACAGGGATAACGCAGGCGCCGAGAGCGATGGCTATCACATACTCCATCAGGGAAACACTTGTAAATTCAAAGGCGGCGGCCAGGAAAGGCAGCTCGCAGACCAGAGTCGTGGCAATGAGAGAGCCAACAGCGGCAATGATGAGGACCTTGTTGCGGGTGCCCAGCCGGAAGATGCTGCCCCGCTGGGAGCGCATGTTGAAGCTGTGGAAAATCTCAGCCATGGACAGGGTCAGAAACGCCATGGTGGTGCCATCGGCGCTGTTGGTGATGGCCCAGGTGCCGGACTCGATAAAGTGGCCGATGAAGTAGGACGCCAGCGTCAGCAGAGACACCAGCACACCCTGATACACGATATCGATCCCCATGCCGCCGGCAAAAATGCCGGCTCTGGCCTCACGGGGACGGCGGCGCATAATGTCCTTTTCGGCCTGTTCCATGCCCAGAGCCAGGGCGGGGAAGCAGTCGGTCACAAGGTTTATCCAGAGCAGATGCACAGGCTGGAGAATGGTAAAGCCCAGAAGGGTGGCGGTAAAGATACTTATGACCTCGCTCATGTTGGAGCCCAGGAGGAACTGGATGGCCTTGCGGATATTGTCGTAAATGCGGCGGCCTTCCTCCACGGCGCCCACGATGGTGGCAAAGTTGTCGTCGGCCAGGACCATATCAGCGGCGTTCTTTGTAACGTCAGTGCCGGTGATTCCCATGCCCACGCCAATGTCGGCGGACTTGATGCTGGGCGCGTCGTTGACGCCGTCGCCGGTCATGGCGGTCACATAGCCCGCGCCCCGCCAGGCGTTGACGATCCTTGTCTTGTGCTCGGGCTGAACCCGGGCATAAACGCTGATGTTTCTGAACTCCTGGGCGAACTTCTCATCGTCCATGTCGTTGAGCTGAGAGCCGGTGACGGCGTAGGTGCCGTCGGTAAGAATCCCCAGCTCCTTTGCAATCGCCACGGCGGTGTCCACATGGTCGCCGGTTATCATAATGGGCCGGATGCCCGCCCCCCGGCACTCGGCGATTGCGTCCAGAACCTCCGGGCGGACCGGGTCGATCATACCGCAGAGACCCATGAAGCACAGGTCATGCTCCAGATATTCCGGCTCGTCGCTCTCGGGCTTCTTCGCCCAGTTGCGTTTGGCGCAGGCCAGGACCCGCAGGGCCCGGTCGGCCATGGTCTTGTTGGCCTTGAGGATCTCGGCGCGGTACGCTTCGGTCATAGGGACGGAAACGCCGTCTTTCATATAATGGGTGCACAGGCCGATGACCACATCCGGCGCGCCCTTGGTGAACTGGACCCAGCCGGCCCCGTCCGTGTGAACGGTGCTCATCATCTTGCGGCCGGAATCAAAGGGGGCCTCGCCGCAGCGCAGATAGGTGGCCTTCAGTGTATTTTTGTCCCGGCCCAGCTTGTTGGCCCAGGCAACCAGTGCGGCCTCAGTGGGCTCGCCGGTGACAAGACCGTCATCCCCCAGCTCCGCATCGGAGCAGAGGGCCATGGCCACAGCCAGCGCTTCCTCGCTGTCGCCGAAGAAGTCCACAACGGTCATCTTGTTCTGGGTAAGCGTCCCGGTTTTGTCGGAACAGATTATCTGCGCACAGCCCAGGGTTTCCACAGCGGTAAGCCGGCGGATAATGGCGTTTCGCTTGGACATGTTGGTAACGCCGATGGACAGCACAACCGTAACCACGGCGGCAAGGCCCTCGGGTATGGCGGCAACCGCCAGAGACACCGCCACCATAAAGGAATTGAGAACCACCTCAAACGCAAAGCCGCCCGCACGCAGCAGCTGAACCGCAAAAACAACGGCACATATGCCAAGCACAAGCCAGGTGAGGACTTTGGAAAGCTGGCTGAGCTTGATCTGAAGGGGTGTCTGCCCGTCCTCGGCCTTGGCCAGCGCATCGGCAATTTTGCCCATCTCCGTGTCCATGCCGGTGGCGGTAATGACGGCGGTCCCGCGGCCGTAGACCACGGTGCTTCCCATGTAGACCATATTTTTTCTGTCCCCAAGAGGTACATCTTTCGCGCCCTCGGAGAGGTTTATCATGTCTATAAACTTGGTGACGGGGACAGACTCGCCTGTGAGGGCGGCCTCCTCAATTTTGAGGCTGGCGTTCTGAATAAGACGGCCATCGGCAGGTACGGCGTCTCCTGCTTCGAGAAGGATCACGTCGCCCGCAACCAGCTCCTCGCTGGGCACGGTCATAAGCTTTCCACCGCGAAGCACTTTTGATGTGGCCGCGGACATCTCCTGCAGGGCTTCAATGGCTTTTTCCGCCTTGCTCTCCTGGTAGACGCCCAGAACGGCGTTTATAATGACCACCGCCAGGATGATAATCACATCCGCGAAGCTCTCTCCCTCCACCACGGCCAGCACCCCGCTGATAGCAGCCGCCACCAGCAGGATAATAATCATGGGGTCGGCAAGCTGCTCAAGGAAGCGGCGCAGCAGGGATTTTCCCGGCGCGTCGGCCAGGCGGTTTCTGCCGTTTTCCTCCAGGCGGCGGGCGGCCTCTTCAGCCGAAAGGCCCTCGGGCGAAGCGTTGAGCTGCTGAAGAACAGCATCTTTTTCTTCGCAGTAGAATTTCATCTGTTCATTTACCCCTTTCCATTCACGCAAAATACCAAACACCTATTATTAAAGCAGCATCACTGTTTTAACCAATAAAAAGGACTTTTACAGCAAGGGCGCTGTAAAAGTCTCGCAAAATACATAAAGTATCCAATGCGCCGAGCCTCTTGTAGAGGCTGAGCTGGCGACGCATCAACGCCTTGCGGCGTAAGCTACTCCCTTTATTCGTGCGGTGACTATACCACATTTTCCCTGCCAGGTCAACAACAAAACAGCAACCGAAGGCAAAATGTCAAACTTTGTTCACATTCAAGCGCTGGGCATGTTCCATTTGTACTTCGTCGCCAGCATGCGCAGAGCAAAAATCAGCAGCATACCCGCAAAGGCGCCCACAATGTTCCCCGCACCTAAGCGCAGCAGCAGATAATAGGCCAGGGCCCCCGCGAGAGAGGCAATGGCGTAAACCCGCTTTCTCAGTACCTTGGGCATGGAGTTTGTGAGCACGTCCCGCATCATTCCGCCGCCGATGCCTGTGGTCATGCCCAGCACAATGACAAGCAGCGGATTGCTCATACCGCAGTCGGCTATGGCCATGTCCATGCCGATCACCGTAAAGGCCGCAAGGCCCGCCGCATCGAACACATTCACAACCGCATCCAGCCGTACGATCTGGGCCCTGTACTTTTCCCGCCGCATGTAGGCATCCAGAAAGACAACAAGGGCACAGGCCAGAGCCAGCGCTATATAAATGAAGCTGGTAAACATTCTCGGCGGCAGGTGGCCCAGCATCATATCCCTCAGGATGCCGCCGCCCAGCGCGGTAATAACCGCCAGGAAAAGCACGCCGAAAACATCCGCCTTTTTGTCTATGGCAACCATCGCCCCGGACACCGCCGAGGCCGCCACGCCTATCAGCTCAAACGCAAACATTCTCCGCCCTCCGGCTCAGACGTTGAACCTGAACAGGGTCACATCCCCGTCATGCATCACATATTCCTTTCCCTCGCTGCGTACAAGGCCCTTTTCTTTGGCGGCGTTCATACTGCCGCAGGCCTTGAGGTCATCGAAGGCTACGATCTCCGCCCGGATAAAGCCCCGCTCAAAGTCACTGTGTATCTTCCCTGCGGCCTGGGGAGCCTTGGTACCCTTTTTTATGGTCCATGCCCGGCACTCGTCGGCGCCGCAGGTCAAAAAGGATATGAGCCCCAGAAGCGCATAGGAGCATTTTATCATCCGGTCAAGGCCGGACTCCTCGAGGCCCAGCTCTTCCAGAAACATGAGCCTGTCCTCAGCCTCAAGCTCCGCCATCTCTTCCTCAACCTTGGCGCAGATCGGCAGCACCTGAGCGCCCTCCTGGCGGGCGATTCCGGCAACAGTTTTGAAATAGGCGTTGTCCTCATAGTGGGAAACCCCATCCTCGTCCATGTTGGCGGCATAGATAATGGGCTTTGCGGTGAGCAGATCGCTGGACGCAATCAGCTCCCTGTCGTCCCCGTCGCAAGAGAAGCTTCTGGCGCTCCTGCCCTCG
Organism: Clostridiales bacterium UBA1701; assembly: GCA_002320035.1. GTDB lineage: Bacteria > Bacillota > Clostridia > Oscillospirales > Oscillospiraceae > Limivicinus. The sequence continues at coordinate 3,627 of DCJL01000019.1, read as the reverse complement.
TTCAGATGCTCCAGCAGCTCTTTGAAAAGCGCCGCCTCGTGAAGATATTTTTTATCCCCCTTGGCAGCCTTCTGGGCCTTGTCTATGCGCCGTTCCACCATCTCCATGTCGGCCATGATGAGCTCCAGGTCAATGATCTCTATGTCCCTTTTGGGGTCAGTGCCGCCCTCCACATGGATCACGTTTTCATCGTCAAAACAGCGCACCACGTGGATTATCGCGTCCGTTGCCCGGATATTGCCCAGAAACTTATTTCCCAGGCCCTCGCCCTTGGACGCGCCCTTCACAAGGCCCGCAATGTCCACGAATTCTATAACGGCGGGGGTGTATTTCTTGGGCTGGTACAGCTCCGCCAGATAGTCAAGCCTCCTGTCAGGCACGCTGACCATGCCTACATTGGGCTCGATCGTGCAAAATGGGAAATTGGCCGACTGGGCCCCGGCGTTTGTAATGGCGTTGAACAGGGTGGACTTGCCTACATTGGGCAGGCCGACGATACCTAATTTCATATTTATATACATCTCCTTTATTTTCAGTGTTTTTCGGTGTTTTCTAAAGGCTTCTACGCCCTTTTTACGCCCTTTTTTCATAACTGGCAGGCGTAGCTGCCTCGAATTGCCGGACAGCATTTGCCAGTGATTCGTCCGTAACATGAACATATCTGTCCATGGTAGTCTTAATGCTTGAATGGCCTAAGAGCTGCTGCAAAACTTTAGGTTGAACGCCACGCTCGATTGCGCGGGTGGCGTATGTATGCCGTAAAGCGTGCATACAGAAACGCTTAATACCAGCTTCGTCACACAATTTATACAAGTGGGTGTCGTAAGAGCTGTTCTTTGCAGGTTCTCCCGTTCGCCAGTTCACAAAGACCAAATCACGCATGACAAGGCATTTCTTTTCACCTGTTCTGCTGTCGGTGTATTCTAACACCTGTGACAGAAGTTCAGATTCCTTTCGGCTGTCCCGTTCATCGTAACAGCTTTTAAGGATTTCGTATGCTTTGTCTGTAAGAGGAATGGTACGATAACTTTTCTTTGTTTTGGGCGGCCCCGCACGCCAATAGCCTTGGCTATGTCGATACTCCAAACTTTTGCTTACCGTCAACGTATGTTTTTTCCAGTCAATAGCATCCCACGTCAGGCCAATCAATTCAGCCGTTCTCAAGCCGGTTTCCAGAAGCAACGCATACTGTCTGTAATTGTGAGAGCGCTTTGCTGCTTCAAGAAATTTTTCCTGTTCCTCAACAGTCAGATATTTAATATCATCTACCGCCCGAACAGGTTTAGAATAACGGACACCGTTCATGGGGTGTTTTGCGATAATATCATTCATAACCGCTGATTTGAACATGGTTCCCATTGTAATATAGGTCTGGCGAATTGTTGAGCCTGCATAGGTGAGTTCCATTCGATTCAGAACCGCTTTGCAGTGCATGGGTTTCACATCACCAATGCACATAGCCCCAATTACCGGCTGGATATTCCATTTGTAACGCTCTCTATAATTTCTCTTTGTGTTCGGAGCGAGATCACAAACGATGTTATCAATCCAGTAATCAAACCATTTGTCTACCGTCATGTCAGGGGAAGTGACGATTATGCTATGCCTTTCTTCATACCTTGCATCAGCAAGCCAGTTTTTTGCTTCCGGCAGCGTTTCAAAATATTTTTCCTTGCGCTTTCCGTTTTTAGCATAGTATCTTGCGGAATATAAACCATCCTTTCTTTGGTAAATGCCTTTACCACATTCTTTTCCTTTAAGATTTTTTCCCATAAGGTACGGACTCCTTTCTCATTTCAAAAAGAGTCCAACGCAACTATAAATTATAGCACATAGACTCTGTTTTTTCAATCCTTACCAGCGATTGTTGTCGTAAGTATGCCATTAAATGACAATCTCTCTGCGGATGAAATCTTCAAATTCTTTGCGCTTTACTAACTTGCGTGTACCAACATATAGGACAAACGGGCAATTAGGCTGTTTCAGCAAAGTGTCGATCTTGTTTATTCCAATGTTGCTATATTCAGCCGCTTCTTTTATTGTCAATGTCACTTTCAAATGGATGGGTACTCTTTCCCCATACTGATATAATCCGGTTTCTTCATTGTCGAAGATAGATTTCCCTTTACAATTTGATGTGTAAGGGGCGTTCATTTTGCTCATAGATATATCCCCTTTATTATCAATTTTTATAAATGGGCAAAAAACGGACGGCTGATGGCATCAGCTCCACAGGAATTTCACCTCGGCCCATGCTTGTGGGTGCGCCGCGCAATGCTGTGTGGGCGTTCAACGCGGGAGTATCGTTAGCGTATGTGCCGCTGCTTATGAGCTGCCAACTCTCGGTGTAGATGGTTCTCGCTCACTCAAAGAATATGAGGTCATGGCGCATCCACCGACGCGGAACATACAGAATGTGTCCGTTGCCCTATACTGCGCCGGTGGCCTCCCATCGGGCTTTCTTTTTCAAGGTGCTGCCAGCGGCCTGCCGTGGGTTGGTGAAACAGGGAAAGGGTTAAGCTGTTTCAGCCTCCGGGGGCCGGTTCATCACGGTATTGTGACGATGGAAGAAATGAGCTTGATTTCCAGACGGCGCTTCATGTACTCGTCCACGCACACATGAGGCTGGCCATATTCGTCGTAAAGCGTCCGGGTACATAACTTGTTGATGTAGCCCTCGTAGTACCGCAATACTCGTTCCACGGCCTCGGCATCACCGGCGCGGGCGGCCTCGATCACCGAAAGGGGCAAAAGCTCAATGCCTTTGTAGTTGGGATTTTTCATCCGCGTCTAACCTCCCTCCGGCATCAACGCCATCAATTTTGTTCGCAGCTCTTTCAGCGTTTTTGTCCTGTGCCGCTGGACGGCACTTCTGGACATTCCCATGAGTGCGCCGATCTCGCCGTCTGCCAGTTCCAGAACACAGTGCAAAATCAAAATGCTCTGCGCCTGCTGGGGCAGCTCGGCAAATGCAGCGGCCACAAGCTCGTTGTCGATATGTAAATCATAGCCATGGGACGAAAACACAAAGTCGTCGCTGGGGTAATGATCTACGGTGTAGAGCTTGTCCAATTCTGCCTGCGGGAGAACGCTGAACGACGTTTCATGGTCGCGCTGGCGTTTCATATCCCGGTGGTAGTTTCGGGCCTCATTTCGCAGTACGGTTTTGCAGAAAGCATCAAACCGGCACTGTTCGCCATAGTCGCGGGGGATAGCTTCCATCTTCTCACCCCCTTTCTGTGGGGGATGTGGTGGTTCTGTCCCTTTCCGCCAACATGACACCAGACAGGCCCTTTGCTGCCCGCTGAACGCCATCTTTTTGAAATTTTTTGAGAAAGTTTTTTATGGTTTTGCCGGGCCGCAAAAAGCGACAAAAAACGCCCGGCAGGTCGCAAATGACCTGCTGGGCGCAGATATGTTTCAATACGATTATAGTTTACATTGTATAGTTCATATATATGGCCGGTCTGACCCGGAGGGGGAGCTATGCTTTTTTTAACTGATGTAGATCATGTGAGCTTCGGAAAAGCAAAAGAGACACGGCAAATTAACCTCCTATCGGCTACCGTGTCCCTGCAAGTCGTCATTGGTTTGTGCAAGCGCAAAGAAACGGCGGCTCTGAAAATC
>DCJL01000034.1:36641-69772 GCA_002320035.1 Clostridiales bacterium UBA1701 | reverse complement strand
ACTGGGCCTCGTATATCATGGTGACGGCGGTCTTTCTCAGCGCTTTGGCCTTCTCCTTAAGCATAAGGATTTTTTCCTGATTCATGTTTTTACCGTCCTTTCAGCCTTAAATGCGCCAGTAATCATCCAGCGCCACGGTCCTGCCCTCCCGGGAGGATTCCAGCGCCGCCGTGGACAGCCGCAGCACCTTTACGCCCTCGGCAAGGGGGGTGAGGATCGCTTTGCCGTTTTTCAGGCAGTCCTGAAAATGCGCGTGGATATGGTAGATGACCGCATCTTTGTTCAGGTCGTAGGAGTCGTTGAATGTGAGGGTCTCCTCCTGCTCCATGTCCAGCGTTTTGTAGGTGAGCTGGTCAAACTCAAACATGTTGCGGCCCTTGAGCAGGACGCTGCCCCTGGTGCCGATGAAGCCCTTGAGGTTGGCGCCGGCGCCGGAGCTCCAGCTTGTCATGATGGAGGCCACCGCGCCGTTTCTGCAGCGCATGACCATGGCGGAGTTGGTATCGTACTGGGGAATGGCGTCAATGGTGCCCTTCACGTTGCAGGCGATGCTCTCAAACTCCCCGGCAAGAGAGGTGAGAAGATTGAACTCATGGGAGACGGACTCGATGGTCATGCCGCAGGCCAGCTTGGGGTCCGTGCGCCAGGAATTGCCGTAGACGGCGTTGTTTTCTCCGTAACCGAAGCCGGGGCCGACCCGGTAGCTGAACAGGTTCACCGGCTCGCCGAACATGCCGGAGGCCACCATGTCGTGCATCTTCACAAAGGCGGGGCGGAAGCGGTGGGCAAAGCCCACGATAATTCTGCCCTCGTATTTTTTTGCCATGGCAATGATCTTCTCCGCGTCCTCCATGGTGGTGGCGATGGGCTTTTCCATGTAGAGGGGCACATGGGCGGAGAGGACCTTTTCCACATAGTCCAGGCGCCTGGAGGGAGGGGTGGATAGAACCGCGTAGTCTGCGCCGGCTATGTACTCGTCAAGCTGCTCGTAGCTCAGCTTCGCGCAGTCAAACTCTTTCGCGAAGCGCGCAAGGCCCGCGGTGTTCACGTCAAAGGCGCCGCTTACAGAGCCGCCCAGCTTTACGACGGCTCTGGCGTGGGAGCGGGCAATATCGCCGGCTCCGATCATTAAAACGTTCATTGGTCAATTCTCCTTATTTGTATCGGGTTGAAACCGGCACTCAGCCGCCCGGCAGGCACAGGGAAAGGGAGGGCACATAGGTCACAAGGAGCAGAACGATGAGAGAGGCGGCCAGCAGCGGGACTACGGCCATGGATATCCTCTTCAAATCAATCTTCCCGATTCCGCAGGCCACATAGAGGTTTACGCCCACAGGGGGAGTGACAAGGCCGATGGCAAGGTTCACGATCATAATGGTACCGAAATGAATCATGCTCATGCCCAGCGCCTTTGCCACGGGGACAAAGAGGGGGGTGAAGATATAAAGGGCGGAGGTGGAGTCAAGGAAACAGCCCGCGATGAGCAGCACCACGTTCACGATGAGCAGGAAAATAATCTGATTGCCGCCGGCGACATTGGTAAGCAAGGTGCTGATGGCCACGTCGATGCGGGCTCTGGTGAGCACATAGGCGAAGAGCGTGGCGGCGGCGGTGATGAACATGACGGTGGCGGTGGTGGAGGCGGTGTCGATCAGGATGCGGATGAACTCCTTGAGCCTGATGCTCCGGTAGACGAACACGCCGATCACAAGGCCGTACACCGCAGAGACGGCGGCGGCTTCCGTGGGAGTGAAGATGCCGCCGTAAATGCCGCCCAGAATGATGACCGGCATCAAAAGTCCCCAGAAGGCGCTCTTGAAGGCCCGCCAGCGCTGGCCCCAGCTGGCCTTGGGCAGGCGCTTGAGATCGCTCTTTCTGCCAAGCCACAGGGTGATGACAATAAGAGCCGCGCCCATGAGCAGGCCGGGGATCACGCCGGAAATGAACAGGTCGCCGATGGAGGTGTCGGAAATGGAGCCGTAGACCACGAAGGTGATAGAGGGCGGGATGATAACGCCGATGGCCCCGGCGGTGGCCATGAGGGCTGCGGAGAAGGCTACGTCGTAGCCCACCTTTACCATGGCGGGGATCAGGATGAGGCCGAGGGCTGCCACGGTGGCCGGGCCGGATCCGGAGATGGCCGCAAAGAAGCAGGCCACGATGACGCAGACCATGGCCACGCCGCCCTTAAGATGGCCCACGCAGGTCTCGGCCAGATGAATGAGCTTGCCGGAGATGCCGGACTTTTCCATGATGTTGCCGCCCAGAATGAAGAAGGGGATAGCCAGCAGCACGGATTTGCTGGTGGCGGCGGAGACCAGTTGGGGCACAGTTCCCAGAACAACATTCACCGGGCGTCCCGCGCCCAGAACCAGCATTGCCAGAACGCTGGAAACGCCCAGACAGACGGCGATGGGGGTGCCCATGAGAAGCAGCAGGGCAAATACTGCAAATAATACGAGAGCTTCCATTTAGTTCGCACCTCCGTTTTCCTCTGCCTCTGCAGCGTTTTCCAGGGCCTCGGCCACCACATCCTCGTGTTCGATGCTTTTACCTGCCAGCAGACGGAACAGGTTCTGACCGAAGCGAACCGTCACAAACAGCGCGCCCACGGGCACAAAGGCGCCGAATATCCACTCGGGGAGCTGGGTGCCGGCGGTGAGCTGGCCCTTGGTGAACTGATTCATGGTCATAAACACACCGTAATAGCAGATGAGCGCGGAAAAGAGGGTGGCAAAGGCCATGGAAATGATACCGAGGACCCGCCCGGCTTTGGGGCCCACATGGTCGGTAATAAGAGTAAGGCCCAGGTGAGCGCCGCGCTTGGCGGCAATGGCGGAGCCCAAAAGGCTCAGAAGCACGAAAAGGTAGGTGGTTATCTCCTCCGAGAAGGAGAGGGAGGCACTGAACACATAGCGGGACACGACGTTTACAAAGGTAAGGCCGGTCATGACCACAAGGCATGCGCAGACAAGCACCTCTTCAATATAATCAAGCACTTTGTTCACAGCGTTTTCTCCTGTCTTTATGCAAAACGGCCGGGAGCAGGGCGAACCTGCCCTCAGCCGTAAGCATGAGTTTTATTTTGCTATTCAGTCCAGCTCAACGCCGAATGCGGCGCAGGCCTCGGCACCGTACTTCTCAAAGAAGTTCCGGCGCAGCCCGGAAACCACTTCCTGGAAGGGGGCAAGCTGCTCGGGAGTGAGAATGGTGACTTCCATACCCTGTTCCTCAAACTCGGCTATCAGCGTGTCCTGTTCGGCCTCAACCTGGTCGCGGCCCCAGTTGCAGGCTTCGACGGCTTTCTCGGTGAGCATGGCGCGGGTGCTCTCGCTGAGAGAGTTCCAGAGGGTGGAGTTAGCAAGGAAGAGGTCATTTTCGTAAGTGTAGTTCCAGATGGTCATATATTTCTGTACTTCAACAACGCCGGAGGTGGAGGTGATGCTGACGCCGTTCTCCTGGCCGTCAATGGTGCCCTGCTGCAGAGCGGTGAAAACCTCGCTCCAGTTCATGGCAACGGGGTCGGCGCCGAAGGCCTTGAAGAAGTTCATGTATACCTCGCTGCCGGGGACGCGGATCTTGAGGCCCTTCAGATCCTCGGGAGCGGTGACGGCGTGCTTGCTGTTGGTAAGCTGCCGGAAACCGTTGTGGAAGGAGCCGATGGCTGTAATGCCCTGCTCCTGAAGCACGCTGTCATAATAGGCAAGGCCGCCGGCGTCGATGGTCTCCCGGGCCTCGGTGTAGTTGTTGAACATCCAGGGGATAGTGCCGATGGACAGGCGCTCGTCCAGCACGCTGAGGACGCTGGTAGCGTAGGCGGCAAGGTCAGTGGAGCCGTCGGCGATCATTTCAATGCCCTTGGTGGCGTTGCCGCCGGCAAGCTGGTCGTTGGGATAGACTTCGATGACGACGCTGCCCTGCGTCTCCTCTTCAACCAGCTCTTTGAAGTAGTTGGCAACCCTGGTGTCAATCTGGGTGTCGGTGCCGTTGACGGCCATGGTGAGGGTAATGCTGTCATAGCCGCTGTCCCCGGCCTCGCCAGAGGGCGACTGGGCAGGGGCGCTGCCGCAGCCGGCAAACAGGCTCAGGCAAAGGGCGGCCGCGAGAACAAGAATAATGGACTGCTTCATTTCGTTTCTCCTCTTTCGTTTTCTTTTGTTTCATTTTGTTTCATTTTTTGAATTTCCCACCGCTTGAGTTCTCCGGTCCCGGGATTATCAAAAAAGAGTTTGGCCACAGCTCTTTTGTAGAAATCCGCTAAAGATATTTTGCGCTCTATGACAAAATTTTGCCGAAAAGACGCACTTCCCCGTGAAACGCCGCGCCGGTGAGGCGGGAGCTCTGTAAAACTGGTATAAAAGTAGCATAAGAAAATCGCAAAGTCAATAAAAAATTGAAAAAATGTTTCATAAAAACGGTTGCAAAATGAAATTTAGCGAAACAGCACAAAAAGGGTACCAGGTTTTTGTAGATGATAGTAATTTAACGAGAAAATAGAAGCCTAAAATTGCAAAAAATGGGAAAAGTCTATTTACCCCAAAACCGGTTTCTTGTTTGTCAAAAAAGCGAAGCCCCCATCGGGGGCTTCGCTTGAAAGATATGAAATAAAAGGGGCGCTTATTTCAAAGAGATTCGCTTGCGTTCGATAGACATGGCGATCTCGTCCCCCTTTTCCATTTGTTCCTCGTTCCGGGTCAGGGCGAGAATGGAGTGGAGAATAGAGACGGTGGTCAGCTCGCAGAGGCGGGCGGCGGAAATGTCGCTGAAATAGCTGCTGGAGAACATGCTGGTCTGCAGCTCCACATCCAGAAAGCGGGACAGGGGAGAATTGGGGGAGCCCACGATGCCGATGGTGGCGAGGCCCCGGTCCCGGGCGTACTCCGCGTTCTGGAGCACATTATAGGTGCGGCCGGAATTGATTATGAAGAGCAGCACATCGTTCTCGCCCATCATGCTGATCTCCATCATCTGAAACATGATGTCCTCCACAAAGCGGCAGGGGATGGCAAGCTTGAGAAAAATATCATAGGCTGCCCGGCAGATGGTGCCGGAGCCGCCCTCACCCACGATCACAACATGGGCTGCGCTGCCGATCATGTCCGCCGCTTTCTGGAGAAGGGAGGCATCCAGAGAAACCTGGAGCTGGTCGACGATCATCTTGGTGTACTGAATGACCTTGTTTTTGACCGTTTCCGCGTCATCCCCCTTGGCCAGGTCCATGTCGCTGGCGGTGCTCTCTATATAATTGCTGTAAGCAATGCTCTTTTTCATATCTGCCAGGCCGTCAAAACCCAGCTTGCGGCAGAAGCGCACGATGGTGGCGGGGCTCACGCCGGTCAGCAGGGACAGGGAACTGGCAGTTTCCTTGTTCACGCAGCAGGGGTTTGCCAGAAAATAGTCCGCCAGAAGCCGGTCAGACTTGGAAAAAGCACCGGTATTGTACAGGGCGTTTATGCGCTGGATATAAAACAGGGATTCTTTCATATGGGACCTCTCATTTCAGCAAAACGGAAGCGATTTTTTATACGATCATATGATGCACGCCGCCGCAAGAAAAAGGGGGACGTCTCCCCCACAGGGGCACTCAATAAAACCGCTTGAGGGCGGCCCGGAAGGAGGCCTCAAAGGCCACCCGGTTTACATAATAATCACAATCCGGGTCAGGCAGATGCAGCGCCCCGGCATCCCAGAGCGCCGCCAGAACGACGGCGAGAGGCGTATCGCCCTCCGCCCGCTCCCCGGCGGCGGGGACGAGGCCGCTGTCATAGGCCAGCTTTGAAGCCCGCCCGCTCTCCATAAGCCAGCCGAGAAAGGCGGCGGCGGAGCGAAGGCCCCGGCCCTCGGGCGCGGTGACGGCAAGGCCGAGCGTCTCCCCAAGGCGCCGGCCGGAAACCGGGAGGGGCAGAATTTCAAAGCCCTTTGTCTCCGCCCCGGCCAAAGCGGAGGAGGGGGTAAGCGCGCAGGGCAGATAACCGCCCTGCACCAGCGCCGCTCCCGGGTAATTCAGCGCCTCAAGCCCTTCATTATAGGCGGCGGCGGCGATGAGGTTATAGCTGCGTTTATAATTTTCGTCCCGGATGTCAAGGCTTTCAAGGCCGTGGAACTCGCTGCCCTGAGACAGCAGGCTCTGATAAAACAGGGCGGCAAAAGAGTCGGCTGTGAGAAAGGGGGCCCGGTTTTCCAGCCCGTAGGCCCCGGCCCGGCTCAAAAGGGCCTCCAAGTCCTCCGGTGCTTCCCGGCCAAGGCTGCCCGAGCGGGCGTAAAGCAGCTGAACCTCCGTCCCGATGGGGAAAAAGCTCCGCCCCACGGCTGAAAATCGCTCTGTGAGCCAGGCGGCAAAGGCCGGGGGATTTCCGGCCAGGGCAGGGGCCGTGTCCCGGGTCAGGCCCCGGTCATAGAGCGCCATGGCACGCGGATGGGCGCAGAGCAGCAGGTCGGGCCGGGCGGTGTCAAAGGCGGCGGCGAGGCTCTCCTCGTCCGGAAAGGCCCGCAGGCTCAGCGGCAGCAGTTCTCCGTCAAGACCGGCGTTGTATTCCCCGATAAGGGCCGCGAGAGCGGGAGCGGCGGCCTCCCCCTCCACATACCAGAGGGAGACGGCGTCCCGGCTGTTCTTTTCGGCGGCGCAGGCCATCAGCGGCAGGCACAGGCACAGAAGCAGTACCGCCGCCGCAGTTTTTCGCAGTTTCATTTCATTCTCCAATCCAAAACCTCCCCCCAATAACGGGGGAAAACAGAACAAATTCACCACTTTAGCGCGTATTTATCATTAAAACCAGCATTGACTCTCCATTTATACCACATTTCTTGCCCCATGGCAAGCCGTTTGCGGGGCTTGACCATATGATATATACTATGGAAGCAGGGAAAAATCAAGAAAAAAGCGGAGGTTTAAGGAAACGATGAGATACAAGGCTGTTTTGCTGGATATGGACGGGACGGTGCTGGATACGCTGGAGGATCTGGCTTCGGCGGTGAATCATTCTCTGGAGCGCTTTGGTCTGCCGCAGGTGAGCGTGGAGCAGGTGCGGGCGAGTCTGGGCAACGGGGCGGCCTGGCTGATCGGGCACTGCGTGCCGGAGGGCTGCCCGAAGGCGCTGGAGGAACGGGTCCTGGCTTTCTACAAGCCCTATTACGACGCCCACTGCCGCGAGAGAACCCGGCCCTATGAGGGCATTCCGGCCCTGCTGGCCGCGCTGAGGCGGGAGGGCGTAAAGCTGGCGATCATTTCCAACAAGCCGGATCCGGCGGTGCGGGAGCTGGCGGCGGCCTTTTTCCCGGGGCTTTTATCGGCGGCGGTGGGGGAGAGCGCCCGGGTCCGCCGCAAGCCGAACCCGGACGCGGTGCTGGCGGCGGCGGAGAGCCTGTGCCTGCCCCTGAGCGCCTGCGTCTATGTGGGCGATTCCGAGGTGGACATCCAGACGGCCAAAAACGCGGGCATGGACTGCATCAGCGTAAGCTGGGGCTTCCGCAGCAGAGAGCAGCTTCTGGAGGCGGGCGCGGAGAAAATTGCCGATACGGCGGCGGCGCTGGAGCGGCTGCTGCGGGAGGCGGCCCCGGAGCCGGAGCACTCTTGCGCTGACGGCGGGGCTGTGGTATAATTCGATGAATATGGGATCAGAAAAAAAGATTTGGAGGCGTCTATGGACGGCAAATTGCTTAGAAATTACGCGCGGCTTATCGCCCGCTCCGGAATAAACGTTGTCAAGGGGCAGGAGGTCATCATCCGGACGGAACCGGAGCAGACGGACTTTGTGGAGCTGCTGGCGGAGGAGTGCTATCTGGCGGGGGCTGGAAAGGTCACAGCGGACTGGCGCTTTCTGCCTCTGACGAGGCTTGATATCCAGTACCAGAGCCCGGAGACTCTGGGCGGGGTTGAAAAATGGCAGGAGGAGCGTCTGCGGCACAACGCGGAGACGCTGCCCGCCATGATCTATCTGGACTCGGACGACCCGGACGGCCTGGACGGCACGGACCAGGAAAAATGGGCCGCCGCCCAGCAGGCGCGGTATAAAATTACCCGCCCCTACCGGGACGCCATGGAGAACAAATACCAGTGGTGCGTGGCGGCGGTGCCGGGGAAAAAATGGGCGAAGAAGGTCTTTCCCGCGCTTTCCGGCCATGAGGCGGAGGAAAAGCTCTGGGAGCTTATCCTCCGCTGCTCCCGGGCAGACGGGCCGGACCCGCTGGCCGCCTGGGAGGAGCACAACAGAAATCTCAGCCGCCGCTGCCGGTGGCTCAACGAGCTCAGGCTCAAAAAACTGATATACAAAAGTGAGAGCACGGGGACGGATTTTCAGGTAGGCCTCATGCCGCAGATGCTCTTCTGCGGCGGAGAAGAGGCGCTGCCGGGCAAGGGCGTGATGTTCAACGCCAACATCCCCTCAGAGGAGGTTTTTACCACCCCCATGCGGGGCGAGGCCGAGGGCATTGTTTACGCCACCATGCCTCTTTCATACCAGGGGGTACTCATAGAGAACTTCTCCCTGCGCTTTGAAAAGGGACGGGTCGTGGAGGCCAGGGCGGAGAAAAACGAGGAAGCGCTGAAGCAGATGATTTCTATGGACGAGGGGGCCGGGATGCTGGGCGAGTGCGCCCTGGTGCCCTGGGAGAGCCCCATCCGGGAGAGCGGCGTGCTGTTTTACAATACGCTCTTTGATGAGAACGCCTCCTGCCATCTGGCGCTGGGCGCAGGCTATTCCAGCTGCCTTGCAGACTGCTGGAAGTACAGCCCCGAGGAGGCCCGGGCGCTGGGGGTGAACGACTCCATGATCCATGAGGACTTTATGATCGGCGCGCCGGACCTGAGCATCCGGGGCGTGACCGAAGGCGGCGGAGAAGTCGCCATATTTGAGCAGGGCCGCTGGGCCCGGGACTGAGCGGGAATCGAAAAGCTTAAAAAGAAAGCCGGGATATCAATGCGCGTACAGACAGCGGCAAAGCAGGAACGGGTAAAATTTTATGTGGAGAAACAGAGTTTCTGGGTTCAGGCTTCGGTCATATTCATGGCGCTGTCGGCAGCCTTTCGGCTGATCGGCTGCTGGGGGCTCTGGGAGGACAGCTTTTTTGCCGTGTCCCAAATCGCCCTGCCCCTTTGCTGCAACATTCTGTTTATTCTCTTCGTTCTGCTGCTGGGCAAAAAGGCCCTGTGGAGCACGGCGCTGCCGGCGCTTCTTGGCGTGGCTTTCTTTATAATAAAAGCATTTACCTTCGACAACTGGATCCACACCCTGCTGTGCCTGCTGCTGTATCTGCTGGTGGCGGTCCTGTACACGGGGACGGTTTTCGGCTTTATCCGCACAAAGTGGCTGCTGGCGCCTCTTTTCGGCCTGCCCTTTCTCTACCATGTGCTGGTAGAGGACATGGCCGCCCTGCGGGACACGGCAAGGCCCGTGAGCCTGGCGGCGGGGATGCAGGAACTCTCGGTGCTGTGCATCATGCTCTCCCTGCTGTTTTTGAGCTTTGCCATGAAAAAGCACAGGGCAGAAAAGCCAGGCGAGCTGCCCAAAATAAAAGACCCCAAAGTGATCCCTCCCGCGCCGGAACCGGCCGCAGGCGCCCCGGCGCAGGATAAAACCCAGGCGGAAGCCCCGGCCGCGGAGCCGGAGAAAGCCAGGCCCGCCGCCCCAGGAGAGGCAAAATGAAAAGAGACAGAACCCCCGGCTCCCACGCCAGGCGCGGCGCGGGCAGGATCCGAAAAAAGCGCCCGGAGACGACCGGGCCCATCCCCAGGGAGGCAAAGCCCCGCAGGCACGTCCTCTTCGCGGTGGGCACGGCCCTGGCGGCGCTGCTTATCATACTGCTGGCGTTGAGCATGATCGGCAGCTCGGACGCCCGGGAATACAAGAACCATATGAACGCGGCGGCGGAGAGCTATGCCGCCGGGGACTATGACAGCGCCCTGAGCTCCCTGCGCAAGGCCGCCGCCATCGACGACACCCGGGAATGCCGGCTGCTCATGGCGGATTGCTACGAGGCGCAGGAAAATTACGAGAAGGCGCTGGAAGTGCTCCGGAAACTGGATCTGAGCGACGAGACGGTGGCAAAGCGCATCGCCGCCGTCGAGCAGCGGCGGAGCCGGCTTCTGGCCGCGGAGAAGATATTCATAGGCGGCAAGGCCTTTCCGCCAGACGCCACGGGCCTGGTGCTGGACGGGCTGGCGATCTCCGAGGAGGAGCTGCAGCTTATCTGCCAGTTCCGCTCGCTGGACAATCTCTCTCTGGCGGACAACGGGCTCGAGGACATTTCGGCCCTCGCGGAGCTCCGGGGCCTTGCCACGCTGAATCTCAGCGGGAACAAAATAAGCGATATTTCTGCGCTGGGAAAGCTCACGGGGCTGCGCTCGCTGTACCTGGATTCCAATCCCCTGAAGGACCTGAGCCCCCTGCTGAAGCTGGAAAATCTTACGACCCTGAGCATCACCGGCATTAACATCAGCGCCGAAAAACTGGAAAAGCTTTCCAAGGCCCTGCCCGGCTGCGCCATCCACAGCGACGCCTCCGCCGAGAATGCGGTGGAGATCAGCATCGGCGGCGTGACCTTCAAATCCGATGTGCAGGAGCTTGATCTCAGCGGCATGGGGATTCGGGACGTAAGCTCGCTGGCCCTCTGCCAGAACCTGGTGCACCTGAATCTCAGCGGGAACGACATCAGCGATATCTCCCCCCTGCTGAAGATCCCCGGCCTTGAATGGCTGGATATCTCCGAAAACCATCTTGTCGACATGAAACCCCTTATCGGCATCGGCACCCTGCGATATGTCGACGCCTCCGGAAACGAGATAAGCGGAACCTCCACCCTGGGCATGATGACGGGGCTTACGGAGCTGTATCTTTCCGATAATCCGCTGACGGATTTTTCCGGCCTGAAAAAGCTCCGCAATCTCCAGACCCTGGGCCTGAACAACACCGGCGTCACCGACGCGGCCCTGCAATACCTGGAATATCTCAGCTCTCTGACAGAGCTGGAGCTGGAGGGGAACCCGGATATCAGCGGCGAGGCCATGGACGGGCTGAAAAAAGCCTTGGGAAGCTGCCTCGTGAGCCATGACAGGCTGATCTATTCCGTGGATGTGGCCGGAGTCAGCGTCCGGGAGGACGCGACAGAGCTGGACCTGACGGGCATGGGCATTTCGGACATCTCCGGCATGGGAAATCTCTCATACCTTGAGACGGTGAAGCTGGCCAACAACAGCATAAGCAATATTTATATCCTCCGCATCAGCGACAGCCGCAATACCATAAGCTATCTGGATCTCTCCGGCAACGCCCTGGAGGACATCACGCCCATCGCCTCCCTTCAGAAGCTGGAGACGCTCAAGCTGAGCAACAATTCCATCAGCTCCATCCAGCCCCTTATGAGCATGACAAGCCTGAAGGCACTGGATATCAGCGGCAACAAGCTCAGCGAGGAGCAGATCAAAACCCTGCGGGAGACGCTGGTGAACTGCGAGATAACGAGCTGAGCGCGCGGCGGAATATTTTGGCATTTTAACAAAAAAGACTTATCTTTGCTGGCATAGTGTGGTATTATAAATAGAGCGGCAGGCCATGTTTGCCGGCCGCGAACAGACAAGAAGCTGAAAGGAGTCGGTACAAATGAAGTTCACTTTTACCGAAAAAAGGATGGAATCCAGTGGAGACCTGAGAGCCTACGCGGAGAAAAAGATCGGCAAGCTCGACAGATTTTTTAAGACAGAGGCGGAGGCCGTCGTGACCTTCAGCACCGAGCGGGGCCGCTATCTGGCCGAGATAACCATCCACAGCAACGGCCTGTTTTACAGGGCAAGCGAACTCACCAGCGACATGTACGCTTCCGTTGACTCCGGCGTGGCCGCCATAGAGCGTCAGATCCGCCGGAACAAGACCCGCCTTGAAAAGCGACTGCGGGAGGGCGCCCTGGAGCGGGAGGCTGCCCCTGCCTACGCCCCTGTGGAAGAAGAGGACGTGGAGTTCAAGATCGTCCGAAGAAAGAGCTTCTCCATCAAGCCCATGTCCGTTGAAGAGGCGATTTTGCAGATGAACCTGCTCGACCATGAGTTCTTCGTGTTCAAGAACATGGACTCCGACGAGGCTGTGTCCGTGGTCTACAAGCGTCACCAGGGGGGCTACGGCCTGATCTGCGACGATGGCGAGGACGAGGATTAATAAATAAGCCTTGCATTTTTGCCGCCCTGGGTATAACATAGTGCTAAAGTAATTCTCTATTATTATTTGGGAGGAAACCGGTATGAAATGTCCCCGCTGCGGAAATGAAATGAATCTTGATTCCCACCGCAAGTATGCGCTGCAGATGTGCTACGAGTGCGGTTACATAGAAGGGCGTAAGGTAGAGGGTCAGGGCGGCGAGAGCAATTTTGCCCATATGAAGGGCCTGAATTTCAATGAGATGGCTGCGTTCCTGTCTGCCGGACTTGGCCTGGACGAGGAAAAGCTGGTTTACTGGCTTTATGACAGGGTAAAAGACTGACAAAAAAAGAGCCCCCTTGGGGCTCTTTTGGCATATGCGCGGGAATCCGCATCCCACGCCGGACAAGGGGCCTTGTTTTTGCGGCTCAGTCGTCCTCTCCGTTTTCATCCAGATCCCGCAAAGCCATGCGGACGGCCTCGATGACGAAGGCGGAGAAGGTGCATTCCTTCCCCACGATGGCGTTCTCTACCTGGTCGATGAGGTCGTTGGGAAATCGGATGGATTTGTTTGTTGTTGCGGGAATCCTGGGGATTTGAAATCTGCTCATAATACACCTCTTTTTCTATAAGTGTATTGCAGAACGCCTTACAACTATACATTGCGAGCGTTGCACTTTTGTGCTACACTATAAAATGAGGTGATAAAAAATGCAGCCTTATAAAAAAATGTATCTTTTTCTCTTTAACAAAGTCAGCGACGCCATTGGGACACTGGACGCCGGGGAGGTCGGGCAGGCGCGGGAACTCCTCGTTTCTGCCCAGCGGCAGGCTGAGGAGCTGTATCTCTCTGACCAGCAGTTGGACGATTGATTTTGTCTGCCGGCGGGGGATGGGCGCCGCCGCAGCGAATGAATGGAGAGCCATGCGAAAAGCAGGGGGTGGAAGCCCCCTGCTTTTCGTTATCCCAAATTCATTTTTTGTTTTTCTCGTACAGGACCCAGAGGCCCTTGAGAAGCAGGTCATCGTCGCAGATGATCTCCCGTTTACAATAGGGCGCGATGGCGTTTGCCAGGCCGCCTGTTGCGACGACGCGGCACGCATAGCCCAGCTCCGCCTCCATCCGCTCGATCATACCGTCGATTGTGGCGGCAGTCCCGAAGACCGCGCCGGAGCGCATGGAGTCCACGGTGTTGGTGGCAATGGCTTTTCCGGGGGGGCTTATGGAAATGTCTGGCAGCAGGCTTGTGCCCGAGGCCAGCGCCGAATAGGAAAGCTTTACGCCCGGAAGGATCGCTCCGCCCACATAGCAGTTGTTTTTGTCAATGACCACCATGGTGGTGGCGGTGCCCATGTCCAGGACGATGGCCGGCGCGCCGTAGCACGCGATGGCCGCCACGCTGCCCACAACCAGATCCCCGGCCAAGGTGCCCGGGTCGTCGATACGGACATTAAGCCCGGTTTTCATGCCGGGGCCCACCACGATGCCGTTTATCCCCGTGATGCCGCGCACGGCCAGGCGCAGAGCCTCTGTCACCGGGGGGACGACGGAGGAGATGATGGCTCCCTCGAAGCCCCGGGGATCCACTCCGTAAAACTCAAGCACCTGCTTGAGCTTGATGGCGTACTCCGCCTCGGTCTCCCGGATGCTGGTCTGAATCCGGACAATGCTGCGGATATTGCCGGCCTCTATACAGCCGATGACAATATTGGTGTTGCCCACATCTATCGCAAGGATCATAATTATGCCTTTCCTTTTTTGCCCAGGTTGATTATTCTCAGCACGACCGGGGCCATGATGATGTCTATGGCCATTTCCACAAGAAAATTGAGCCCCACCATGCCTACCACAAGGTAACTGCCCGCGTTGGCAAAGCCGGAGGCCGCAGCCCAGCCGGAGATCGTCTCCATAAAGAAAGCAAGACAGCCCAGAAGGAACACGCCCGTGTTCACAACGGGGCAGACGACGGCCGCCGCGATAACCGCAGCATAGCGGTTCTTCTTTTCAAAAAGCCGGTAAACAAGCCCTGCGCAGAGACCGGCCAGTGTGCCCTTGGCCAGGACTGTGAGAACGGTGCCGAAGACGCTGATGGGCAGGAACGCCGCTGCGTCTCCCGAGAGCAGGACCGCGGCCCCGAACACGAAGCCCAGCCATGTGCCGGCCAGCACCCCGTACATCGCCGCGCCCACCACGATGGGGATAAGCACCAGCGAGATCGCAAAGGGGCCGAAGCGGATAAAGGTTCCCAGAAGTTGAAGCACAACGACGATTGCCGTAAAAAGTGCCATTCCCGTAAGGACACGGGTTTTGCTGCGATTGTTGTTCATTATTCAATTCCCTCCTGCTGTCGCTCCAGTCAAGCCGGATGCGGCGCAGGAATATGATATTACCTTATCCGCCGTTTGTCAACAGAAAATGGCACCCGGCGGGCCTGTTATGATGCCCGCCGGGGAAGAATCAGTTGGCGATCCCGTGGTGCGCGCCGGGGCTCGTCAGGTCCAGGGGGCGGAAGGTGTAGCCGTTGCTGAGGCCCCAGTTTATGACCCGCTCCACGGCCGCCACACTGTAATCCTTGATATCATGCTGCAAAACCACCGAGGCCTTTCTGCCCGTGCAGCCGTTTATGATGTTGGCGGCCACCTGGTCTGTGTCGGTGGTTTCCCCCGCGTCC
Source organism: Clostridiales bacterium UBA1701 (assembly GCA_002320035.1). Lineage (GTDB taxonomy): Bacteria > Bacillota > Clostridia > Oscillospirales > Oscillospiraceae > Limivicinus. The sequence continues at coordinate 54,978 of DCJL01000034.1, read as the reverse complement.
CCGCTGGATACGTTCCAGTCAAAGTATTGATAGCCCATGTCGGTGACGGCTTTGGCGAGCCTTGTCATGATGCCGGGGTTAAAGCTGCTGACGGTGTTGGAGCTGCCTCCGGGGAAGCGGCAGAGGCTGGTATAGGCGCCGGTCTGCTCTTTTATCATCTCTTCCACGGCGTTGAAGTCCTGAAAAAAGGCGTCCTCCCCGGCGTAAATGGCCCGGTAATTGTGGGAAGCGGTATGCACGCCGATGCTGTGCCCCTCGTCGGCGGCCCGGCCCACCATGTCCTGATATTTTTCATTGAGGCAGGTGACAAAAAACGTGGCCTTCACGTTATAGGCCTGAAGCAGGTCCAGCAGATCGTCGGTATAGGGCCCGGGGCCGTCGTCAAAGGTCAGGTAGATGGTCTTTTCATCCGGCTCCACCGTCTCCGGCAGGGGGGCGGGCAGCACCGTCACCTTTCTCACGGCGCTGACCGTCTCGCCCAGCTTGTTTGTGATGCAGTAGTTCAGCTCATACTCCCCCGCCAGATAGGGGCAGACCTCGCCGGAAACCTGCACATAGCCCGTCAGGTCGTTGCCCAGGCTGTCCGCGGCGCTGTAACCGGGATCGGCAAAGCTGGGGCCGGCGTATATCTGCAGCTCCGTTCCGCCGCTGAGGCTGATGACCGGGGCCGTGACCGTGTAATTGGGCCGCCGTTCCACCGAGGCGGTATTGCCGGAGGAATCGGTAACGGTGTACTCGATGCGGTCGCCCAGGACCTTTTTTTCCACCTTGGCCGTCAGGTCCCCGTCGCAATTGTCCAGGGCGGTAAAGCCCTCCTCCTCATAGCCGGTAAACCAGCTTGGGGCATAGCCCTCGGTGTATTCCAGCGTGATCTCGGGGGGCGTTTTGTCAACAACTGTGACCGTGCGCCGGGTGCTGTACTCCTGGAAAAGCCAGTGGGCGCTGTATTCTATCTCGTAGCTGCCCAGCTTCGAAGTATCTACCTCTCCCCGGACGCTCAGGCGCAGGCGCCGGCCGCCTTCGCCGAAAAGACGGCCCGCCGTCACTGCGTAGCAGCCCGGGTCCGTAAATTCCTCCCCGTACGCTGCCGTGATCTCCTGGGGCTGCGTCATGTAAAAACGCACATGCCGCCCGTCCACCACCAGCGTCACCGCCAGCACAAACAGCGCGTAAAGCGCCAGAATCATCAGCACCAGCCGCCCGGTGCGCCCAATTTTTCTGCCTCTAAGCTTTTCCCACAGCTTTTTCATCTTCCGCCTCGTCTTTTTCTTTCAAGGATATTATGTAACCCACATTATACACCTTTATTCCCCCCGGGGAAGAGGCAAATCCCGCATTTCAGAAATATTAAGAAACGCGCCGCGCCGGGGAGAAGGGAGAAAAGATCCTTTGCTGCTCCCGGAACGACAGGGGGGACGAAGCGACAATAGGGGAGCGCGGCGAAATTTCCCTTTCTTGTGATATCTTTATCTTTTCTTGCGATAATTATTAAAGTGTGATAAATTTATTTATTGTTGTCATGCAACAAAATATATCTCTGCGGCAGCCAGCCGCAGGAAAGGAAAAAAATGAAAAACACAGAAAAAACCATGGACAGAATCGTAGCCCTGTGCAAAAACCGCGGCTTTATCTTCGCCGGTTCCGAGATCTACGGAGGGCTGGCCAACACCTGGGACTACGGTCCCCTGGGCGTTGAGCTGAAGAACAACGTGAAAAAAGCCTGGTGGAAGAAATTCGTGCAGGAGAACCCCTACAACGTGGGCCTTGACGCGGCCATCCTCATGAACCCCCAGACCTGGGTCGCCTCCGGCCATCTGGGCGGCTTTTCCGACCCCCTGATGGACTGCCGTGAGTGCCACGAGCGCTTCCGGGCGGACAAGCTCATCGAGGACTGGTGCAGCGAGACGGGCTTCCAGCTCCCCAAGCCCATCGACGCCTTTTCCCAGAGCGAGATGAAGGACTTTGTTGAGGAGCACAATCTGCCCTGCCCCACCTGCGGCAAGCACAACTTTACCGATATACGCCAGTTCAACCTGATGTTCAAGACCTTCCAGGGGGTCACGGAGGACGCGAAAAACACCGTGTACCTGCGCCCCGAGACCGCCCAGGGCATCTTTACAAACTTTGTCAACGTCCAGCGCACCACCCGCCGCAAGCTGCCCTTCGGCATCGGCCAGATCGGCAAGAGCTTCCGCAACGAGATCACCCCGGGCAACTTCATCTTCCGTGTGCGGGAGTTCGAGCAGATGGAGCTGGAGTTCTTCTGCCAGCCCGGCACCGACCTGGAGTGGTTCGACTACTGGCGCAGCTTCTGCCACGATTTCCTGCTGTCCATCGGCCTGAAGGACGAGAACCTCCGCCTGCGGGACCATGACCCGGAGGAGCTCTGCTTCTACTCCAAGGCCACCACGGACTTTGAGTTCCTCTTCCCCTTCGGCTGGGGCGAGCTCTGGGGCGTGGCCGACCGTACCGATTACGACCTGACCCAGCATCAGACCGTCTCCGGCCAGGATCTCAGCTACTACGACCAGGAGAAGAACGAGCACTACATCCCCTATGTCATCGAGCCCTCTCTGGGCGTGGAGCGCACCGTGCTCTCCGTCCTCTGCGATGCTTATGACGAGCAGGTGGTGGGTCAGGACAAAAAGGGCAACGACGATGTGCGCACCGTGCTGCACCTGCACCCTGCCCTGGCTCCCTTCAAGTGCGCCATCCTGCCCCTGAGCAAGAAGGAGATTCTCACCGGGCCTGCCATGGCGCTTTACAACGAGCTTTCAAAGGAATTCATGTGCGACTACGACGAGACCGGCTCCATCGGCAAGCGCTACCGCCGGGAGGACGAGATCGGCACGCCCTTCTGCATCACCTTTGACTTCAACACCGTGGGCACCGACACGGACGAGGCCGACCACTGCGTCACCGTCCGCGAGCGGGACAGCATGGAGCAGGTCCGCATCCCCATCAGCCAGGTCAAGAGCTATATAACCGAGCGCATCCAGTTTTAAGGCGGCCCGGAATGGAAAGGTGATTTTCAAATGAAGGATGGATTTATAAAAGTCGCGGCGGCCTCGCCCATGATAAAGGTGGCCGACGCCGGGTATAACGCCGGGCAGGTCATTGCCTGCGTGGAGAAAGCCAGGGAACAGGGCGTAAAGGTCCTGGTTTTTCCGGAGCTGACCCTCACCGGCTGCAGCTGTTATGACCTGTTTCAGCACAGTGTGCTCCTCCGGGGCGCGGAGAAGGCCCTTCTGAAAGTGGTCGAGGCCACCGAGGGGGTGGACATGCTCATTTTTGTGGGCCTGCCGGTCGCCGCCGGCTCCCGGCTATACAGCTGTGCCGCCGCCGTATACGACGGAGCGCTTCTGGCTCTGGTGCCCCGGCAGAATGTTGCCGGCAGTCCCTTCGCCGCGCCCGAGCACGATACTGCCGAGCTGACGCTGGGCGGCGTGCCCGTGCCGCTGGGGACGGACATTCTCTTTGACAGCGCCGTGCTGCCCGGGCTCACCGTCGGTGTGGAGCTGGGCGCGGATATGGATGCGGTGATCCCGCCCTCCGCCCTCCACGCCCAGGCGGGAGCCACCCTCATTGCCCAGATGGCCTCCTTCCCGGAGACGGTCTCCTCTGCCGACGAGGCAGAGCTGAGCATCCGCTCCCTGTCCCGCCGCTTCAAATGCGGCATGCTCATGGCGGCCCCCGGCAAGGGCGAGAGCAGCACGGACAATGTGTTCTCCGGCCTCTGCATGGCCGCCGAAAACGGCGCCGTTCTGGCCAGGGCCGAACAGGAGGACAGCTTTATCGTCACCGAGTTTGACGTGGAGCACATGATGAACCTGCGCCGGGCCTCCGGCGGCTTTGACCTGAGCGACTGCGCCTACGAGCTGATTGACTTCGGCGCGGAGGAGGAGGAGACGAAGCTCAGCCGGGTCTACCGGATGCATCCCCATCTGCCTGCCGACCCTGCGAAGCTTCCGGACTACTGCCGCCGTATGCTGGACATTCAGGTTTCCGGCCTTGTGAAGCGCATGAAGTACGCCGGGCTTGACCACTGCGTAGTGGGCATCTCCGGCGGTTCCGACTCCACCCTGACCGTCATGGTCTGCGCCATGGCCATGAAGCGCATGGGCCTGCCCTCCACGAACGTGGTGGCCTGCACCCTGCCCTGCTTCGGCACTTCCTCCCGCACCAAGTCCAACGCCATCGTCGTGGCCGAGCAGTGCGGCGCGGAGGTCCGGGTCATCGATATCGGCAAGTCCGTCTACCAGCATTTTGATGACATCGGCCACGCCCATGACGATTACAGCATCGCCTTTGAAAACGCCCAGGCCAGAGAGCGCACCCAGGTGCTCATGGACATCGCCAACAAGGTCAACGGCCTGGATGTGGGCACCGAGGACCTCAGCGAGTTCATCGACGGCTGGTGCACCTATAACGGCGACCATACCAGCATGTACGACGTAAATCTGGGCCTGACCAAGACCCAGGTCCGTGCGAACCTGCGGTACATTGCCTCCAACACCGAGGACAAGGTCCTGGCCGCGGCCCTCTGGGACGTACTGGACTGCCCGGTCACGCCCGAGCTTCTCCCCATCCATGACGACCAGATCGAGCAGAAGAGTGAGGACGCCGTGGGCTCCTACAGCCTGCAGGACTTCTTCACCCATAAAATGCTCATCTGCGGCTTTGGCCCCGCCAAGACCTTCCGCCTGGCAAAGCTGGCCTATTCCAGCCAGTTCAGCGACGAAGAGCTGATCCGCTGGCTCAGGAGCTACTGCACCCGCCTATTCTCCCAGCAGTTCAAACGCTCCTGTCTCATGGACGGACCCGCTGTGGAGGCATTTACCGTCTCCCCCCGCACCGGCTTCCTCCTTCCCTCCGACGGGGAGAACGCCCTGTTTATGGCAGAGCTTGCGGCGCTTGAAAAGAGCCTCTGATTCTGAAAAAAAGAAGATCCGCCCGGCAGGGCGGATCTTCTTTTGAGAATGCCAAAGAAGGTTTTCTGAAGCGAAGCCATGGGGCCGCGGGGGAACTTGCGGCGGCGGATTGCTTTTTCCGCGGCGCTGTGCTAAAATCATGCTGTTCGATTCAGACGCGATTAAATACAGAAAGGAAAGCAACATGATCTTTACAAAAACCGCGCCCACCGGCGCTGGACGCAAAGCGGGCCGCTTTGTGGTCCTGGCTGTGATTCTGGTCCTGGCCGCCGTGATTTTTGCCTCCTGCGTTACCGCCATTCCCACCGGCCACACCGGCGTTGTGACGACCTTCGGCTCTGTGGAGGACTATACCTATGACGCGGGCGTGCACCTCAAGCTCCCCTGGCAGAAAGTGGTCATGATGGATAACCGCATCCAGAAGCAGACGGTAGATCTCTCCTGCTTCTCCTCGGACATCCAGGAAGTCACCATGACCTACACCGTCAACTACCAGATCAACAAGGCCAATGCCCAGAATATCTATAAAAACATCGGCACGGATTACTATAACACCGTCATTATTCCCTGCATAACCGAGTCCACCAAGGTCATTGCCGCCAAATACTCCGCCGAGGATCTGGTGAGCGAGCGGACCGACCTTGCCAGCGCCATCGAGGCGGAGCTTTCCGCAAAGCTGGCGGCTTTCAATGTGGAGCTGGTGAGCACCTCCATTGAGGACATGGATTTTACCGACGCGTTTACCAACGCCGTCGAGGAGAAGCAGGTGGCCCAGCAGAATAAGCTCCGGGCTGAGACTGAGGCGGAAAAGGCCAAGATAGAGGCGGAGGCCCAGGCCGCCGTCCAGCGCATTGAGGCCCAGGCCGAGGCGGATGCCCGGCTTATCAAGGCCGAGGCCGAGGCTGAGGCCAACCGCAAGGTGGCCGAATCCCTTACCGACAGCATTTTGTATAATAAATTCATTGACACCTGGAACGGCGAGATGCCCCTTGTCACCGGGGGCGGCGGCAACCTTATAAATATCCCCCTGGATCAGTTCCAGGCCGGCTAAACTATTTTTTGGAGGTGCCTTATGGAAGGCTTCAGAGTTCTTGAGATCAAGAAAAGCGTTTTTGAGAGCAACGACAGAGAGGCGGAGCTGCTGAGGCAGGAGCTGAAAAAGGACAGGACCTTTCTTCTGAACCTGATGAGTTCCCCCGGCGCCGGCAAGACGACGACGCTGAAAGCCACCATCGCCGCGCTGAAGGAGGAGTTCCGCATCGGCGTCATGGAGGCGGATATCGACTCGGATGTGGACGCGGCCACGATAGAAAAGACCGGCGCCAAGGTCATCCAGCTCCATACCGGGGGCATGTGCCACCTGGACGCGGGCATGACCCGCCAGGGCCTGGAAGGCCTGGGCGTGGACGATGTGGATCTCGCCATTCTGGAGAACGTGGGCAACCTGGTGTGCCCCGCGGAGTTTGACACCGGCAGCGTGAAAAACGCCATGATCCTCTCCGTCCCCGAAGGGGATGACAAGCCGCTCAAATATCCCCTCATGTTCTCCATATGCGACGTGCTGCTGATCAACAAAATAGACGTCCTGCCCTATTTCGATTTCAGCCTTGAAAACTGCGAAAAATATGTCCGCAGGCTCAACCCCAATATGAAGATCATCCCCATTTCCGCCCGCACCGGCGAGGGGATCGCCGAATGGGCCGCCTGGCTCCGCGGCGAGATTAAAAGCTGGATAGAGTAAGAGTAACTGAGAAAAACCAGGCCGCTGTTCGGCCTGGTTTTTTGGAGACTGTCAAAAAACGTTTGCCGAAGCGAAAAACAACGGAGCGCCGGGAGGCAGGGAAGGGACGCTGCCCCTTGTAAATCCGGCGGGGATGGGATATAATCAGGAGAAAAAATACGGAAAACGGGAGAAAGTTATGGACGAGGCAAAAAGCGCGGGCACGCTCTACATCGTGGCCACGCCGATCGGCAATTCAAGGGACATGTCCCCCAGAGGGATCCAGATCCTTTCTGAGGCGGATCTCATCGCCGCCGAGGACACGCGGCGCTCCATGGTGCTTCTGAACAAGCTGGAGATCCGGGGCAAACTGGTGTCAAACCACAAGTTCAACGAGTACGGCAAGGCGAAATATTTCATTCATGAGCTGAAAAGCGGCAAAAGCGTCGCCGTCATCACCGACGCCGGCACCCCCTGCATTTCCGACCCGGGAAACGAGCTGATCAAGGCCGCTGTGGAGGAGGGGATAAAGGTGGTGGGCATCCCCGGCTGCTGCGCGGCGGTGAACGCACTGGCGGTGTCGGGCTTCGATCTCAGCTCTTTCACCTTCTTTGGCTTCTTCCCCCGGGAGAATGCCGAACGCAGGCGGCTCATGGAAAAGCTCCGCCGGGGGGACAGCCGCACTTTCGTTTTCTACGAGTCCCCCAGGCGGATCATGGACCTGGTGGATTTTTTCATCGAGCAGGAGGCGCTCTGCCGCATGTGCCTGTGCAACGACATGACCAAGCTCCATGAGATGAGCTTCCGGGGCACGCCTGCGGAGGTCAGGGAGCAGCTTCTGGCCAAGGGCAATTATGACAAGGGCGAGTACGCGGCGGTCATTGAAATAGACAGGGAGTATATTTTCAACAAGACGGAGCACACCGTCTCCGCCGAGGCCATGCTGGTGGACGCCATGGTGGCCGGGGGCCTGACGGTGAGGGACGCGGTGGGCGCCGTGCTTGCCGACGAGAACAACTCTTACAGCAAGAACGAGCTGAAAGCGGCGGCCCTGTCCCTGAGAAAGATGTTCGGAGGCTGAGTATGGCGTCAAGGCTTATTTCGGATCTGGAGGCGGCGCTTCCCGGGCTGGTGAAGGCGGTGTTCAGCCAGCCGCTGGACAATACGGCAGACAACCGGGTGATCGTCCGCCCGGTGCTCATAAAAAAACGCCGGTGCTTTCAGCTTGAACGCTTCCGGGACAACAAAGCCTTTCACCGGAACCTGGGGGAGGAGGAGCTTATAAAGGCCGCCGGAGAGCTGGACGGGTGTTACCGGCAGGTCCTGATCCAGACCGGAAGCGACAGCGCCCAATACAGCCTGCGGCGAAACGGCAGCTATAAAAAGAGCCTTTCCGCCGCCCTGCCCCGCCCCGGCGGGGAGGCGGAGAGCCACAACAGGGAGAAGGCGTATATCCTCCGGGAGGGGGAGAACATCCCCGCCCTGGTGGACCTGGGGGTTTTTACCCGGGACATGAAGATTGTCCGGGCCAAATACGACAAATACAAGCAGATCAACCGCTTTGTGGAGCTGATCGACCAGGAGTTCTCCCAGAGCGGGCGAAAGCGCATCACCATCCTGGATTTCGGCTGCGGCAAGTCCTACCTGACCTTTATCCTGTACTATTATTTTTCCGTGAAAAAGGCATGGACGTGAAGATAATCGGCTACGACCTGAAGGAGGACGTGGTGGCGCGCTGCGGCCAGATCGCGGAGAAATACGGCTATGGGGGCCTTGAATTCGTCCGGGCGGATGTGACGAGGGACCGGCTTTACGACCGGGAGATCGACATGATCGTCTCCCTCCACGCCTGCGACACCGCCACAGATTTTGCCCTGGACTACGCTATAAAGAAAAACGCCGAGTACATTTTTTCCGTCCCCTGCTGCCAGCATGAGATCAACGCCGGCATCGGAAAGGGCGGGGAGCTGGACCTGCTCCTGAGCCACGGGATCATCAAGGAGCGCCTTTCCGCCCTGCTGACGGATTCCATTCGGGCCGCCGTGCTGGAGGACATGGGATATCAGGTGGACATGATCGAGTTTACGGACTTCGAGCACTCCCCGAAGAACATCATGATAAGGGCCCGCCGGGGCGGCGGGAAAAGCGACCGGGGCCGGAGGCAGGCTCTGGCGCTGGCGGAGCGCTACGGCTTCGAGCAGAAGCTGCTGGCGCTGAACATGCCCTGAGACCGCGTCTGCCGGTTGCTTTACAAAAGCTTTTCAAACATTTTAAGCTATTTCCTCTCCGATGCTTGTGCGCGGGGAGGAAAAATGCTAAAATGGCAGTCACAGAGGGTGAAAAAATGGATAAATATACGCGCCATGTAAAAACCTGGAGGCTCCTGTATCGGCTGCTGCACGGATTTATCGAGCATAAATTTAATTTGAGCCATGAGGACATCTGCCCGGAGGGGCCATGCATCGTGATACCAAACCATGTCTCCGAGTGGGACCCGCTGCTGGTGGCCATGAGCTTTCCGGAAAAGCAGATGTATTTTGTGGCCAGCGAGCATCTGTTCCGAAAGGGACCGGTGTCCAGACTGCTGTGCTGGCTGGTGGCCCCCATCGCCAGGAAAAAGGCCTCCATGGGCACGGACACGGTGAAAGCCTGCCTGCGGGAGCTGAGGGCGGGGCACTCGGTCTGCCTTTTCGCGGAGGGAGAGGCCTGCTGGGCGGGGGTGAGCGGCAAGGTTTTCCCAGCCACGGGGAAGCTGGTCCGCGCCTCCGGGGCCAGCCTTGTGACCTACCGGCTTCAGGGGGGCTACCTGTCCGACCCCCGCTGGGGCAGGGGCATCCGCCGGGGGCGGACTCACGGTGCCCCCGTCCGGGTATATTCCCCGGAGGAGCTGCGCGCCATGAGCCCGGAGGAGATCACCGCCGCCATCGACCGGGACATATATGAGGATGCCTGGCAGCGGCAGCGGGAAGAAAAAATTGAATTCCGGGGGAAAAACACGGCGGAATTTATGGAGTCGGCCCTGTTTCTCTGTCCGAAGTGCGGGAGAACCGGCAGCCTGAAAGGCCGGGGCCGCAGGCTCCAATGTGCCTGCGGCCTGGATCTTGAATTCACCGCCGAGGGCTTTTTCCGGCCCGCCCGGCCCTTTGAGACGCTGGCGGATTGGGACCGCTGGCAGCACGAGGCCCTGCGGCGGGGGGACTTCGTCCACGGGGAAGAGCTTTTCTCCGACGGGGAAGCGGCGCTTTCCAAAATCCGGCCGGAGCACAGGGAGGAGCTTATCTGCCGGGGCAGGCTCATACAATATGACGACAGGCTGGTCTGCGGCGGGGAGCGCTTTCCGCTTTCGGACATTGCGGGCATGGCGCTGGTGCAGTCCACAGTGCTGCTGGTGCAGAAGCGGGACGGGGAATATTATCAGCTCCGGGTAAAGCGGGGCGTATGTCTGAGGAAATATCTGGCGTACTGGGAAAAGGGGGATTAAAATGGCTTATTCCGCGGCGAACACGGCGCTCTGGAATGTGATAGAGCAGCTTGGCCTCATCGCGGGGGCCATTCTGCTGGCAAATTTCCTGCGGGCGAAGCTGGGCTTTGTCAGAAAGAGCCTGATGCCGATTGCCGTCATGGCGGGCTTTCTGCTGCTGATCCTGAAATACGCGGGGCTTGTGAAGCTGGACGCGGCCTTTATGGAAATGCTGGTGTATCATGGCATAGCGCTGGGCTTTATCGCCATGAGCCTGCGCGTGGCGGACAGAGGCACGGCCGCGGAAAAGCTCACGGGGCTCAAATCCGGCGCGGTCATCGTCAGCACCTACCTCATTCAGGGTGTGGCAGGGCTTATAATCAGCCTGGGGCTCGCCTATACCGTGATGCCCGGCATGTTCAAGGCGGCCGGCCTGCTGCTGCCCATGGGCTTCGGCCAGGGGCCGGGCCAGGCCAACAACGTGGGTTCCAGCTACGAGGCCCTGGGCTTTGCCGGCGGGCGGAGCTTCGGCCTGAGCATCGCGGCGGCGGGCTATCTCTGTGCCTGCGTGGTGGGAGTCATCCTTCTGAACCTTCTCTCCCGCGGGGGAAAGCTGTCCGCGCCCGGGGCCGGAGCTGACGAGCGCCATGAGGAAAGTTTTTTTCAGGACAGAAACGAGATCCCGATTTCTGATTCGGTGGATAAGCTCTCGGTGCAGATCGCCATGGTGCTGCTGGTGTATCTGGCAGCCTATCTTCTGACAAAATGGCTCACGGCGGGCATTGCCGCCCTGTCGCCGGGCCTGGCGGGTACCGTGAACACACTGCTCTGGGGCTTTAACTTCATTCTGGGCTCGGCCCTGGCCATCCTGCTGCGGGCGCTGCTGGAATGGGGCAAGAGAAAGAAAATAATCATGCGGCAATACCAGAACAACTATCTTCTGAACCGTATCTCCGGCTTTTTCTTTGACATTATGATCGTGGCCGGCATTGCCTCCATCAATATTGAGGACCTGAGCGGCCTCTGGCTGCCCTTCGGCCTCATGGCCGCCGCCGGCGGAATCGTGACCTGGTATCACCTGAAGTTCGTCTGCCGGGCGGTGTACGGGGGCTATTACTACGAGGGGCTTATCTCCATGTACGGCATGCTCACCGGAACCATAAGCTCCGGCGTGCTGCTGCTGCGGGAGCTGGACCCGGAGCTGAGGACCCCGGCGGCCAGCAACCTTGTGTCCGGAAGCAGCTTCGGCATTATTCTGGGCGCGCCGGTACTGGCGCTGGTGGGCCTGGCGCCCAAGTCCGCCCTGCTCTGCTGGCTGACGCTGGCGCTGGCGGCCCTGTATCTGGCGCTGCTGGTGCTGACGATTTTCCGCCTGGGCAGAAAGCGGGGCTGGGGCGGGCGCGCGCAGCCCCCATCGGACCGCCTTCGGCCGACGGCTTTCCCGCGCGGATAAAGCGGATAAATAAAAAGCGCCTTGGCGCTGAACATGCCCTTAGAACGTGGCCGCGCCAAATCCGCCGCGTTTTTATGGGCGCGTCATGGCTCGCTCCGGAGCCATGGCAAAAGCCGGGTGTAACGCTCCTTCAAAGAAGCGTTACACCCGGCTTTTATTATAGAACCCTTTTTCTTTGTTTTGCGGCGAAATAGTTATCCTGAAATCCCGTCAGAACGCTCGCAGCCCATCCCGACCCAAATGCGGATAGGCGCGGAAAGCACAGTCAAAAAAGTCCGGCATGGACTTTTTTGACAAACTGAAATAAAATTTTGCTTGGTTTTTTGACATTTTTGATATATGATAGGAGTATATTGCAGAGGAGACATTGCCGTGCTGATATACATGCAAATGATTGCTTCAGATGAGGACAAGTCCAAATTTGAACAAATATATTTAACTTATCGCAAGCTTATGTTTTTTGTTGCAAGAAGCATTCTGAAAAATGATGCTGATGCTGAAGACGCTGTGCATACGGCCTTTGTATCAATTATTGCGCATTTAGAAAAAATATCTGAAATCAACTGTCCGGAAACGAAAGCTTTTGCCGTTATTGTGGCGGAGTGTAAAGCGCTTGATATTCTGCGGTCAAAAAAATATATGTCAGACACTGAGTTCAGTGAGGCGACAGCAGGCTTTGAAATTGAGTTGCCGGGGGATGGCGGCTTATCAGATGCTATTTCAAAATTACCAGCTCGGTATAGAGAAGTAATACTTCTTCGTTACGCATACGGATATAGTACAAAAGAGCTTGGGAAAATGCTGGGACATTCGCAGGAGACAGTCCAAAAACTTATATGGAGGGCTAAAATGGCGCTTCAAAAGCAACTGAAAGAAATTGGTGAAACAATATGAATAGATCCTCTGAGTCGTATGAAAACTTTATAAGTTTTAGTGATGAGCAATTACAACAGGCAGCCTACGCAGTCCGTGAGGCGCTAATAATATCATTGCCAGAGCCGGACGAGATAGAACATGAATTCTCAGCTTCGTTTTCTTCAAAAATAACTGCGCTGATAAAGAGAGAAAAAAATCAGCGCAACATTATGCATATAATGCGTGGTGTTGCAGCGATTTTTCTAGCGGTTTTAATTGGTTCCGGGCTTTGGCTAAGCTTTGATGCAGAGGCAAGGGCAGATTTTGTCTGGTGGGTACGCAGCGTATATGAGAACAGCGTGTTGTATGAGTATTTTGGGAACAGGAAAGTTGGAGTTCTCCCCAAGTGTGAGTTCGGCTGGTTACCTGATGGATATGTTAAAGCAATAGAGAATATAGGCGAAGAAAGCGGAGCCGTGCTTTTTACCAGCAACGATGGAGAGGATATCGTCTTTTTCTATGGGTACATGTATGTAGGTTCAGATTCTGAAATTCTTACAGTTTCTGATAATAAAATAATATATGAATCGGTCAAGGTAAATGGTAATTCTGCGGATTTTTATTTGGACTCGGGTGAAAATGAGGCCAATATTCTTTGGTGGATCGATGAAGAATCCGGAATAGCGTTTGACTTAAATTCATTGTTGGGAAAGGAGGCGATGATAAAGATTGCTGAAAACATTATATTAAAATAGTTTTATTGTAGGAAACGTGAAATTATCAATTGAAATTTTGTATATTTTGCTCTTTTAACAAAAAATAAAAAAATTATAATATTTAACTGTCCGGTTTCACCCCTTTTCTCCGTTATATTGTTATAACGAGAAGAAAGGAGGTGAAATATATGAAAAAAGTGATTGCAATCATGCTGGCAGCGGTAATTTTTGTATCGCTTTCCATTACGGCATTTGCTGAACCATTGCGAGCACAAAAAATAACTCCAAGCCTTTCGTTTTCTGGTACCACCGCAAATTGCGCTGTTTCAATATCGGGCTCCGGCAAGAGTATAGTGGCAACAATGTCCCTTTGGGATGGTAGCGTATGTATAGAATCATGGCCGGGCAGTGGAACATCGCTTGTCTTAATTAGTGGAAGCTGTGCGGTAGAAAGTGGAAAAACATATACGCTTAAGGTCAGTGGGACAATTGATGGTATTTCTTTTTCCGCAACTCCTGTTAGTCAAAAATGCGGGTAATGAAGTTAAAAAATGTATTGAGTGTAAGGTAGCAACTTATTATAATAAATAACTTATATTATCATCACATGAGTCACATGAGAAATTTGTTGATTGATATAGTATATACAGTTGCTGGCGTAGGAATTAACTATTAGCTCCTAAAATACATAAAGTGATTGAAATTCGCTCTTATCATAAATTTGAAAAGAGCTTTGCAACATCGTGCACAAGTCGGGGCTACACCATAATAGATTAAAAAAAATACATAAGTTGCTGAATAATAATACTGAATACTATTGGACAAACAGTGGGACATAGGGACCTGAGACAAAAAGAATACAAATTCTTTGAAGGAGTAGTATTGAATTAAGTGCGCTTATATATGTTGACAAGAAAGAAGTATCACTCATGGTAAAGAAAAGTATTTGTTTAATTTTGGTCTTGGCAATTATGGTGCCTCTAGGAGGTTGTAAGAAGGCAAACGAGGTATTGTCGGCAGGGGTATCGCGAGAAATATTGGATGATGATAAAGTAAGTATGGATAGGCGGCCTAATGAACACAGTAATAGTGATATAGAGGGAAACGGTATAATTTACGTTGGTAATCGACTTCCGTTCCCGGAGCAAAATGTTACTTTTGAACAAGCCGCAAGATTGGGAGAGAAAGTTGTAATGTTAGGTACTTCTGGTGAGAACCAAGTTTTGTATAAAATGGATCCAGACGGTAGCAATGTAGAAAAACTTGAGTATTCAGAAGAAGAACGAATATGCTATATATGTGAAAGCATAGATAGCACGGTTAGGGTGTTAGGTCTCAATGAAGATGGGGAATATACTGTTCTATCTCAAACAGAGGATAAAGAGTGGACAAAACTTGTTTTGCCCATGCTAAAAGAGTATGAAGAAAGTATTATTACCCAAATTACTAAAGTAGAAAATGGCTATATTGTCTTTACAGCGACAGATATTCTTGCATTGGATGCCGAGGGCATACTTGCCTATAATATTGGTAAGTATTATAGGCATGGTATATGTGTTCAGCAAGAAGATGGAAAAAGCATTATTATGGCCCAAGTAATAGAATCACCCGGAGATAAGTCGCCAATTACCAGAACAATTGTTCTTGATTCTAATTTTTCTCCTGTAGCAAGATATGATTCTAATAAACAATTTACTGCATTTTACGCAGATAATAAATCAAATAGTACTACTGTTCTTGCTGAATTCGGCAATGTTCTTTACAGATTTGACTACATAAATGATACAAGAGAAACTTTGATAGATATGTTTTCAAGTTCAATGCATGTGTATTCGTTGATTTACGTTAAGGAGGGGCTGTTATTTGGCTTAGATGCCCACGGCCCGTCGTTATGGCAACCATCGAATGGTACTTCGGCTAAACAGCTAACTTTGGCGGCATATAACCTGGATTTCACTTTGAGTAAACTTGTTACGGAATACAATAATAGTGGTGCAAATTTTAAAATTAATGTAATTGACTATGCAAAGTATGACGAGGCTGGGCATGAAGGTCAAGGACTGGATATGTTACGGGCAGACATTGTTGCGGGATTTATGCCAGACATATATGATCTATCCCAATTACCTGCAGAACTTTATGCGGAAAAAGGTCTTTTTGAGGATCTGAAACCGTATTTTTCTGGAGATGCTCCAGTTATATATTCTGACTTTGTACAGAGTGCAGTTGAGGTGTTGGAGTACGAAGATGGGCTTTATTATATTGCACCGGGCTTTGAAGCGGTAACATTGTGCGGGGATTCAAGTTTTGTTGGAGATAATGGCAGTTGGAGGCCAAAAGACTTCTTTAATGCTGTCGACGGTATGGCAGCAGAAAATGTATTTGGCCCGGAGGTAACAAAGGACATTTTTCTATATTATTTGCTGGCATTTCTTGAAGATGAATATGTAGATAAGGAAAAACTTGCGTGCGATTTTGAAAGTCAAAGTTTCCAGGATTTTTTGAGCTTCGCAGCTGGTTTGCCAGATGATGTGGATTATGAGAACCTAGATTCACAGCCTATTGCAAGGGCATATGTAGGAGAGCAGCCAATTTTGATACGACAAATTGGCAGCAGTGCAATAGTTTTTCTATCCTTTACAGATACAATCTTTGGGGGGCAGGCACAGTATGTAGGTTTTCCAGCAGAATCCTCTTCGGGGGTAGCACTTCTCCCTCATGCACTTGTAAGTATGTCAGCCAGTTCTCCAAACAAAGAGGGGGTTATGGATTTTATTTATTTTATACTAAGCCCAGAAGCACAAACAGCCGATATGTACTGCCCCATTATTCAAAGTCTATTAGATGAACGCATGGAACTGTGGGAGGAGAAATACCTTGAGCAACCGCCGATACTTAACACATATTTTGAGGATTCTTACATTGCAATAGAAGGTACGACAGATATTGGCACAGCGAAGGCCAGACTAAAAGCAATCATAGAAAACATGGATTGTATGATGAGTTGTGATGAAGCACTTCTAAATATTATAATTCGAGAGAGTCAACCTTTTTTTGCAGGAGACATATCAGTAAAACAAGCGTCTGCAAGCATTCAGTCACGAGCGCAAATTTATATATCTGAGCAGTATGGATGATTTTGGTTAGGGACAGGAAGTAGACAAAAACAAAATACAGAAAAGGAGAATAATTCAGCATGAAAAAAATGAAGATTGCAGTTTCAACAATTTTAGTTATAGTTCTGTCGCTGTCATTGCTATCTGTTGTGGCTTTTGCAGATGGTTACAACCGAGTATCTGCTTTGGATGATGTTATGCCAAATTACTATCCGCTTTCAACGTCGTTCGGATATTTCGAGATTCCATATGGGACAGTTGTGGGTTACGGCAATCAAAATCGAGCTTATGATGTTCGAGGGACACAAGCTGCACTTACAGACATACATAATGACTTTGGTATTAACTGTGACCCTTATGGGGTAGATGGCCTTTTCGGTGGGAATACATATAATGCAATTTATAATTTTCAGGTTGCAACTGGCTTGACACCCGATGGATACGCTGGACACTACACATTTATGGAATTGGCACAGCACACTTTCGAAATTTAAGTAAGTTTCCCTCTACCGTAAATATTCTAAAGCAAGTGAGTCTATTGGATTGTACAACTTTTATTTTTCAAACAAGGCCTAATTCCAATGGCTTAGAGGAATTTAATTCTGTTGCTATCATGCGAGAAAAGAAAGAATGATAATACCAAAATGAATGTTCTTTTGAAAGAGGGAATAATCGATGAAAAAAATTTTTTCTATACTTTTGGTTTTTTCTATGTTCCTGACCTGTACAATCCCAGCATATGCAGCATATGAAACACCTGCTTTCGTTGAAATCAAAGATGGGTTTATCATATATAACTATGATAATGAGTTCGAGCAACCCTCTTTAGGTTCTGGTAAAGCTCGAATTTTTTCAGGTGAAGTTACAAATACGACACCAGTAATCGTACAGGAAATTATCCCTGTTTCTGACAATACAATGTCCCCTAACACATTTGGCGAAGGTACTCCCATAGCAAAAATAGTCAAAACTGTATTTGGTTCATCTGGCCTTACCGAGGTTGGATATAAAGCTGGTACTTTTTCCAGCATTGCAAGTTTTGCCCTGTCATTTATACCGGGGGTAGCCAGTGCAACCGTATCGCAAATATTGTCTGCTGTTAGTTTGGTTGCAAGCAGTAATAGTAAAGTTTACGCAAAAACATTTGTTTCTTCACGGAATACCTACAGGGAAGGATTGGCACGCTGGTCTTCTGATCCTAATTTGAACTCATATTATTCGGTTTATTATCGTACTGGCCAGCAAGAAACATTTAAGCATGTACTTGGAGCAGTTTGGGACGACGAAATTAATAATTATCGTACTGGAACACATGATTACTTAGATGCGCCGATATATACTGAAAGAAGTGCCAACTATGCCAGTTCTGATGCATGGCTTCTCAACGCAACCGTGTCAAATGCATGGACTGGAACTTTTACTGATGAAACATGGTTCTAATAAAAAAGAGGCGCTTCTATTTCAGTGTGATACTCTGCGTGTTTCTTCTTTTGTCATTGAGCGCCTGCGCCCGGCGGGAGGAACAAGAGCCCGTGTATGATGCTGATCACAAATTTTATTGCGAAGTGAAAGACGGCAGCGGGAAAATCATCACCGATCAGGAGGGGCTGCTTCGCGTCAGCTTTGAGGTATCTGTTTTTAACATATCCCCATACACCTTGGATGATGTGTGCGTTACATTGCGGCTGCCGGAAGAAATGGCATACTATCTTGCGTCAGGCGTTTTGGAAATGCCGACTCCCTTCGACCGCTTCTATTCGGAAGCGGAGGCGGCGCTTCAGTCTGAGGGCGACATGAAAGCATGGGGCGCGATCATCGGCTGGGCCCCGATGATCATGGAAGCCTCCTATCTTGAGGAGCATGATCAAGAGATCGAGGATATATTGGAGATTGCAAAGCGCATTGAAGTAGAGATCACATGGGACGGCGGCGGAGAAACGCACAGCTGCGAAATGAAGATGGAAAACTGCTTAGGAAAGTAGGCACATCCTTATGCTCCGCTCTTTTTTCATAAATTAAAAAACCGGGTGTAACGCTCCTTTGAAGGAGCGTTACACCCGGCGAGACTGTCAAAAAACGTTTGCCG
>DCJL01000034.1:10703-36573 GCA_002320035.1 Clostridiales bacterium UBA1701 | reverse complement strand
TGGGATAAGCCGCCGTCAAACGGCTTGTTTTCAAGCCGTTTGAGCGAAGCGGCATTTTGACAGCGTCAAAATGCCCGGCGGAAAGCGCAGTTAAAAAAGTCCGGCATGGACTTTTTTGACAAGCTGACCGGGTGTAACGCTCCCTTTGAAGGAGCGCTGCACCCGGCTGCTGTTATAAGAAGCAAATCTTTTTCAGCGGCTCATTCCCGCTTCAGCTCCGCCATGAATTCCGAGAAGATGCGGGCGTAGCGGGCCTCGTCCTCCATATAGCTCAGGCCATGGCCGGCATGGGGAAAGGTTTCCAGCCGGACGGGGGAGGCGCAGGCGGCGGCGATCTCGGCGCTCATGGAGCAGGGGACATAATGGTCGTCCTCCCCGTGGATAAGCAGAATGGGAACCCGGGCCTGCTTCACGGCTTCCAGAGGGGAAGCGCTCCGGATATCGAAGCGGCCGAAAACCCGGCCGCTCAGCGCGATAAGGGCGCCGAAGAAGCGGCCGGACACGCCCTTGTCGCCGCAGACCTTGCGGATTATTTTATCGGGGGCGGAATAGGGGCAGTCCGCCATGATGCCCCGGACGCTCTCCGGCAGGGGCAGGGAGGAGGCCATGAGCACCGTGGCCGCGCCCATGGAGACGCCCGAAAGGATCAGCGGCACGCCGGGCCAGCGCCCGGCGGCGTATTCCGCCCAGAGCAGGCAGTCCTCCCGCTCGTTTATGCCCAGGGAAATGATCTTCCCCTCGCTTTTCCCATGGGCCCGCTGGTCGATCACCAGTGTGTTGTACCCGGCGGCGCGGGCCAGCAGATTGCCGCCGCAGAAATCCCGCAGGGCGGTGCCGTGATAACCGTGCACCTCTATCAGGATGGGCGCCCCGTCCCGCACATGGTAATAGCGGCCGAAGAGCCTGAGCCCGTCTTGGGAACGGATGCTCAGGGCCTCGTAGGGAATGGCGTCAAAAGCGTCGATCAGCTCCAGGATCCGATCCTTGTGGCGCTGATACTGCTCGGCGCTTGGGATATGTCTCGGATCCTCCCGGCGGGGAATCGGATTGTAAAAGGCCACGCGGAAAGAGGCCGGAACCAGAAGCAGGACGGCAAGCGCGAGGGCGGCAAGGAGAATAACAAAAGGCATCTTTTCACCTGATTCAAGCCCGCCCCCTCAGCTTGACGGGAGGGGGAAAAGGCGGTATTATTAAGGATAATAATAGCATTGCTTGTCAATACAGTCAAGGAGGGGCGCAGTATGAAGCCGACAGACGGATACATCCAGGAGAGCGGCGGGCTTAAGCTGCTTAAAAAGGGCCGTAAAGGGCTTTTTCGCCTCCTTTTCAGCCGTATGGGCATGATAATCCTGCTTTTGCTGCTCCAGCTAGGGCTGCTTGTTGTAATGCAGCTTTATTTTCTGGATTTCATGCCGCACTATTATTTAATAGCCGGAGTCTTCTGCACGGGAATGGTGCTCTACCTCATAAACAGCGGCATTGATCCCACCTCCAAGCTTACCTGGCTTGTGGTCATCATGCTGATGCCGGCGTTCGGGGCCCTGCTTCTGCTCTATACCAGGAGCGACATTGGCCATAGGCTGCTGAGGGACCGCTTTATCTGGCTTAGCTGCAACACGCGGGAACAGCTCAGCCAGGACGAGGAGGTCCTGGCTGACTTCGAGCGGGAAAAACCCGAGGCCGCAGGCCTTGCCAGATATCTGCGGCGCACCGGCTGCCACCCGGTATACAAGGGCACGAAGCTCACATATTTCCCCCTGGGGGACGATATGTTCCCCGTCCTGCTGGAACAGCTCGAACGGGCGGAGAAGTACATCTTCCTTGAATTTTTCATTGTGGACGAGGGGCTCATGTGGGGAAGAGTCCTGGAGATCCTGGCCCGGAAGGCGGCGGAGGGCGTGGAAGTGCGCATGATGTACGACGGGACCTGCGAGATTGCCCTGCTGCCCCACGATTATCCCCGGCGGCTTAAGGAGCTGGGCATAAAGTGCAAGATCTTCGCCCCGCTGACGCCCTTTGTATCCACCCATTACAATTACCGGGACCACAGGAAGATCCTGGTGATCGACGGCCGGGTGGCGTTTACGGGCGGGGTGAACCTGGCGGACGAGTACATCAACCGCCGGGAGCGCTTCGGGCACTGGAAGGACACGGCGCTGATGCTTGAGGGCAGGGCGGCGGAGAGCTTCCAGCTGATGTTCCAGCAGATGTGGAACGTGGGGGAGAAGCAGCCGGAATTCAGCGTTCCGGAGGCGGCGCCGGCGGAGGAGAAGCCGGTAAAAGGCTATGTGATCCCCTATGGGGACTGCCCGCTGGACGATGAGCGGGTGGGCGAATGGGTTTACATGGACCTGCTGAACCGGGCGCAGAACTATGTGCATATTATGACGCCCTATCTGATCCTGGACGGAGAGATGGAGACGGCCCTGCGCTTCGCCGCGGAGCGGGGGGTGGACGTGCGCCTGATCCTTCCGGGCATTCCCGATAAAAAGCTGCCCTACGCCCTGGCAAAGACCCATTACGACAAGCTCCTGCGCTCAGGCGTGAAAATTTACGAATATACGCCGGGCTTTGTTCATGCCAAGGTCTTTGTCTGCGACGGGAAGGAGGCGGTGGTGGGAACCATCAACCTGGATTACCGCAGCCTTTACCACCATTTTGAGTGCGCCGCCTACATAAGCGGGGCCGCCTGCCTGGAGGATATCGAGCGGGATTTCCTGAAAACCCAGGAGCAGTGCCGCAGCGTCACCCGCCAGAGCGCCAGGGGGGAAAAATGGACCGTAAAGCTGGCGGGGGTGATTATGAAGGTCATCGCGCCGCTTCTGTAAACAAAGCAGCACAGGGGCATTGGAAAGAGGAAAAAGGCCTTCCGCAGCAAACTGCGGCGGAGGCCGGAAAAACGGATGAGACTGTCAAAAAACGCTTGCAAAGCGAAAACAACGGAGCCGCTCTGAATTTTTATTCAGAGCGGCTTATGATTGGTCAATTTTTTGTCCTTTATTCGTTTATGAACAGCACGCCAAGGGTCTTCGGCCCACAGTGAGAGGATACGGTGCAGCCGGCGATGGTGTGATGGATCTCCTTCACGGGAACAAGCTCCCGCACCAGCGCCTCCAGCTCCCGGACGGTCTCCTCCGCCACCTCGCCGGACTCGGTAATGAACACATGGCCGGGCATGATCGTTTTCCCGGCGAGGCGCTCGGTGATATACTGCCGGTATACGGCGGCCATGCCGCCCCGGTATTTCTTATATACTCCCAGCTTCCCGTCCTTCATTTCAAGGGCGGGCTTGAGCTTGAGGAGGTTCGCCCCCAGGGCCGCGACGCCGGAGCAGCGGCCGCCCTTCCACATGAATTCCAGGGTGTCCAGCACGAAGCTGGTGTCTACCTTTTCCGTCAGGCTCTGGAGCCGGGCGGCAATATCCGCGGCGGCCATGCCCCGGTCCCTGCACTCGGCACCCTCGATGGCCAGCAGGCCCACGCCGGTGGAGAGCATGCGGCTGTCTACGGTATACACGCCCTCCAGCTCCGCCGCGGCAAGGCGGGCGGCGTTAAAGGTGTTGGAGAGCTCGGAGCTGATGTCCAGATGCACCACCTCAAAGCCGCCTTTCACAAAGCCGGAGAAAAAGTCCATAAAATCCTGTACGCCGGGAGCGGCGGTCTTGGGCAGGGTCCCGTCCGCCCGGAAGCGGCGGTACATGTCCGCCGGGGTAAAGCCCGCCCCGTCCAGAAAGCTCTCTTCCCCCAGAACAATGGTCAGAGGGATTATTTTTATGTCAAATCTTTCGCGCAGCGCCGGGGATAGATCGCAGGTGCTGTCCGCGCATATTACAACTGGCTTGCTCATGCATTAACTCCTTTCAATCTTGGAAGTAAATTATAACATAGTTCCCCCAGCCACCGCAAGATATTTTGAGCCGATATTGTCAATTATGACGATTATGAATGTTTGCACTTGCAATTTCTTGTTGTATGCCGGATAATGTAAACTGCTGCTGAATAGGCGGCGGAAAGGAGGCGCGAGCCTTGAAAAGAATGACGCGGGTTGCGCTGATCACCAGCGGGGGAGACTGCCAGGGGCTCAACGCGGCCATCCGGGGCGTGGGCAAGGCCCTGTTCCAGCGGCTGGACAATGTTGAGATTTTCGGCATGTATGACGGTTACCGGGGGCTGATTGAGTGCGACTATAAATATATGGAACCGAAGGATTTTTCCGGCATCCTCACCGAGGGAGGCACCATTCTGGGCACCTCCCGCCAGCGCTACATACCCGGCAGGGACATCGTGGACGAGGAGGGCAACAGCCTGATTCCCGCCATGCTTGATACCTATAACCGCCTGAATCTGGACTGCCTGGTCATCATGGGCGGCAACGGCACCCAGAAAAGCGCCAAGCTCATTGCCGACGCAGGCATGAACGTAGTCACCCTGCCCAAGACCATCGACAACGATATCTGGGGTACCGATACCACCTTCGGCTTCCAGAGCGCCGTGGACATCGCTACCAACGTAATCGATTATATCCACTCCACCGCCAGCTCTCACGGGCGGATTTTCGTGGTGGAGCTCATGGGCCGGGACGCGGGCTGGCTCACCCTCAACGCAGGGATTGCCAGCGGAGCGGACGCCATTCTCATTCCCGAAATCCCCTACGACCTGGGCAAGGTGGCCGAGATGGTAGAACAACGCAAGAAAAAGGGCCGGAGCTTTTCCATCGTGGCCTGCGCCGAGGGCGCAGTGTCCTGCACGGAGAAGGTGCTGGATGAAGAGAGCCGCCGCAGGGCACGGGAGGAGAAGCGCTTTCCCGCCGTATCCTACGCCATTGCCGCCGAGCTTGAGGCCATAACCGGCCAGGAGACGAGAGTCACCGTCCCCGGCCATTATCAGAGGGGCGGCCCTCCCTGCCCCTACGACCGGGTGCTGGCCACCCAGTTCGGCACCGCCGCGGCGGAGCTTATCATAAACCGGCAGTATAACCGCATGGTAGCCATCCAGGCGGGAGAGATCGTCTCCATCCCTCTGGAGGATGCGGCCAGCCGCACCAAGTTCCTGCCTGTTGACCATCCCATGATCAAAGTTGCCCGGGATATGGGGATCTGCCTCGGGGATTAAGCCGGAGCGGATTAAACGGAAAGAGACTGTCAAAAAACGCCGCCTCATGAGAGGCGGCGTTTTTGCCTCACAAAGCCTTTTGGGCGCTGCCAAGGGGAGGGAGCGCGCTTCGTTCCTGTCTCGATCTGGGGCCCTGACGCACAGACCGACAGGAATTCTGGGAAAAGTGTTTTCCGCGGCGTATGCGTGCGGGGGAAGCGCCCTATCTGTCCGGGCGGCTGAGGCGGAAGGCGAAAACAATGGTCAGGATCGACATGGCCACAGCGGTGCCGATGATGGCGGCCTCAAAGCGGAATGGAAGGACATTTCTCAGCAGGAATACCGCCGCCAGCGCCGCCAGGTCTACCAGCATCCGCGCGGCGTTTGCGCCCAGCATGGCGTAGGAATTGGTTTTCTGCATGCATTTTTTGCTGATGAGCATGTTGATAAAGGCCGCCAGCGCGCCCCAGGCCAGGCCCGCCAGCGCTCCGAATACATATGTCATATTTTACCAGTCCTTTATTTTTATCATTATTTCCATCATATCACAGGCCCGGGCTCTTTGCCAATGCTTTTATTTTGGAAAAAACTGACGCTTTTTCTTATTTTGCCTTGGCTAAACGAAAGCCGGGCGCAGATAATAAAGCCGAGGTGATTAAAAAATGAGTCCCAAAGAACTGCTCTATATTGAAGACGCTCTCGGCCACACCCAGTTTCTCATGAACCAATGCCGTACCGCGGCAAGCCAGCTCACGGACCCTGTCCTGCGCCAGCAGGCCCAGCAGCTTGTCAACGGCAACCAGCAGCTTTTCACCCAGTTCTATAATCTGGTATAAGGAGGCAGCAGAATGAACGACAAGGACATCATGGAAAATATTCTCATGACCACCAAGGGCGCCTGCGACCTGTTCATGCACGGGGCAATAGAATCCAACACCCCCAATGTGCAGCAGGCTTTCAGCACCGCTTTGAACGAGGCGCTGTGCATGCAGGGCAACGTGTATAAGCAGATGAGCGACCGCGGCTGGTATCCCAGCGAGCAGGCCCAGGCCCAGCGGGTGCAGCAGGTAAAGCAGAAGTACGCCGCCATGGGTTAAGTCCCTTTCATCAGCAAAAGCCGCCGCCCTGTTTTGGGCGGCGGCTTATCCAATTTGGGGCGGGCTCAGCCGATGCCGCCCACGAGCACCGTATCGGTATTCTCGGGCGGAGTGGGCTTTACATCAGGGCTTACGATCACTACCGGGGGCTCGGTGGGCTCGGTGGGCTCCGTGCCGGGAAACGGTTCCGCGCTGGGCTCCGGGCTGGGGACGGTAACAGGCTCCTCGGTGGGCTTCGGCGCGGGCGCGGGCCGCTGGAAGTACCAGGCGCCCTGGAGGGTGGTGGTGGCGGTATAGCCGCTGCCGTCCCAGTAAACAATATCCACATTCTCATAGCCCACCTGGGTGTCATAGGGATTCAGATATTCGTTGACCATGGGCAGCCAGTCCCAGAGCTCGAGAATGGCATAGCTGTATCCGCCGACCATGTCCGAGGAGGCGGGAGCGGTATAGAAATTGATGTCCTCGCTCTTGCACTGGAGCGCCTGACGCAGGAAGAAGGCAATGTTGGCGGCGGAGAGATTGGTGTCCAGCCCGCCGGAGAGAATATCCACCACCTTGGAGATATTGGGGATATTGCCCAGCGTGATAAACTGCTCGGCGCAGGCTTTCAGGAACTGATGCTGCATGTCGATGCGGCCCAGGTCGCCGTTGGCGTAGCCGCTGCGGTAGCGGCAGACGCCCATGGCCTGGTAGCCGTCCAGAAGCTGATAGCCGGGGGCGATATGAATGTAAAGATTCTGCCCGGCGTCCTCGTAGTCCAGCGCCTGGGGCACGTCGAAATAGACTCCGCCCAGCGCGTCCACCGTGTCCATGAAAACGCTCAGGTCGATGACCGCATAGCAGTCCACATCGAAGCCGATCAGCCGCTTTACATGATTGCGCAGGGCGTCAATGCCGGTACCGCCGTTGTTTTTGGAGCCCCAGTACACGGAGTTGATTTTCCGCACGGCCCAGTCTACATTGATAAGGGTATCTCTGGGGATGCTTACAAAGTCCATTTTATGCTGCTTGGTGTCAATGCGGCCGACCATGATGGTGTCGGTGTTGCCGTTACCGTCGTCGTTGCCCACGAGAAGAATGGTATAAACGCCGTCCTGCCGCTGGGTGTCAAAGGGCAGGCCGGCATCCTCCTCCCGGGGCTTTTCGCTCTCTCCGGCGGTAATGGGCTTCGCCGTAGGCGCCACCGGCTCCAGATCCGGGGCGCGTTCCCAGAGCATGTAAAAGCTGAACAGCCCGATAAGCACCACAGCCAGCACGCCGATAAGGGTGAAAACGATTCTGAAACCGCGTTTTTTCCTGTCTTTCATTCCTTTGCCTCGCATTTTACGAAAATAATTTTAATTCTCAGGTGATTATACAATACACTTGTGAATAATCAATAACAATTCGCCCGGTTTTATCTTAATTTTTCTGAAGGTCTCTTAGATTATACCCCCTGAGAGGTCGCAATATAAGGCCTTTTTCCTGAATTTGCCTGCAAATTTTGTGCAAAACGCCCTGCCGTCCCGGCTGTATACCCGGAGGCAATCGTGCAATGAGCCAAAACTGACGAAACTTGTAATATACTCTTGACTTTATCACCTAAAAGTGCTAAAGTCTATTCATCACCTGAAGGAGGCGCTCCGATGGCTTCTGTCCGTTTTGCAGCCAGATATTACCGCTATTACTTTTTTATAGAGGGTAATAGAAGTTTGTGCTGCAAAGAAACATAAGCCCTTTCGTCACCGGGTTTTCAGCAAGCTGCACGGACTTCGTTCCGGGGCAGCTTTTTTCGTACCCTTTGGGGCTCGGAAAGTGAATAAATATTGGAGGAAAGAAAAAATGAAAAAGCTACTTACGATCCTTTGCGCCCTATGTCTTGTTTTCGCTCTGGCCGCCTGCGGCGGGACCCAGGCTCCCGCGGAGAGCGCCGCCCCTGCGGAGAGCGCCGCCCCTGCCGGCAGTGAGGCTCCGGCTGACGCCGAGAGCTATGTGGTAGGCGTGTGCCAGTTGGTGCAGCATCCGGCCCTGGACGCCGCTACCGAGGGCTTCATGGCCGCGCTCACCGACAAACTGGGCGACAGCGTCAGCTTCTCTGTCCAGAACGCCTCCGGCGATTCTGCTACCTGCGCGGTCATCGCCAGCCAGTTCGTGAGCGACGAGGTGGACCTCATCATGGCCAACGCCACCCCCGCGCTCCAGGCTGCCGTCTCCGCTACCAATGAGATCCCCATCCTGGGCACCTCCGTCACCGATTACGGCACTGCTCTGGGCATAGAGGACTGGACCGGCGTCTCCGGCGCCAATGTCTCCGGCACCTCCGACCTTGCCCCGCTGGACGGCCAGGCGCAGATCCTTGGCGAGCTTTTTCCCGAGGCCAAGACCATCGGTATCCTTTACTGCTCCGGCGAGCCCAACTCCAAGTTCCAGGCCGAGACTATAAAGCCCATGCTTGAGGCGCTTGGCTGCACCGTCAAAGAGTACACCTTTGCCGACTCCAACGACGTCTCCGCCGTCACCGCCACCGCCTGCGGCGAGTGCGATGTGCTCTACATCCCCACCGACAACACCGCCGCCTCCTGCACCGAGGCCATCAACAACGTGGCCCTCAACGCGGGCGTGCCCATCGTCTGCGGCGAGGAGGGCCTCTGCGCCGGCTGCGGCGTGGCAACCCTCTCCATTGACTACTACGACCTGGGTTACGCCACCGGCGAGATGGCCTATGAGATCCTTGTCAACGGCGCCGACGTCTCCACCATGGAAGTCCGGTTCGCGCCCCAGTTCACCAAGGAGTACAATGCCGCCAACTGCCAGGCGCTCAATATCACCGTCCCTGAGGACTACACGGCGATCGCCGCCGAGTGACCGGCACGGCGAACACGGAACATCCCTGCCCCCGCGGGTTTTCCCGCGGGGGCAATACGGCAGTTACAAAGCCGAAATAAACGAAGGAGAAATTCTTATCGTGAGTATCGTTGCTTACTTCGCCTCCCTGAGCATCCTGAAGCTTATCAAAAATATGCCCGGCGGCGTGGCCCAGGGGCTGATCTGGGGCCTGATGGCGCTGGGCGTATATATCACTTTCCGCCTGCTGGACGTGGCCGACCTGACGGTCGACGGCTCCTTTACCACTGGCGGCGCCGTGACGGTCATGCTGATCCTGGCGGGCTGCCCGGCCTGGCTCGCGCTGCTGGTCGCGGTGATTGCCGGGGTTCTGGCTGGGCTGTGCACGGGGCTTCTGCACACAAAGCTGGGCATCCCCGTGATCCTGGCGGGCATTCTCACCCAGTTTTCCCTCTACTCGGTGAATCTGCACATTATGGGCATGGCGGCGAACAAAGCCGTGAGCGTGGATAAGTTCAGCCTTATCCTCTCCTCCCGGAATATCCCCGCCTCCATCCTCACCGGCGCCCTGATCGCCGCGGTGCTGGTGGCCGTGTTCTACTGGTATTTCGGCACCGAGCAGGGCTCCGCCCTCCGGGCCACCGGCAGCAACAGCGCCATGAGCAGCGCTCTGGGCATCAACGTGGGCAGCATGAAGGTGCTGGGCCTTGCCATCTCCAACGGCATCGTGGCCCTCTCCGGCGGGCTTATGAGCCAGTATCAGGGCTTCGCGGACATCAACATGGGCCGCGGCGCCATTGTCATCGGCCTTGCCGCCGTCATCATCGGCGAGGTGCTGGGCCGGGCGCTGCTGGGGAAGCATCTGAACTTCTGCGGTACGCTCTCCTTTACCGTTATCGGCGGCGTGCTCTACTACCTGGTGGTGGTCACAGTGCTCTGGCTCAAGCTGAATTCCAACGACCTGAAGCTCTTTACCGCCGTCATCGTCGCCCTGTTTCTGGCCGTGCCCTATCTGCGGGAGCAGTCCAAGAGCTCCTTCTCACGGCTGAAGAAGAAAGGAGCCGCCCCTCATGCTTAAGATCAGTCATATCAGCAAGACCTTCAACAAAGGCACCATCAATGAAAAGCAGGCGCTGCGGGATCTGAACCTGCACCTGGAGCCCGGGGATTTTGTCACCGTCATCGGCGGCAACGGCGCGGGCAAGTCCACCATGCTCAACGCGGTGGCGGGCGTCTGGCCCGTGGACGAGGGCAGCATCCTGCTGGACGGGCAGGATATAACCGCCCTGCCGGAGCATAAGCGGGCCGGGCTTATCGGCCGGGTGTTCCAGGACCCCATGATGGGCACCGCCCCCAACATGCAGCTTGAGGAAAACCTGGCTCTGGCCTTGCGCCGGGGGGACAGAAGGGGGCTGCGCTGGGGCGTCACCAACGCCGAGCGGGAGGAATACCGGGAAAAGCTCAAAACCCTGGGCCTGGGCCTTGAGGACAGAATGACCGCCAAGGTGGGTCTGCTCTCCGGCGGCCAGCGCCAGGCGCTGACCCTGCTGATGGCCTCCCTGAAAAAGCCCAAGCTTCTCCTGCTGGACGAACACACTGCCGCCCTTGACCCGGCCACTGCCGCCAAGGTCCTGGAACTGTCCGACAGCATCATACAGGAGAACAGCCTCACCGCCATGATGATAACCCATAACATGAAGGACGCCATCCGCCACGGCAACCGGATCATCATGATGAACGAGGGCCACATCATCCTGGATATCCGGGGCGAGGAAAAGCAGAGGCTCACCAAGCAGGAGCTGATGGAAAAATTTGCCGAGATCTCCGGCACCCAGATCGAGAGCGATCAGGTGCTTCTCACCAGATAGGTAAAAAACCGGCTTGTCAAAAAAGTCCGTGCCGGACTTTTTTGACTGCGCTTTCCGCCGGGCATTTTGACCCGGTCAAAATGCCGCTTCGCACAAAGGGCCTGTTTTCAGGCCCTTTGACGGCGGCTTATCCCATTTGAGGCGGGCCTTGCCCCCTTAAGCACCCCCGCGACCCAATGGTCTCGCTTCAGCAAGCCTTTTTTGACAGTCTCCACCAAATGCAAACGCCCCGGCCCAAAGGGCCGGGGCGTTTGCATTTGGTTTATTTTTTATTCCTCGGGGCTGAACTCGTCCTTGCCCACGCCGCAGAGCTCGCAGGCGAAATCTTCCGGGAGATCCTCCCATTTTACGCCGGCTTCGTCCTCATCGTAGACCCAGCCGCAGACATTGCACACATACTTCATTTCATTTGCTCCTTTACAGTCGTTTTTCAAAAAGGCGGTCTGCTGGGGGCCGCCCTTTATTATAAGCCTTTATTTGAGGAAGTAGCGCTCCAGCAGGCCCTGAAAAGCCTTGCCGTGGCGGGCCTCGTCCCGGGCCATCTCATGGACGGTGTCGTGGATGGCGTCCAGATTGTACTTCTTGGCAAGCTTTGCCAGCTCGAACTTGCCGGCGGTGGCGCCGTTCTCGGCCTCAACGCGCATAGCAAGGTTCTTTTTGGTGCTGCCGGTGACGACTTCGCCCAGAAGCTCGGCAAACTTGGCGGCGTGCTCGGCCTCCTCAAGGCCGGCCTTCTCCCAGTACATGCCGATCTCGGGATAGCCCTCCCGGTGGGCCACTCTGGCCATGGCCAGGTACATGCCGACCTCGGTGCACTCGCCCTCAAAGTTTGCCTTCAGTCCGGCGATGATTGCCGCCTGGACCTCGGCGGGCACGTCCGCGCCAAACTGCTTGCCCACGCCCAGAACATGCTCGGCGGCCCAGCTCATATCGGCCTTCTGCTCCAGAAACTTGGAGCCGGGGACCTTGCACTGGGGGCAGAACTCGGGGGGCGTATCGCCTTCATGAACATAACCGCATACGGGGCAAACCCACTTCTTCATAATCATTTCCTCCTGAAATTTGATTTTTTCTTTAGCATATTATATATATTTATATTGACGGGGTCAATATAAATATCTGTTAAAATGAGCCCTTCGCGCAGTCCTCGCAGAGACCTTTCACGTTCAGCTCAAAGCGCTCCGCCCGGCAGCCCAGCTTGGAGAAAACGCTGCCGTACAGGGCGGCGGCGCTGCCCTCCGGCAGATCCAGGTCCAGGACACGGCGGCAGCCCCGGCAGACAAAGTGGGCGTGGGGCTCGGTTCGGGCGTCGTATCTCTCCTGCCCATCCACACGGGCCACCGTCACCACCAGCCCTTCCTCCGCCAGGACAGACAGGTTCCTGTACACCGTGCCCAGGCTCAGCTCAGGATACCGGGGCTTGAGCCTGTTATAGAGCATCTCGGCGGTGGGATGCTCTGTTACGGCGGCCAGCGCCTCAAGGATTGCCGCGCGCTTTCGGCTGTTTTTTCTTTTGACGTCCATTGCGGCCCTCCTTAAAATCAATAATAATTCTTATTACTGAAATTAATATAGCACAGCGTTTTCCGCTTGTAAAGAGTTTTTTTAAAAAAAATTTTATCTTTTACTCCGCCAGCTCCTTAAGGGCGGGGGCGGCGGCCCGGGCGAAGAGACGGATGGCGGCCAGGGCCTCCTGAAGCGTATTGCCGCTGCTGCCCACCTCGATGATCAGGGAGCCGGGGCTCAGATGCTGATTATAGCGCTCCCGCACCAGGGATACCGGGCGCATGAGCGTGGGATGCGCCTGACTGACCCTGTCCTGAAGATACAGGGCCAGCGCCAGGTTCGAACGCCAGTTCGGATGCTCCAGGCCACTCTCGTCCGTGCCCACAAGGAGCATTACCTGGCTGGCGCAGACGCCTTTTTCCTCGGCCACGGTCTTATAAATGACCCCGTCCGCCCCCAGAGCGTCCCGGTGCACATCCAGGATGACGCGGATGCCCGGATAGCGGCGCAGATAGTCTTCCGCCGCGGCGCCGGAGCGGGAGTAGGAGCCGGTATAGCTGGGATAGTCGTAGATCTCCCGGTCGTGAATAACGCCCAGGCCCGCCTCCTGGAAAATGGCCGCCAGCTCGTCGCCCACGCGGACGATGTTGAAGGCGGTGTCGGCGGTGCGCATGTTGTCCTGGGCCTCATAACGGTCAAGGCCCGCCTGGGTATAGGCCTCGCTGCCGTGGGTATGGATGATGAGGATCTGGACTTCCCCGGCGGGCAGGCTCAGCGCCGGACCCTGGCTGAGAAGTTCCGCCGTGTCCACCGCATAGCCCGTCTCATTTTTTATTTCAAGGCCGCCCTGTATGGTCGTCTCCCGGATCTCCCCCATGGGCAGGCTCTCCATCACCGCCGCCAGAGGCGCCGGCGCGGGGCTCTCCATGGCCGGCGCCGGGCTGGGGGAGGGGCTCACCGGGACCGCACTCTCCTGAGGGGCGGGTTCCGCCGAGACGCTCACGTTTTTCATCCGTCCCGCGTCAATACGCGCTCTCAGCGCAAGACCCAGGCGCTGCCCAAACCCGGCTGCCGCCAGCAGGTACATGCTCAGCGCCACAAGGCCCACAAGGGCCAGTCTTTTTGAAGCTCTCAAGCCTATCGCCCCCTTTCGCCATATCTATAAATATGTCTCCCGTGCGCCGGCTATGCGCCGCGGCCCAAAACACCGCTCCGGCGGCTTGTTCGCCGCCGGAAACTTGGATATTTACATTTTTCGGGTTTTTATTTATAATAAGAGTGTTATCCCCAAAAGGGGAAGTCCGCCGCGGGCGGAGGAAAGGAGACAAACATGAAATTTACATACCGGCCCAGAGGCGTCTGCTCCCAGATGATGGAGATCGAGACCGAGGGCGAAAAAATAAAGGAACTGAAGGTCACCGGCGGCTGCAGCGGCAATCTCCAGGGCATTTCCCAGCTCGTGCGGGGGATGGAGATCGATGAGGCGATCGCGCGCCTGGAGGGCATCCGCTGCGGCTTCAAGGCCACCTCCTGCCCGGACCAGCTGGCGAAAGCCCTGAAAAAGCTCCGGGAGGAACAGTGAAGGCCGCCCGGCGGCTGCTTCCGGCGCTGCTGGCGCTCTGCCTGCTGCTCTGCGGCTGCACCGGGGACGAGGCCGCCGCCCCGGCGGAGACCGGGCCGGCGCCCGCTGCCGTTCCCGCCAGAACGCCCGCCCCGGAACGCCCTCCCTATCAGGAGCTGCCCGTGTATATGGACGGGCTTTTGATCGACCGGGGCTATGTGTACGAGGGCACAGCCTTTCTCTCCCCGGAGCCTCTTTTCGACCGGGCGGGGCTTCTGATGGAGTATACCCCCGGGCCCGGCGGCTTTACGATCAGCGCCCCCGGCCTTGCGCTGGAGGCGGAGCGGAGCGCAGAGTACCTCTGCGCCAACGGCCGCTGGTTCTATACCCCCCTGGGCTGCCTTGAGACCGGCGGCCGGGTCTATCTTCCGGCGGAGCTGCTGGCGCGGCTTTTCTCCGTCAGCGTCAGCGTCGGGGAGGACATGCTCCGGGCGGATATAAACTCCGCCGGGCTGAGCCTGCTCCGGGGCGGGGAGAATTATTATGAGCTGAATTTTCCTGCTGAGGATTTTTACTGGCTCTCCCGCATTATCTATTCCGAAACCAGGGATCAGCCCATGGCCGGGCTGATCGGCGTGGGCAACGTGGTGCTCAACCGGGTGGCCAGCGACAATTTCCCGGACACGGTTTTCAACGTTATCTTCGACCGGAAGGGCGCCGTGCAGTTTGACCCCGCTGCTGACGGCAGCGTGCTGGGCGAGCCGGACGAGCGCTCCGTGATCGCCGCCTGCCTCTGCCTGGAGGGCTACAACACCGTGGGAGAGAGCCTGTATTTTGTCAACCCCGACCGGGGGGACGGAAGCTGGTTCGAGGCCTCGCTGCGCCTGGTTATTTCCATAGGCGACCATGATTTCTACATGTAATATAATTAAAAATTCAGGAGCTGCAGTCATGCTTGAAAATCTTCTGCGCCAGGGCTTTGAGGCGCTGTGCCTGCCGCTGGACGCCCTTGCTCTGGAGCGCTACCGCTGTTTTTTTGAATATCTGGAGGAGATGAACAAGGTGATGAACCTGACGGCCATCTCCGGCCAGGAGGACGTGGCCCGGCTCCATTTCCTGGACTGTGCCGCGCTGCTGAAGCTTGCGGATTTTTCCGGCAAAAGCCTGATCGACGTGGGCACCGGGGCGGGCTTTCCGGGCCTGGCGCTGAAGATCGCCTGCCCGGATCTGAAGCTGACGCTGCTGGACAGCCTTGACAAGCGGGTGAAGTTCCTCCGGGAGCTGTGCCGGAAGCTGGGCTTTGAGGAGACCGCCTGCATCCACGCCCGGGCCGAGGAGGCCCCGGCGGCGCTGCGGCAGGGCTTTGATTTTGCCGCCTCCCGGGCGGTGGCGAGGCTCAACCTGCTCTCGGAGCTGTGCCTGCCCTTCGTCAGGCCCGGCGGCGTGTTCATCGCCATGAAGGGCCCCGGCGCGGCGGAAGAGCTGGCTGAGGCCCGGCGGGGCATCGGGCTCCTGGGCGGCGGCCCGGGCCGGATAGAGGACTACCGGATCCCCGGCACGGAGATCGTCCATTCCGCCGTCCTGATCCCCAAAAGCGGCCCCACGCCGGAAAAATACCCCCGGCGCTGGGCCCAGATAAAAAAACAGCCCCTGTAAAATAAGCGCGCCGCCGGGCAGTTCTGCCCGGCGGCGCGCGAGACTGTCAAAAAACATTTGCAAAGGGAAAAGCAACGGAGCCGCAGGGGCGCTTGAGGGGCGGAAAGAAGGGGAAAGACGCGGGGAAAAAGGATTATGAATTTGGAATTGTCAAAAAGAACAGGCTGTGGTAAAATCATCAGGAGAAAATGATAGGAGCGGTCTCTTAAAAAATGTGGTTCTGGTTTGCGCTTGCCGCGCTCTTATGCTGGAGCGGGTCGGATCTTTTTTCAAAAATCGGCTGCCAGGACGGCCGGGACAGGTACAGCCATCTCAAGATGGTGATGGCCGTGGGCCTGGTGATGGGCCTGCATGCGGCGTATGAAATCGTTATCGGCGGCGTTGAGATCCGTCTGGGGATTCTCCTCACCTATCTGCCGGTATCCATGCTCTATATCCTCTCCATGGCCATGGGCTATCTGGGACTGAGATATATCGAGCTTTCCATCTCCTCGCCCATCTGCAACAGCTCCGGCGCCATCGTGGCGGTGCTGACCTTTGCCACCGCGGGCGTCGGGGAGGATCCGCCCCCTCTGGCCCTGGCGGCGGTGGCGCTGGTGTGCGCCGGTGTGATCGCCCTGGGAATCACCGAGTCCCGGGAGGACGAGGCCCTGCGCCGGGCAAGGCAGGACGCCAGCAACCATCATTACGCCAAGAGCTGGCTGGCCATTGCCATCCCCATCATCTACTGCCTGCTGGACGCGCTGGGCACCTTTGCCGACAGCCGTGTACTGGAGACGCTCAGCGAGGATGCGGCAAACACGGCCTATGAGCTGACTTTTTTTGCGGTGGGCATCGTCTGCGCAATCTATGTGCTGGGCATAAAGAAACAGAAGCTCATCGCCCGGCAGGAGGCCCCCAAGTATACCGGCGCCGTGTTTGAGACCATCGGCCAGTTTTTCTATATCTGCGCGCTGGCGGACACGGAGCATGTGGCTTTCGCCGCGCCCATCATCTCCTCCTACTGCGCGGCCTCCGTGCTCTGGAGCCGGATCTTCCTGAAGGAGAAGCTGTCGGCCAAGCATTATATGTCCATCGCCCTGGTAATAATAGGCATTGTTATCATGGGTATACTTGATATTTAAAGGAGTATGAACCCCATGGAGAGCGTATATAAGAGAGTTCTTATCAAAATAAGCGGAGAGGCCCTGGCGGGCGAGAAAAAAACCGGCTTTGACTTTGATTTTGTTTCCCGGGTGTGCACAGCGGTGGAGCGCTGCCGGAAAATGGGCGCCCAGGTGGGCATCGTCATCGGCGGCGGCAATTTCTGGCGCGGCGTGAAGGACGGCGCGGGCAAGGTGGAGCGGGTCAGCGCGGACCGGATGGGCATGCTGGCCACCGCCATGAACTGCCTTGCCGTGGCCGACGTTTTCAAGCAGCAGGGCACCCCCGCCCGGGTGATGACCGCGGTGGACATTCAGGGCGTGGGCGAGCGCTACGACACGGGGAAGAGCATCGAGTACATGGAAAGAGGCAGCGTTGTGCTCTTTGCCTGCGGCACGGGCCAGCCCTTCTTCTCCACCGACACGGCCGCCGTGCTCCGGGCTGCCGAGCTCCACGCGGACGCCATCCTGCTGGCAAAAAACATTGACGGCGTTTACAGCGACGACCCCCGGGTAAACCCGGAGGCGGTGAAGTTCGAGGCCATCCGCTATGACGAGGTTCTGGCCCGGCACCTGGCCGTGATGGACACCACCGCCACCAGCCTCGCCATGGACAACAGCATCCCGGTCATCGTTTTCGCCCTGGCGGAGCCGGAGAACATGGAGCGGGTGCTCCGGGGCGAAAAGCTGGGCACCACAGTGAATAACTGACGAGAATAAATTAACGGAGGGATAGAAATGTCTGACTACAAGGAATTTGAGAGCAAAATGAAAAAGACCTGCGACGCGCTGACGGCGCAGCTTGCAACCATCCGCGCCGGCCGGGCCAACGCCTCGGTTCTGGACCAGATCGAGGTGGACTACTACGGCTCTCCCACGCCCATTCAGCAGGTGGCCTCCGTGGCCGCGCCGGACCCCCGTTCCCTGGTGATCCAGCCCTGGGACGCGTCTGTCCTTAAGGGCATTGAAAAGGCCATTCTGGCCTCGGATCTGGGCATCAACCCCCAGAATGACGGCCGGGTCATCCGCCTTGTGTTCCCGCCGCTTACCGAGGAGCGCCGCCGCGAGCTTGCCAAGCAGACCAAAAAATACGGCGAGGAGAGCAAAGTCGCTATCCGCAACATCCGCCGGGACGCCATCGAAAAGTTCAAGAAAAAGCAGAAGGCCTCCGAGATCACCGAGGACGACTACAAAATAGCCGAAAAGGACATTCAGAAGCTGACCGACGATTATATCAAGGAGATTGACAGAATCGCCGAGAAGAAGGAAAAAGAGCTTACCGAAATATAATGGATCTGTTTACGAAAAAAACCGAAAAGGCGGGGGGGCGGGAGACATCCGGCCTCCCCCGCCATATTGCCATCATACTCGACGGCAATGGCCGCTGGGCCAAAAAGCGGGGCCTGCCCCGGACGGCGGGGCACATGGCCGGCTCCGAGACGTTCCGCCGGATCGCCACATACTGCAAGAATATCGGCGTAGACTATCTTACGGTGTATGCCTTTTCCACCGAGAACTGGAAGCGGCCGGAGGACGAGGTGGGCGCGATCATGAAGCTTTTGGACAAATACCTCCGGGAGGCCGTGGCCACCATGGCCAGGGATCGGATCCGCATGCGGGTTTTCGGGGATATTTCCTGTCTCTCGCCGGAGCTTCAGCGCCTTGTGGCGGAGACGGAGGAGATCTCCTCCCATTACGAGGGCTTTCAGGCCAACATCTGCATCAACTACGGCGGCCGGGACGAGATCATAAACGCTGCCCGGCGCTATGCAGAGGATTATGCCGCGGGCAGGGCCGGGGCGCTCACGGAGGAGAGCTTCGGCGCCTATCTCTACTCCGCCGGAATCCCTGACCCGGATCTGCTCATCCGCCCCGGCGGGGAGCAGAGGATTTCCAATTTTCTCCTGTGGCAGTGCGCCTATTCGGAGTTCTATTTCACCGATGTGCTCTGGCCGGACTTTACCGGTGCCGAGCTTGACAAAGCCATAGCGGAATACCGCCGCCGGGACCGGCGCTTCGGCGCGGTGAAAAACCCATGACGGAGATCCAGGCCAGGCTTTTTGCCCTCAGGGATGAAAAATACCGGGATTTCTGCGCCAATCTCACGCCCACACTGGACAAAGGCCGGATGATCGGCGTGCGGACACCCGCCGTCCGTGCCCTGGCCCGGGCGCTTTCGGGCACGGAGGAAGCGGCGCGGTTCATGGAGGCGCTGCCCCATGAATATTATGAAGAGAACAATCTTCATGCCGCCCTTATTGAGAGAATAAAGGACTACGAGGGCTGCATGGAGGCTTTGGAGCGCTTTCTCCCCTTTATCGACAACTGGGCCACCTGTGACATGCTGCGCCCCGGGGTTTTCAAAAAGCACCGGGCGGCGCTGCTGGAGAAAATCAGGGGCTGGCTCCGCTCCGGGGAGACCTATACGATACGCTTCGGCCTGGGTATGCTCCTGTGCCACTATCTGGACGGGGATTTTTCCCCGGAGTACCTGGCGCTGGCGGCCTCGCCGCCTTCGGAGGAATACTATGTGCGCATGATGACGGCCTGGTATTTCGCCACGGCCCTGGCAAAGCAGTACGACGCGGCCCTGCCCTATATCGAGCGGCGCCGCCTGCCTCTCTGGGTCCACAACAAGGCGATTCAGAAAGCCCTTGAGAGCAGCCGGGTAAGCGGGGAACACAAGGCGTATCTCCGCACGCTGCGGCAAAAGGATTAAAAAGGCGGCGGCGGAGGCCGCCGGAAAACCAAATTCCCCATGGAGAAGTTTTATGACGATTTTATATGTAATTCTGGCAATTTTCCTGTTCGGCGTGCTGATCGCCGTCCATGAGCTGGGCCATTTCATGGTGGCCAAGGCCTGCGGTGTAAAGGTGGAGGAATTCGCCATCGGCATGGGCCCGGCCCTGTTCAAGCGGCAGAAGGGGGAGACGCTGTATTCCCTCCGCTGCGTGCCCATCGGCGGCTTCTGCGCCATGGCGGGGGAGGATGAGGACTCCGAGGACCCCAGAGCCTTCACAAACCAGGCGGCCTGGAAACGGGCGCTGATCCTGGCGGCGGGCTCCTTCATGAACTTCCTGCTGGGGCTGATAATCGTTCTGGGCCTGTACTGGAACGCAGGAAGCTTCCGGGCGCCGGTGCTGGCGGATTTTATGGAGGGCTGCCCCTATGAGAGCGCCCAGGGCCTCCAGGCCGGGGACCGGTTTTACAGCATAGACGGGCACAGGATCTACCAGTATTACGATGTGGCGGATTTCCTGGCCCGGGGGGACGGGCGCTATGACATCGTCCTCATCCGGGACGGGGAGAAGATCCGCCTGAAGGACTATACCCTTGTGCCGCTGGAATACGAGGGCCAGGAGAACAGAATGTACGGCTTCTACCTGGGCTATGACGAGGCAAGCCCCGGCGTCAAGCTCCGCTACACCTGGAACACCGCCATGGAGTTCGGCCGCTGGGTCTGGATGGGCCTGCAGCAGCTCGTTTCCGGCCAGGTCGGCCTTTCGGATATGTCCGGCCCGGTGGGCATCGTGGACTTGATGGCGGAGACCGGGGAGCAGGCCGAGAGCACGGCGGACGCGGTTTACAACATTCTTTATCTGGGTGCTTTTATCGCGGTGAACCTTGCCATGATGAACATGCTGCCCATCCCCGCGCTGGACGGGGGCAGAATCTTCTTCCTGCTGATCACCTGGGCGATTGAGTCCCTTTCACACCGGCGGCTCAACCCCAAATACGAGGGCTATATCCACGCTGCGGGCATGGTGATGCTGCTGGGCCTAATGGCCATTGTCATGTTCAACGATATTTTCAGGATAGTGACGGGATAATGAATCAAAGAGACACAACGAGAAAAATATGCGCGGGCGGCCTTGCCATCGGTGGCGGCGCGCCGGTGACGGTGCAGTCCATGTGCAACACAAAGACCTGGGACGTGGAAGCCACCGTTGCCCAGATCAGGGCCCTGCGGGCCGCGGGCTGCGACATCGTGCGCCTGGCGGTGCCGGATATGCCCTCGGCGATGGCCATATCCGCCATCAAGGAGCGCGTGGACGTTCCCCTTGTGGCGGATATCCATTTTGACTACCGCCTCGCCCTGGAGTGCGCCGCGCGGGGCATAGACAAAATAAGGATCAACCCCGGCAACATCGGCGGCGAGGAGAAGGTGAAGGCCGTGGCCGCTGCCTGCCGGGCCGGAAACATACCCATCCGCATCGGCGTCAACGCCGGAAGTCTTGAAAAGCGGCTTCTGGAAAAATACGGGCACCCTTGCCCGGAGGCCATGGTGGAGAGCGCCCGGGGCCACGCGGCGCTTCTGGAAAAGTTTGGCTTTGAGGATATCTGCCTGTCCCTGAAGGCCTCCTCCGTGCCGCTCACGGTGGAAGCCTACCGGATGGCGGCGGCGCTTTTTCCCTATCCGCTGCATCTGGGCGTCACCGAGACGGGGACGGAGTGGAACGGCACCATCCAATCCGCCGTGGGCATCGGGGCTCTGCTCTGCGAGGGCATCGGCAATACCATCCGGGTCTCCCTGACGGCGGACCCGGTAAGAGAGGCTGCCGCGGGCATCGCCATTTTAAAAGCGGCGGGGCTTCGCCGGGGCGGCGTGCGCTTCGTGTCCTGCCCCACCTGCGGCCGGACGGAGATCGACCTGATCGGCCTTGCAAAGCAGGTGGAGAGCCGTGTGCGGGATATGGACAGAGACATCACCGTGGCGGTAATGGGCTGTGTTGTCAACGGCCCCGGGGAGGCCCGGGAGGCGGATTACGGCGTGGCCGGGGGGAAGGACAAGGGACTGCTGTTCAAAAAAGGGCAGGTCGTGGGAACCTATCCCTATGAGCGCCTCTGCGAGGCCCTTGTGGCGCTGATAGAAAAGGACGGGCGGCCATGAGCGAGCACAGCCCCTTCCTCAGCGTCTTTCCCGGCTGCGAGGATCTGAAAAATTACGCCGGAGGCCTTGAAAAGGCCTATGTGACGGATGTGCAGGTGGACGCGGCGGAAATGACCCTTACGGTCTGCGCCTGGTTTTCCGCCATGCCCTCTCCCGTGGAGGTGACGGGGCTCACCGAGCGCCTCAAGGCCGACTACGGCCTCAGCGGCGCGGGGCTCATCCCCGATTTTCCCCGGCCCAGAATGGCCTCCACCGCCGCGGCGGTGCATACCGCGCCAAGCGGCGCCGGCGCGCCTCCCAAGGGAGATGTGCTCTTTGGCCGGGCCATAAGGCAGCGGCCCGTGCCCATGAACACCATCTCTCTGGAATCGGGCAAGGTCACCGTCGAGGGGGAAGTGGTGGCCGTCACCAGCCGCAGGCTCCAGAAGCGGGGCAGCGCGGTGCTCTGCTTCGACGTGACGGACCGGACCAACTCCGTCCGCGTCTCCCGCTTCCTCCGCTCCGAGGACGACCAGTCGGTGATCGACAAGATTGCCGAGGGCGACCATGTGGTGGTCCAGGGCGAGATCATTTACAGCAAGTATGACGACGACATGGTGCTGGACCCCAGAAGCATCATGAAGGGCAAGCGCTACATAAGGCCCGACGAGGCCCCGGAAAAGCGGGTGGAGCTGCACATGCATACCCGCTTTTCGGCGCTGGACGCGCTGACGGACCCGGCGGCCATCGTCAAGCGGGCCGCCTACTGGGGCATGCCCGCCATCGCCGTCACGGACCACGGCGTGGCCCAGGCCTTCCCGGACATGTGGAAGGCGGGGAAAAAGCACGGGGTCAAGATCATCTACGGCCTGGAGTGCTATTTTGTAAACGACATGGACGGCAACAGCGCCGTCATCGGCAAGAGCAAGCTGCCCCTGGACACGGAGTTTGTGGCCTTTGACATTGAGACGACCGGCCTCAACGCCCTGAACGACCGGATGACGGAGATCGGCGCGGTGATCTTCTCCGGTGGGGAGATCAGGCAGGTCTTCAACACCTTTGTAAACCCGGAGCGGCACATTCCCCCGGACATAACCCAGCTCACCGGCATCCGGGACGGCGACGTGAAGGACGCGCCCCTGGAGAAGGAGGCCATGGAGATGTTCATGGACTTCATTGGGGACAGGCCCATCATCGCCCACAACGCCCATTTCGACGTGGGCTTCATGGCGGCCGCGGCCAAGCGGCAGGGGCTTAAATTTGCCCCCGTGTTTCTGGATACCCTGGCGCTCTCTCAGGCGCTGCTGCCGGAGCTGAAGCGTTTCAAGCTGGACATCGTCTCAAACCATCTGGGCCTGCCCCAGTTCCATCACCACCGGGCCTCGGACGACGCCATGGTGGTGGCCCGGATGATGGAGAAGTTCCTGCCCATGCTGCGCCGGCAGGGCGCCGCCACCGTGGACGATATCGAGACGGTGTACCATTCCCTGCGGCGCACGGATGTAGCCAAGAGCTATCACATGATCCTGCTGGTGAAGAACCGCCGGGGCCTCAAAAACCTCTACGAGATGATCTCCCAGTCCTATCTGAAATATTTCCACCGCAGCCCCACGATTCCCAAAAGCCTGCTGATCCAGCACCGGGAGGGCATCCTTGTGGGCTCCTCCTGCGGGATGGGCGAGCTGTACGGGGCGGTCATGAAGGGCGCGAGCCAGGAGGAGCTGGAAAAAATTGCCTCTTTTTATGACTATCTGGAGATCCAGCCCATCTGCAACAACGGTTTTCTGGTGGATAACGGCGTGGTCAGCGATGTGAGCGTGCTGCAGGATTACAACAGGACCATTCTGGCGCTGGGCAGAAAGATGGACAAGCCCGTCATTGCCGCCAGCGACGTGCATTTTCTGGACGCGGAGGACGAGCAGTACAGAAAAATCCTCCAGGCCGCCAAGAAGTTTTCCGACGCGGACCGGGACTGCCCCATTTTCTTCCGCAACACGGAAGAGATGCTGGCGGAGTTTATGTATCTGGGGGAGGAGACGGCCAGAGAGGTGGTCATTACCAACACCCGGGCCATCGCGGACCAGGTGGAGGAGATCGAGCTGCTGCCCAAGGAGCTTTTCCCGCCCAGGATCGAGAACTCCGCCAGGGATCTGAAGGACCTGGTCTACGCCAAGATGCACCGTATCTACGGCGAGAATCCGCCGGCGCTGGTGAAGGACCGGGTGGACGTGGAGCTCAAGACCATTTTGGACCATAATTACGACGTGATCTACATGAGCGCCCAGAAGCTGGTGCAGAACTCCCTGGAAAACGGCTATCTGGTGGGAAGCCGGGGCAGCGTGGGCTCTTCCATGGTGGCCTATATGTCCGGCATAACGGAGGTCAACTCCCTGCCGCCCCACTATGTCTGTCCCAGGTGCTGCCACAGCGAGTTCATCACCGACGGCAGCTACGGCTGCGGCGCGGACATGCCTGAGAAAAACTGCCCGGACTGCGGCGCGCCCATGAACCGGGACGGCTTTGACATCCCCTTTGAGACTTTCCTGGGTTTCCCGGGAAACGAAAAGACCCCGGATATCGACCTGAACTTCTCCGGCGAGTATCAGGCCAAGGCCCATAAATACACGGAGACGCTCTTCGGCTCCGACCATGTTTTCCGGGCAGGGACCATCGGCACCCTGGCGGAGAAAACGGCCTACGGCTATGTGAAAAAGTATCTGGAGGAGCGGGGCATCCGCGCCACCAAGGCGGAGGAAAACCGCCTGGCCCTGGGCCTCGTGGGCATCAAGCGCACCACGGGCCAGCACCCGGGCGGCCTGGTGGTCATCCCCCAGGACATGGACGTGACGGATTTCTGCCCCGTCCAGCACCCGGCGGACGACCCCAACAGCGACATTATCACCACCCATTTTGAGTATCACTGCATGGAAGCCAACCTCCTGAAGCTGGACGAGCTGGGCCACGATGACCCCACCATGATCCGCATGATGGAGGACCTGAGCGAGGAGATGGGGGAGCGGGTGGACGCCCAGAAAATCTCCCTGTCCGACGAGGGCACCATGTCCATCTTTACAAGCCCTGCGGCCCTGGGCCTGCCGGATGACGACCCCATCATCGGCAGGACGGGCACCATCGGCGTGCCCGAATTCGGCACGGCGTTTACCCGGCAGATGCTGGTGGACACCCAGCCCCGGCAGTTTGACACCCTGGTGCGCCTGTCCGGCTTTTCCCATGGCACGGATGTTTGGGCCGGCAACATTCACGACCTGATCGTCAACGGCATCGCCACCGTCAACGAGACCGTAGGCTGCCGGGACGATATCATGCTCTATCTGATCGCAAAGGGTATGGAGCCCTCCCTGGCTTTCAAGACCATGGAGGCGGTGCGAAAGGGCAAGGTGAAAAAGAGCGGGGAGTTCCCCGGGGACGCGGAGGCCAAGATGCGCTCGCTGGGCGTGCCGGAGTGGTATATCGAGTCCTGCAGGAAGATCGCGTATCTGTTCCCCAAGGCCCACGCGGTGGCCTATGTTATGATGGCCTTCCGCATCGCCTGGTTCAAGGTCCACAAGCCCCTGGCCTTTTACAGCGCCTATTTCTACCGCCGCAGCCAGAAGGGCGGCTTCGACGCGGCCATGATGACCGGCGGGACGGACGCCGTACGCAGGAAGATCAACGAGATGCGCCGCAAGGCGGACAAGACGGCCAACGAGGAGGACCTTCTGGTGACGCTGGAGGCGGTGTACGAGTTCAATATGCGGGGCTTTGCGTTCGCACCCATTGATCTCTATCAGTCTGACGCCACCAGGTTTCTTCTGGCCGGGGAAAACCAGCTCCGGCCCCCCTTCGTGTCCATTTCGGGCCTGGGGGAGACGGCGGCGGTGGATCTGGCCCGCTGCAAGGACATGGGCGTGAAGTTCATCTCCGTTCAGGAGCTGAGCCAGGCCTGCCCCAAGGTCAGCCAGAGCCACCTGGAACAGCTCAAGGCGCTGGGCGCACTGGGCGACCTGCCCGAGACAAGCCAGATCAATCTTTTTGAAATGTAAATGGAGGCGGGGCGCTCAGACCGCCGACAAACCTACAGGCGATGGACAGATAGGCATGGGAAAAGTGCGAGGGGGGACGGGAGTCCCCTCTCCGCGTTCAATAAGGGAAAAAACAGGAACATTTTTGGATGTTTCTGTTTTTTCGCGCAAGCGGTTGATCCTTTATCAACAGAAGCGTCCCGCCCGGTTAAAACCGGGCGGGACGCTTCGG
>DCJL01000034.1:5788-10661 GCA_002320035.1 Clostridiales bacterium UBA1701 | reverse complement strand
GTCAAAACGCCGCTTCGCGCAAACGGCTTGTTTTCAGGCCCTTTGACGGCGGCGTATCCCATGGGAGGCGGGCCTTTTCCCGCTGCGGCCCGGTCACGGCGCGGCTCAGTTTTTGCCGTAGTTCAGGCGGACAAATTCCCGGGCGGCGGCGTCGGCCTCAATCACGGCG
Organism: Clostridiales bacterium UBA1701; assembly: GCA_002320035.1. Classification (GTDB taxonomy): domain Bacteria; phylum Bacillota; class Clostridia; order Oscillospirales; family Oscillospiraceae; genus Limivicinus. Next base: position 10,492 of record DCJL01000034.1, on the reverse strand, counting down.
TCAATATCGCCGGCGTTACCGTCGAAGCGGTCCACCGCGGCCTGGACGCAGTCATAAATGCGGTTGTAGCCCAGCGCGCCCCGGAGGAACAGATGCACGGCCGCCTCGTTGGCGGCGGACATGACGCAGGCCTTGAGGCCGCCGGCCCGGGCGCAGTCCATGGCCAGGCGCAGGCAGGGGAAGTTTTCCAGATCCGGCGCCTCGAAGCTCAGATCCCGCATCTTCCAGAAATCCAGCGCCTCGCTCCGGCCGGGCAGGCGCCGGGGATAAGTGAGCGCGTACTGGATAGGCATGCGCATGTCGGCACAGCCCATCTGGGCGATGACCGTGCCGTCCACCAGCTCCACCATGGAGTGAATCAGGCTCTGGGGATGGATGACCACCTGAATATCCTCGGGGCGGACGGCGAAAAGATGCATGGCCTCGATGAATTCCAGGCCCTTGTTCATCAGCGTGGAGGAATCCACGGAGATCTTTGCCCCCATGCTCCAGTTGGGATGGCTCACGGCCTGCTGCGGGGTGACGCCCGCAAGCTCGGCGCGCTTTCTGCCCCGGAAGGGGCCGCCGGAGCCGGTGAGCAGGATCTTCCGCAGCTCGGATCGATCCCGGCCGCTCATGCACTGGAAAATGGCCGAGTGCTCCGAGTCCACCGGTACCAGCACCGCCCCGGAGGCCTTGGCCCGGGCGGTGACAATGGAGCCGGCGCATACCAGCGTCTCCTTGTTCGCGATGGCGATGCGCTTTTTCGCATCGATGGCGGCCAGGGTAGGCTTGAGGCCCACAGAGCCGGAGACGGCGGTCACGAGACAGTCCGCCGTGGGCCAGGCGGCGGCCCGGGCCAGCCCCTCTGCGCCCCAGCCGATTTCCAGCTCCATGTCCCGGAGCAGCAGCCGCAGCTCCTTCGCCGTTTCCTCGCTGCCCATGGCGGCGAATTTGGGCTTGAAGCGCCGGGCCTGCTCGGCCATGAGCTTTACATTATTATTGGCTGCCAGGGCTTCAACCGGAAGGCCAAGATTATCGGCCACGTCCAGCGTCTGCCTGCCGATGGAGCCGGTGCAGCCGATAAGGGATATTTTTGGGTCCATGTGATGACTCCTTATTTCTTTTTTTATCATTATACCACAGCGGAGAAGCGGAGACAATCGGGGAAATGAGAGCAAAGGCGGGAAAAGGGACGGCTGAGGGGGAGCGCGGCGGAGCGGGCGGAGTCCCCGGGGCGCAGCGCCAGGCGGCGGGAAAAGCCTTTAAAAATCTTAAAGTTTTGTGACTTTTGTTGATATAAGGCCAAAGCTGGTGTAAAATAAGCTCAGACTTGTACGCTATTAACAGAAAGGAGCCGCGGATATGAAGATAACGTTTCTGGGCGCTGCCCACGAGGTCACGGGCAGCTGCACACTGATCGAGGTGGGAGAGAAAAAGGGCCTTGTGGACTGCGGCATGGAGCAGGGGAAGGATCTTTTTGTCAATCAGGAGCTGCCGGTGAACCCGGCGGATATCGACTTTGTGCTCCTGACCCACGCCCATATCGACCACTCGGGAAATCTGCCGCTTCTGTATAAAAAGGGCTTTCGGGGCACGGTGTATGCCAGCGCCGCCACCTGCGCCCTGTGCAACATCATGCTGATGGACTGTGCCCACATCCAGATGTCCGAGGCGGAGTGGAAAAGCCGCAAGTCCGTGAGAAACGGCGGGCCGGAGATCGAGCCGCTCTACGACATCGAGGACGCCCAGGCTTTGCTGGGCCGGATGCGCCCCTGCGGCTACGGCACGGCGGTGCAGGTGAACGAGAGCGTCAGCATCAGGTTCACGGACGTGGGCCATCTTCTGGGCTCCGCCGCCATTGAGGTCTGGCTCACCGAGGGCGGCGAGACGAGAAAAATCACCTTCAGCGGGGATCTGGGCAACCTGGACCAGCCCATTCTGAAAGACCCCCAGCCGGTCGGGGATACGGAGTATCTGGTGATCGAATCCACCTACGGGGACAGGCTCCACGACAAGGGCCGGGTGGACTATGTGCCCGCCCTGGCGGAGCGCATCCAACGGACCCTTGACCGGGGCGGCAACGTCATCATCCCCTCCTTCGCCGTGGGCCGCACCCAGGAGATGCTGTATTTCATCCGGGAGATCAAGGAAAAGGGCCTGGTGAAGGGCCATGGGGACTTCCCCGTATATGTGGACAGCCCGCTGGCCATCGAGGCCACGGGGATCTTCCTCCAGTGCGACACGGAATATGTGGACGAGGAGATGCAGCGGCTGATCCGCGCCGGCGTCAACCCCATCGTGTTCCCGGGGCTGGCGCTGTCCGTCTCCCAGGAGGAGTCCCGGGCCATCAACGAGGACAAGACCCCCAAGGTGATCATCTCCGCCAGCGGCATGTGCGATGCGGGCCGGGTGCGCCACCACCTCAAGCACAATCTCTGGCGGCCGGAGTCCATGGTGCTCTTTGTGGGCTATCAGTCCGAGGGCACGCTGGGCAGAATCCTGGTGGACGGGGCGGACGAGGTGAAGCTCTTCAACGAGAGCATCCGCGTCCGGGCCGAGATCGACGTTCTCCCCGGCGTCAGCGGCCACGCGGACAAGGCCGGGCTGATCGCCTGGCTGGGCGGCTTCAGGGAGAAGCCCAAAATGGTCTTTGTGAACCATGGCGACCCGGACGCCGCTGACAGCTTTACCGCCTGCCTCAGCGGCGAACTGGGCTATCAGGCCGCCGCCCCTTACAGCGGCACGAGCTTTGATCTGCTCCGGGGCGAATTTGTGCGCGTGACGCAGGGCAGGCCCATAGAGAAGCGGCCCGGGAGCGGCCGGGCCAGGACCGTCAGCGCCGCCTTCACAAGGCTTGTCGCCGCGGCGGAGCGGCTGCTGCGCGTCAGCCGGAGCATGGAGGGGCGCCCCAACAAGGAGCTGGCCTCCTATGCCGACCAGATCACGAAAATGGCGGATAAAATGGAAAAATAATCCAGATTCTTTGCCGCCATTGACGGGGCGTCCAGCCTGTGATACCATGAATTCAGACTGCGGCATATGCCGGACAGGAGGAAGAAAATGACAGATATGAAATTTGACCCGGGCAGGATCCTGGGGGACGATATATTGAACCTGAGCCGGCAGGAGCTGTGCGAGCTGGTTTCAAAACTCTGCGGCCTCATCCGGGCCGAGGCCGGGCCCGGGGCTTTCCGGGGCGGCGTATACCCGGAGAACATCAGTGTTTCTCCGGAGGGGGCTGTTTCCCTGGGCCTTTCCCGCAAGACTGGCTGGGAGGGGCAGGAGCTGCGCTTCATTGCCCCGGAGCTGTACTGGAACGGAAAGCGGGGCCCCGCCTCGGATGTGTATTCTCTGGGCATGCTGCTGTATTACGCGGTGAACGGCGGCCGCCTCCCCTGCGACGGGGAGTGCGAGGACCCGCAGCTTCGCCGCATGGCCGGGGAGAACTTCAAGGCCCCCCGGGCCGCCGGGCGCAGGCTGGGGGAGATCATTGAAAAGGCCACCAGCTTCAAGGCGGAGGACAGGTATCAGAGCGTTGAGGAAATGCAGGTGATGCTGGATAGCTGCGTGAAGAACCTGTATCTCAGCGGCGCACCCAGCGCGGAAACCATTTTCAACAAGCACGACGACGATCTCAGCGAGCTGGAGCGCATCATGGTGGGCATCATCGAGCGGGGCGAGGAAGAGCCCGTTCCCGAAGAGCCGCTGCCCGAAGCGCCCGCGGCGGAGGAAGCGCCCGCCGCCGGGGCGGAAGCCGCCCCGGAAGAGGCGGCGCCGGCACGGGCAGCGGAGGCGGAAAAGGCCCCGGAGGCGGAAAAGGCCCCGGAGGAGCCGGAGCGCGTCCGGGTCTATGAGCCGGCCCCCAAAAAAGCGGCAAGGCCCGCTTCCCCGCCGAGAAGGCAGCCCATCCCCATACTTACCGAGGAAAAAAATCCGGAGCTGGAGCCGGTGATCCCCCGGCAGGCCCCGGTGAAGCCCGCCGTCCAGTACGGCAGAAGCGCCGAGCGGGAGCGGAAGATCGCCCAGGCGGCGAAAAAGCGCCGCCGCCGTCCCGTGGCCCTGATTCTGGTGCTCTGCGCGCTGCTGGTGGTGGCGGCCATCATCGCCAACGCCCTGCTGAAGGACTTTGTCTGGGGCGAGGCCGGCGGAACCGCCGCGCCGGAGAACAGCGCCCCGGCTCAGCTCGACGGAGAAAACGGCGGCCCGGCCGTGGTCGTGGTTCCCTCCGCCCCGGTGGAGACACAGGAGCCGGAGCCCACGGAAGCCCCCAAGACCTCCAGCTATCAGGTCTTTAAGGAGGATCTGAGCTGGACGGAGGCCCAGGCCCGCTGCCAGGAGATGGGCGGCCATCTGGCGGTGATAAGCGATCAGGCCGAGTTTGACAAGATCGTGGCCCTGCTGGAGGACGCGGGCCTGAGCCGGGCCTGGCTCGGCTGGAGCCGGGTAAACGGTACCCCCGCCTGGGTCACCGGGGAGGAAGTGTCCTTCTACGCCTGGGACCAGGGCGAGCCCTCCTATGAGGACGCCTATGACGGCGCTGCCGAGGATTACCTGATGCTCTGGAACCACAACGGCTGGGTCTATAATGACAGCCGAAACGACCCCGTGGCCGACTACCCCGACTGGTACAGCGGCACCATCGGCTTCGTGTGCGAGATCGAAGGATAGCGCAGCAGACAAGGCAGCTTCGCTGCCCCAGCTTGTCAAAAAAAGTCCATGCCG
>DCJL01000034.1:0-5749 GCA_002320035.1 Clostridiales bacterium UBA1701 | reverse complement strand
CTGTCAAAATGCCGCTTCGCACAAAAGGCTTGTTTTCAAGCCTTTTGACGGCGGCTGATCCGATTTGAGGCGGGCCTTGCCCCCTCAAGCGCCCCCGCGACCCTATGGTTTCGCTTTGGCAAACGTTTTTTGACGGTCTTAGGCAGCTTTGCTGCCCCAAGGAGTGGGTTTCCATTGGCGCTTTCCGCTTTTGACAAACCGGGCGCCCTGCTATCCAGGGCGCCCGGTTTCCGGTCGTGGAGAAACCGCAGGCAAGGCCTCGCGGGTCAAACAGGCAAATGCGTTTTCTGCGGCGTATATGCCCGGAGCGGCAGAGGGCTCAGACCCTGAGCTTCTCCAGCAGCGCTTCCATATCGGCGGCGAGGCTTTTCAGCGCGCCGGGGGCGAAGGGGGACGGGAAGCCGGCTTCCTCAAGAAGCTCCGTCCAGAGCCTTTCGCCGCCCTGACGGGAAAGGCGCAGGTAGCGGGCAAAGGCGGCGTCATAGTCCCGGAGAGAGGCCAGCAGGAAACGGAAAGCGGCGGTCTGGGCCAGGCAGTAATCAATGTAGTAGAAGGGGCTCTCGTAGATGTGCATCTGATACTGCCAGCGGGTGCCCTTTTCCAGATAGGGGATGCCCTCCAGGCCCACATGGGGCCGGTATTTTTTCTCCATCTCCAGCCAGACCTGATTTCGCTCCGCAGGGCTCAGGTCCGGGTTTTCATAGATGATATGCTGAAATTCGTCCACAGCCACGCCGTAGGGGATGAAGGAGAGGGCGGAGAGGGCGTGCATGTATCGATACTTGGCGGCGTCCCCGCCGAAGAACTTCTCCATATGGGGCCAGGCGAAAAACTCCATGCTCATGGAGTGGGTCTCCGCCGTCTCCATGCCGCCGCAGCCCAGCTCCAGGGCGAAGCGGTTGCCGGCGATGAGATAGGCGTTGAGCGCGTGGCCCGCCTCGTGGGTCACCACGTCCACATCCCCGGAGGTGCCGTTGAAGTTTGCCAGAATAAAGGGCTGCCTGTACTTGGGGAACTCCGTGCAGTAGCCGCCACCCCATTTGTTTTTCCGGGCGTCCACGTCAAAGGCCTCGTTTTCCAGCATCATGTCGATGAAGGCGCCGGTCTCCGGCCCCATGGCGTGATACATCTCCCGGGCGGCGGCAAAGATCCCGTCCCGGGAGCAGGGGGACGGGTCCCCGCCGGGAATGATGATTTCATTGTCATAGAGCTTATAGTCGCTGATGCCCAGCCTTTGCGCATTTTCAAGGCGCAGCCGGGCCACCAGGGGCACGATGTCGTTCTTCACGTTTTGCCGGAAAGCGGCCACCTTCTCCTGGTCGTAGCAGAGCCTGCCCATGCGGTGATAGCCCAGCTCCACGAAGTTTTTATAGCCCATTTTCCGGGCCATGCGGTGCCGCACCCGGACCATCTGGTCATAAATCCCGTCAAGCCTGGCGCTGTTGGCCTCAAGGGTGCGGCCCAGAACCTCCATGGCCTCCCGGCGCAGGGCCCGGTCGCTGCTCTTGAGATGCTTCATCAGCATGGGCCGGGGCAGCTTCTCCCCGCGGAATTCAAACTCCATGCCCGACATGAGCCGGGAATACTCGCTGATAAGCCGGTTCTCCTCCACCATATCCGGGACGATGCGCTCCGACATGGCCCGGCGCTTCACATCCATGGACAGAAACAGCACCGGAGACAGCGCCGTTTCCAGCGCCGGCCGGAAGGGAGAGTCCAGCAAGGCGGCGGCGTACTGGGCGTCGTAATTGCCTACGGCGGGGCCGATCTCGTCGTAATAATCGTTTTCAGCCAGATAAAAGCTGTCGGCGGTGTTGATGGAATAGCGCATATAGGCCAGGCTGCAGGCGGTGTAAAACTCCAGGCTGAGCTTTAAATAATCCTCCCGGGCGGCGAGAACGTCCGCCGGGCAGGAGGCGGCCTTGATCCGCTCAATCACATCGTCCATGACGCGCTGGACCTCTTCCAGGCGCACGCGCTGATAGGGAAGCTGGGAAACCTTCATCATTGATCCGTTCCTCTCTGGAATATTTTAAGACCAATATACTATAGCCGGGGATTTTTTGCAAACTTTATAAGGCCGTGCTATAATAATGACTGCTGAATAAACTGCAAAGCGGTTTGTTTACCCGGCGTAAGCCGCGAAATTTCATCAAAACGGCATGAAAAACAAAATGAGGAGACGCGCCATGAACAAGGACATAAACAGACAGCTGCTGGATTTTATCGCCGCCAGCCCCACCGCTTTCCACGCGGCGGAAAACGTGGCCGCGGCGCTCAGGGAGGCAGGGTTTACCGAGCTGTATGAGAGCGGGGAATGGAAGATCGCCGCGCCGGGGGATTATTTCGTCCGCCGGAACGGGTCCTCCCTCCTTGCCTTCCGCCTGCCGGAGGATTTTTCCGGCTTCATGATCATGGCCGCCCACGGGGATTCCCCCTGCTTCAAAATAAGGGAGGGGGCGGAGCCGAAGGCCGCCGGGGCCTACCGGCAGCTCTCCGTGGAGAAATACGGCGGGATGCTCTGCTCCACCTGGATGGACAGGCCCCTGTCCGCCGCGGGCAGGCTGATGATCCGGGAGGGGGACGGGATATCCCAGCGCCTTGTGAACATCGACCGGGATCTGCTTCTGATCCCGAGCCTGGCCATCCATATGGACAGGAGCGCGAACGAGGGCAGACGCTTTGACCCCGCCGTGGACATGCAGCCCCTTTTCGGCGCGGCGGAGGGGGCGCGGCGTTTCCTCGCCCTGGCCGCGGAGAGCGTGGGCGCGGCGCCGGAGGATCTGCTCTCCGGGGATCTGTTCCTGTACTGCCGCGCGCCGGGGACCCTGTGGGGCGCGGAGGAGGAGTATCTTTCCGCGCCCAGGCTGGATGACCTGCAGTGCGTTTTTGCCTGCCTGAAGGGCTTTCTTGCGGCTGAAAAATCACAAAGCGCCCGGGTGCTCTGCGTTTTTGACAACGAGGAGGTGGGCAGCGGCACAAAGCAGGGGGCGGATTCCGGTTTCCTGGCGGATACGCTGGAGCGGCTCTGGCAGGCGCTGGGCCGGGGACGGGAGCCCTTCCTCCGCGCGCTGGCGGGAAGCTTCATGGTCTCCGCCGACAACGCCCATGCCCTGCACCCGAACCACCCGGAATGTGCCGACAGGGGCGACCGCCCCCTGATAAACGGCGGCGTTGTGATCAAATATAACGCAAACCAGAAATACACCACTGACGCCGTCTCCGCCGCGGTGTTCGGGGAAATCTGCCGCCGGGCGGGGGTCCCCGTCCAGCGCTACGCCAACCGGCCGGATATCCCCGGCGGCTCCACCCTGGGGAACATCAGCTGTGCCCATGTGGCCATCGACTGCGTGGACGTGGGCCTGGCCCAGCTTGCCATGCACTCGGCCTATGAGACAGCCGGCGCCAGGGACACGGCCTATCTCTGCCGGGCGGCGGAGGCCTTTTATGCGTCCGCCATCCGCCGGGACGGGGAAAAAATCCGCCTGGAGACGGAAAAATAGGGAAGAAAGAGAAAAAAGCCGGAAATTCACTTGATTTGATATTGAATATTTTGTATCATATATAAACTGCCCCAGAGCAGAGCAATGACAGAGCTGGAGACAAGACGGATGACAGGCAAATTTGCAAAAAAAATAGGCGCCCTCCTGCTTTCGCTGGCTTTTCTGGCCACCGCCCCGCAGGCCGGGGCGGAGGAGCGCGTCCAGCCGGGGGAGAGCGCCGGGATCCTGGACGAGGCGGCGCTTACGGCGCTGGTCGAGGGCTACATAGAGGAAAAGGGCCTGAAAAGCGAAAACATCGGCGTGGGCTACTGCTATACCGCCACGGGGGACAGCTGGTATTACAACGGCGAGCGCTGGTTTTACAGCGCCAGCATGTACAAGGTGCCGCTGATGATGCTGCTGGCCGAAAAAGAATATGAGGGGGAGCTGAGCCAGGATTCCCTTGTAAAGGGGCTGCCCCTTTCTCAGGCCGAGGAATATGTCCTTGTCAACTCCAATAACGACTATGCCCATCTGATGATGAGCTATTTCGGCACGGACCGCGAGTGCAGGGAGCTGTATCAGCAGTATTCGGACCTGCCCAAGGAGGACTACGACCCGGATTTTTATGATTACAGCTATTTCTGCCCCCGATTCATGACGGATGTGGTGGAGACGCTGTATTTCGATTCCGAGCGCTTTCCCAATATTATCGACTGCCTGAAAAGGGCCCAGCCGGACAATTATTTCAACCTCCGCCTGGGAAGCAAATACGAGATCGCCCAGAAATACGGCAGCTATAAGGAATTCAACAGCGCCTGCGGCATCATCTACACGCCGAATCCCTTCGTGCTCACGGTGATGACGGAAAATCTCTCCATCGCCATGGGAGAGATGGTGACGGCGGACATCGCGGTGCTGATGGAGGAATATACCCTGAGCCTGGACGCGGAGCTGGAGCGCTTCCGGCAGGAGCAGGAGGCGCTTCAGGCAAAGGCCGAGGAAGAGGAACGGCAGCGCCTTGAGGAGGAGCAGAAGGCCCTCCGGGAGGAGCAGGAGCGCAGGGACCGGGAGGAGCAGGAGCGGAGAGAAAAGCAGGAGCAGGCCGCCCGGGAAGCGGAGAAAAAGGCCGCCCTTATTCAAATCGCCGGGGCGGCGGGCGTCATCGTCCTGGCCGCGGGCGCGATTGCTGCGCTGCTGCTGGCCGGAAGGCGGCGGAAAAAGCGCCCGGTCTTAAAAGGCGGGGCGCGGCGCGGCGCCGGAAGCTACACGCCCCGGCACTGAGCCGGAGACAGAGAGAAAACGGTGTGATAAAATGAAGAAAACGATTTGTATATTGCTGTCGCTGAGCCTGTGCCTTCTTTGCTGCGCCTGCGGCAGCACCTACGGCGTCAAGACCGTGCAGACCCTTGTGGAGCAGGAATACTCCCTGGCCTTCCGAACCGGGGACCCGGTGGCCGCCTATGTGGCCGCCGCCATAGAGACGCTCTCCGCCGAGGGAAAGGTGGACGAGCTTGCGTCCAAATGGTTCGGGGACCGGATAATCAACTTCACCAAGACCCCCAACGCCCTGGAAAAAACCGGCATGCCCGAGCCTCAGGAGTTTATAATCGGCATCGACATCAACTCCTTTCCCATGGCCTATCTCTCCAATGGGGAGTACTGGGGCTTTGACGTGGAGTTGGCCATCGCCGTCTGCGAGCGGCTGGGCTGGACGCTGAAAATGCAGCCCATCGAAAAAGAAAACGTCTATGTGGAGCTGTCCTCCGGCAATATAGACTGCGCCTGGGGCGGCATCGCGCTGAACCCGGATGAACTCGCCAAGGGGCTTTATCTGCAATACGGCCCCTACGTGGAGAACGATATCGTCATCGCCGTCCGAAACGGCAGCATGATCTGGAACCGGCTCATGCTCTCCGGCAAGAGCATGGCCATGTGCTCCACCCCGGAGGCGCTGGCGGCTCTGAAGACCGATGAAAAGCTTTCCAGGCGGCTCAGCCAGATCACAAGGCTCGCCGGCGGCACCACCGAGTGTTTTGAAAACCTCTATGCCGGCAAATGCGACGCCGTCCTCACCGACAGCACCGCGCTGTATTACTTTAACTGCCACTGACGGAAGAAAAGCCCGATCATAGCGGGAAATCCATTATCCGGTCCGGCCTGTGCTTGCCAGCACAGGCCGGATTTTTTTTAGGAGCGGTGCTTTCCCGCCCCCTGTCATTCTGGGGAGCGGCGCCTTCCCGCCCCCCCTGTCATTCTGAGGAGCG
>DCJL01000039.1:44090-61807 GCA_002320035.1 Clostridiales bacterium UBA1701 | reverse complement strand
GCGGACAAAGCAGATCAAGCGGGACAGCCGCCGCAGCCAAAAGCGAGTGAGCTGGACGGATCCGGAGGCAGGCCACATGAAACGGCCGGGGAAACCGGAGGGCCAATATTACCTGAGTCACCAAACCCTGGACACGGACCACGGTGTGATCCTGGGCGTGACAGTAACACCGGGAGATGTACATGATTCCGTGCCATATCTGGACCACCTGGAGCAGATCCATCGGGATGTGCTCCCCATTCAGGCGGCCACAGCGGACGCCGCTTACGATTTTCCTCTGGCCCATCGTGTACTGGAGGAGCAGGGAATCTCTTATTATGTCAGGCCGCAGCCTTTTGCTGACAGAACCAAGGCGGAATTCAAACGGGATGCCTTTTCTTATGATGAGGAGAAAGACATTTACCATTGCCCCAATGGGAAAGAGCTTCAAGTGAAGGGGCTGTACCGCAGTGCAAGCGGTGTGTACTGGGAGTATTGGGCAGACCGCGGAGACTGCCAAAGCTGTCCTTTCCGGGAGAAATGTTTGAGCGAAAATGATAAACGCGGTGCGCGAAGGCTGCTGGACACCTACTTCCGTCCCACAGTGCGACGGCATCTCGCCCGGCAAAACGAGCCGGACTATCTGGATGCGCTGCGCAAGCGGCAGATCTGGTGCGAGGGCACGTTTGCCGCTCAGAAGTGGGGGCATAACTTAACACGCGTCTTGCGGTGAGGTTTAGAGGCAGCGGAGGATCATTGTCTCCTCTCGGCGACCGCTTTGAACTTAAAAAGGATGATAAGATGTATGGGATGACGCCGATGGGCGTCTTTTTTACTGCCATTTTTCCACTCGAAATAAATGAACAGGCGCTTTGTCAGCAGCCCCAAAATGTCTCGCGTGGGCGGCTTGGCCTTGTCGGGGGCCGCCTTGTCAGCCTTTGCTGAGCGGCCCTTGCTGGCCTTGGCCGCTGCTTTGTCCTTCGCCTCCGTGGTCTTCTGTTTGGGGGCCTTTTCCTTCGAGGCCTTGTCCTTTCCGGCCTCCTCACGGGCGGCGGCAAAATCCACCACCTTGCCAGTGGGGGCAAGATCGTCCTTGCCGGGGCTGGCGGCCTGCTTATCGTCCTTGTCAGGCTCGGCCTGTTCCGGGATGGTCACGCCGGGAGACTCAGGCGCATCCGGGATAGCCTCGCCCATTTCAAAGAGGGCGGCCTGCCCCTCGTGCTCCAAAATGAGCTGTTCCTCCACGGTCAGCGCCTCCGACCCCAGCGGGGCAGGGGCAGCGGTGTCGGCCAGATCGGGAGTGGGGCCGGGCTGTTCCGGGGCTTCGGTGGGAGCACCAACATCGGGGCCGATTGTCTTTTTATCGTCTGCCACTTAAAAACCTCCTTTATCGTGAAATAAAAAAGCCAGCCCGATGGCTGGCAGCAGATAGGGTAACTCCTCCTTTCAGATTGTGGTATATGAAAACGCCACCCATAGTCTCTCTGGGTGGAATTTACAATTTAATATTTTCTTTTTCGACCTATTGTGATATAATTACATCGTCAGTACGAGCGGTCAGATCAGACTTCGTTTGGCTCGTGATCAAAACGCGGGCGGCATCGTACCTATGGGTAAGGATGCATTTTTCTCCGGCAGAAGTGCCATCAGCACCTCGTCACCCCGACACAGTGACACACGAACACGGTAACACTGTGACTGCACTTGTAGTCAGTATGTATGTGTGTTTCGTTGTGACCGTGTCAAGTGATTTGGTGTTGGACCGAGCAGAACAAACTGTTTGGGAAGTCGGATTTGTGCTGGTGTGAATTTAGGATATAAGGCTGCAATATCTCCTTGTTGTTGGCGGATGGGAAGTCCCCTCATTTTGAGGGCCAATAATAACAAGGAGGTGAATTCCGTGAAGAAAGCGGACAAGCCCAGTATTGTCATCAATATCAATGTTTACGGTGACAATAACAAGGTTTCCACGAATGAGACTCGCTCTCATGTCCCTGCTGCTGTGATCGTCATTGTACTGATTGCAGTAGCCGTACTGGCTGTATCCTTTTGCTGCCCTGAACTACTTCCCGATTTTGTCCGTTGGATAATCGGTAAAGTAGTCAACAGCTAACACCAGCACATTTTAAGAATTGAGGTGTAATGCCTTTTGAAATATACTGATTGCCCACTATACGGAATTCAATCTAAAAAAATGCTAAAATATGTTCTACATATTAAAAATGGGGATTTGTTAAAACAAGACTATGTTGTTTCGATGATTAGTCCCTATGTAGATAGGTCTAAAAAGCCTCGACTTATTGAGCCTCCACAGGCCGAATTGAAAACTGTACAAAAACGCATAAAAACATTATTGGGAAAAATTGAAGTGCCCGATAATGTTTTTTCCGGTATTAAGGGAAAATCATACTCCGATAATGCTCGCCAGCATTTGGGCGAGGGCACTCGGAATCTATATAAGATTGATTTGACTGCATTTTTCCCTTCGATCAGCAGGGAAACAGTTTATCGCTTTTTCTTTGAAGATTTGTGCTGTTCTCCTGATGTTGCCGAGGTACTGACAAATTTAACAACAATCGATCTTAAAAAGCTCGATCAAAAGTGCCTTTCGGAAGTTTACGATTTTCTGGCAGCTAAAGGAGTTAAATGCTATAATCATCTGATCTCTGGAGCTCCAACAAGTCAAATCCTTTCATATCTGGTTAATCACAAAATGTTTGATGAATTGCAGGCGTTGTCAGATAATAACGATGTGATAATGACTGTCTATGTAGATGATGTGGTATTTTCGAGCGAACATAAAATATCCTCGGAATTTAGAAAAACGGTATTGTCACTTATCCGAAAATATAATTACCAAGTTTCCCGAAAAAAAGTTAAAGGGTATTCCAGAGCATACCCTAAATTGGTGACGGGTGTTATTATCAATAGTGAGGGCAAAGCCACAGTCAAGAACTCACTTAGGAAAAAGATTATGGTTGAGCATGAGTATCTTCGCAATAATCCTACTGATAAAAAAAGTCGTCAGCGTCTACGTGGCCTTGTTACTGCTGCCAGGCAGGTTGACAAGTCAGCTTACCCTAATATACGGAAATTTGCTTTTGAAAAGTTTATAAAAGAATAAGCCGCCGCTCAAAACTTGGCGGTGGCGTTAAAATTGTTTTCTCTTAGGATAACAACCTCTTGCTTACTGCTTGAAACCATTGATATGACTGGATTTTTCCAGATCCTATAATTACACTCCGACCATGGCGAGTGTTCTTACAGCATTTGAAAGGCTGTTAAGAACACCCGCCTTTTTTATACAGCGAGTTGACCTGGGGCGTAGTTGACAACTACGCCTTTTCTTGTATTTACCGACACCTGGGGCGCTGGGAGTGGGAATACATCGGGGATGAAGATGGCCCCCACACAGTTGTAATGGATCACCAGGTGCTGCTCCCATATCCCGTCGATCTTCTCCGCTTGGTGGACTTCGATGTGATCGATCAGTTCATTGAGCATCCTGGGGGTCAGGGCCTTGGCTCTGGTATATTTGCGGACGGTGGAGATAAACATGTCCGCCGTTACGGACTTACTACTGAGCTTGTCCATTTCCGCACGGAGGGCCTTGATTTTCTCAGATATCTCCTTTTGTTCATCCTCATACCTACGGGACATTTTGGCAAAGCGGTCATCAGAGAGCTTGCCGGAAACATTGTCCTCATAGATACGCTCGAACAATCCATCCAGTTCTTCATCACGGGCTTGCAGGGCTGCAAGCTCTTTTTCTTTGAGCTTGCGGTCCAGAGCCACATTCTGTTGGGTGCTGCCCATAACGGCCTTGACGAAATCATCCTCATACCGGCTGGCAAACTTGGTCAGCCGCTTGATCTCACCTAACACTACCTGTTCCAGAAAATCCACACGGACATAATGGGTAGAGGTGCAGGTGCCGCGGTTGCCTTTATAGTTGGAACAGTTGAAATACCTGATCTCTGGGTTTCCCTGATTGAAGTGGAAGTGCAGGTTATTTCCGCAATCAGCACAGACCAGCAGACCGGAAAACATATTCTTTTCGCCCTCGTTGGTGCGGCGCTTGCGGACTTTGCCTCGTTTCTGCTGAACCTGCTCCCACACAGCACGGTCAATGATCGGCTCATGGACATCTTTGAAAACCACCCAATTTTTGGACTGAACCAGTAAAATAGGACAATAGACAAAAGCCCCCTGATGTAGGAAAATGAAAGTACTACATCAGGGGGTATTGCTATGCCAAGAAAATACGAGAAAGTGCAAGCATTGTTGCCTGCAATAAAGCAACTGGCAGAACAGGGGTTCACACAACGAGAGATAGCGGAGAAACTTGGGTTGGGAAGTAAAATGGTTGTAAAAGAACTGCTGCGGAGAGAACGAAAAAAGAAGTGTCAAGGAATCCCCAAGCAGAGAGGTCGCAAGCCAGCCAAGACGCTGCAGGAATACAAGTATGAGAACAAGCGGCTGAAAATGGAAGTGGAGCTGTTGCGGGATTTTCTCTCGCTCACCGAAAGGAAGTGAAAGCCAGCGTTAAATACAATGTCATTTACCGCCACCGAGAAAAGTACAGCATCAGCGAAATGTGCCGCATCTTCGGCGTCTCACGCAGCGGGTATTACAGCTATGTGCAAAGAATGGATGTACCAGCAAAAGATCTGCCGCTCGCTGAGAAGATCCGGGAGTGCCAAGCCGAATGCAAGCAAACCTACGGCTACCGCAGAGTACACATTTGGCTTGAAAGGCACAAAATATACTGTAATCCCAAAACTGTGCTTAGAGTCATGAATAAATACGGCCTGCTCTCTGTTGTGAGAAGGAGGCGGTATGTGAGGTATGGAGAAGCTCTGCACCGTTATCCGAACCTGCTGAACCGAAACTTCGTTGCCGAGCGACCGAACCAGAAGTGGGTAACAGACATTTCTTACATCCGTACCGGACAAGGCTTTCTCTTTCTTTCTGTCATTCGGGACCTCTACGACAACAGTATCGTTGCATACAAGACCAGTACGCAGCAGACGATCCACCTTGTTCTCTCTACACTGGGAGCCGCCAAGAAAAAGGAAAAGGTCACTGCAGAGTTGCAGCTCCACAGTGACCAGGGCTTTCAGTATACCTCACAAGCGTACTTCAAGCTGACTCAAGCATACGGTATTACGCCGTCCATGTCAAGACGCGGCAATCCATATGACAATGCACTGGCCGAGAACTTCTTCTCCATCCTCAAAACAGAGTGCATCCACCGTACAAAGATTTCTTCGTTTGCCGAGGCCAATCGCCTAATTGACGAATATATCTATTTCTACAACCACCAACGCATCCAGACCAAAACAAAACTGACACCGCTGGAATTGCGATGCCAGTCTGTTGCTTAAAACTTCATATCCCTACTTCAGAGGGCTTTTTGTGCTGTCCGCACAATCTGGGGCGGTCCAGACAGACTGAGGCTTGTTTTCGTAAGAAAACAAGCCTTTCCCTTTTCTAAAACTACATATCGTGATGATGTTGGCACGATCCACCGCCATTTAAGCATCTCCCCTATCAGGGCCGATTTCCATTTCGTGAAAACGGCCCTTTTTTTGTTTCCAAAATTCGTTTCACGGTGAAACGGATTATTGTGCTGGAATAATATCGTACTTTTTGAATAAGTCCGTGATAAAGGCTTCTATTTTCTTTCTTGCTTCATCTCTATTTACGAACTCTTGACCGCCAAAACGGTAAACATCATATCCGTATAGGCTCAGCTTTCTGTCATCCTCTACCATTTTTGCGTACAATTCAGGAGATGCAATATTATCAACTGAATAGTGTTGTTTCCCGTCAATTTCAATTACAACTCTAACCCAGTTTGGCATTAGAATTAAGAAATCCATTCTTTGATGGAAAACATAGCTTTGGCCTCCACGCATTTTTGCACTTTTGGGATCATAGAGGCAATAGACCTGCGGTATCAATGCCGGAAGATTATTATTGTGTAGTTTGTGTATGAAGTTGTAATAAGCCCGCAAAAAAAGAGTTTCTGGTTCGGAATCCAAAGACCGTATCAAACGAACAACTAACGCTTTCTCAACTTCTAAATCGTATTCCTCATTGCCGTTATTCCACCAGGTAACTAATTCATGCCAAGATAACCCGTTGCTTTTTGGAGGAAGCATATATAAAAGGCATTTACTGCTGTCTCCAACAATCTCTATATCATTCGTTAGGGCATCTGAAATTACAATATCTGGCTTCCCATCATACGCTCCAAATATGATATTTTTAATTGTTTTTTCTATGCCGCCATTTCCCTGCACGATTTTATATATAGGCCGTCCACCAATATGCTTTTCTACTTGAAACTGGTATCCGTCTGTCACCAGGAGTTTATTGATTTCACTTATGTAGTAGGCAATTTCGGAATCCTCCCGTATAGAAGGATCTACAAGAGCCTCCAAAAAACGGATTAAAATAGAATCTGGTACATAGATTATATCTAGTATCTCTTCAAACAGTTCTTTGTAGGATATATCATCATTCCTAACCATGTGCTGGAATATGAAGTCATAAGCATTTGTGTTACACCATTCTTTTTTTATTGCTATGTTTTTCAAGTTCCATGACATTGAAAGCAGATCTACAACATTCTTTTTACCTTCAAGGTTTCTTTCCGACGATAACCACTCCAAAATAGCACGTCGAGAAACCATCGGGATAAAGAAGAAATCGTCATCCATAAATGGTTCGATTTTCCTAACGAACTCGGTGTCTGCCCCGTTTGCTATGATCCTTTTTACAAGTTCCTTGGTCTGGGCAAGATTCATTTTCTTTAGTCCACTATTTATGTATATTCTCTTGCTACTATTGGGATTTGATTGCTCATTACACTCTATCCCATATGATTTGCATATATTTGGTAGATCGTATGCTTTATAGCTGGATAAGTAATCCGCTATCTCATTTTGCAATGAATCAGTAACAGTCATTTGTAATGCCTCCAATAATTGTGCTACAGACATTTTTGCAAGAAACTGTTTGACTATGAAATAAATGTTTTCCGTTAAATGGTAGTTTGTAAATCTGTGCTAATCACGGTTCCATCTATCTTAGTAGCGTGCATTTCATTTTTCTCGCTAAAACACCTATCTTCGGCCTCATAATAGTATTTCCTCACAATATCAACCCATTTCCCGATAGTTGAAGCGTGCACAGTTCCATCCCCATAGGGCAGAATGGTTAAGAAGGACGCCGTAATAACTGCAAGCGAGATTGCAGAATGTTCAGCAGCCAGAGATACCCCGTAATCACTATGTCCAGCTTGAAGAACACTAGTATCCACAAAAGCCCCTAATCTATTGAATGTTCCCTGAGGTGATGCGTGGACAACCTTATTTGCCAATTTGTATTGCTTTCTCCAAACATCTGTGGACAAGTCACATTTGTTTTGAATATCGTTAAAAGTAATGTTTCCTTTGTGCCCAGCGAAACATGGAGCAGCTTTTGCCCAATTATGCCAGGAGTCATCTGAATCTGCGGACTCAATAAAGGCCAAGGCAACGCTTTCGTCATTGTTTATGAGGAAGTCAGCAACTACACTTAATTCATACATTGACCGCCAACGTGCAAATGCTCCATCGGCAAAGCCAGCTTTAATCAGGTATGTAATTTCAAGAAACTGCTGACATGCACGAGCATGGATTTGGCGCAATGCAGCTAAATGATACTGTTTTTCTTCGATTGTTTCTGCTGGAAGGTCGTCTACATATTGCCTATACATGTCAACAGTTTCTAACACCATAATATACATTGCTTCGGAAGCGACAAAACCTTTGCCCCAAATCTGTTCATGCCGAGCCATAAACTCTGCTGTTTGAGCGCGTTCTTCTAAAACTCGTTCGTACATAGTCTTTTCCAGAGTTTCGACAGTATTTATAGCTACAGTTTCTGCCATTTTTGAAAAAATCTCGGTGAAGTCAATTTTGTTTATCCGTTCCAGTATTGCAGTATCAGATAAGCCCTCAGCTCTTTTTGCTTCGATATGGTCATCAAGCGTTCTCAGCATAAGGTCAGTGAATTTATCTTCTGGCATTGAATTATCCCCTTATTTTTTCAAACGTTGGCAAAATTATACCACACATATATCCGCTGTATCAATGAGTCTAGAAATCCGTTTCACCATGAAACGGATTTTTTCATATACACCGCAAGCCCTAATCCACGCCGAAAGGAGGTATGCCATGTATTTTACCAATGGCGATCATCGGGCTTTTGAAAGTCTCATGCGGGACAAGCCCGGTAGCGGCCACTACGACAGCGGCGTGGACGGCCCATTTCCGGAGTGCCGGAGCTGTCGCTGTCACAGGCCGTACCGCAAGGATCGGTACTGCAAGTATGCCGAGTGTCCCTACACCCCAGGCCGCATGACCGCCATCGGCAAGGGCAATCCGCCGGGGAAAGGAGGTGAGGCCACCCGCTAATCACCTTTCCCAAAACTGCGAAAAAAGGAGGAACAATGCCCTTAGCCAAGAACAAATGGCGCAGAAGCATCGCTGTGCTGCTCTGCGCTTTGCTTATATTGGCCAACTTGCTCTTAAGGGCGAAAGACAGCCATCGACAATTCGGCGGCTGTCTCTTTATTGATTTCAGAGGCCGCCGCATTTTCCGGAGAGGTGCCATGCAGATAGTTCTTTCCATAGCAAAAGACAAGACCTCCGGTTTCGCCGGTGGTCTTGTCTTTGTATGGTTACTGCTTGACAGTCACTTTGCTTCCGCAGCGGAAGCTGCCGGAGTCGATGCCGCTGTCTTTGGAAACATAGTCGATAAAAGCCTGAACCGGTACGATATTCACCAGAGGAGCCAGCTCCTGAGAAACATAGCGCTGACGGATCACAGTCATTGCCGACAGGCGAGGCAGTTCTACTCCCTCCTCAGCCACGACAACCACTTTTCCTCCATACTGGCAGATTTCCTCCGCAATTCGAAGCTGCATCGCTTCACACCGGCCTTTTGGGATAAAAACCAGAGCCGCAAACCCTTCTGTCACCAATTCGATGGGACCGTGGCGAAACTGCGCAGCCTCGAAGGCAATCGAGGGCATTTTAGCGCCTTCCTTGATGAAGAGCGCGCCACCCTCCGCCGTGGCCACAGACCAGCCGCGAGCGATCAGATTGATGTAGGCTGGCACTCCCATATACTCCCGCATTTGCTGCTGCATCTCATCGAAGTCATCCACTGCCTCGCTCAGATATACCAGAGACTGACGCAGATCCTGAAGGGTTTCCTCCTCTGCTGCGCCGGTGAAGGCCCTGGCAAACAGAAGCATTAAGATCTGAGAGGCAAGATAGCTGCGGGTCGAGACAATGTCCTCCGGGGTCACATGCATCACGAGGGTCAGTTCTGCGTGTTTGGCCAGTGCGCAAGTTGGGTCGTTGGTCACTGCTACGACCGTGGCGGAAGCAGGTGCGGCAGCGCACAGATCCAGGATTTCCCCACTCTGGCCGGACTGGGATACCAATACCAGCAGGGTGTTCTCCGTCAGCATCTCCGTATGATAATGCAGCAGATCGCTGCTCACCTCCGTAAAGGCGTTGAACCCGGCGTTACGCAGAATTGCCCCAGCGTTCATACAGGCGGCGTAGGAACTGCCCATGCCGGTCATAACGATCTTGTCATACTGCTTTTGGGCCAAGCGGCGCACCTTTTCAAAAACCTGTTCCTCTTCATAAAACGCAAGCGCTTGCCGCATGCTCTCCGGCTGCTGGCGCACATCCTTTGCAAATCGCGTTTCTGATTTCATGCTATTGTCTCCTGTTCTTCAAAAGCTTCCAGTAATTCCATCCGCGTCATCGGCCGTTCCCGTTCCATAAATCCCACCGCCGCTTCGTTACCCAGCGCGGCGCAGGCTTCACCCGGCAGAGCGCAGAGCTTTCCCAGACAGTAGCCGGAATTGAAATTGTCCCCAGCCCCCACCGAAATGCGGGGATTCGTGAGGAAGCGGCCCGTGACCTTCCGCGCCGGTTCGCCCTTCCGCCCGACATAGGCGCAGCCCGCATCGTGGATCACGATCTCATCGGCAGGGAAGGTCTGAAGCAGTTCCTCCAACATCTCTGCCGAAAATTCTCTTTCTTCGCTGTGGGTATAATGATTGTACACTTGCAGGCACTCCTTGGGGTTGAGCCCCACGATCCGTTCATAGAACGGGGCCAGGGCCTCCAGTGCCGCAAACAGCTCCACAAACTGAGCATCGCTCTTCCCGGTCGGATCGGCAAGGTCAAAGAGAACACTGCGGGTTCTTTCACAGGACAAAGCCGGGCAAACGTCTCGCAGAATCCCCTGCAGCAGATCCGTGGCCTTGGGCAGTCCGCTCCAGTTGGCAAAGCACAGAAGCTGTGCTTCCTGGAAGAGCATGAGCAATTTCTCTTGTCCGATCCGGCTTTGAAGCGTCTGCCAATCGATGCTGTTGAAGCTCTCGGTGTCTCCCAGCATGATCTTCCCGTCCGGGAACTCCAGAGCATAGGAGTCGGCACACTCCGCGACGGAATATAGCCGCACTTTATTGGAAAGCGGCCTGTAGGGTGCTGACAGTTCCGGAATACCCATGGCGCCGATGCAGCTGCACACGGCATCCTTTTCCGCCAATGCTTCAGCCAACAAGGGGCCATTGCCGCCGATCTTCTCAAACATCGACTTTACCGCGATGTCCGAACTCGTGCCGCCCAGATCCAGCAGGCGCATGGCGAACTCCCGCACGGAGGTATAATACACATCAGCCTCCTGACAGATCCTGGGCTTGACCAGCTTGTCCACATAGCCGTCAAAGCCGATCAGCACCGGACGCACTGCGGCGCTCGCCGCATAATCCTTTAAGGCCCGCGCAATGGCCTTTCTGTCGATTCTGGCTTCTTCCATAGCGCTCATTCCTTGACCGAGCCTTCCGTCAGGCCGTTGACCACATACTTCTGCATGAGCAGCGCAAACAGAATCGGCGGCAGGGACGCCAGCATACCGCCCGCCATCATCAGGCCGTAGTCGATCATATGCCGGGTAGTAAACTCGGAGATGGCCACCGTGACAGTCTTGGCGTTGTAGCTGGTGGTGAAGATCAGGGAGAACAGGAACTCATCCCAGCAGGTCAGCAGGCAGAAAATGCAGGTGGTGATCACCCCGGGCAACGCCAGTGGGAACACGATCTTCCAAATGATCGTGAAGCGGTTGGCCCCGTCGATCAGCGCGGATTCCTCCAACGATACCGGAATGCTCTCAAAATACGAGCGAAGCATCCAGATCACGAAAGGCAGCACGAAGGACATGTAAACCAGCGTCAGAAAGACCTTGGAGTCGGACATGTGCAGCTTCTGCATGATCATATACAGGGGCAGGACCAGGGCAATTTCCGGCAGCATGCGCAGGGCGATAACGCTGAGCATCATGGCGTTCTTCCCGCGAAACTCCAAACGGGCAAAGGCATAGGCCGTGAAGATACCAATCAGCACGCTCAAGAAGGTGGAACAGACCGCCACCACGATGCTATTGCGCATGGCGGTGGGAAAGGGCGGGATTTCGCCAGTGCTGATGGAGGCCTGCTGCAAGCCCATGAGCTTCAGATAATTGTTGAAGGAGGGCTTTTCCGGAATCCAATGGGGCGGCGTTGCGATCAGCTCCACCTTTGGGGAGATGGAGGAGATGAACAGCCAGACAAAGGGGATGATGATATAGATCATCAGCAGGATCGCAAAGATGTTGATGAGGATCCGTTTGCGTTTTTCTTCCCGTCTCATGCTGCATTCCCCTTTCCGGTAATCAGACGGATATAAACCAGGGCCATCAGCAGGATGAACAGGCTCACCAGGTAGGAGAGCGCGGCGCCGGGGCCGAACTGGCTGTACTGGAAGGTGGTCTGATAGGTGTAGTAAGAAATGACCTGGGTGCCGTTGGCGGGGCCGCCCTTAGTCATCGTATAAACAATGTCAAAGACCTTGAAGGCTTCCATCGTCCGCAAAACCAGGCAGACGAGAATGGAAGGCCTCAACAGGGGGAAGGTAATTCTGAAAAAACGCTGCACGGCATTTGCCCCGTCGATCTTTGCGGCTTCATAGTAATCGCCGGGAATGGTCTGCAGTCCGGCCAGCAGGATCAGTGCGATCATGGCGTAGTTTTTCCAGACGTCGGCAAAAATCACACAGTTCATAGCGAGTCGGGACTCGCCCAGCCAGTTAACATACTTGTGGATGATCCCCATCTGGGAGAGCAGGCCATTGAGGGAGCCGTAGCTGGAGTTGAAGATCCACGCCCACAGGACACCGTTGACAACGGTAGGCAGGGCCCAGGGCAGGATCAGCATGGCACGGGCAATTCCGCGCCAGCGGAATTTTTCATTCAAGAGCAGTGCTACCAGCATGCCCAGAATGAATTCCATCCCCACCGAGACCACGGTAAAGTAGGCCGTTCGCCCGGTAGACTGCCAGAAGTATTCTTCTTTCAAAATTGCGGCGTAGTTTGCCAGGCCCACAAATGTCCCCTTCAGGCCCTGCGTTTTCTGCAAGCTCAGGAAGAAGGCGTACAGCAGCGGCAACAGTACCACCACGGCCAGCGCAATCAGTGCCGGAGCAATATACAAATAGGGATTCACACCCATGTCCAGGCCTCTGCGGCCGGTAGTTTTCTTGATCATGGTGGAGCACCTCTCATTTTTACGCTCAGAGGGAAACGGCGATGATCTGTTTTTATTGCCGCGGCGGGAGCCAAAGCTCCCACCGCATGGGTTTGTTAAAAGAGGAAATCAGTACTTTTTCTGGATCTCCAAGGCCTTGGCCTGGGCGTCGTCCAGCGCCTGCTGCGGGGTCTTGCTCTGGGTCAGCGCATTCTGCACTTCCACCTGGAGGGCGTCGGAGAACTCGTTGTACCAAACGAGGGACGGACGGTTGTAGGCATAGCCCACCTGCTCCAGCATCTCCTTGAGCGCGGGATGCTGCTCGATCAGTTCGGGATCGGAATACAGTTCTTCCCAGATGGGCAGGGCACCGGCCTCAATGGCCTGCCGCTTCTGGATCTCCTTGCTGGCCAGGAACTCGATGAACTTCCAGGCTTCGTCCTTGTGCTGGCAGGTAGAGGTGATGGACAGGCCCATGGAGCCGGCGCAGGTGGCACTCTTGATGCCGTTCGTGCCGGGCACCAGCATCACGCCGACCTTGTCGGCGACAGCAGACTGTTCGGGATCGTTGAACACGCTCCAGGCAAAGCTCCAGTTGATGACAAAGGGAGTCTTGCCCTGGCTGAACAGGTCGATGGCCATACGGTCGTCAGAGGTGACAGAGGCGGGGGCGGAAATTTTCGAGTCATACAGGGAGTCCACCATGTACTGCAGGGCGGCCACATTCTCCGGGGTGTTCACGGTGGGGTTGTGATTATCGTCCACCAGGGATCCGCCGTAACCCTTGAGGAAGGTCATATAGTAGCAGATCAGGCCCTCTGCCTGCGCCCAGCCCCAGGCAGAGCCGTAGTCGATCAGGCCGTCTTCCTGCATCTTGTTGCAGGCAGCGGTGAACTCATCCCAGGTGGCGGGAGGCGCGTCGAGACCAGCCTTGCCCAGAATGTCCTTGTTGTAGAACATGAAGAACAGGTCGTTGAACATGGGCAGGCCGTAGATTTTGCCCTCATAAGCCAGCGTATCCATGGCGACAGGGGCAATACCGGTCTTCATCTCGTCAGTAAGACGGTCGTCCACGCACACAATGTAGCCGTTGGTCACATACTCCGGAGTCCAGATGCAGTCCACATCCACGATATCATAAGTGTCGGAGCCGGCGGCAAGAGCGGTAACTTCCTTCTGGTGCAGGGCATCATAGCCCACAGACTGGAAGTCGATCTTGATGCCGGGGTTTGCGTCCTCAAATTCTTTGATAACGCTGGTGCGGAAGCCGGCGAAGTCGTCGCTGCTCATGACGCGGATCGTTACTACGTCGCCGGACGCCGCAGGTGCGCTGTCGTTTGCCGCAGGCGCGGACGCGGTCTGTCCGCTGCTGCCGCAGCCCGCCAGCAGGGTCATGGCGAGACACAGCACCAGCACGAGGCCCAGGCCTCTCTTGGTCTTGCTTTTCATTTTGGTTCCTCCTTGATTTTTATGGTTGTTATTACACGGTCAGCAGCTGCAGCTCTGCCTGAGCGAACTGCTTTTTTGCCTCGCTGCTGCATCTGCTGTCCGTAATCAACAGATCCACCTCTCGCGGCTGCGCATAGATGCAGCGGGAGGTTTGGAAGATCTTGCTGCTGTCTGCAAGGACCAAAGTCTTTTGAGAATTATCCATCACAATTTGCTTGCAGCTGCAGTCATCCTCCTCCGGGACCATAAAGCCCACCCGGGGATCAACCGCCTCAGCGCCGAGAACCGCCACATCAAAGCGAAGGTGCTGGAGCATTTGCAGGGTCGTCGTATCCAGAGCGCCCATGGAGACCTCAGAAAAGCGGCCCGGGAGCACGTGCAGCTCCACATTGGGGTAATTGCAGAGCACGTTGCACGCCAGAAGAGAGTTGGTGTAAACGGTGAGCTTTTTGATGTTTGCCAGCTCCATGGCCAGTTCCTTCACCGTCGTGCCGCAATCCAGGTAAACAGAACTTCCCGGCTGGATCTGAGCTGCCGCCGCTTTGGCGATCCTCTTTTTCTGCTCAGTTGCCCGGTGGGCTTTGACGGAGCTGCTCACCTCAACGGAGCTTCCCGTATTCAGCGAGACAAGGCCGCGGTTGATTCTCAGATATCCCGTATCCTCCAGCTTCGCAAGATCCCGTCGAATCGTCATGTCGGAGGTGCCGCATGCCTCGGCCAACTGGGAGACGCGGATATTTCCCTCAGCTTCCAACTTCTCCATGATCATTTTTCTTCGCAGCGTTGCATCCAGCATTTTGAGAACTCCTCACTTGATTTGTTAATTTATCATCTTCGCTTTTAATTTAACACTGTAGCGTTTCTTTGTCAACTGTAATTTTGTGCGTTTTGCCCTGCTGACCGATTAAATTATTTCATTTTTCTTTCTTTTATTGGCTGTTTTGCTTATGCAGTTTTGGCTTCGCCTTGTAATTTTATCATTTCACATCAGAGAAAACATCCGGAACTGATACAACACAAAACAGCAGGACCCGAAAGTCCTGCCGTCCCTTTTTATGTGATCCAAAGAATTATTAAATTCTCCTCTTCATTATTGTTTCGATCAAAACTTGAATTGACAACCTTATCCGAATGGTTGTTTAAGAATAATGCACAACAGGCTGGGAGTGATTGACTACAGTCACCCCCGGCCCTACAATTTTATATCTGCTTCATTGTACTATCTGTCAGCACATCCAGCATGATTTTTGCGCCGAGTTTGAAAGCATAACAGAACGTCTCGCAATGGGTCGAATTTCGCCAACATAGAGATCTTCTAATACCTGCATTTCATCACCCCCTCAACACCAAATCAACTCACTGTTTATAACTGCTTCCGCTCTGGCCCGGATGCTGCTCATTTGTCTTACCCATTTCATCTGATTCTCAGCTTTCAGGCGCTCGGTAACGCCCTCAGCTTCCGCCATTTGCTGGATCAGCAGCTCAAGCTGTTCGTTGGCCTGGGTATCAATATTTCGCAGGTAAGCGTTCTGCCTGCCCGCGGTCAGAAGATTGGTATATGTGACGCGCCGGTTTTGCTTCAGCCACTGTAGGTGCCGCTGACCCCAGATGCCAACAGGCGGCCGCTCATCCTCACTTTCTCCGGCAATCACATAGTAGTCGCCTTGCAGTTCATATTGCAGATCAGTCTGCATATCGGTTTTGTATCGTTCCGTCTTGGTCTCCTTATCCCACCATCTTCATGATGATCTCATCGATCACATCGGTGTATCTGCCCTGAGCAATCAGCTTGCTGAGCAATCAGCTTGCTGCGCATTCTGTTCAACGCAAGCAGCATTACCCTCCATTCTGGTTCGGCTAGATACAGAAATCTTTTGTCCGTTCTCATATCATTCGACCTCCTTTGAGTCCATTGTAGATCAAGGCTTCCGAGAAATCGAATGTGCCGATGAAAAAGTTGGGAATATGTGTGTCAACTGCCGGAATTACCACGTTTTAATCAAGTCCGTTATGAACACTCGCACCAGAGGATCAAGCTTTTCGCTTGGTCTTCTTTTTATTTCCTCCCGCTTTTCCTCTGATAAGAATTTTGTCAACAGCCCGAAGCCCGGCCCGGTTTTGCACCGGGCCGGGCTTTTATATGCCTGTTTCACCGTATGATGAGCGGGAGAACTGCGGCGTTTTATTTAACGATAAGCTCGGCCCGGTCCATGCCGCTTGCAGTACGCAGCCAGTTTACTATGATCTGCGTTTCCTCTTCGGTCATGGCTTTTGAGCTGGACGCCGTCATCAGCGCGTACTCCTCTTCCCCGCCGTACACAGGCCCGCAGGCGCAGCCGCTGAGCCAGTTAAAAATATCGGGGGCGGAGGCGGCAAGCCCGGCCCAATCCGTTTCGGCCGCACCGCTGCTCTCCAGCTCCTCTATCCGCTGCTCCTGCCGGTCAAGAAGCTGCTGCAATTGGTTTATGGTATTTTCCTGGACGGCAATGGTAACTTTATCTGTATTCTCCCCCTGTATGCTCCTGTTCTGCACCACATGCAGGCTGTAATCCCCCAGCCCGTAGCTGCCGAGGAGGCTTTCGAGCCCGGCAATCTTTTCGTCCGAGATGGGCGTGCCAACAAGGGAAACAGATATCACTCTGTCGATTTTATCGGCGCTGCTCTGAACCACCTGGGCGTCGGCAAACACCATTTCGTTTTTCAGATATCTGTCAATCCCGGCATCCAGCACTGAGCTGTACACCGTGACTGCCCCCAGAACGAGACTGGGTATCACGGTGATCACGGTTATGGTCCTCACGATACGGTGCAGCCTGCGCTGGTCACTGCCGCTGAGACTGCGACGGGCAGGAACCCGAAGCAGCTTTGTGACAGCCGCCGCAGCCAGCGCAATAAACAAGGTATTTATCGCGAACAGATAAAACGCCCCAAGTATAAACCGCGGCTGCAAAGTGGCGATACCGTATCCGGCAGTACACAGCGGCGGCATTAGCGCCGTCGCGATTGCCACGCCGGGAATGACGTTGCCTTTTTTCTCCCGGGTGTTTCCAATCCCTCCTGCCAGGCCGCCGAAGAGCGCGATCAGCACATCCCAGATCGTGGGCGTGGTGCGGGCAAGCATTTCACTGGTGGGCGCATCCAGAGGTGTCAGGCAAAAATAGACCGTGGAGGTGATAAGACTGATCATCACCTGGGTACCGAAGCGGGCGGCAGCCCGGCGCATCATGGTCAAATCGCAGATCGCCAGAGAATAGCCCATAGTCAATATCCCGCTCATCAGCGGCGACACGAGCATAGCGCCGATGATCACCGCCGTGGAGTTGACATTCAGGCCAATAGAGGCAATCAGTATCGCCATAATGAGTATCCACATATTGGAACCGTAGATGTGGGTGTTTTCCTCCATCATCTCATCCAGTGCCTCATAACCCATCATATCGCCCCTGAGGTCAAACAAATCATGGAAATATTTTTTTGCGCCGCTCTGCCTGCCGGGGGCGGCTTTCATCCTGTCTTCCATTCCTTTCAGCACCTCCACGAATAACCGCCGTGAATACCGGAAAGGCCGCGGCAATTTTCTTTGGTTTGTTATTGATAACGACTATATCAGCTTGTCAAAAAAGTCCATGCCGGACTTTTTTGACTGCGC
>DCJL01000039.1:0-44003 GCA_002320035.1 Clostridiales bacterium UBA1701 | reverse complement strand
TTGCAAACGTTTTTTGACAGTCTCGACTATATACCACAGTAATTTTTCTGTCAATTCGGGCGCCCGTTCCGGCTTCTCTTCCGCACCGGGGCCTATGATAAAGAGGCTCCTCCCGTGAATTTTGAAAGGAACCTCTTCATTTTTTGTTTTGCCGTTTAAGTCTCGTCTCCGGAGCCGGGCGTTTCGGGTTCGGTCTCCGGGCCTTCCGGCGCAAGTTTTTTCCGGCGGCTTTTCAGTGTCAGCCAAGCTCCCGCCGCTGCAGCCGCCGCTGCAACGCCTATAATGATGCCCGTATAGCTGAATTCCTCCGTCTCCACCGCGCAGAACACCACTGTGTCTCCGGTGCAGTCAAAGGTAATATAACTGCCGTTGCGCTTCGTCTCCGCTTTTGTCCACTGTTCGCCGGAATAGACATAAATATCCACCGCGCCGTCTTTTTTCTCGGTTTCCGGAGCCATAAAACGGACAGCATATGTCTCCCCCTCGTCCTCCGGGCTGTTGAGCCGGAGAACCCATTTCTCCATGACCCGCCCCACATCCGTACCGGGCCCCTGACCGGTGTACGCATTGAGGCTGACCCTCGCCCCCTCCTCAAAGTCGCCCTCCAGAAGAAGGATGGACATTGGCGAGCCGTCCCTGACATTTTTTGCGGCTATGGTAGCCTGCCTGGGGGAATACACGGCCTCAAGGGTATCGCTGAAATAAAGGCGGCTGTAATCATAGTCGGGCCAGCTGCCGCTGTATCCCTCTTTCTCCGGCACAGGAGGTATCAGGCTTTCATCCACGCTGCCGCCGTAGTCAAACTCCAGCTCTTCCACCAGCTTTCCCCCGGCCATAAAGCTGAGCTTCAGCTTGCGGAACTGGGAGGGCAGACCCTCTT
Organism: Clostridiales bacterium UBA1701; assembly: GCA_002320035.1. GTDB lineage: Bacteria > Bacillota > Clostridia > Oscillospirales > Oscillospiraceae > Limivicinus. Next base: position 43,123 of record DCJL01000039.1, on the reverse strand, counting down.
TTTCAAGAAGATTCTCATAATCCACAGCCACGGCCTTGCCGGAGTAGCTTATGCCGTCCACCGCGCCAAGGCTCTCATGGACATACATATTGCCCAGAATATTGTCCTCCGCAGTAATATCCGCCCATCCGGCGATCGCGCCGCTGGCGGCGGTCATACCGTCCATGCCCACAAGGCTGGCGCAGTCCTTTATTATGGTACCGAAGCCCGCAATGCCGCCCACGAATTCCTTTCCCTCTATATTGCACATGGCGTAGCTGCCGGTGACCGAGCTGTAAGAATAGCCCACAACGCCGCCGGCATAGCCGCCCTCGGCGCTGCTGACGCTGCCGTAGCCCTGGCAGGCATCTATTCTGCCCAGTTCCTCAAGGCCGGTCAGCCCGCCCACATTATTTTTCTTGGCAGCCACCGCGCCCCGGTTCACATTCTCAAGGCTGACGCATTTTGCCAGATAGGTGGTGGAAAATATACCGCTCAGGTTGAGTTTTTCCTTAAGTGCGCCCTCCATATCAAACTCATACTCAACGCCCATCGCCCCCGCGACGCCGCCCACATTGCTGTCGGCTTCGACGGGGCCGTAATTCACGCAGAGATAGACCTTGCCGTCCGTCTCCTCCGCCGGCACCTCTCCGGAAACGTCCTCTATAACGGTCATGTCCACGCCGGAGAGGGCATTGGCCATGAGCAAAATAACCCGGGACAGCTGAGCGCTCACCCGAACAAGATCCACCGCCAGATTCCCGGCAGAAGCGCCCATCATGCCGTTGAGCGCATTGAGCTGGTCTGCCAGGTTTCCAAGGTCGGCGTTGAGACCAACGCTGTCCGTTATACTTTCTCCGCTGCCGCCGGTTTCCGTGCCGGTATCTGTGCCCGCTCCCCCGGCGGCACCGCCAGTCTCCGTGCCGGTATTGGTGCCGGTTTCTCCGGCAGGCAGAGGCTGCTCAGAGGCCAGAAGCATGAGTTTCGGCCCCTCCCCGGTGCTTTCGGCAGCCGCAGGCGCCGCCTGAACGCCCTCGTCCGGCAGCTTTTCTATGATACCGCCGCTTTCTCCTCCGTCGACCTTATCCGAGGCGGACTCGGAACTATCCCTTATATCCACCATTGTAGAGCGCATAGCGTCGGACATATCGCTCACATTGGCCATGGCGTCCACCACCAGGCTGTGCAGCAGATACAATTCATCGGAAAGGCTGGCCGACTCCTTGAGTTCCAGATAGGGCTCCATCTGGCCCACAATTCCGCCCACATCCTTCCGGCCGTATATCTCGCCGTGATTGGTACAGGAGTTTATGTAGCCCGACTGCCGCCCGGCGATACCGCCCACGTTATAGCCATAGTGCTGATAGCCCACAATGCCCCGGTTGACGCAGTTATGGATCGTTCCCTCGGAAAAGCCCACGATTCCGCCGCTGTCCGAGACCACGTCGCTGTCATCGGCGTTTGTAAGATCTAGATTCGTAATATCGCTGAGATTCAGCTTCTCCAGCTCCAGGCCGTGCTCGGAGATGCTTGTATTCACCTCCGCCAGATTTGTGCATGCACTTACCATGCCGTCGCTGCTTCCGGCAATACCGCCGGTGTAGCGCTTGCCGTCCACCTTTCCGTTTACTGAGCAGGCCCGGATGGTGCCATGGTTCGCTCCGGCAATACCGCCTACATAGTTCAGGCCGGATACGGAGCCATCAAAACTGCACTCGGCAATAAGGCCGTAGTTGGTGCCGGCAATGCCGCCCACCTCATTGCGCCCGTTCTCCGGGCTTACACTGCCCTGAACGTTAAGGTTTTTTACTTCTCCCGCAGCCTGTATATACCGGAACAAGCCCTGGTTTGAGCCGTCTGTGGCTGTGACCATGTTGGAAATCGTATGTCCCCCGCCGTCAAAGCTTCCGCTGAAAGAGGGAATCGGAAAGAAGTCCACGCCGCTCAAATCCAGGTCGCTTTCCAGCACGACCGCAAGCCCCAGGGAATACGTATCCAGCGCGCAGTTTCTGGCAAATTCCTGAAGCTCTTCCACGCTCCCAATGCGCACCTGCGCCCCCTCTGCCAACGCCGCCGGGATTGCCAGCGAGCACAGCAGGGCCAGCGCTATGAAAACTGCCGTTAGTTTTTTCCCTTTCATTCCTTTTTTCCTCCCTTTTCTTCCAGCTCCCGCAGCAGCGGCTCCGGAATTTCTTCCACGCTTCCAATATCCACCACCGCGTTCAGCGTGCCGCGGAACACGCCGTGCACCTCCGCGTCAATAAGCCCGTCCATGGTGCCCCTCACCCGACCGTCGATCCGAACAAGACCGGTCTTTTTTGTTGTATTGCCGCCGCGCTTTATTGTAAACGATGTTTTCCTGATGATAATGTCCCCCAGCAGCAGAATCTGGGGAAGGACGCACATTACAAGAAAAATTGAAATGAGCGTGCCAGCGCCCAGATACACGCCGATAGTGGAAATGGTCTCGTTGGAGGTCATAAACCCAATGGCAATACCGGCAGAGGCAAGCATGGTGCCGGAGGTGATGATCGTCGGAAAGGCCAGATTGAGTGTGTTTATCATGGCCTCCTTCAGGGGCATTTTTTCCTTGAGTTCCATATACCGGCTGGAAATAACGATTGCGTAGTCGATATTTGCGCCCATCTGAATGGCGCTGATAATAAGGTAGGTAAGGAAAAACAGATTCGAACCTTTGAGGAAAGGCACGGAAAAGTTACACCAGATACTGCCCTGAATGATCATAATAAGCAGCAGCGGCAGGCCGACGGATTTGAACGTGAATATCAGCACCACAATGACAAAAAGCACCGTCAGCACGCTTATCAGCAGATTGTCGTTCTCGAAAGAGTCACGCAGGTCGTTGCAGCTGGTAGTGTCACCCACAATATAGTAGTCGTCATAATATCTGGCGGCCATGCCATGGATAATATCCAGATATTCAAAGCTCTCCTCTCCCTCTGTGGGCAGGTCCAGCTCAATCACAATCCGGCTCCACCGTTCGCTTCTAAGCTGGCGTTTCGCGTCGTTCAGTTCCTGCTCCATTTCATCCAGCTTTTCCTCCGTCTCCTCGGGCAGATTCAGAGTGACGTCGTCCCGGCTGTCGCAGAGGTATTCAAACATGTCGATTATAGGCACGCTGTAATTATCCAGATTTGTCACCACCTGGCCATATTCGTTCAGGTTGAGCGCATATCCGGTATAGAGAAGCTGGGCCACCTCGAAATCCAGCCCTGCCAATTCTGAAAACTGCCTGGGATTCAGGGAGCTGGTAAGATTATATTCATCATTTACTTCCACATTGGCAAGCCCGAGAACCTTTTCCACCCGGCTCAGTTGCTCAAGCTCCCCTATAAGCCTTGCTTCCTTGCCGTAATCCCCGGCAGGGACAATCACCGCCATCTGGTTGGTCTTTCCGAAAAGTTCCTTTATCCTGGCAGAGGCTATCTGGGCCTCATTCTGGCGGTATGATGAAACGGAATACTGGTCATACACATAGTTAACCATATTTGAGCATATAAAAGCCCCCACAGCGACGATGACGAATATGGCAGGCATCACAAAGCGGGTGGCATACACAACCCGGCCCAGGAAGTTTATCTTGGGCACAAAGTTTTTGTGGTGGGTTTTATCCATCAGCGAGGAAAACACCACCAGCAGTCCCGGCATCAGCAGGAACACCGAGCAGAGGCTCAGAAGGATGGCCTTTATAAGCACGATTCCCATGTCGTACCCAAGCTTAAACTGCATGAAGGTCAGCGCCAAAAGGCCGGAGACGGTGGTCAGGCTGCTGGCGGCTATCTCCGGGATTGCCTTGCTCAGGGCCGCTATTGCCGCCTCCCTGGCGGCTTTATCATTTCTCTCCTCCATATATCTATGGCAGAGTATAATGGCATAGTCAATGGCCAGGGCCAGTTGAAGCACTATGGCGATGGAATTGGTCACATAGGATATGGTTCCCATGAGATAATTTGTGCCCATATTCAAAATGGCCGCGGCGCCAAAAGTCAGCAGAAGGACGGGGATCTCGCCGTAGGTCTTTGAAGTCAGCAGCAGCACCAGGATGATGATGATCACCGCAATGATATCGACAACCAGCATCTCCTGATTGATAATAAGCTTGAGCGGGTTCCCCACATCGCTGTTTATGTAGAGGTCATATTCGTCCAGCCGCTGCCGGATAATATCCAGCGCATCAATGCTCGCCTCGTCGTTTTCAAGCCCGTCAAAGGTCACGGAAAACAAAGCGGCCGCAGCATTATAATGTTTTTCCGTATTGTCAAACTCTACGGACTTGACGCCGCTTATCTCCTCAAGCTCCGCTTGAATCTCCACAGCCTGCTCATAAGTGATGTTCTCCAGCATTACCTCGGCAGTGCCGAAGGTGGTAAACTCCTCCTCCATCAGCGTCAGCCCCTGGCGGGTCTCCGTGTTCTCCGGCAGATATTCCGTTATATCATCGCAGACCTTTACCCAGTTACGGGAAAAAGCGCAGAACAAAGCAGCCGTCAGAAAAACAAAGAATATGATATTCCTCTTATCCACAATAAAGGCCGCTACTCTCTCCATGAATCCCTGCTGATTGGCGCCTCTCATATATTGCCCCTCTTTTTCAAAATGCCTCGGTTCCCTGAGTTTACGCTCCAATATTAAAAAAACATTAAAAGACTTATGCAAAAAGCTCTTTTGCTGATTATAATCTTTTTTATCAGGTATAGCAACAGTCCCCCCAAAATTAAGCAAAATTTTATCATTGCCGCCTCCCGGTGCGCTTTTTGAAAGCAAAAAAATTTCTCCTGAAAAATGGAAAAAGCTCTTGACAAAGTCCAAAAAAACAGTATAATAGCACATGCGTTTAGCGGGATTGTGTAAAGGTAGCACAGCGGACTCTGACTCCGTATGTGAGGGTTCGAATCCTTCTCCCGCTGCCAGACAGGCTGCCCACCCATAAGGTGGGCAGCCTTTTTTCAAAACGGCTTCATCGCTTTAAACTATTTTGCCGTGTCCAGACGCAAATACTCCTTTATCCAGCAAAAAACGCCTGCCACAATTACTGCGGCAGGCGCGTTTTTATTTAGGAACTGCGATTCAGACGGACTCCAGATAGTCATAAGAGGGATCGCGGACTTTGTCGCGGCCGTTGTTGTAGTCGTCTGTGTACTGAGGCTCCATGACCATAAAGGTGTTGTCGCCGGCGACGATTCTGTTGACGATGACCCACTTGCCGTCACGCTTCTCCCACTTGTCGATATCGCGGCAGCGGGCTTCGACAGTGAAGGTGGCCTTGCCGGTCTTTCTGCTCTTGTACTTGCAGCCGGCATACATATAGGTCTCGCTGGCGGCCTTTGTGCCGTCCTCATTGAACTTGATGAGAATATTGGTCATCATGTGATGGGTGGAGACCATGGTCCGGTGCATTTTGAGCATCATGTCGATAAAGCCGCGGCCGGTTCCCTTGTAGGTGGGGCCATAGTCCACAACGGCGTCCTCAGCAAAAACGGTGTAGCCCAGCTCATTGTCAATTCTGTCAAGAGCGCGGCAGTAATTATAGATCTGGTCTCTTATTGCGTCTTTTTCAATAAGCTTTTCGAGTTCAGTCATGTTTTTTTCCTTTCATTCTCCCGGCCTTTCTCGGCCCGGGCCAGGCCTGTTTAAAAACAGGACATATTACAACATCAGGGAAATCTCAATTCTGTTCTAACTACCTTTGGGAAAACCCCGCCCTTCGGAAAAACCGCCGAAAAGCGGGGCTTTTCAATTTGTCAGGCTTTCAACTCAGAGAGTGCCCTTCGGGGGATACTCCAGGCCGATGCGCTTGCTCTGACGCTCGGGATCCCAGAAGAACCGCCACTGAACGTAGTTCTTGTTAATGGCAGTATCCTTGGGAGTCCAGGTGACCATTTCTCCCTTCTTGTACATGTCGTTGATTTCCTCTTCGCTGTAACCGAATGTAGTGAGAACGTCCCGGTTATGCTCGCCGAAGCAGGGGGCGGAGGCCACAACCTGAGAGGGATTCTTCTTAAAGCGGTTAATAAGGCCAATGCCCTTCATGGGTCCGAAGCACTGATCCTCCCACTCAACGATGTTCTCGCGGGCAGCGTACTGAGGATCCTTCTCGATGTCTGCGGGGCCGTAGCAGCGCTGGTTGGGAATGCCGGCCTTGTTGAAGATCTCTTCCAGCTCGTCGCAGGTATGCTCCGCGCAGAACTTCTCGCAGAGAGCCTCGGCTCTCTTTCCGCGGGGGTCAAAGAGGGGGAAGCCGGTGCACTTGGCAGGAACGTCGCCGGTGCCGGGCTTGGGCATACCAATGATGGGATAGCCGCGCTCCACAGGACCCTGGCCCACGATGGCGACAAACATGGCGTTGCCGTCCTTGGTGTCATAGAAGGAGAAGCAGCAGGCCTGGTCGCTCTTGTTGCCGGTGCGGTAAGGCACGGGATCGCCGGGCTTGGGATAGCCGGCGTTGAACCAAGTGGCGGGGTAGTTGTCCAGCAGGCGGAACATGGTATCATACTGGGCCACATCGCAGGAATCACCCTCGCCGGTGTTTTTGGCGTGAATGTAACCGGACAGAGCCACAATGCAGGCGTTGTAAGCGGTGATAAAGTCGGAAATATAGGGGTTGACCTTGAGAGGCGTGGATGTGGGGCTGGCGCCGTTCATGTACATGTAGCCGCCCATGGCCTGGCCAGAGACGTCGTAGGAAGCCTTGTCCTTGGCAGGGCCGGTCTGGCCGTAGCCGGAAACATGGACGATAGACAGCGCCTTATTGTGGCTCCAAACCACTTCATCGCTCAGACCGCGCTTGGCATAGTTGCCGGGTCTGCCTGCCTCGATCCAGATGTCGGCCCACTCGATGCACTTGAGGAATATTTTCTTGCCGCGGGGGGTGGCGGTGTTGAGCGTGATGGAGTACTCGTTGCGGTGGTTCTGGGCCCAGGCAAGGGTTCCGCGGGTCTGGCAGGCAATGTTGGGAGCCTCAGCCTGGAGAACCTGTGCGCCCATCTCGGCCATCAGGCTGCCGGCAAAGGGGCCGGCAATGTTGGTGCCGGTAACAAAGACCTTGACGCCCTGGAGCACGCCGAACTGGGGGTATTCGTTGAACTTCTGGGTCAGCTTGTTCTCAATTTTCTTTACTTCCATTGTGAACTTCCTTTCAAATTATTGGGCTATTGCCATCTTTTATTCGACGGGCCGGTTCCGGGTGAACAGGCCCGTATTTCCATGAGCAGGCAGATGCTCAGGCTTCCTTGGCGGTCTTTACGCGGACGCTGGGCAGCATGAAGCAGACAACGATACCAACGGCAACGCAGACAAGCTGCACCAGTGCCACGGAGTGCAGGGCGCTGGCTGCGGCGGCGGGAACCGCCATGCCTGCGGCAGCCTTATTGGTCATGCCGGTCACAAACATGGGAACAAAGATCGCCACGCCGAAGGGGGCGCACATATCCTTAAACACGTTGAAGGTGCCGGATGCGGAGGAGGACTCGGTGGGAGCGACACCGGACAGGGCCACTTTCATGAAGATCGTGGTATTGCCGCCAAGGCCAAGACCCACAAAGAACAGGGCGCCGCCCATGGCCAGAACGCCGGCATTCTCATTAATGATCATCATGATGGCAGAGCCGATAGCAACAAAGACAAGTGCGATGGCCGCGACAATTCTGGGCTCCTTCTTATCTGCCATCGGTCCAAGGACAACCGTGCCGATCGCCATGCCAAGATACTCAATGGACATGGCAATGCTTGCGACGGAGGCCTTGTCAATGGCGTAACCGAATCGGATGATCTCGGTGAGGCAGGCGGTCATCAGGCCCTGGGTCAGGAACAGAACGATAACGGGCAGGACAAAGTTCTTGCGGGCAATGAACTTTCCGTTGAGAATGGGGCTGGCCGCCTTTTTCTCGATAGCGACCAGAATGATCAGGCCGACAACCGCGACCGCAATGGAGGCCAGAGTAGCAACGGACATCCATCCATTCTGCTGACCGAAGGTGGGAACGCAGACCAGAGCGCCGAACATGATCAGGACGAAAGCCGCGCCCGCCCAGTCAAAGCCCTTCATGGAGCCCTTGGGAAGGTTGGGGTTGTCCTTTACCATTGCAAAGCAGAGAACAAAAGAAATCACACACATGGCAACGCAAATCCACATGATGATGCGCCATGCATCGGCAGTACCGATTACCGCCATGAGGATGCCGCCGACAGTGGGTCCAAAGATGACCATCCCGCAGGAAAGCACCATGTAAATAGTGAAGCCCAGGCCCATCTTCTCGGGGGGAAACTCCATCATAATGTACGCCATAATGACAGGGGCGATACCCGCCGCGCCTATGCCTACCATGAAGCGGAATACCAGCAGCAGGGGCACATTCTGGGGGCAGATGGCGATGAGCGCCTGGCCCACCGTATACAGGGCCATGGCGGAAAGCAGCATTTTGCGGCGGCCTATGGCACCGCCCAGCTTTCCCATAATAGGTGCCATGGCAGCCGCTGCGAGAGAGTATGCGAGGGTGATAAAGGTCAGAGATGCGTCAGCATTCCACGCAGTGGAAATCGCTGTGGGCACGGAAGCGGTAAAGCCTCCGCAAAGGCTCAGAATCGCAGCGGCAATCGCATACGGAACAAAGCCCTTCATGTAACTCTTATTGGTGTTTTCCACAAAAGTGTCCTCCTAAATTTAAAAATATCCGGGGAACAGCCGACTTCAGGCAGTCCTCTCGCTGCCGTCGGTCCGCTTATCTCAAAAGCCTTTTGCAAGGCTTTCTTCGATCAGTTGACTCCTCACAACTTTTCCGCTTTCGTTGCGCGGTATCTCAGGGAGAAACTCAAAGGATTTCGGTATCTTATAGGGCGGCAGATAGTCCAGGGAAAACTTGATGAGCTCTTTCTCCGTGACCGGACGGGCCGTCTCCACAAGGGCATGGATCCTGTGTCCCCATTCCTTGTCCGGAAGACCTACCACAACGGCATCCACAACATTTCTGTGCTTTTTCAGCACCGTCTCAACCTCGGCCGCAAAAACATTCTCTCCGCCGGTGACGATCATGTCGCTGCGCCTGTCGGCAAAGTACAGGTATCCCTCCGCGTCCACATAACCCATGTCGCCCACGCTTCTGAAGCCTTTTTCATCTGCCTCCAGAGGGGGGACGTTCTTGTAAGTCACGTTGGGACTTCTGTCGCCCCAGCTCATAAATATCTCCCCGGTCTCTCCTTTGGGCAGTTCCCTGCCCTCCTCGTCCCGGATAGAGATCGCGCCGGCGGCCATTTTGCCAACACTGCCCGGGTGCCGGAGCCACTCGTCGCCCCGGATACTCGTCATCCCCACGCATTCCGTCATGGCATATATCTCGTATATTTTCTCAGGCGCGAGAATCTCCATCCACTGGAGCTTAAGATCCCTTGAGCAGATCCCTCCGGTATGGCACAGAGCTTTGAGGCTGGAAAGATCCTCTTTTCTGAACTCCGGCAGCTTTATGATGCGCTGCATCAGCGTCGGAACCATCTGCACATATTCAATTTGATATTTTTTTATAAGATGCAGAACCGTCTCCGCCTTAAGGCTGGCGGGCATTACCAGGGTATTTCCTGCATAAAGCCCGTTGAAAGCCGCGGTGTGGGGAGCGCCGTGAAACAGGGGGCCCGCCAGAAGCTGGCGCATTTCAAAGTCCATGCCTGAGCTGGCAAACCAGGCCCGCATCCCCTCGTCGCTCTCGCCCGCCGGCATGTTCTGCTGAATTACCTTGGTTTTTCCGGTAGTTCCGCCGGAGCAGTTGGCAAGGTTCGGCACAGCCTGTATATCCGGAGGCATTTTTCCGGAATATCCGGCACAGAGCTTTTTAAGCTCCGCGGTGCTGATGCTCTTGTACCCGGCCGGCTGGCTTCGGTTCGTCACCACCAAGGCGGGAGAGACGCACCCGCATATCTCGAGCATATTGCGCTTGGGCGTCCGGTTCGAGACCGGCACATAGCAGGCGCCTGTTTTCCAGATCGCAAAGGCCAGCGCCACATGGCTGGGCGTATTGGTCAGAGCGGCGATAACAAAGCTGCCGGGCCCGATGCCCTGGTCCATAAGATACCAGGCCATCCGGTTGGAAAGGCTCTCCAGCTCGCGCCAACTGGTCACGCTTTCATTGCCCTCCGGGGAGATGTAAACGATGGCCGGCGCGTCGGGCTTGACAGCCGCGATATTGGCAAGCTGCCTACCTGCGGTAAAACAGCTCTCTTCTGCCTTATTGAAAATGTTGAAATGCTCTGCGCTCATATCCATTCCTCTGACATCTCTAGGCTTTTTTCGGTCCCGGCGGCCTCTCTGAGGCCGCCGGGACTGTTTATTTTACCAATAACTGAACTGATTAGTAAGCGTTGACGGGACGGAAGCCGCCGTCTACCTGCAGGGTCTGGCCGGTGATGTAGGAAGCGGCGTCGGAAGCCAGGAACAAAATGGCGTTGGCAAGATCTTCTGGCTCGCCGATCCGCTTGAGGGGGATGGTTCCGGCCAGGGTCTTCTTCATGGGCTCGGAGGTTCCGGCCAGCATATCGGTGTTGACGACGCCGGGGGCGACCGCGTTGCAGCGCACACCGAGAGGCGCGAAGGTCCATGCCAGGCCCTTGGTCATGCCGATGACGGCAGCCTTGCTGGCAGGGTAAGGCAGGCCGGCGGGGGTGCCAAAGATGCCGTTGACGGAAGCGGTGTTGACAACGCAGCCCTTGGTCTTCTTCAGGTACTTAATGGCATACTTGGACATGTTGAAGACGGCCTTCTGATTGATGTTGATCACCTCGTCCCACTCTGCCTGCTTCAGTTTTGCAAGGGGCGTATCACAGGTGACACCCGCGTTATTGACCAGGACATCAACGCGGCCCCACTTGGCCTCGACTTCAGCAAACAGGTCCTGGGCGGCCTTATAGTCGCACAGGTCGATCGCCTTGGTGAAAACTTCGTAATCGGGGTTAATCTCCTTCAAAGCGGCCAGAGCCTTTGCTCCGGTCTCCACATAGTGACTGAGGAAGCAGACCTTTGCGCCTGCGGCCAGGAAGCTCTTGACAGTGGCAAAGCCGATACCGCGGCTGCCTCCGGTGACGATGACTACTTTGCCTTCAAATGCCTTTTCAAACATGATTCTTACTCCTTTTCGTTTTGTGACTATATTTTGTTTTCTGCCAGAACCCGGGCCTTCCCACAACCCGGGTTCTTCCCGCTGAGTAAACATTTGCTCTTCGTTACGACAATATTTTAACAGCTTTGAATCCGGGCAACTTGTAGAAATAACACGATTTTATTCATATACGTCCGACAAAATTTGATAATATTCCAACACATTTGAAATTAATTTATAGAAAAAAGTACCGCAGGGAACCTGCGGTACTCAATTTCGCGGTATTTTCTTCTTGGCAAATTCATTTTTTCGTCTGTTTTCGTGCCATAGGACGGCTGCCGGTAATAAGGCCGAAGAGGTCCGTCATATAACAAAAACATAGGCTGTGCTTATCCCAACTGTCCCTGTCATATTCCATAAGCAACCCATCCATTGCCTGATACGCAATGTCCTTAGCAAGTCCGCGGAGCTGAATCATCGGAGGCTCGGAGGGCACGGAAAAGTTCTTCAATTTATAATAGGGATTTGCAATGAGGTAGAGATAGGTGCCGCTGTTCATCCTGGCCTCGGTTATTTCGAGGGCGTGCCCCTTTTCCGGCGTGAAGCGGTATACGTGGAAGGGGCTCAGGTTCACAAGGATATTTGGCCGGAGGGGATAATCAACGCCGTTCACGGTCATGGTTCCGGTGCCGCTGGTGACGAGCAGAAAGGTCTGATCCTCATTGTGAACATAAGAGCTGGGCATTGATATTTTGCGTTTCATCGCTTGGATATTATTCGGAAGGACATTTTTTGTAAAGTAGCTGTGAGACTCTCCAAAGCTGGAAGTATCTTTCGCCGCCTTGGCCGTTTTTTCCTTATCAGCCATTTTTCTTCCCCTCTCTGCGCAGTTTTCTGAATTCACCGGGAGAAACCCCGTTCACATCACAGAATGTTCTGCTGAAAGTCCTGTCTGAACTGAAGCCGGACTCGATGGAGATATCAACCACCGGCATATCCGTTGTTGTCAGCAGCGCCTCGGCATACCGGACACGAAACAGAGCCAGCACATTTTTATAGCTGGTGTTCAGACAATCCTTGAACTGAATCCGCATAAGGCTGCCGGAAATAAAAAGCTCCTTCGTTATGGTTTCCACATCGATATGCTCCGACAGGTTTTCATAGAGATAGCTCACTGTGGAAATAACCGCCTCGCTGATTATCATTTTCCTGTATGTCCGGCCATTTTCCCCATCGCTGAGCATTTCATCCCGGTAGGTCTGTGGAGTCATGCCGGTAAATTTTTTGAAATTCCGGTAAAAGGTGACGTCTATATCAAAGCCGGAATTTGAGGCAATATAGTCAAAGGGCAGACCATAATAGAGAAAGTAAGATATTGCCATTACAAGGCGGAGCCGGATGAGAAACTGGCTGAAATTCATTCCGGTAGACACCAGCAGCGCGTGGTTCACATCCGCCTCGGTGATTTTGGGCGAAATAGCCCTGGCTACGGCCTCCGCCGTCATGTTATATGCACTGTGGGTGGCGATATAGAGGCTCACTTTCCGGCCCAGCGGCATGTCCTGGAACTTATAAGTTTCCTTTCTCTTAAGGGCCTCCCGATTGTAAAGCAGCTCTATTTTTCGCAGAAAAGAGCTTCGTATCACAGCCGATCCGTTGCTTTTTATCCGGCACAGTTTTTCAAATTGGGAAAAAAGTTTCCTTATCTGTTCAACATATTCTCCTTCAGGGCCAATAACAGGTACGCCGGTGACAATATCCGTCTCTTCATGGGAGCTGACCTGCTTGAAAACAAAATAGTTCAAAAGCTGATAGTCATAGGCGCAGATCCAGAGCTCCAGCTCGCTGCCGAAACGGGGCAGGATCGTCAGCACCTGGGTGGTCTGGATCCAGGCCACGCAGCCCTTGCAGGCAGGAAACTCCTCTCCGTTTATAAGAAAGGTCCCGCTGCCGCCCTTTACGAGAATAAAATAACTGTCGTATTCCATCACGGGAAACATGTTTTCCCGCACCGTAAGCTTCTGGAGCTTGAGATATTTGTCTGTTCCGGTAAAGATATGCTCCCTGGGCTTTTCACACAACATGCTGCTTCGCTTCATTTCAATTTCCTCCCGCAATGGCATTTTGAATAAAGCCGAGGACGATACAGGCATTTTTTTGTAAAAACGCCCACTTTTATCAGTTTATTTTACCATCCGTTATGAAAAAGTCAATATATGGCCGGATTTTCACCCGGTTTTTTGCCGAACTATGTTCGGCGCTATAAGTATTATTGCACTTTTTGTCTTTCATATTTTAAAGTATTTACAAAAAACCGCCGTTGGGGGCCGGAGCCGTCCTGCTGGATCCGAAAACATACGCAAAAGCACAGGCGCCAAAAAAGGCGCCTGTGCTTCCACGAGGGTATTTTTATCAGATTTTGTAGCCGGTATAGAAGCCCTGATGCATCGCGTCGCTGGACTGGCCAGGCTTGACCGCATCGCCGATGACATAAACCTCGGGCACAAAAGCCTTCAGGTCCTCGGAGATGGGGTCATATTTTCTGGAGCCCAGCCCCAGAACGATGTAGTCGAAGCCGCGGAGCCATTCCTCCGTGCCATCCTTGCGCTGGATCTTTACATCATGCTCAGTGACCTCAAGGACCTTGGAGTTCACGTTCATCTGCACGCCCTCACGGCGCAGATTGGCAAGGGCAATGTTCCTGTTGGGCAGGCAGACGCCGGTCATCATCTGGGGAAGCATCTCTATGAGGGTGACCTCAACATCACCGATGCTGCCGGTGGTGGCGAAGGAGTTGGGGCGAGCGTCGGCCATGAGCATTTCGGCGGTCTCACAGGCAACCTCACCGCCGCCCAGTATGCAGACTCTTCCTTTGGGAATGGTAATCTTGCGGCTGAGGATATCATGGGTGGTTATGACAGGGTACTCGCCGACGCCTTTTATAAACGTGGGTATGAGAGGGGTAGCGCCGGTCGCGACAACAACCGTGTCGGGGGCAAATTCCTTCACGCTCTCAACAGTGGCTTCCTTCTTGAACTCAAACTTCACGCCGGCTTTCTTCGCGCGGTAGTTCAGGTGGGTCAGCCACTTGCACATCTCCTGCTTGCCGGGAGAAACAACTGCCAGGTTCAGCTGGCCGCCGATAATGGCCTTCTTCTCCCAGACAGTAACGTCATGGCCGCGCTCGGCGGCAGTGACGGCAGTGTACATGCCGCCGGGGCCTGCGCCGATGACCAGAACCTTCTTGGGGCTGGTGGTGGGGTTGAACGGGAAGTCGTACTCCTGGCCCACCAGAGGGTTAATGTGGCACTTGCAGACAGGGTGCTGGGGATTCTCGGGCGTGATGCAGCGGCCGCCGCAGGAGCCGCAGGGCGTAATGTCATCAAAACGGTTCTCAAGAGCCTTCTTGGGCAGGTCGGGGTCAGCCAGCAGCGGGCGGCCCAGAGTAATGCCGTCAACCAGGCCGCGCTCAACAATGTCGGCGCCATAGCGGATATCGTTGATCTTGCCGACGACAAAGACGGGAATGTTAACGACCTTCTTTATCTCGGAAGCCTCGTAGACGTTCATGCCGATCTTCTGGCTGTGGGAGGGCAGGATATTCTGCAGGCCCTCGTACTGAACGCCGCCGGAAACCTCCAGCATATCCACACCCGCAGCCTCAAACTTGGGGGCCAGGTACAGCATCTCCTCCAGGGAGTTGCCTCCGGGGAGACGCTCAGAACCGGAAACGCGCAGAACGATGGGGAAGTCGCGGCTTACATTTCTGCGGCACTCTTCAATGATCTCGAGGATGAGGCGGGCACGGTTGTCAATGCAGCCGCCATATTCGTCCATGCGCTTGTTGCGCAGGGGAGAGAGGAAAGCGCCGGGGAGCATGTAAGCGTGGGCACAGTGCAGGGCAATGCCGCCGCAGCCTGCTTCTTCGGCTCTGCGGGCAGCCTGTCCGTACTGCTTGACCACCTTCTGGATCTCCTCAATGGTCATGGGCCTGGACACCGCGCCGTTGGCGTTGGTGTTGACGGAGGGGCCCAGGGGCTTTATGCCCTTGAGGGCGCAGATGGACTCGGGGCCCGGATGGATGATCTGAGGAATCAGCGTGCTGCCCGCGTCGGTAACCCGCTGGGCAAAGGCCTTGAACTGAGGAACCAGCTTATCCTTGTCCAAAGCGGTGGTCTTACCGATGTACCAGTACTTGTGGTCAACAGTGACCGCGTCGATAACGACATAGCCTACGCCGCCCTCCGCTCTGCGGACAAAGATATCGGCCAGTTGTTTGGGAACCGTTCCGTCGGTGGCCTCGTAATGCATACTCATGGGAGCCATGGCAATACGGTTTTTCAGCGTGGTCCTGCCGATCTGCAGGGGGGAAAACAGTTTCGCGTTTTTCATATCGGTAATCATGTGTTTCTCTCCTCTATGTTGAAATGTTTTTTAACCTGAATCCGCCGGGGAAAGAGAATGCTGTTTATAGGAAAGGCTTTACGGATTGACCGTGCTGGGCCTGTATCCTCCGTCGACACAGAGCGTTGTGCCGGTGATGTACCTGGCCATGTCCGAGGCCATGAAAACGATCGCGTCCGCGATGTCCTCCGGCTCTCCCATGCGCCTGAGGGGAATGCTCCTTTCAAAAGTCTTTCTGGCCCTCTCGCCCAGCGCCGCCACCATTTCGGTGTTCACGACGCCCGGAGCCACACAGTTTACCCTGATGTTCCAAGGAGCCAGCTCGTAGGCCAGGGTCTTGGTCATGCCCATAATGGCCGCCTTGCTGGCGGGATAGGGGCAGCCCATGCCGGAGCCATAAATTCCCGTAATTGAGGAGGTATTTATGATCACTCCGTGCTTCTGCTTTTTGAAGTAAGGCACGGCGTACTTGCAGAAATTAAAAACGCCCCTTACATTGATATCCATGATGCGGCTGAAGTCCTCGTCGCTTATGCGGCTGATGGGCTTATCACAGGAGATGCCCGCAATATTGACCACGATATCAATCCTTCCAAAGCGCTCCACGGCCCGGCTGAAAACAGCCTTCACGTCCTCCGCCTTTCTCACATCGCAGCAGCAGCCTTCAAACTCGGAGCCGCAGGCCTTAAACACAGCCCTGAGCTCGTCCATTTTGTCGGTGCGGATATCCGCCCCGAATACCTTCGCCCCGTTTTTGGCGAATATTTCCGCGGCCTTTCGGCCTATTCCGGAATTAACTCCTGTTAAAATTGCGACCTTGTCTGATAAAAGCATCATATAACACCCTTCACCCGGAAACCCGGACATTTTTTCTCAGAAACCCGTCATCGTAGAATCTTCACCTGCTACATTATAATTCATATGTGAATTTTATGTCACCCAATTTTCTTGATAAACAAACAACATTCCCGCAAAAATACTTATTTTTTTATGCCTGGTCGGCAGTCACTTTTTTTGTCTTTACTATCTCCGGCCGGAAGATCCGGTGTCCCGGCGCCGGCCGGGAGCCCGAGCCGCACTTTTTTCCCCCTGGCCTGACGGCTTGCGGGAGGTAAAGCGGGGCCGCGTTTTGTCTGCCTGCAAACGACAGCGCTACTATAATAATATAACAGCATAACAGCGCGGTAAAACCCGGCCTTCGCCGCGGCATTTTCCGCTCTTCGTCGTTTTTGATATTAATACCTCGTTTTTTGTACATTTGGGGTGAATGATATCGCAATTTTATTGCTGACTTAAATTTGGCCGCCGTGTTAGAATTTTGTCACAAAGGTTTTCTGCTGTATCTTCCCAAATTAGAAGCACTGTAAGACGCTGCTTTCCGCCCCTTCCCACCCAGCGGATGCCGCGCGATAAATTATTTTAAGAAAGATGGTATAGCTATGAGTTATGATGCCCTGTTTAGCCCTATCAAGCTTCGCGGACTGGAACTGAAAAACCGTGTTCTGCTGCCCGGCATGAACACCAAGATGGTAAAAAACAAAGACTTTGTCAGCGATGATCTGGTTGCATACCACGCCGCACGCGCCGCAGGCGGCTGCGGCCTGAATATTGTTGAGCTGGTGGCTGTCTGCCCTCAGGTTCACGCCTATCTTTACCTGGGCCTGTACAAGGACGAGCATATTGCCGAGCTGCGCAAGGTGACCGAGGCGATCCACGCCAACGGCGGCAAGGCCGGCGTTCAGCTTTGGCACGGCGGCTTTGTTCCCCAGGAATTCTTCGACAAGACCAACAAGCTGGAGACCCCTGACACCCTCTCTGTCGAGGATATTCACAGAATCGTAAATGAATTCGGCGCCGCCGCCAAGAGAGCGGTCGAAGCCGGCTTTGATACCGTTGAGTACCATGCCGCGCACACCTACCTGCCCCATGAGTTCCTCAACGCCTACCTGAACACCCGCACCGATGAGTACGGCGGAAGCTTTGAGAACCGCTGCCGTTTCCCTCTGGAGTGCATCAAGGCCATCCGCGAGAACATTCCCGAGGATATGCCTCTCTTCATGCGTCTTGACGCCATCGATGAGATGATGCCCAAGAACATGTCCGAGGATGATATCGTCAACTTTATCAATATGGCTGCCGACGCCGGCGTGGACATCGTTGATCTGTCCCGCGGCAACGCCCGCAGCAACGCCACCGTATATGAAGTTCCCCCCTACAACCTTGAGCCGGGCTTCAATATGGACATTATTGCCAATGTGAAGTCCAGAATCAAAATCCCCGTGGCGGGCGTCGGCCGTATTAACACCGCCAAGCTGGCCAATGAGCTGATTGCCGAAGGGAAATGCGACATGGTGGCCGTGGGCCGCGCTCAGCTGGCCGACCCCGAGTGGTGCAACAAGTCCAGAGAAGGCCGTGAGGATGAGATCCGCATGTGCATTGCCTGCACGCAGGGCTGCTATGATAAGGTCATCGACCCCAAGTCCACCCATATCACCTGCAACCGCAACCCTATGCTCTGCCTGGAGTACAAGGGCATGCCCAAGACCGACGCACCCAAGAATGTAATGATCATCGGCGGCGGCATAGGCGGCATGATGACCGCCGAGTTCCTGAAGGCCCGCGGCCATAATCCCACCATCTATGAAGCCTCCGAGGCCCTCGGCGGTACCTTTGTTCTCGCCGGCAAGGCCCCCAAGAAGGGCGCTTTCACCGAGGCCGCTCTGTGGGAAGCCAAGCAGTGCGCCCGCATGGGCATTGAGATAAAGACCGGCGTCACCGTCACTCCCGAGCTCATTGCCGAAGTGAAGCCCGACCATGTTGTCATTGCCACCGGTGCCGAGTATACCGCTCCCGCTATCCCCGGCATTGACGGGGCCGACATTGTCTCTGCACTTGACATTCTCTCCGGCAAAGCCACCGCTCACGGTGAGACCATCGTTCTCGGCGGCGGCGGCGTGGGCATTGAAGTCGCCCAGTATCTGTACGAGCACGGCGTTACCAACGTGCGCATCATGGACAAGGTCCGCGTTGCCAATGGCACCGGTATGCTCCGCAACATGTTCCTCAATCTGGAGTACACGCCCGATCAGATCAAGCGCAGCAACAAGTCCAATGTCACTGAGATCGGCGACCACGAGATTACCTATAAGTTCACTGATAAGTTTAAAAAGACCAGCGTCAAGACCCGCAGGTTTGACACTCTGGTCGTCGCCCTGGGCGCTGTTTCCCGTCCTACTGAGGCGCTCACCGCCAAGTGCGAGGAGCTGAACATCCCCTTCGATGTGATCGGCGACGCCAAAAAGCCCGGCATGGGCATCGACGCCACCGCGCAGGCCTATGAAGTCGGCACCAGGATCTGATTTTCCTCTTGTATCATTAACGGAAAGGAAGTATTATCATGACTGTTGAAGAACGTCTTGAAGCTCTTGAAAAGGAGATCCAGCAGCTCAAAGACATTGAAGCCATCAAGGCCCTGAAGAGCCGTTATTTCCGTGCCCTGGACACCAAGGACTGGGACGCGCTGGAGACGACCCTCTCCCCCGACATTTCCACCTCCTACTCCAACGGCAAGCTGGTTTTCCACGGCCCCAAAGAGGTCACCAACTATTTCAAGGAAGTCATGCCCGCCACCGAGATCACCCTTCACCAGGGCCACAACCCCGAGATCACTCTCGAGAGCGACACCGTGGCCTACGGCAAGTGGTATCTGCAGGATATCCTGATCTTTGCCGAGGGCAATCCCTACTGCGGCACTCAGATCCAGGGTTCCGCCATCTACACCGACAAGTATGTCAAGGTTGACGGCCAGTGGCTCATCCAGGAGACCGGCTACCTGCGCATATATGAGGAGAGCTGGCAGCGGGACAAGACCCACTACATCAAGACCAACATGCACCAGCCCAAGAAGAAAAAGGTCATAAAGAAAAAATAAGCTGAGCGCAGAGACAGAGCCGCCATGCCTTCGTGGCATGGCGGCTTTTTCGGGCGCGGCAGTAGCCGCGTCGGAAAAAGCCGCCTTGGACGCTCATGTCAAAGAAATGGGGTATTCTAATTTGTTCCGCAGCATCAGACGCCGGTTTTACAGAAGGAACCGCTTTAAAACCTGGTACCGCAAGGCCAGCTATTATCAGCGCAAGAAAGATAAAATAGACGACTATATAAAGGCTTTCCGAAGCCCCGAACAATTGGCTGACAAGCGCTATGTGCGCTCCCTGCGCCGTGACATGATATGCAGCCTTTTTAAATACGGCTCTTACTTCAATGAATATTTCCTCTTTGGTTTTGAGGGCAGAGACAGCGAGTACCGCTCCTCTTTCATAACCGAGGGCATCCGCATGAGCTTCTACCCCCGCATGAACAGCCCCAAAAACACCAACATGCTGGAAAATAAATACCTTACCTATAAGAAGTTCCGGGACATGTTCAAGCGGGAAATCATCTGCATCCGCAGCCGGGATGAAATTACGGAGGATGCGGTTCAGGTTCTCCGGGATTTCACCCTCCGGCACCCTCATTACATCGTTAAGCCCGTCTATGCCGCTTTCGGCAAGGGCGTCCATCTGGACAGCATTTGCAATTACGCCTCTCTGGAGGAAGCCTATGAGAGCTACCACGAGAGCGGCGTTGTCATCGAGGAGCTTATTGTTCAGGGCGATGGCATGGCAGCACTGCACCCTCCGTCCGTGAACACCCTGCGCATCCCCACCGCCGTTATCAAGGGAGAGGACGGCGGGGCCGAAGTCAGGCTCTTCAACCCCACTGTCCGCATCGGAATGGGCGGCAGCATCATTGACAATTTTTCCGCCGGCGGCATCAGTGCGCTGATAGACCCGGATACCGGCCGTATCTTTACAGACGGCGCCGACAAAAAGGGCCGGCACTATGAGCTGCACCCGGATACCGGCGTGCGCTTCAAGGGCTTTCAGATCCCCCGCTGGGACGAGGCGGTAGCCATGGTCAAAGAGGCCGCCCTTATGGTCCCCGGCAACCATTACTGCGGCTGGGACCTGGCTTTCACAAAGGACCGAGGCTGGTGCATGGTGGAGGCCAACTGTACGGCCCAGATGGGCGGCATGCAGCTTGTCACCAGAACCGGCCGCCGGCAGGAACTGGAGAATTTGATTTCCAAAATGTAATTGAGGGTGTATAATGAAAATGATCGGAATTATCCCGGCAAGAAAGCACATTTCCGCCTTTTCAAAGCAGCTTTCCGAGAAAACCGGTTTGGATTCCCGGGTGATTTTCCGGGATATCATACGCGCCAAGCGCATAAACCACATCTCTCTGAACGAGTATGAGTGGACCGGCTATTATAAGCTCTCCGAAGAGCAGAAGCGTTCCGTCTCCACCCTGTGGACCCGGGCGCAGTTCCGCAAAACCTTTACCGACCGGCGCTACATCAGCATTCTCATGAACAAATATATCTTTTCCAAGGTTTTTTCCGAGTTTTACGGCAGAAAGTGCGTAAGGATGGAGGACGTCAGCCCCGCCGTGCTCAAAGAGCTGGGAGGCGAGCTGGGAAAGGTGGTCATTAAACCCGGCTGCAAAGGTCAGGGCAAGGGCGTCAGAGTTTTCCCGGTCACTACCGACGGAGAGATCCAGGCTGCCATGGACTATGTCCGCCAGGTGAAAAACGGCATTGCGGAGGAATATATCATCCAGCATGAGGCTCTGGCTGCCCTGAATCCGGGCGCAGTCAGCATCGTCCGCTTTTATTCCCTCTCCTCCCCCGCCGGCTCCTATCTTTTTGCCCCCGTGCTCACGGTGGCCATCTCCAAAGCCATCTCCAACGGCTGTCAGGATGCCCTCACCGCCATGGCCGATATCAGGACGGGCCTTGTTATATCCGACGCAGTAGACCAGAACGAGCTTGTTGAATACGCGGCGCACCCCATAACCGGCGTGCCTTTCAAGGGGCTTCAGCTCCCTTTCTGGGAGGAAACCATCGCAATGATGCGCCGGGCGGTTCCTCTGGCATCCAAAATCTCCAACATCGGCTGGGACGTGGCCATCACGCCCACCGGCCCCCTTATAATCGAGGCCAACACCATTCCCGGCTTCAACACCGCCCAGTACCGGGGCTACGGCTGGATAACCGGTAATTTTGGCTATCAGCCCCTCTTTGACGAGGGAATGAAGGGCGTCCCCTTCACGCTTGACGAACGATTTGAAAAAGTAGTGCTCCGGCTGGACTGAAACCATTGCCCCGCTCCGGCCTATATATAAAATCAGCCAAGGACAGGGTGTTTTTATGGAACTGCTTCTCTCCGTGCTTTTTGGGGTCTGGATCTGCTTTACGGCCCTGATTTACCGCCGTCTTACCTCCGGTAGGGGAAAGGGCGGAAAAAAATGAATATCTACCTTATCGGCATCCTGTTTTTTATTGCCGCCTTTTTTTCCGTGGGCATTTTCGTGGGCCGCCGGGTCAAGGGAACCAATGATTACTATGTGGCCGGGCGCAACGCCTCTCTGCTTCTTGTAGTGGGGTCCCTTATCGCCTCTTTCCTGTCCACCGGCGCTTTTCTCGGTGATACCGGCGAGGTCTACTCCGGCTTTTTCATGGGCATCGTCATTGTGGGCGTCATCCAGGCCACCGGCTATATCTACGGCGCGGGCTTCTTCGGCCGCTATATCCGCCGCAGCGAGGCTAACACCATTCCGGAATACTTTGGCTGTCGTTTTCAGTCCCCGGGGCTTAGAAAGCTCTCGGCGCTTATCATGATTGTCTCCGTCAGCGCATATCTTCTTTCAGCCATTCAGGGCGTGGCTACGCTTATAAGCAGTGTCACCAGCCTCAATTATTCCTCCAGCACGGTTATCGTCTGCGTTTCTTTTGCAGCCTTTACCATTTATTCCGGCTCCCCCGGCGTACTCTTGACGGACACCATTATGTTCCTCATTTTTCTGGCCGCTGCCCTTATCGCCATCCCCTTTATTGTCAGCGCGGCCGGGGGCTGGTTCCCGGGCATCGCGGCGCTGGCACTGGACCAAAAGCTGCCCGGCGTTATCTCCTGGGCCGGTTATTCCGGTTATCTGTACCCGGACGGGCTGAGTAATCTCCTGTGGGCCGTGACCTACGGCGTTGTCTGGGCGCTGGTCGTATCCGTCAGCCCCTGGCAGACCAGCCGCTATCTTATGGCCAGGGACGAGCATGTGGTAATGCGCTCCTCCGTCTGGTCTTCCATGGGCGTTATGGCCGTCACCATCTCTCTGTACTTTACGGCGGCCTTTATCCGCAACATCAATCCTGACCTTGCAGGCAGCAGCGCCCTGATCTGGGCCGCCATGAATGTCCTGCCCCCCATTATTGGCATCGTCATGCTGGCGGGTATATCGGCAGCAGGCATTTCCTCCGCTTCCACCTTTCTGTCCCTCATAGGCTTTTCCGTCGTGAACGACCTTCTGCCCGACAATTTTACCGACGACAGGCATAAGCTCCGCATCTCCCGGCTGACCATGCTCTTTGTGAGCCTTGTGATCATGGCTCTGGCCTACACAAACCCGCCCCAGATTTTTGTCATCATGTATCTGGGCGGCACCGTAATCGCCAGTTCCTGGGCCATATCCGCTTTTGGCAGCGTATGGAGCGGAAAACTCAGCAAAACCGGTGCTTTTCTCAGCATGCTGCTGGGTTTTCTCGGCTGCGTGGGTTCAAAGATCGTCTGCTCCGTCTTTTCGCTCTCCCCGCCGGTGTATCTGGACTCCTTTTTTATCGGCATTGTACTGAGTATCGTCGGCGCGCTGGCCGGCTCGGCCCTTCGCCCGGTCTCCCGGGAGGAAGCGCTGTGCCGGGAAAAGCTTTTTGACGCTCCCGCCTCCGCCCTGGACGGGGAAAAATGCCGGGGCGACCACAGGCTCTGGCTTCTGTACCTGGTCTTTGGGCTTTTTGTGGGTCTTTTCTTTACCTTGATGTACGCCCTGCCCTATTTGCGGGCTATGGGCTGAGAAATTTTTCGGAGGTTTCCAATGGGGGACACTTTACGGCTTCATTATGCAAAACTCGCCAACATGGGCGACCTTCTGAACAAGCTTATTATTGAGCGCTGCTTCGGCATCGGCGTTGAGCGGCACTCCTTTCTGACCGGTGAGATGTGTGCCATTGGCAGTTGTCTCGGCCAGTACACCTATCACGGCAGTCTGCCCATGAAGCTTCGCCAGGCCATAAACGGCCGTTTTGTGCGGCCGCATATCTATGTCTGGGGCACCGGCTTTATAAACCATGCCGACTGTGAGAGCCGCTTTTTCAAGAAAGACATGGAGTTTCTGGCTGTCCGCGGCGAAATGACCAGAAAAAACGTGGAGCGCATGACCGGCCGCCGGCTGGCAATCCCCACGGGCGACGCGGGCATTCTGGCTGACCGGCTTCTGGACGAGGTTCCCGAAAAAAAATATGATATTGGCATCGTCCCCCACCTCTGCGACCTGCAGGATCCCGCCGTCGCGGAGCTTGCCGGACGCTATGAAAACTCCGTCCTTATAAACGTGAAGGACGATCCTATTTTTGTGATCAAACAGATTGCCCGGTGCCGCGCCCTGCTCTCGAGCAGCCTGCACGGGCTTATCGTGGCAGACAGCTTTCATATCCCCAATATGCACGCAGTCTTTTCCGACCGCCCCCTGGGCGACGGCTATAAGTTTGACGACTATTATTCCGCCTACTCCCTCCCCCATGTTCTCCGGGACCTCAGGACCGCTCCCGCGCCTTCCCTTGCCGAGATTGAGGCTTCCTATTCCATCACCCGGGAAATGGCGGATGAGAAAAAAAAGCTCATGCTTGCCTGCTTCCCTCGGGAATTTATAAAGGCGGGAGAGAACTGAAATGGACCAACAGGCGCTTATTTCCGTAGTGATCCCAAGCTATAACAGAAAAGACAAACTGCCTGCCTGCATTGAGAGCGTCCTGGGCCAGAGCTATAAGAACATTGAAGTCATCGTTGTGGACGACGCCTCTACCGACGGGACACCGGCGCTTTTTCAGCGCATTTCCGACCCCCGCCTCCGCTATCTGCGCTATGAGGAGAACAGGGGAGCCTGCTATGCCCGCAATTACGGCGCCCGCCGCGCCAGCGGCCAATTTCTGGCCTTTCAGGACAGCGACGACACCTGGCACCCGGAAAAACTGGAAAAGCAGCTTGCCTGCCTTTTGGAAAGCGGCGCGGACATGTGCTTTTGCGGCATGAACCGCATCTCCGCCGACGGCAGCCGCTTTTATTACCCTGTCCATGGTTTTGACCCGGGAAGGGCCCTGGAGCAGTTTCTGGCGGAGAACCGGGCCAGCACCCAGACGATGCTCATGCGCCGTTATGTCTGGGAAGAACTGGGCTTTGACGAGAGCTTCCGCCGCTATCAGGACTGGGACTTTTCTATCCGGGCCGCCGCGGCTTTCCGGCTCTGCTATCTTCCTCTTGCCCTGGCGGACTCCGAGGTAGGTACGGACAGCATATCTTTTGCCGTGAAATCTTACCCCGCTCTGGTCCATCTGTATGAAAAACACGCCGCGCTCTATGAGGCGAATCCGGAGAGCGACGCCATGATGAACCGCCGCATGGGGCGCAGGCTTCACCGGGTGGACCCCGTCCTTGCAGCCGGGCATTTCCTTAAATGCTTCAAGCTCAGCCATAAGTGGTACGACCTGGCTTATTACTTTTCCGACGCCGTATTATCACGTTTCTCAAAGAAAAAGAAGGAAGAACAGATATGACCGCTTTTGTTATTCTTCATTACCGTGCCATCGACAGCACCATAAAATGCGTTGAGAGCATCAAGGCACTCAAAGGCGACAACAAGATCGTCATTGTTGACAATGCCTCCCCTGACGATACGGGGCGGCAGCTTCAGCTGAAATATGCCGGAGAAGAGGGCATTACTATCCTCATGAACCCGGAAAACTCCGGTTTTGCCCGGGGAAACAATTTCGGCGTGCACTGGGCCTGGGAGCATTTCTCCCCGGATTTCACGGTAGTTTTAAATGATGACGTGGAAATCTTTCAGGAAGATTTTTCCCTTCGTATTCAGGAGATATATGATCGCCGCCCCTTCGATCTCCTGGGGCCGGACATCGTCTCCGTTTTTTCCGGCATTCACCAGAGCCCCAAGCGAATGAGCGGCTATGATCTGGACGCCGTCCGCCGCAAGATGGCCTATGTTCGCCGCTCCTCAAATCCCATTCTTCTCCTGCTCAGCAGCGGCCAGAAGAACAGTCCCGCCGTCTGGCGCTATTTTCAGCGCCGCAGCCGGGCAAAGCAGAATATAGATTCCGCCTCTCCCGCCGAGGGCGCCGTTCTCCACGGGGCCTGCGTTATCTTTTCCCGGCGTTACATAGAGCGGCACCCGGAGCCATTTTACGCCAAGACCTTTATGTATTTTGAGATGGAGATCCTGGAATGGCTCTGCCGCCGCGAGGGCTGCGTCAGCATATATGAGCCCTCCATTCAGGTGCAGCACTACCAGTATACCGCCACCCGCCTGGAGTATATTTCCATACTCCGGCGCTCCAAATTTGTGATAAAATGTCTGTACCAGTCTCTTGAGGCCGCGGAGGCCCTTATGCTGTCCGCCGAGCCCCAGCCTGCGCCTATGCCTCAGCCTGAGCTTGCCTTTCCGCCCAGCTACGCTGCGGTCATGGATAGCTGAGAGGCTGTTTGGGAGGGCCTGAAACATGAAGAAGAAAAAAACCGGCGGCCTTGCCCGGGCCTTTTTCACCGGGCTGTCCTACGTTTCTCCCCGGCTCAATACCTGCCTTCTGTTTTACAGAAAATTCGGCCGTTTCCCTGATTTGGACAATCCACAGACGCTCAACGAGAAACTCCTCAAGCTCAAGCTTGCGCGCTATGGGGAGGATGCGCTTGTCCGCCGCTGCGCGGACAAGTATCTGGTGCGGGACTTTGTCTCCGGGCGCGGCTGCGGTGAGACCCTCAACCGGCTTATCGCGGTGTATGAATCTCCCCGGGCTATTGACTGGACATCCCTGCCGGATAGTTTCGCTATAAAGTGGAATTTTGGCTGCGGCTACAACCTTATCTGCTCTGAAAAAAACGGATTGGATATTCCAAAAGCCGTAAAACAGCTCGAAAAATGGGGCCGCGAACCTTTTTGGGCCTATTATTCCGAGCTTCAATACCGAAATGTGGAAAAAAAGCTCATTGTTGAGGAATATATCGGCGATAAAGACGGAAACCCCCCGGAGGACTATAAATTTTACTGCTTCAACGGCAGCGCATACTGTGTCATGGTATGCGAGGGCCGCAGAGATGGCTGGCCGAAATTTTACTTCTTCGACCGGAATTTTAATCTGCTGCGCATAAACCGGGACTCAAAAGAAGCCCCGGCAGATTTTTCCCGCCCCCGGCCCGCCGGAATAGACGAGGCTTTCCGCGTGGCCGACGCTCTCAGCGCCGGCTTCCCCTTTGTGCGTGTCGATCTGTATCTCAGCGGCAGCCAGGTCCGCTTTGGCGAGATGACCTTTACCCCCGCCGCAGCGCTGGATAACAAGCGCCTGCCCGAGACCGATCTGATGTTTGGCAAAATGCTTGAAATTTAGGAGTTGTTTCTGTGAAAATTGCAGTTCTTGGAGCCGGTAACAGCGGCTGCGCCCTGGCGGCGGACTATTCCCTCCGGGGCCACGAAGTCACCCTCATCAAGACCTCCCATTCGATGCATGACGATAATTTCAATTTTCTTTTGGAAAATGGCGGCCGCATGGTGATGGACGAATTCGGCAGCGAAAGCCTCTGCCGCATCGCCCACATCTCCCGGGATCTGAATGCTGTTTGCGGGCAGGATGTCGTGCTGGTCTGCCTGCAGACGGGCTTTCACCTTGCGCTGCTCCGCCGCCTTGTTCCCCTGCTCTCTCCGGGGCAGATTCTGCTCATTAACCCCGGCTACCTCTCCACAGCCTATGTGCTGGGCCTGTGCGATAAGCCGGAGTTTATCATCGCCGAGTCCGAGAGCAATTTCATTGACGGGCGCATATCGGCGCCTGGCCGCTTCCATGTGGGCTTTCGCAACGTGAGAAACCCCATCGGCGTGTACCCCGCCGCCAAAACCGCCCTGGCCCGCCGGAAACTGGACGCTTTGGGCACCCCCTTTGTTTACCTGAAAAGCGTGGTGGAAGCCGCGCTCCATAATCCCAACATGATCGTCCATACCGTCGGCGCCGTGATGAGCATCCCCAGAATTGAGGCCACAAATGGGGACTACTGCATGTACCACGAGGTGTTTACCCCCTCTGTATGGAGCATTCTGGAAGCTCTTGACGGTGAGAAAATGCGGATCCTGTCCGCCTTGGGCTATGAAGCGCTGCCCTACGTCGAGGCCTGTAAGTTCAGAAACAGCCTGGATGACGGGCGGGACGCCAAAGCCATTTTCTTTGACTACGCCGCCATGCCCTCCCGGGCCAAAGGTCCAAGCACCGTCCGTTCCCGGTATATTACAGAGGACGTTTCCCAGGGGCTTGTGATGCTGGAATCCCTTGGCCATAGCCTGGACATCCCCACCCCCGTGGCAAGCGCTCTTATTGAACTGGCCTCTGCAGCGCTGGGCTTTGGGCTCCGTGCGGGCGGGCGGAGCTTAGAGGCCCTGGGCCGGGAGAATATCAGAAAAATTCTTGCTGACGCGGAAGGCTGATTGAAATGTCTCGATGGACAGCCGTTCAAAAGACCTATGCCATGTGCCGCCGTCTCTCCGCTCTACGCGGAGGCAGCATTGTTAAATATTTTTTGGACGCGCTCTCATGCAGCGTCCGTCACGGTGCCTCGCCTGAGAACTATTTTGTCCTGCGCTTTTTTGAGCTGAGCGAGGCTCAGCGCCGGGAGTACCTCACCTCAGGCCGTTCAAAGGCCGTGGACAGGGCCCTGAATCTTGGGGCTCGGGCCGATGAAAAGCAGATTCTGGGCCGCAAGTCCCTTTTTGACCGGCACTTTGCCGGGCTTGTGAAGCGGGACTTTGTCTTTGCCGCCGAGGCGGATTTCACCGCCTTTGACGCATTTCTGGACAGGCACCCGGCTTTTATCCTCAAGCCGGACGCCGGCACCATGGGCCGCGGCATAGAAAAGCGCCGCTCCGCTGATGTTTGGGACCGGGAAGCCTTTTTTTATGCCTGCGCCGAAAAACGCCTGCTGCTGGAGGAACCGATCCGCCAGCACCCGGAGCTGGATCGGATCAACCCTGCCTGCCTTAACTCCGTGCGCATCAACGCCGCCCGGAGAAAGGACGGGGCCGTGCGTCTCATCGGCGCCTGCCTCAAATGCGGCGTGGGAGAGCAGATTTCCGATAATTTTCATGCCGGGGGCATCGCCTACCCGGTGGACCTTGACAGCGGCCGTGTCTCCGGCCCCGGCCGCAACAACCGGGATCTGACGGAATATGGCCGTCATCCCGGCACGGAGCTTTATATGCCGGGCTTTCAGCTCCCCTGCTGGGCACAGGTCAGCGCCTCTGTTCTCCGAGGCATGGAGCTTGTGCCAAGTCTCGGCTATGTGGGCTGGGACGTGGCCGTCGGCCCGGAGGGCCCGGAGCTGATTGAGGGGAATTACAGTTGGCCGGGCGGAAATATTATTCAGTTTGACGGGGTTGGAAAATACCCGATTATTTTGTCGTGTTTGGGTGAGTGAGCATGAGTATTCTTACAGAAAATGTTGTCTACAAAAGCATCCGGGCATATCCGGTGCTGCGGAAGCGGTTCCGCGGCTATGTGAAAGGCGTTTACAGCTTTCCGGAGGGCTGGAATGGCAGAAAGCTGTTTTACGATTACCTGAAAGTCCGGCGCAGCAACCCGGAAAAGCGCGTGTCCATGTCGGAATATATGATCTTCGCCTTTTATAATCTGCCCCTTGAGGAGCAGAAGAAGTTCCTTACCGACACCGAGGCCACCCTCCTTATGCGCCCCTACAACGCCGAGTCCGAGCCGTATCTGAAGGACAAAGTATGCTTTCTGAGGACCTTTTCCCGCTTTATCCGCCGGGACTGGCTCTACCTTCCCGAGTCCAATCCTCAGGAATTTATGGACTTTCTGCGCCGTCACGGCTCCATCGCCCTCAAGCCTGCCCTATCAAGCTGGGGCATAGGCTTCAAGAAGCTTGATTACGGCGATGTGACAGATCCAGAGGAACTTTTCGAGTCGCTTGCGGCAAAAAAATATCTGGCCGAGGAGTTTTTGGAATCAGCCCCGGAGCTGGCAAAGTATCACCCGCCCTCCCTCAATACCATTCGCCTCATAAGCTTTGTAAACAAAGACCGGTTTGAGGTATTCGGCGCGGGACTTCGCGTTGGAAACAAGGGCCTGCATGTAGACAATGCCCATGGCGGCGGGATTTTCTGCGAGGTGGACCCATCCAGCGGCAGAATCATAACCGACGGGCTGGACGAGTGCGGCAACTATTATAAGGTCCATCCCATGACCGGAGTCCGCTTCATGGGGCAGCAGATTCCTTATTGGAAGGAGATCGTGGCTCTCTGCCGCGAGGCGGCCTCCACGCTTCCCTGCCTGCGTGTTGTTGGCTGGGACGTGGCTGTGCTTCCCGGCGGCAGGCTGGAGCTTATCGAGGGCAACCATAATCCCGGCATGAATATCGTCCAGGCCCCCGCAAAGCACGGCGTGCACGACAAATTTGCCTCCCTTCTGCTGGATTTTTATGGCCCTGCGGAATCACCGGCGGCCGCGTCACGTTAAGGGAAGGATAAAATGGGTAATTTTAGCTTTATCGAAACCGGCATAGATGGCCTTTATATAGTGGAAGCACAGGTTTTTGGCGATGAGCGCGGCTATTTGATGGAGACCTACAACCAGGCCGCTTTCAGCGCCGCGGGGCTTGAATACCGCTTTGTGCAGGAGAACCAGTCGCGCTCTGTAAAGGGCGTGCTCCGGGGCCTGCATTTTCAGCGGCGTTTTCCTCAGGCCAAGCTCGTACGGGTGCTGTCCGGCCAGGTGTACGACGTGGCCCTTGACCTGCGCCCCGGCAGCGAAAGCTTCGGCCGCTGGTTTGGCCTGTATCTTTCGGCAGAAAACCGGCGCCAGTTTCTTATCCCCCGTGGCTTTGCCCACGGCTTTCTGGTCACAAGCGAACAGGCGGAGTTTGCCTACCTCTGCGATGAATTTTACCACCCTGAGGATGAGGGCGGCATCATATACAGCGACCCCGCGCTTGCTATCGCCTGGCCTGACGCAGGCAGGCTGATCCTCAGCGAGAAAGACAAAAAACACCCGCGCCTTTCCGAGGCCGGAATTATACTTTGAAGCCGGGCTCCAACGGGCTCAGGCCGGACAGAACGGGGATGAAGAGCTGAAGGTATTTGTTACAGGCGTCAATGGCCAGCTTGGCCATGACGTTATGAGGATATTGTCCCGGAGCGGCCATGACTGCGCAGGCAGCGGCAGCTCCGTGGGTTACCGGGGCCTGGAAGACGAAGTGGCCTCCATGCGTTATATCCAGTTGAATATAAGCGACGCGGCCGCAGTGAAGGCGGTCCTGGCAGAATTTGGGCCGGATGCCGTGGTACATTGCGCTGCCTGGACAAATGTCGACGCGGCGGAGGAACCAAAAAATCTCTCCCGGGTCCGTGCCGTCAATGTGCAGGGCACGGAAAATGTTGCCCGGGTCTGCCGGGAGCTTGACTGCAAGATGCTGTATATAAGCACGGATTATGTATTCTCCGGCAGCGGTGATCGGCCCTATGAGCCGGAAGCGCAATGCTTTGCCCCTCTGAATGTCTATGGCAAAACCAAGCTTGAGGGCGAAGCGGCAGTGAAACGTATTCTCGGAAAGTATTTCATCGTCCGAACCTCCTGGCTTTACGGCATGAACGGCAACAATTTTGTAAAAGCGATCCTGGATGCAGGCCGGAAAAACGGCAAAGCCTATGTGGTAAACGACCAGACCGGTACTCCAACCTATTCTCTTGATCTGGCCAGTCTCATCGGCGAAATGATCAAATCTGAATTCTATGGGGTATACCACGCTTCCAACAGCGGCGGCTACATCAGTTGGTATGACTTTGCCCGGGAGATCTACCGGCAGGCGGGCCTTCCGGCGCGGCTTTTTCCGGTCAGCTCCGAGGTCTATGGCTGCACCAAGGCCCGGCGTCCCATGAACAGCCGCCTGGACATAAGCAAGCTTTCCCGGATGGGCTTCACGCCCCTTCCCTCCTGGCAGGACGCTCTCGGAAGGTTCTTGAAAGAGCTTCCGTAAAGCCCAAAAGCCGGAATTTTCCTTTTTCGATACCGTCAACGTACACTTTTTTACATTCCGGCAAATTTAAAATCCCATCGCCCCAAAAGGCGATGGGATTTTTCGTCTGTGCACAAGGCCCGGCGCAAAGGCCTCCTCTGCCGGGAGACCAAAACGCCCGATGAATATTAGACGCCGCGGCACAGTCAGCATGTCCCCCCAAAGGCATGGGCCGAAGATCAGTCCGCAGGCGTACTGGAGGCCTGCGCATATTTCGCGGCTTCGCGAAGGGATATGCCGGCTGCCCGGGCTATGCGGGCCAAGTCGTCATATTCGGGCTTTTCCCGGCAAATGCCATAGCCCTCGGCGGTTTTGAGGCGCAGAGACCCATGCTCCGTTTCAACACAGCGGAAGCTGCGCCGAAGCGCAGCTCTTTGGCAGGCATACTCCCGAACCCCCAGCGTACTTGTGTTTTTAAAGATGCAGCGCAGTGCTTCCTCCCGCATTTCCGGGCGGCACAGGCAGGAGAGCATGATTCCCGGGCGGCTTTTCTTCATGCCGATGGGCGTAAAATACACGTCAAGTGCACCAAGGGAAAAAAGCTCCTCCATGGCAAAGCCCATTTCCTCGGGGCTCATATCGTCCAGATTACAGCTCAGCTCCAGCAGGTCCGCAGGCTTTTCCTCTGTCTCCCCCAGCAGCGCCCGGAGGATATTGGCAGCCTCAAAGTCCTTCTTTCCCGCGCCCCGGCCGCAGTTTTCAAGGCGCATCAGGGGCAGCGGCACAAAATCTTCCGCAAAATATTTGAGCAGGGCCGCCCCGGTGGGGGTACAGAGCTCGGCCATGATATTCCCGGCATAGATGGGCACATCCCGAAGAAGCAGCTCCGTGGCCGGGGCGGGGACGGGCAGAAGCCCATGCGCGCATCTTACCATCCCGCCGCCCACCCGCACCGGGGAAGCCAGGATTTTCTCCGGCGCCAGCTCATGGAGCAGCAGGCACACGGCCATCACGTCCGCCAGGGCGTCCAGGGAGCCCACCTCATGCAGGTGGATATTCTCTACCGGCGCGCCATGCACCCGGCTCTCGGCTCCGGCAATAAGGGCAAACACCCGCCTGCCGTCCTGCCGGACCTTTTCCGGCAGAGACATCCCGTCGATACAGGCCTCAAGCTCAGCCAGGCTCGTATGTCCATGATGATGGTGAAGTTCTTCGCCCTCCTCGTCGCCGTTTATGCGCACGGAGACACGGGTGCAAAATACGCCGCATTTTTCGGCGCGCTCCGCACTTATCAGGGCGCGGCCGCCCAGGGCCGCGTTTATTTTGTCCAAAAAGCGCTCCGGCTCCGGGTGCAGCTCCAGCAGGGCCGCGGTGAGCATATCCCCGGCGGCGCCCATGGAGCAGTCAAAATACAGGGTTTTCAAAGGCTTTTTCTCCTCTCAATGGGGTCTATGGAAATTTCGTCAAAATACGCCGCAAGGGCTTTTTTCAGCTCGGGCAGCTCCCGCTCCGCCCGGGGCAGATCCTCCCCCGTAAACTGGAGCAGGGCGCGGCCGCCCCGAAGCCGGGCGCGGAAATCCGAAAAGCCCATCCGGGCCAGGATATCTTCGCTTTTTTCTATGCGCCGGAGCTTTTCCCGGGTAATTTCTTCCCCAGCGGGAATTCTTGTGGCGAGGCAGGCATAGGCGGGCTTATAGGCGGTAAAAAGCCCGGCCCCATGGGAAAGGGCGCGAATCTCGGGCTTAGTGAGGCCGCAGAGACGCAGGGGGGAGAGAACGCCCTCTTCCGACAGCACTCGCATTCCGGGGCGGTCCTCAGCCGCGTCGCTGGCGTTTGTGCCGTCAAGAAGAATCTCATAGCCATCACAGGCCGCAGCATTTTTAATGGCGCCCATTATCCGCTTTTTGCAGAGGTAGCAGCGTTCCGGCGGATTCTCGGCAATGCCCGGACATGATAACACATCCAGCTCGATTACGACCGGCTCCGCACCCAGCTCCGCCCCAAGGCGGAGCGCGTCCTGCCGTTCAAAATCCGGCTGAAACTGAGAGCAGATATAATAGGGGCGTATATCCGCCCCGGCCTTAAGAGCCGCATAGAGAAGATAAGCCGAGTCCGTCCCCCCGGAATAAGCCAGGGCGGCCTTGGGGTGGGCGGCAAAAAAATCAGAAAGCGTCATATATTTACTCCAAATGGTTTATCATACTGGCCATATAGCCCGCGCCAAAGCCATTGTCTATATTTACCACCGATACGCCGCTGGCACAGGAGTTGAGCATGGACAGCAGCGCCGCCACGCCGCCAAGAGACGCGCCGTAACCCACGCTGGTAGGGACGGCTATCACAGGGCAGTCCGCGAGGCCGCCGATAACCGAGGGCAGCGCCCCTTCCATTCCGGCTACAGCCACAATGACCCGGGCGCTCATTATATCCTCCATGTGTGATAAAAGCCTGTGGATTCCGGACACACCCACATCGTAAAGCCGGGTAACAGAATTTCCCAGCACCTCAGCCGTCACCGCCGCCTCTTCTGCCACGGGAATGTCGCTGGTGCCACCGGTAGCCACCACTACCGTCCCCTTACCATCCGGCTCCGGCAGCGGGCCGATCACACCGGTTTTAGAGAGCTCATTATAGTCCAGAGGAAGCTCTTTTTTTATAAACGCCGCCGCCTCCGGACAGAGACGGGTTATGAGTACGCTTTTCTGCCCGTTGGAGAGCATCGCCCGGGAAATGTCCAGAATATGCTCCTTTGTCTTGCCCGCGCCGTATATGACCTCAGGCACCCCCTGACGGATGCCCCGGTGAAAATCCACCTTGGCATAGTCGCCTATCTCTACAAAGGGCTGCATTTTAAGCTTCAGCGCCGCATCCTCGACAAGAGTATCCCCCGAGGCCACACTTTTCAGCAGCTCCATAAGTTCCTGTTTGTTCATGCTTTTTGCTCCTTCTGCCAAGCCGCCGTTACAAAAACGGCGCCGGCAAAGCCGATAAAAATTGTATATTAATTATAATACGCCATGGCCGTTTTCGCAACATATTCCGCGCCGCTCTTGAAATTTGCCGCTTTTCGCGTATAATGTTTCTATATTTACATACGGAGGACAGACAATGAAAGCAATCGTCAGCGTTTTCGCCAAGGACTCCAAGGGCATCACCGCCTATGTGACGGCGCTGCTGGCCCAGAAGGAGATAAACATACTGGACATCAGCCAGACCCTTATGCAGGAATATTTTGCCATGATCATGCTGGTTGACCTGGCCGACTGCACCACGCCTTTTGATCAGCTCTCCCGTTTCCTCCAGGAAAAGGGTGCGGAGCGCTGCCTTGATATCCATGTCCAGCGGCAGGATATCTTCGAGGCCATGCACAGAATTTGAGGCATTGACTATGAGCTATCTTATAAACAGCAGCGAAATACTGCAGACCATAGACATGATAGACCAGCAGCATCTGGACGTGCGCACCGTGACCATGGGCATCAGCCTTCTCGACTGCGCCGACAGAGATATCAATGTCTGCTGCGAGCGGATATACGAGAAAATCTGCCGCCGGGCGGAAAAGCTGGTAGAAACCGGCTGCGCCATTGAGCGGGAGTTCGGCATCCCTATCGTCAACAAGCGCGTCTCTGTGAGTCCCATCTCCCTTGTGGCCGCCAGCTGCACGGCGGAGGACTACTCTCCCATCGCCCTGACGCTGGACAAAGCCGCGAAAGCGGTGGGCGTGAATTTCATTGGCGGTTTCTCTGCCCTCTGCCACAAAGGCTTTACCGACAGCGACCTGCGCCTTATCCGCTCCATCCCCCAGGCGCTCACCCAGACGGAGCTTGTTTGTTCCAGTGTAAACGTGGCCTCAACCAGAGCGGGTATCAATATGGACGCAGTGGCCCTTATGGGCCGCATTATCCGCCGGACAGCGAACATTGACCCCATAGGCTGCGCGAAGCTTGTGGTATTCGCCAACGCCGTGGAGGACAATCCCTTTATGGCCGGCGCCTTTCACGGGGTCGGCGAGCCGGAATGTGTCATCAATGTGGGCGTGTCCGGCCCGGGCGTTGTGGCCCACGCGCTGAAGGACTGCCGGGGCAAGAGCTTTGACACCGTGGCGGAGACGATTAAAAAAACCGCCTTCAAGATAACCCGTATGGGCCAGCTTGTAGCCCAGGAGGCCTCCCGGCGGCTTGCTGTTCCCTTTGGCGTGGTTGACCTGTCCCTGGCGCCCACACCCACTATTGGGGACAGCGTGGCAGAAATTCTGGAGATCATGGGCCTTGAAAAATGCGGCGGCCACGGCACCACCGCGGCTCTGGCCCTTTTGAACGACGCGGTTAAAAAGGGCGGCGTGATGGCCTCCGGCCATGTGGGCGGCCTGTCCGGAGCCTTTATCCCCGTCTCCGAGGATGCGGGAATGATTTCCGCCGTGGAGGCCGGGGCTCTGTCCATAGACAAGCTGGAAGCCATGACCTGCGTCTGCTCCGTGGGCCTTGACATGATCGCCGTCCCTGGGGACACCTCCGCTGAGACCATCTCCGCCATCATAGCGGACGAGGCCGCCATCGGCATGGTCAACAACAAGACCACCGCCGTGCGCCTCATCCCCGCAAAGGGCAAGACCGTAGGCGATAAAATCGACTTCGGCGGTCTTCTGGGCTCGGCCCCCATCATGCCCCTGCACGCCGGTTCTGCCGCAGAGTTCATCGCCCGGGGCGGCCGTATTCCCGCCCCCCTGCACAGCCTGAAAAACTGAGCCTGTCTTCGGCAGGCCGGGTGAGCGGGAATCCGCCCCTCCTGCGCCACAGGAAAGCAGCTCCCGTATGATGGGAGCTGCTTTTATCATTCGTTCAGATATTCGAGGGCGTCCCCATAATAATAGTTCACAAGCAGATCCACGCAGGCCCCGTAGCTTTTCATGCCCAGCTTCTGGCCGTAGCTCTGCAGAAATCCCTCGTATACGCTGTTTGTAAGCTCCTGCACCGGAGTCTCAAATTGGGCCCAGTATTCCCGGGCGGCAGCAAAATCCGCCATGACATTTTCGTCCAGGCTCTCGTAGATCTCCCGCCATGCCTCCCGGTCCGCGCGGTACAGGGCGTTGCCAAGATGGGTATAGGCCAGAAGGCAGGCAGAATAGCAATAGTCCGCGTCCCCATACGCGAGGCTCGCCAGCACAGCGGCGAAATTGGCCTCCTGCTCCTTCGCGACGCCCCTCTGGTGGGCCAGCTCATGGGCCACCGTTGAGGGGAAAAGGGCCGGGGGAAAGTCCATGTTCACGTTGGCCTCCCCGGTAAAGGGGAAGAAAAAACCGGTAAAATCCGTGTAGCTCATCAGGCGGGACAGCGCAAAAGGCTTAACATCCACCTTGGGCCCGGCCAGGCAGGGGAATTTCTCCACAATATTATCATAGACCTCCGAGGAACGGTTCAATATCTCTATCCTGTCTCCGTCATAGCGGCCTGAACCGTCCCGGGGGACCTTTCGGCTGAAATCATTGGACAGGGCGGCAAAATAGGCGGTCACCGTCTCAAGCTGCTCTGTGCTTATCGCCCCTGCCTCAAGGCCACTGGCAGTCTCAAAATCATCCCCGTAATAATATACGCCCCACATGAGGCAAAAAAGTGCGTAGACAAAAAGCCCCAGAGCCAGAAGCGACATTACCAGCCGGTACGCCCGTACCAGTCGCCGGCCACCTCTTACAATACGGGCCGCTTCAAAAATTGTGTAAATCAAAATGGACACTGAAAAAGTATAGATCACAAGCTCCGCCACAGAGCCTCCATAGCCCGCACAGAGCGTGGCAAGCCAGCCGTGCAAAGGGCGCACAAGGCCCGACGCCAGCTTTGTCATCAGCTCCCGGTTTCCCCTTGTAACAAGATGCAGCAAAATAACCGCGCCGCTCAGAAGGGCGAGGAAATGGGCAAAGGGGCAGAGCTTATATGCAGCGGCAAGGCCGCTTTTGCTCCTCACTTTCATATCCATAGGGACATAATACTTCATATTGCCTGTCAACGCAAGAAATATTAATCAGGAAATATTTTGGAGGCGGTTTTATCCGCCTCAGCGCACAGACAAAGGCCTCTGGCCTTTGTCAACGACTTAAAACCGCCGCTGATATCAGCGGCGGTTTCGTTATGATCCAGAAATTACTTTGCGCTCTTCGCCATGTCGCAGAGAGCGGTAAAAGCGGCGGGGTCATGAATCGCAGTCTCAGAGAGCATCTTGCGGTTCATGTCGACACCGGCCAGCTTCAGGCCGTGCATGAAAGTGGAGTAGTTCATGCCGTTCATCTTGCAGCCGGCGCTGATACGGGTGATCCACAGCTTGCGGAAGTCTCTCTTCTTCTGCTTACGGCCAATGTAAGCATAGCGGCCGGACTTCATCAGCTGCTCGTTTGCCATTTTATAGTGACGGGACTTGTTGCCCCAGTAGCCCTTTGCAAGACCAAGAACCTTGTTTCTGTGCTTGCGGGTCATCATTGCGCCTTTAACTCTTGCCATTTGATTATCCTCCTATATACCGTCTGCCCTTATTTATAAGGGATCATTTTCTTGATGGTCGCCTCGTTGGTCACATCGGCATAAGCCTCGGAGCGCAGGCGGCGGCAGCGCTTGGTGTCCTTCTTGGTGAGGATATGGCTTTTAAATGCGTGTGCGCGTTTTACCTTGCCGGTCTTTGTGAGATTAAATCTCTTTTTTGCACCGCTGTGGGTTTTCAGTTTGGGCATGATAAATTTCTCCTTCCGTAACTGGGTTATACAGGGAACATCCTGCTGTATATGGGCTTATCCCTCCGCCTCGGAGGTCTTGGGGGTTTTGGGCTTTGCCGGCTTTTTGGCCGGGGCCTGAGGCTTAGGAGAGAGGAACATGGACATGTTCCTGCCTTCAAGCTTGGGCGCCTTGTCCATATTTGCTATCTCCGCGCACTTGTCCGCAAAGTTCTTCAAAAGCTCAGCCCCAATATCGGTATGGGCCATCTCCCTGCCGCGAAAGCGCACGGAAGCCTTGACCCTGTCGCCGTCGTTAAGAAACTTCTGCGCATTCTTGAGCTTGGTATTGAAGTCGTTCTCACCGATGCCGGGAGACATGCGGATTTCCTTGATTTCAATGATCCGCTGATTCTTCTTGGCCTCTTTTTCCTTCTTGGCCTGCTCGAAGCGGAATTTGCCGTAATCCATGATCTTGCAGACGGGAGGATTGGAGCCCGGAGAGATCTTGACCAGATCCATTTCCCGTTCAGCGGCAATCCTGAGCGCCTCGTCGGCAGACATAATACCAAGCTGCTCGCCCTCGTCGCCAATCAGGCGGATTTCCTTGTCTTTGATCTCCTCGTTGATTTGATGAACAGCGTTTGCGATATGAAACACCTCCGGATAATAAAAAGCGCGGACGCACAGCATCCGCGCATAAAAACATCGTTACTCCCCCTAAGGGGCGCTGCTTCTATTGACCGCGGCTGGCCTTTGGCTGCCGGGTGAGGTCGGGGATGCCGCACCTACTTTATTTTAGCCCTGTTAATATACCAGTTTAAGCGCGCCTTGTCAAGCCTTTTCTCTAAAATATATTCCGCCGGACGGATTAAAATGCCCAGACCGGGAAAAGCTATTACAGGGAGTTGATGGAAACGGAACTGATACTGATTTACTCCGTGGGCGGGCTGCTGTACGGCCTTCTGGAAATCGTCTGGCGGGGCTGGACCCACTGGAGCATGATCCTCTGCGGCGGTCTCTGCTTTACACTGATGTACCTGATAAGTGCCGCGGACATAGCCCTCATCCAAAAATGGATCCTCAGCGCCGCCGCCATAACCACGGTAGAATTTCTGACCGGCTGCATCGTAAATCTGCGCCTGGGCTGGCAGATCTGGGACTACTCTTCCCTGCCCTATAATCTTCTGGGGCAGATTTGCCCCAGATTTCTGCTCATGTGGCTCTGCCTGTCTGTACCAGGCATCGCTCTGTGCGAAAGGCTCCGAACGCTTCTGTCCGCTCAGTAATCCCCCTGCGGCGCACCCTCCAGCTTTTCCTGCTCCATGGCGAGCTTGACAATGCGGCTGGTACCCAGCCGTTCGGCACCCAGGGCGATGAAATCCTCCGCGTCCTGCAGCGAGGATATGCCCCCCGCGGCCTTTACTTTCACGCTCTCCAGGCAGTTCTCCCGCATAAGCTTCACGTCCTCCCGGGTAGCGCCGCCCTTGGAAAAACCGGTGGAGGTCTTAATGAAATCCGCTCCGCTGCGGGAAACGATATCGCACATATGGACCTTTTCCTCTTCTGTGAGCAGGCAGCATTCAATGATTACTTTCAGAATTTTACCCGGGCAGGCGTCACGCACGGCGGCAATATCCTTGGCAACATCGACCCAGCAACCGTCCTTCACCATGGAGAGGTTAATCACCATGTCAATCTCATCCGCCCCGTTTTTTACCGCGTCAGCCGCCTCAAAGGCTTTTGCGGCAGTGCTCATATAACCGTTGGGAAAGCCGATCACCGTGCAGATTTTAAGCCTGCCGCCCGCGTAGCGCTTGGCTCCAGCCACATGACACGGCGGGATGCAGACACTGGCGCAGTGATATTTTATGGCCTGGTCGCAAAGGGCGCGGATCTCGTCGGATGTACAGTCCACTCTGAGAAGGGTATGGTCGCACTTTTCAAGGATCTCTTTTATATCCATAACACAAATCTCCTTCTGTTTTTCCTCCGTATTATAACCGTTTTTCCGGTTATATTCAAGTGCCGCTCGGGAATAGATTTAAGTATCTCAACGAAAAGGACGGCACGACCATGGACATGATATCAGAAAATAATTACACCAGGCTCTGCGGCCATATGGCGGGGCCCCCGGTCTATTCCCACAGCAGCCGGGGACAGGACTTTTACAGCTTCCCTCTGGAAATTCGCCGCCTATCCGGCAACACGGACACCGTCAATATCGTCCTGCATCAGGAGAAGCTGGCCGCCCTGGAGCCAGGAGACGCGGAAAAGCTATGCGTCACCGGGCAGCTCCGCAGCTTCAATAACCGCCGGGGCCAGGGCGCAAAACTCGTCATTACCGTCTATGCCAGAGAGCTCTGCTTCTGCGACGAGGAGGATATGAACCTGGTCCGTCTCCGGGGCGCTCTCTGCAAAGAGCCAAATCCCCGCACGACCCCCATGGGCCGGGATATATGCGACCTGATGCTGGCGGTAAACCGGCGCTACGGCCGCTCAGACTACCTCCCCTGTATCTGCTGGGGCTCCAGAGCCCGGGAGGCGGCCCAATGGCCCGTCGGCACCCAGGTATGCCTGGAGGGACGCATACAGAGCCGGGGCTACATAAAAGTCACCGATGAGGGCCCAGTGGAAAAAACTGCCTTTGAGGTGTCTGTAACCGAGCTGGAAGCCCTTGTGACTGCCGGCACCTGAGGAAAAAAAGATTGTTTTAACCAGTTTTGTCGAAGCGCTTGACCGGAGAACTTTTTTATATTATGTTAACCACGGAGGTGGTTTTCATATGTGGAAAAAGCTTGCCCTGGGGGTTTTCGCGCTTTTGTTTGCGCTGGGCTCGAACATGGACCTGTGCTGCCGGGTATGGGTCAACGGCTGTGAAATGCCCGGGCTCTACTCTCCTTTTGCCGTGGACAAAAGCCGCACGGTGGCCTCGGCTGCGGCAGAAGAGATCGTTTCCGGGCCCGCCGCAAGCCCTGCGGTGTCGCGGAGGCTTGCCCTGTCTCTGCACCCGGCGGAGGGCGACGGCCGTGTCCTCTCCGATGCGGCCCTGCGCTCGGTGACCGGGGTGAAGCTGGCCCAGGGCGTGTTCATAAACGGCGTTTTCCTGGGTTGCGTTGCCGACGGTCCGGAGCTCTTTTCCCGCCTGCGCGGCTTTATCGAGAGCCAGATGCCCAGCGCCGCCGTCTTCGGCAACATCAGCGGCGAGGTAAAAGTCCGGCCCATATACAGCCGCACGAACCAGGAGGTGGATTATGAGGACATGGTCCTTCTGATAAGCGGAATGGCCCCCGTTATCTACACGGACAAAAACGGGAAGCTGGTGTAGTCAGGCAGAAAGCAAAACATCCGCCTGTGCGGCCTCTTTGCGGCGGCTGCACGGGCGGATTTTCTTTGTTTTATTTCCGGTTAATTTTCCGGGATCAAAGCCTAACAAGCGCTCAATTGAAACCGGCTGCCGCCCAAGCTATAATAGAATCATCGCATCGGTTTATAAGGAGAAACACGGTTTTCGGCGGTAAGATAAAATTTCCACAGGAGCAGCCCGTCAAGTCCGGGAATAAATGGGTCGTGCTTTCAGCCGCCAGGCATGTTGTCCCTTGCGCACTGATAGCGGACAGGAGGTTTTAATCATGAATATCAGCCAGCAGATAAAAACGCATAGAAAAGAGATTGGCTTAACTCAGGAGCAGCTTGCAAACTACCTTGGGGTAAGCGCTCCGGCCGTAAACAAATGGGAAAAGGGCAGCACCTATCCCGATGTCACGCTTCTCCCGGCCATTGCCAGGCTGCTGAAAATCGACATGAATGAGCTTTTTTCCTTCCGGGAAGAATTGACAGAGCTTGAGATCGCAATTTTCTCAAACAAGCTTTCGGAAGTGGCGCTGAACGAGAGCATAGCGGCCGCTTTTGAAATGGCAGAGCAGAAAATACGGGAATATCCCCATTGCGGCTCGATGCTCTACATGGCCGCAGCCATACTTAACGGCGCTTTGACTTTATCGCAAGCCCATGGGGTGCAAAAAAATGAGTACGATGGGAAAATTATCGCCTGGTTTGAGCGGAGCGCCGACAGCGGGGATGAAAAGCTGAGGCTCTCAGCCCTTTACATGCTCGCCTCAAAGTATATTCAAATGCAAAACTTTGATAAGGCCAGCCTTTTGCTGCGCGAAATTCCGGATATCGACCTTGACAAGGCCATGCTCCAGGTAACCATTCTTTCCAAAGAGGAGGACGCGGACGCGGCAGCGGTTTATCTTGAGGGCAAACTCATCCAGAACCTGATAAGGCTGCAGGCTTACCTGAACAAGCTGCTTGAACTGGAAGAGCAAAGCGGAAACTCGGACAAAGCCGATCAGATCGCGGAAATCGCCGGGGAAATGACCCGCCTTTTCGGGCTTTGGTCCTACGGAGCCGTGGTTCCGCACCTGTCCCTTTCAATATACAGGAAAGATGAAAGCCAAAGACTTTCGCTTATAAAAGCGGCACTCATAGAGGCCCAAAAGCCTTGGAACGTGGAAGCCTCCCCGCTGTATTACAGAATTCCCGCGAAAAAAAACTTCAAAAATGTTGGAGAAAGTTTTATAAACGCAATTATTTCTGAAATTGAGACCCAGGATGAATATGCGTTTCTGCGGGGCAATAAAGCGCTGGAAAAAATTCTTTCTGAATACAGGCCGCCGAATGGCTGAGCTTTTATTCCCCGTCCCACCGGAAGGGCGGCAATGCAGAGCATATATCTGATTCCCCCCATATCCCACTGTACGGGATATGGGGGGAATTCA